>NZ_JBQUZK010000056.1:0-600943 GCF_056313885.1 Methylosinus sp. DMC45
TGGCCGATCTCGGGCGTCTTATTCTCGAGCGCCGCCAGGGCCGAGCCCTTGGTGATCGGAATATCGTCGCCGGGGAATTCGTATTTCGACAGAAGCTCGCGAACCTCGAGCTCGACGAGCTCGAGCAGCTCGGGATCGTCGACCATGTCGACCTTGTTCAGGAACACGACCAGCGCCGGCACGCCGACCTGACGAGCGAGCAGGATGTGCTCGCGGGTCTGCGGCATCGGGCCGTCGGCGGCGGAGACGACGAGGATGGCGCCGTCCATCTGCGCGGCGCCGGTGATCATGTTCTTCACATAATCGGCGTGGCCGGGGCAGTCGACATGGGCGTAATGGCGATTGGCGGTCTCATACTCGACATGCGCCGTCGAGATGGTGATGCCGCGCGCGCGCTCTTCCGGGGCCTTGTCGATCTGGTCATAGGCCGTGAAGGTCGCGCCGCCCGTCTCGGCCAGAACCTTGGTGATCGCCGCCGTCAGCGACGTCTTGCCATGGTCCACGTGACCGATCGTGCCGATGTTGCAATGCGGCTTCGTGCGTGAGAATTTTTCCTTGGCCATGGCCACACTCCTTTAGAGACTGATTCCGCGACGTCGAGACGATCAGGCGTATTTCGCCTGAACCTTCTTCGATTCCGCCTCGGGGACCTGGTCGTAGTGGTCGAATTGCATCGTGTAGTTCGCGCGTCCCTGGGTGAAGGAACGCAGCTGATTGACATAGCCGAACATGTTGGCGAGCGGCACCATCGCATCGACGACGACCGCATTGCCGCGCATGTCCTGACCTTGGATCTGCCCGCGCCGCGAGTTGATGTCGCCGATGACCGAGCCCGTATATTCCTCGGGCGTCACCACCTCGACCTTCATGATCGGCTCGAGCAGCACCGAGCCGCCCTTCTGCAGCGCGTCGCGGAAGGCTGCGCGCGAAGCGATCTCGAAGGCGAGCACCGACGAGTCGACGTCGTGGAAGCCGCCGTCGATCAGAGTCGCCTTGACATCGACGACGGGGAAGCCCGCGAGAATGCCGGACCCCATCACGCTGTTGATGCCCTTCTCGACGCCGGGGATATATTCCTTCGGCACCGAGCCGCCGACGATCTTCGACTCGAAGACATTGCCGGCGCCGGGCTCGTTCGGCTCGAAAATAATGATGACGCGGGCGAACTGGCCGGTGCCGCCGGTCTGCTTCTTATGCGTGTAGTCGATCTCGACGCGCTTCGTCAGGCGCTCGCGATAGGCGACCTGCGGCGCGCCGATATTGGCGTCGACCTTATAGGTGCGCTTCAGAATATCGACCTTGATGTCGAGATGCAGCTCGCCCATTCCCTTCAGAATGGTCTGGCCGCTCTCCTGATCGGTCGAGACGCGGAAGGACGGGTCCTCGGCGGCGAGCTTCTGGAGCGCAATGCCGAGCTTCTCCTGATCGGCCTTGGACTTCGGCTCGATGGCGATCTCGATGACCGGCTCCGGGAACTCCATGCGCTCCAGAATCGCGGGCTTCAGAGTGTCGCAGAGCGTGTCGCCGGTGCGGGTCTCCTTGAGGCCGGCGAGAGCGACGATGTCGCCAGCATAGGCCTCCTTGATGTCCTCGCGGTTATTGGCGTGCATCAGCAGCATGCGGCCGACGCGCTCTTTCTTGTCCTTGGTCGAGTTGAGCACGGTGGTGCCCGACTCGATCTTGCCGGAATAGACGCGGCAGAAGGTGATGGTGCCGACGAAGGGATCGTCCATGATCTTGAAGGCGAGCATGGAGAAAGGCTCGCTGTCGGACGGATTGCGCACCAGCTCGTCGCCGGTGTTCATGTCCACGCCCTTGATCGCCTCGCGATCGACCGGCGACGGCAGATAGTCGACGACCGCGTCGAGCAGCGGCTGCACGCCCTTGTTCTTGAACGCCGAGCCGCAGAACACCGGATGGAAGGCGGTATAACGCACGGCTTTGCGGACGAGGCGCTTCAGCGTCTCCTCGCTCGGCTCCTGGCCGTCGAGATAGGCGGCCATGGCGTCGTCGTCGAGCTCGACCGCCGCCTCGATCAGCGTGGTGCGATACTCTTTCGCCTTGTCCAGCAGATCGGCCGGAATCTCTTCGTCGTGATATTTCGCGCCGAGGCCCTCGTCGTCCCAGACCACCGCCTTCATGCGGACGAGGTCGATGACGCCCTTGAACAGATTCTCGGAGCCGATCGGCAGCTGCAGGCAGACCGGCTTGCCGCCGACCTTGGTGACGATATCGTCGACGCAGCGATAGAAATCGGCGCCGATCTTGTCCATCTTATTGACGAAGACGACGCGCGGAACCGCATATTTGTCGGCCTGACGCCACACGGTCTCGGTCTGCGGCTCGACGCCCTGATTGCCGTCGAGAACGCAGACGGCGCCGTCGAGCACGCGCAGCGAACGCTCCACCTCGATGGTGAAGTCGACGTGGCCGGGCGTGTCGATGATGTTCAGGCGCTTGCCGTTCCAGAAGGTCGTCGTCGCGGCGGACGTGATCGTGATGCCGCGCTCCTGCTCCTGCTCCATCCAATCCATCGTCGCGGCGCCTTCATGCACCTCGCCGATCTTATGGCTCTTGCCGGAGTAGTACAGAATACGCTCGGTCGTCGTCGTCTTGCCCGCGTCGATGTGGGCCATGATGCCGAAGTTGCGATAGTCTTCGATGGGATGGCTACGGGGCATTTGAGATGTCCTCGATCAGAGGGCGACGAAAAGGGTTACCAGCGATAGTGCGAGAAGGCGCGGTTCGCTTCCGCCATGCGGTGCGTGTCCTCGCGCTTCTTCACCGCATTGCCGCGGTTGTTGGAGGCGTCGAGCAGCTCCGCCGAAAGACGATCGACCATCGTCTTGTCGTTGCGGGCGCGCGCCGCCGTGATGATCCAACGGATCGCCAGCGCTTGACGGCGCTCATTGCGAACCTCGACCGGCACCTGATAGGTGGCGCCGCCGACGCGCCGCGAGCGAACCTCGATGGCCGGCGCGACATTCTCGAGCGCCGATTTGAACACCTGCAGAGGATCGCTCTTGGCCTTGGCCTCGATGATGTCGAAGGCTCCGTAGACGATCGCCTCGGCGACCGACTTCTTGCCGTCGTACATGATCGAGTTCATGAACTTGGTGACGACGGAATCGCCGAACTTGGCGTCCTCGATGATTTCCCGCTTCTCGGCGCGATGGCGACGCGACATGTCTCTCGCTCCTTACTTCGGACGCTTCGCGCCGTATTTCGAACGGCGCTGCTTACGGTCCTTGACGCCCTGCGTGTCGAGCACGCCGCGCAGAATGTGATAGCGCACGCCGGGAAGGTCCTTCACGCGGCCGCCGCGGATCATGACCACCGAGTGCTCCTGGAGGTTATGGCCCTCGCCGGGGATGTAGCCGATGACCTCGAAGCCATTGGTCAGACGCACCTTGGCGACCTTGCGGAGAGCCGAGTTCGGCTTCTTCGGCGTCGTCGTATAGACGCGCGTGCAGACGCCGCGCTTCTGGGGGCAGGCCCCGAGATGGCGGGACTTCTCGCGGTAGGTCTTCGGTTGCCGCGGCTTGCGGATCAACTGGCTGATCGTCGGCATTCCAGTTCCTTCGCTCCAGATCAGACGCACGATTTGCGCGCCCGGCGAATTGGCGAATAATCGATACACCGCCCACGTTCGCTAGAACGCAAGCGAGCTGAGCGCCCTCGGCCCTCCGGCCCAAGGCGCTCCTCATGCAGAGGACCCCGTTTCCGGGGTCGTGCCTTCCTGGAGGACGCTCGCGCGCCCCATGATTACCAACTGCTTGGCAGTCTCAGGTGAGGCCGACAGCGTTTAAGTTCGAAGGGTTGCGAGCGCGGCGCTTGCAACGACGTGAACTTACTGCCTGTCGAAAGTGGGCGGAACCTAATGGCGCGTTACCTCCGCGTCAAGCGCAGATTGTGTCATGTAGAAGAAAATTAGTGGTTCGCGGAAATCGAGGCGAAAGCCGCGCCTTAGAGAGAACGCGAGCGCAGGCGCGCCCTATTCCCTCCGCGGAAAAGACCGGCTATCGCTGCGGCCACTCCCTTACGAGAAAGAGCCGCACGATGAAACTCCCCAATCAATTCTACCGCCCGCTCGCCATTGGCGCGCCGGCGCCCTTGCGCGAGCTTCCGGTCAAGGTCGAGCGGATGATCCATTTCGTGCCGCCGCATTTGGAGAAGCTGCGCGCCAAGGTGCCGGAGCTCGCCCGCCAAGTGGATGTGGTGCTCGGCAATCTCGAGGACGCCATTCCTGCGGACGCCAAGGAGGCGGCGCGCAAAGGCTTCATCGAGATGGCCAAATCCACGGATTTCGGCTCCACCGGCCTGTGGACGCGCATCAATTCGCTGAACTCGCCCTGGATTCTCGACGATCTGATCGAGATCGTCGCCGCGGTCGGCAATAAGCTCGACGTGGTGATGCTGCCCAAGGTCGAGGGGCCCTGGGACATTCATTATCTCGACCAGCTGCTCGCCCAGTTAGAGGCCCGCAATGGCGTGACCAAGCCCATTCTCATTCACGCCATTCTGGAGACGGCCGAAGGCGTGAAGAATGTGGACGCCATCGCCGCGGCGAGCCCGCGCATGCATGGCATCAGCCTCGGCCCGGCCGATCTCGCCGCCTCGCGGGCGATGAAGACGACGCGCGTCGGCGGCGGCCATCCCGATTATCGCGTGCTGGCGGACGCCGATCCGGGCCAGGGCCTGCGCCCCTCCTATCAGCAGGATTTGTGGCATTACACCATCGCCAAGATGGTGGACGCCTGCGCCTCGGCGGGAATCAAGGCGTTTTACGGGCCCTTCGGCGATTTCTCCGATTCGCCGGCCTGCGAATCGCAGTTCCGCAACGCCTTCCTGCTCGGCTGCGCGGGCGCCTGGTCGCTGCATCCGACGCAGATCGCCATCGCCAAGCGCGTCTTCTCGCCCGATCCGGCGGAAGTGGCCTTCGCCCGCCGCGTGCTGGAGGCGATGCCGGACGGCACCGGCGCGGTGATGATCGACGGCCGCATGCAGGACGACGCCACCTGGAAGCAGTGCAAGGTCGTCGTCGATCTCGCCCGTCAGGTCGCCGCCAATGACCCCGATTATGCGGCGATCTACGGCTTCTGAGCCCTACGCGCGGGCGGTTCGCCGCCCGCGCTTTACAGCGTTGACGCCAATGGCGGCGCTGCGCTACCGTTTCCTCCAGTATGCAGCGTAACAATGGCGTCGATCGATATGACGAGAGAATGTAGCGCCAAATTCACGATCGGGCAGGTCGTCAAGCACCGTCGCTATCCGTTTCGCGGCGTGATCTACGATGTCGATCCCGAATTCGCCAATACGGAAGAATGGTGGCTGTCCATTCCCGAGGAAGTCCGGCCGCGCAAGGACCAGCCCTTCTACCATTTGTTCGCCGAAAATTCCGAGACGGAATATGTCGCCTATGTCTCGGAGCAGAATCTCCTGCCCGACAATTCCGGCGATCCGGTGCGCCATCCGCAGGTCGAGGAGACCTTCGAGCGCTCCTCCGACGGCTATTATCGCGTGAAGTCGGCCAAGCGGCACTGAGACAGCCGCAAGAGAGGCGTCGATGCTCTGAATTCCCGGTCGGGCCCGCGCCCGGCCAGGCATGACGGCGTCATCTCGAATGCGAACCCACTCCGTCATTGCGAGCGAAGCGAAGCAATCCAGAGCCGCGGGGCGGCCCCTGGATTTGCTTTGTCGCTGCGCCGCTCGCAATGACGGCCGAGGGGACGAGGCCCGGCGCTCGCCCCCAACCGGGAGATCGAAACGCCGGCGCCTGCGAAGTTACTTCCCGGCGGGCGCGGCCGGCTTCTGCTGGCTCTCGAGCTTCTTGCGCTCTTCCTCGGCCTTCTTCTGCAGCTCGTCCTGAAGCTTCTTCTGCTGCTCCTCGAGGACCTTGGGGTCGACGGGCGGGCCGTCGAAGGACTTTCCGAAGCCCGTCAGCGGCAGAAGGAAGGTCACTTCATTGTTGACCTGGTTCTTGACCACAATGGTCATCTTGTCGGCCTTCTTCATCTGGTCGATGAGCGCCGCCTTGACCTTCGCCTGAGCGAAGCAGCCGTTGGGGAAGCAGATCTCGAACTCGCCGGCGTCCAGCGCGCCGGCGCCGACGGCGAAACGGAAGCCCGGCTTCAGCAGCAGGCCCGGCGGCAGCAGCAGGCGGATGATCTTGGTGTCCTCGCCCTTGGGGTCATAGACGGCGAGCGCCAGCAGCGGCTGATCGGCCTGAGCGCCGAAATCGCGCGTCGTGTAGCAGATTTCCTTCTTCGTCTGCTGATCCGCGCCGCAGACCTTGGTCCACTCCGGCTGCACCGGGACGAGATCGGCCTTGATCGGCCCTTGCGGAGCCTGCTGCTGCGCCGCGGGGGCGGCCGGCTGAGCCGGAGCGGCGGGGGCGGGAGCCGGCGCCGCAGGCCTGGGAGCCGGCTTCTGCTGAGCCTGCGCCACGCCCGCCGAAACGAGGAGAGCCCCCGTCAGAACCGCAGCGACGATCCGCGGAAATTGAATTGGCATAAGTCGTCCTTTCGAGTAGTGCACGATCGAGTGGGCGCACGGGGCGTCATTCGCGCGAGGAAAGAGCCTCTTACCTCCCCGTCCTCGGTCTTCGCCCTGGGACGGGGCGAAAGGTAGACGGCTAGCCTCATACAAAATCGACGCGCCGAATTCCAGCGGCCTGCGCGAGCCTCGAGCGAGACCGCCCCGCGCCGGGCGGCGAGACGCCCAAGCCTGCGCAGCCCTCGTATTTCCAAGAACATATGTGAATACCCCGAGTCCGTCCAAGACGTCTTGTCCCGGTCCACCCGCCCTGGAATATGGTCTGCCCATGACGATTCGAGCGATTCGCGCCGCAATTCTCGCCACGCTTTTCCCCTTGTTCTTCGCAGGGGCGCAAGGCGCGAGCGCCGTCGCCGCCGAGAGCCACGGCCTCGCAATGCATGGCGAGCCGGCTCTCCCGGCCGATTTCGACCATCTGCCCTATGCCGATCCGCAGGCGAAACAGGGCGGACGGCTGCGAATCGGCCTGCAGGGCGCCTTCGACAGCCTCAATCCCTTCAACCTCAAGGCCGGCTCGACCGCGCAAGGGCTCGAGGGCAATGTCATTCAGCGGCTGATGGCGCGCTCGCTCGACGAGCCCTTCACCGTCTATGGCGTGCTGGCGCGCTCGATCGAGGTGGATGATTCGCGCGAGCATGTGACCTTTCGTCTCGATCCGCGCGCCCGCTTCTCCGATGGCGCGCCGCTCACCTCGGCGGATGTGCGCTTCTCCTTCGATCTGCTGAAGGCCAAGGGCCGTCCGCAGCAGCGCAGCGCCTATGGGCTGGTGAAGCGCGTCGAGACGCCGGACGCGCAGACGATCAGCTTCGACCTCACCGGCGCCAATGATCGCGAGCTGCCGCTGATCCTCGGCTTTCTGCCCGTGCTGCCGAAGCACGCGACCGACGTCGAGCATTTCACCGACGCCACGCTGAAGCCGCCGATCGGCTCCGGCCCCTATGTGGTCGAGGAAGTGGAGCCCGGCGCGCGGCTCGTGCTGAAGCGCGACCCCGCCTATTGGGGCAAGGAGCTGCCCATGCAGCGCGGGCTCTATAATTTCGATCAGATCGACGTAAATTATTTCCGCGACGCCAATTCTCTGTTCGAGGCTTTCAAGGCCGGCGTCGTCGATTATCGCGAGGAGACGAACACCACGCGCTGGGCCAGCGGCTATGACTTCCCCGCCGTGCGCGACGGGCGCGTCGCCGTGGAGACTCTGCCGAGCCCCGGCCCCAAGGGCATGGAAGGCTTCGTCTTCAACACGCGGCGGCCGATGTTCCAGGACGCGCGGCTGCGCGAGGCGCTGGGCCTCATGTTCGATTTCGAATGGATCAACGCCAATCTCTATTCCGGCCTCTACACGCGCACCAAGAGCTTCTTCGACGAATCGGAGCTCGCCTCCACCGGCCGGCCAGCCAGCGAGGCGGAACGGGCGCTGCTCGCCCCCTTCCCCGGCGCCGTGCGCGAGGACATTCTGGAAGGGCGCTGGCGCCCGCCCGTGCATGACGGCAGCGGCCGCGACCGCGAGCCCGCCCGCCGCGCGCTCGAGCTGCTCGGCGAGGCCGGCTACAGGCTCGTCGACAATCGGCTGACGAAGAATGGCGATCCGCTCTCCTTCGAGATCATGGTCGCCAATCGCGATCAGGAGCGTCTGGCGCTGTTCTTCGCCTCCTCGCTGCAGCGCATCGGCGTGACGGCGAGCGTGCGCCTCGTGGACGAGGTGCAGTATCAACGCCGTCGCCAGAAGTTCGAATTCGACGTGATGTTCGGGACCTGGACCGCCTCCGCCTCGCCCGGCAATGAGCAGCGGATGCGCTGGGGCTCCGCAAGCGCCGCGCAAGAAGGCTCCTATAATCTCGCGGGAGCCTCCTCTCCGGCGATAGACGCGCTCATCGCAGCGCTGCTGTCCGCGCGCGGGCGCGAGGATTTCGTCGCCGCCGTGCGCGCCTACGACCGCGCGCTTCTCTCCGGTTTCTACATCGTGCCGCTCTATCACTCCTCGACGCAATGGATCGCTCACTCGACGAAAATCGCGAGGCCGTCGAAATTGCCCCGCTACTCTCCCTTGTTTGGCGCCACGCTCGAGACATGGTGGAGGACGGAGCCGTGACGCTCGCCGACAACTCCGGCCGCGCGCTCTCGCGCGCGCATCCGCTGACCATGTTCGGCCTCGACGCGCTGATCGCCGGCGCGGCGCGGCTACGCCCCATGCGCCTCGCCGCGGCCGACGCCTCGACCGGCGCGGCGATCGACCACGCCGAGCTCGACCGCCGCGTCGCCGCCTTTCGCGCCGATCTGCGCAGCTTCGATTTTCTGCCCGGCGAGCGCATCATTCTCTTCGCCGCGCCGAGCAGCGCGACGCTGATCGCGCTCATCGGAATCATCTCCGCCGGCCTCGAGCCGGTGGCGGCGCCGCTCGGCCTCTCGGTCGGCGCGCTGGCGGCCGGCGCGCGCGCCGTCGCGGCCGCGGCGCTCATCGCGCCGGCCTCGATCGGCGGCGAGAGCCTCGAGGAGCTGGTCTTCGGCGTCGCCGCGCAAGCGCCTTCGATAAGGCTCATCGGCTCGCTCGACGGAACCATAGACGGCGCCGTCGATTTCGGTCCGCGCTCGCGCAGCGAGAATGATTCTCCCGCCTCGACGCGCTCCGCGCCGGGCAAAAAAGTGCTGATCGGCGCGCTGGACCAATATGGCGCGCCGCATTTCCTCGAGCAGGCGGGGCTCGTCTCCAGCGGCCTCGGCCTCATCGCCAAAGCGCATGTCAATGGCTCGGCGCCGCTGCTGTCGCTGGTCTCGCCGGGCACGATCGGCGGCCTCGTCGCCGGGCCGCTCGCCGCGCTGCTCTCCGGCGCCGCGCTGCATTTCCTCGCGCCCTTCGATAGCGCCGCTTTCCTCGCGACGCTCGATGCGCTCGGCCCTTTGCGCCTCGTCGCTCCGCGCGCGGCAATGGCCGATCTCGACGCCGCCGGCCTGCTGACGAGCGGCGCGCTGCTCGCCTGCGTCGCCGTCCATCGCGCCGGCGAAGACGAGCCCGCCTTCGAGCCCTCGCACCCCTATTCCTGCCCGATCATCGAGATCGGCGCGGACGGCGCCCTCCGCGCCCCGCCCCGCCCCGTGGCAGGCCGCGCCGCCTATTGAGCTAGGCGGCGCAATGTCGCCGCGTCCCGCGCGCCGCCGCAGCAGCGCGTGATCGCTTCCGCGAACAGCGTCTCCTGCGGCGCGACTTCGGCGAAGAGCGTCATGGAGGATTTGAATTTGAGATCGTCCAGAGCGCCGAAAATCTCGGCGAGCGGATGCTTTGCGGCGAGAACCAGACGCGTGCAGGCGCGCAGCCTCTCGCCCAAAATCTCATGCGCGAGAAACGCGCGCGCCTCCGCCGCCGAGCTTATCGCATAGCGCATCGCCATAGGGCTGGAGCCCAGCCCTTCGAGCTGCGGAAAGACGAACCACATCCAATGCGTTCGCTTGCGCCCGGCGCCCAGCTCCGCCATCGCCGCCTCGATGACGGGAGCCTGCGCCTCGACGAAACGGCGTAGATCGAAGGGATCGTCGTCCGACATGCTTCACCTCCGTCAGCGTGGGAAGGCCCCCTCCCCAGCCCTCCCCCGCTATCGCGGGAGAGGGAGCAGATTCGCACCTTCATCGAAATTTCGCGCAACGCCCGCCGTTCCCCTCTCCCGCGATTAGCGGGGGAGGGTGAGGGAGGGGGCGCTCCCATTATTTCGCGCGCGCGCGCCGCCCGACGAGCGCCGCCAGCGTCACGCCCTCCCCCTCCAGCGTCTCCAAAATCCCGCTCTTGATGCGCCCCACCAGCCCCGGCCCCTCATAGACCAGCGCGCTATAGAGCTGCACCAGACTCGCCCCGGCCTCGATCTTGGCGAGCGCCGCAGCGGCCGAATCGACGCCGCCGACGCCGATGAGCGGAAACTGTCCCTCGACGCGCAGAAACGTCTCGGCGAGCATTTTCGTCGAGAGATCGAAGAGCGGCGCGCCCGAGAGCCCTCCCGCCTCTTTCGCGAAAGGCGAGGCCAAAGTCTCCGGCCGCGCCAGAGTGGTGTTGGAGACGATCATCCCGTCGATCTCGCGGGAGCGTGCGACGCTCACCACATCGTCGAGCTGCTCGAGCGAAAGATCCGGCGCGATCTTCAACAACACGGGCCGCCGGCGCCTCGCCCGCTCGCGCGCCGAGAGCACGCGCGCCAACAGCTCCGAGAGCGCGTTCTTCTCTTGAAGGTCGCGCAGGCCCGGCGTGTTGGGCGAGGAGACATTGACGGTGAAATAGCTCGCCAGCTCGGAGAAGGCCGCAATGCCGCGCTCATAATCGGCGATGCGGTCGGCGGCGTCCTTATTGGCGCCGATGTTGACGCCGACGATTCCGCCGCGCGAGCGACGCGCCAGAAGCCGCTCATAGGCGAGCGTATGGCCGACATTGTTGAAGCCGTAGCGATTGACGATTCCGCGATCCTCGGCCAGCCGAAACACCCGCGGACGGGCGTTGCCGGCCTGCGGCTTGGGCGTCAGCGTGCCGACCTCGGCGAAGCCGAAGCCCATGGCCAGCATTGCGTCGGGAACCTCGGCGTTTTTGTCGAAGCCGGCGGCGAGGCCGATCGGATTGGGAAAATCGAGGCCGAGGACGCTGACCGCGAGACGCGGATCGTCGCGCGGCGGCTTCGGCGCCGGCATCAGCTGCAGAGCGGCGATCGTCGCCTGATGCGCCGTCTCCGGCGGCAGGCGGCGGAACAGCGCGGTGGCGAGATCGCCGAAAAAAACCTCGATCATTCGATGAGCCCCGCGAAATCATGGCCGCCATCCGCGCGCATCGGCAAAGTCGCGACCTTCGCGACGCGCGCGACCGGCAGCGTTCCGTAGAGATGGGGGAAGAGATCGCCGCCGCGCGAGGGCTCCCACTTCAGCGCATCGCCGAGAGGCTCGGCTTCCACGGCGACGAGCAGAAGATCGGCGACGCCATTGAAATAACGCGCCGCCGTCTCCTCGACCTGCGCGCGCGTCGAGAAATGAATATAGCCGTCGGCAAGATCGATCCCGGCGCCAGCGAAAACGCCCGCCGCCTCGGCCTCACGCCAGAGGGAAGCGGGGAGAAGCTTGTAGATGAGGGTCATGGCGGAGAGATAGCAGGCGTTCGGGGCGCCGTGGTAGGGGGCTCGAATGAAAGGCTTGACCACCGCCGACTTAAAGATATATCTTAGATCGATCAAAATATGAACAGTCTGTCATCTTCAACCTTCGGCTCGATCCACTCCTCGAGCCTTCGAGCTCGGCGCGAACGCTTAACGAGCGCCGGGCGAACAGGTGATACTCCACTCATGCAAGACACGTCTTCCAGGCGCATAGCGCCTATTCTCGGAGCCCTCGGCGCTCTGGGGCCGCTGTCGATCGATATGTATCTGCCGGCCATGCCGCAGATCGCGGCGAATCTGAATGTCGGCGAAGGACAGGTGCAATTCAGCCTCATGTCCTTCTTCGCCGGCCTCATGATCGGCCAGCTCTTCTACGGCCCGATCTCCGACTCCGTCGGCCGCAAGCCGGTCATCTACGCCGGGCTCCTGCTGTTCATCGTCGGCTCCATCGGCAGCATCGCCGCCGGGACGGCCGAGCAGCTCGCCGCTTGGCGCTTCATCCATGGGCTCGGCGGCTCGGCCGGCATGGTGATGGGCCTCGCCATCGTGCGCGACCTGTACACGGGGCAGACGGCCGCCAAGCTCATCGCGATGATGATGCTCGTCCTCGGCGTCGCGCCGATTCTCGCGCCTCTGTTGGGCTCGGCAATCATCGCCGTCGCGCCATGGCAGGCTCTGTTCGGCGCGCTCGCGCTGTTCGGCGTCGCCGGTCTCGTCCTCGTGTGGATCGCCTTGCCGGAGACCCGCATGGAAGAGCTTCGCGCCGCCAGCCGCCCGCTCGACGCCGCGCGAAACTACGCGCATCTTCTCGCCAGCCGCCGCTTTCTCCCTTATGTCGCGGTGGCGGCGTTCGCGCAGGCTGGATTTTTCGCCTATCTCGCCGGCTCCTCCTTCGTCTTCATTTCGCTGCATGGACTGACGCCCGCCGCCTATAGCGCCGTCTTCGCCGTCAACTCCATCGGCCTGATCGCGGCCGCTCAGACCGTGCCGCACCTGATGGGCCGCTTTCGGCCGCAAACGATCGTGCGCGCTTCCGTCGCGGTCTATGCCGCGACGGCCGTTTCGCTGGCGGCGGTCGATATGGCCGGCGGCGCGAGTCTCGGCATGCTCGCCGCCTCGCTCTTCGTCATCATCGCCGCCAGGGCTGTCGTCATGCCCGTCTGCAGCGTCATGGCGCTGGAATCCTATGGCGCGATCTCCGGCACGGCCTCGGCGCTGCTGGGAGCGCTGCAATTCGGCGCCGGAACATTCGCCTCCTTCATCGTCGGCGCGACAGCCAATGGCGCGGCTCTGCCGATGATCGCCGCTATCGCCGTTTGCGGAGTCGCCGCATGCATCTTGGCCTTCGCCGCCTTTCCGAAGACGCCTTCCGCGCTCTCGCAGGAGCGCCATCGCCAGCCTGCGTCGGCCCCATGACCCCCGCCCAATTCCACGCCTCCCTCGCCGCAGAGACGCCCCCCGCCCTCTCGCCGCCGCTGCTCGCGCTGTGGAAGAACGCCAAGGGCGATTGGGACGGGGCGCATAAATGCGTCGACAGCTCCGGCGCGGCGGACGCCATGTGGGTGCACGCCTTTCTGCATCGGGCGGAAGGCGATCTCGGCAACGCCGGCTATTGGTACGCCCGCGCCGGCAAGCCGCCGGCGACCGGCCCGCTCCGGCAAGAATTCGAGGCGATTCTCGCCGCTCTGCTGGGGCGATAAGGACCAGCCCCTCACCCTGAGGAGCCGGCGAAGCCGGCGTCTCGAAGGGTCGGGCGCCCGGCCTTCTGGAGCGTCCTTCGAGGCTTTTTGCTGCGCAAAAAGCGCCTCAGGATGAGGGGGCTGTATGTCTCGCGGCCAGAATCTCCCGCGCCTTCGCCGCGTCCTCGCGCATTTGCCCGGTGAGCGCGTCGAGCGAGGGGAATTTCGCCTCGCCGCGGATGAAGCCGATGAAGGCGACCTCCACCGTCTTGCCATAGAGATCGCCGTCGAAATCGAAGACGAAGACCTCGAGCAGCGGCGCGCCCTCCGCCTCCACCGTCGGCCGGCGGCCGAAATTGGCGACGCCTTCGCGCAGCGCGCCGTCCACTTCCAGCGTCACCGCGTAAATGCCGTGGCGCAGCTTGCTGGACGGGTCGAGTGCAATATTGGCGGTCGGAAAGCCGAGCGTGCGGCCGAGCTGGCGGCCGCGGGTCACAACGCCCTCGACGAAATAGGGATGGCCGAGCAGCTTGGTCGCCAGCGCGACATCGCCGGCCGCGAGCGCCTCGCGCGTCGCGGTGGAGGAGACCGCCTCGAGGCTGCCGGCCTCGTCCTGCGTGATTCGCGGCACGATCTCCACGGCGAAGCCCAGCCGCCCGCCTTCGGCGCGCAGAAATTCGGGATTGCCGGCGCGCTTGGCCCCGAAGCAGAAATCATAGCCCGCCACCGCCGCCGAGACGCCGAGCCTCTTGTGGAGAATCTCCTCCGTGAACTCGCGCGGCGGGCGCGCGGCGAAGTCCTTGTCGAAGGTGAGGATCACCATGCCTTCGAGGCCGAGGCGGGCGAGCAGCGCAGCCTTGGCGTCGGGCGGGGTGAGGCGGAATATGATCGATTTTCCGGCGAAGCAATCGGCCGGATGCGGCTCGAAAGTGAGCAGAGCGCAAGGCTTGCCGAGCTTTTGCGCCAGAGCCTGCGCATGGGCGATGACGCCGCGATGGCCGCGATGCAGCCCGTCGAAATTGCCGATGGCGACGACGGCCCCCTCGAGCCCCGGCGGCGGGGCGAGCGGATCGCGGGCGACGATGAAGGGATGCGCGGAAGGCAAGGCGGCGTCCAAGGCTTTGTGCGGTGCAGGAGCCGGCTCACTTTGGTTCGGATGGCGCGCCATGTCCAGAGCGAGAGGGTCGCAGGACGCGCAGCGTCTGGAAACGCGCACCCTTCCCTTAGACCGTGCGTGACGCTTTCCACGTCCTTCGTGACGGCGGCTGCTTGGTTCGCGCGGCATTCGCCGCCTTCCTTCTCCCCGCTCGCGGGGAGAAGGTGAGGATGAGGGGCTCGGGGCGTTTTCCGTTTCTGTCTCATGCCCCGAGCCCCTCACCCCGGCCCTCTCCCCGCCTTGCGGGGAGAGGGAGGGACGCGCCTTCTAAACAGAGAGGACTGTCTCTTCGCGGCAAATTAACCTTTCTCCCCTTGCATGGCGGCGCCGCCCCTCTCGGCCGGGCGAAAGGCGATCTCGACAGCGATGACGCGCAGCAGAAAGAGACGATGCCTCGCCTTCATCATCGTCTGCGCCGCCGCCGCGGGCTGGCTCTGGCCGCATGTCGCCGGCGTCGGGGCGATGGCGCTCGCTTTTGTCGGCGTGCTGCATCTCGCCGTGCTCGCCTATGAGGAGATCGCCTTTCCGCAATATAGCGAGGCGATGAGCCCAGAGGATTACGAGCATTTCTGCGCCGCCCTGCTGCGCGAGGCGCGCTGGAGCGCGCGGGTCACGCGGCTGAGCGGCGATCAAGGCGTCGATATCGTCGCGGAGAAGCGCGGCCGCAGGATCGTCGTCCAGTGCAAGAAATATTCGAAGCCGGTCGGCAACAGGGCCGTGCAGGAGATCGTCGCCGCCATCGCCCATGAGGAGGCCGAGCGCGGAATCGTCGTCGCCACGAAGGGCTATACGGCGAGCGCCGTGCAGCTCGCCGCCTCCAATGAGGTGCTGCTACTGCATCATTGCGAGCTGACGAAGATCGACCGGCTGCTCAGACAAAGTTGCAATTGATCTCGCATAGCGTGACGCGAGGCGTGACTTTACGAATCCTAATAAGTGCTCCCCATCGGATCGCGTATTGATTTTGATCGTGCCGGTAACGTCGGAAGCTGTTGAATTGCATTACGAATAGAAAATGCTTCTTTCCTCGTCGCAGCGATGACTGCAAGGTCACTTTGAAGTTTCAACAAATCATGAGGCTTTGGCTCGAAACTTAAATGTCCTGGCGCCGTAATTTCCATACGTGCCATAATATTTTCGTCACGAATATCAACAAGCCACATATCATGAAGCGCGCGGTTTCGCTTTTCAGTCGCCCCTCTCACGTTCTCTGAAAATTTGTTGACTTGTTTCAGTAGAGGCTTCGGCGCCTCCACCAACTCGAGAAGGCTTTTTACGGCCGCCAGGCGCCCCTGCAATGTGAAGATTTGCGAAGTGATGCACGCGCCAGCTTCACCACTCAATATCCAAATCGATTGGTTCATTGCGAATTCAATATGAGCCCAGTTGTTGGCAATCTCGGCGAGGGTTTCAGCGAAACCGGGAGCCCATTTGAACGGTGGAATGGCACTCTCAACCATAAGGATCACCAATAAAAAGAAATAACAACGTCAGGCGGCCTCTTCTATCGGCGTGACGCTTACGCGCACATCCAGCTTCTGCTTGCCGGCGGCGAAGATCACGCCGTCGATCGGCGAGACATCGGCGTAATCGCGGCCTCGCGCGATGACGACATGGTCGTTCATAGCCAGAATGGCGTTGGTCGGATCGACGCCGAGCCAGCCGAACTCGCGCCCGCACCAGACGGAAATCCAGGCGTGGGAGGCGTCCGCGCCCTCGAGCTTGGCGGCGCCGGGCGCCGGAATGGTGCGGATATAGCCGCTGACATAGGCCGCCGGCAGGCCGAGGCCGCGTAGCGCCGCGATCATGATGTGGGTGAAATCCTGGCAAACGCCGCTGCGCTTGTCGAAGGCCTGCGCCAACGGCATTGCGACATGGGTGGCGTTGGGATCGTAGAGAAAATCACGATGGATGCGCCGCATCAGCTCCGCCGCGCCGCCCAGCATCGGCCGGCCGGGCGGAAAGCTCTCGCGCGCATACGCCGTCGCGGGCGCATAGAGGGGGGCGAGCCGGCTCGGAAAGATGAAATGCGCCGGCGCGTCGGGGCCGAGCGAGGGCGTCTCCAACGCCTCTGCGCGCACGGTCTCCCAAGGCGGCGTCGACGCCTCCTCGGGCGGCGCGGCGCGCTCGACGCGCACGCGCGCGCTCATTGCGATGCCGAGCTTCACATGGGGGGCGTCGAGCTGCGCCTCGGCCACGCGATTGCCGTAGAAGTCGACGCGCTCGCGCCAGTCGTGCGGGCTGGGCGTGATGTCGATGCGGCCGAAGACGACGCGCTGGCCGGCGTCGTCGCGCGGCAATAGGCGCAAAGCGCAGCGCGCCGCGGCGACGGGCGCCTCGTAGCTGTAGGTCGTCACATGGGTGATGTCGTAGATCACGCTAACCGGATCGGCTCTTCGAAATGCGCCGCGTTGGAGCCCTGCAGGAAGTAGCGGGAGGCGAGCGCATCCGCAAGGCTCATCAGGCGCTGCTCCAGGGCGAAGATTTTGGCGGCGTCCAGCTCGGCGGCGTTGGCCACCTCGATCTCGGCGCGCAATTTCACCGCGAGACGGCGCGGCGCCTCCAAGAGGCCGTCGTGACGCAGGGTCGGCAGAGAGGAGAGATGCTCCTCGATCTTGGCCACCTGAAAGCCGACCGAGCGCGGATTATAAGGATCGAGCACCGCCATATCGAGCACGGGCGCGAGAGCGGCGCCGGCGAGATAGCGGGAGCGATAGGTGATCTGCGAATCGATTAGCTCGAGCAGAGTGTCGAGACTGTCGATGGTCGCGCCCTCGTCGGCGAATTGGCGGGAGAAGCGGCAGGCGTTGATCGCCCGCTCGACCCGCTTGCCGAGATCGAGGAAGCACCAGCCGGCGACGCGGTTGAAATTCTCGTCGATGAGGCCGGAGAGCGCCGCCAGCACATGCAGCGATTGCTCGACGCCCTCGAGCACTTCCGGCTCCGAGGCGGGGCCTTGCGAGAAATCGTCGAGCCGCGCCTCCAGCAGGCGGACGAGATGCCAAATATCCTGCGACAGGCGCTCGCGCACGATGGAGGCGGCGTGCTTGGCGGCGCGGGCGATGGAGAGGGCGGAGCCGGCCGTCTCGGTTCCGCCGGCGGCGGCGAGAGCGAGCTCGGCCGCAGAGAGGCGCGGATCGCGTGTCGGCGCGGCGCCCCAGGCGAGCAGCACGCGCTCCAGCCGCTCGATCGGCTGGCGGCCGCTGTAATTGGGGGCGTCCGCCTCGGTGAGGCGATTGCACAGCGAGCGCACCAACCGCAGCGTCGCCTCGGCGCGCTCGAAATAGCGGCCCATCCAGAAGAGATTGTCGGCGGCGCGGCTCGGCAGATCGCCGACCATGCGGACGATCTCCACATCGTCGCTCATCGGCAGCAGGGTGGAATTGTCGGTCGGCCGGTCGCCCAGCACCCAGACATCGGCCGATTGCGCGCCGGCGCCCATGGAGATGGCGCGCACATCGAGACGATCCGACACGCGGCAGAAGCCGCCCGGCATCACGCGCCAGCCATCCGCCGTGGCGGCGGCGAAGACGCGCAGCGCGAAGGGGCGCGGAACCAGCGCGCCGTCCTGCCAGACCGGCGTCGTCGAAAGCTGCACGACCTCCTGACCGACATAATCCATGCCGCGGGCGCGCATCGCCTCGGTGAGACGCGCGCGCCCGGCGGCGTCGAACTCGGCGCCCAGCGCCACGCGGCGGCCGGGAAAGCCGGCGAGATGCTCGCCGAAGGCGGGCGCGACAGCGCGGTCCTCCAGCGAAGCGAGAACGGCGTCGCGGGCCTCGTCCTGGCCGCACCACCATGTCGCAATATTGGCGAGGCGCAGATCCTCGCCGAGCAGCCGGCGGGCGATGGCCGGCAAAAAGGAGAGCAGAGCGCGCGATTCGATGAGGCCCGCGCCCGGCATGTTGGCGATGGTGACATTGCCCTCGCGGATCGTGTCGAGCAGGCCCGGCACGCCGAGATGCGAGGCGGCGTTCAGCTCCAGCGGATCGCACCAATCGGCGTCGACGCGGCGCCACACGACGTCGACGCGCTTCAGCCCGGCGATGGTGCGCACATGCAGCTTGCGCTCGCTGGTGACGAGATCGGCGCCCTCGACCAGAAGAAAGCCGAGATAGCGCGCGAGGCTCACCTGCTCGGAATAGGATTCGCTGAACGGACCCGGCGTCAGCAGGCAGATGCGCGGGTCCTTCTGCTGCGCGGCCTTGGCGAGGGCGCCGCGGAAATCGCGGAAGAAAGGCGCGAGCCGCTCCACCTTCATATCGCGGTAGAGGCGCGGAAAGGTGCGCGCCATCACCAGCCGATTCTCCAGCGAATAGCCGGCGCCCGAGGGCGCCTGGGCGCGATCGCCCAGCACCCACCAGCGCCCGTCCGGGCCGCGGCCGATCTCCGCGGCGTAGAAGCGCAGCCAGCGTCCGCCGGGCGGCGTCGCGCCGCTCATCGGGCGGATGTAATCCGGCGAGCCGGCGATGACCGCCGCCGGCAGCGCGCCCTCCTTGACGAGGCGCTGCTCGCCATAGGCGTCGCGCAGCACCATGTCGAGCAGCTCGGCGCGCTGGGCGACGCCCGCGGCGATCTCCCGCCATTCGGCCTGCGGCAGCAGCAGCGGCAATCGGCTCAGCGGCCAGGTGCGCTCCTTGGTCTCGCCGAGCACGCGATAGGAGACGCCCATGTCCCGGATGCGCCGCCCGGCGGCGGCGAAGCGATCGTCTATATCCTCGCGGCTGAGGCCGCCCAGCGTGTCGAGCAGGCTCGCCCAATGCGGGCGCACGCGTCCGTCCGGGCCGACCAGCTCGTCCGGCACGCCCTCCGGCGGCGCATAGCGGGCGATCCAGGCGGCGACGCGACGCGCCGCCTCTCCCGTGCTCGTATCGATCGTCCGCTCAGCCGGCACAACTCCTCCGCAGGTCCAAAGTCAGCGGGAACTCTCCCGCCGGCTCCTCGCGCGGCGGCCTCACCCGGCCGGGCGTATGGCCGTGATCCTGGAACCGCGCCAGCCTGCGAGCCTCCGCCTCATGCGAGTTTACCGGAAACGCGTCGTAGTTGCGACCGCCCGGATGCGCCGTGTGATAGACGCAGCCACCGAGTGAGCGCTCGCTCCAGCTATCTATGACGTCGAAGGTCAGCGGCGAGTGGACGGGAACGGTCGGATGCATGCCGGAGGCCGGCTGCCACGCCTTGAAGCGGACGCCCGCCACCGCCTCCCCCGAGGCGCCGGCGCTGGTCATGGGGACGCGGCGGCCGTTGCAGGCGATGACGTGCCGGCCGGGCACGAAGCCCTTGGCTTTCACCTCCACGCGCTCCACCGAGGAATCGACGAAGCGCGCCGTGCCGCCGGCGACGCCTTCCTCGCCCAGCACATGCCAGGGCTCCAGCGCCTGACGTATTTCCAGCTCCACCCCGCCGTGCTCGACGCGGCCGGCGAGCGGGCAGCGGAACTCCTTCTGCGCCTCGAACCATTCCGGCTCGAAAGCGTAGCCCCCTCCTCGCAGATCGCCGAGAACGTCCAGGAAATCGCGCCAGATGAAATGCGGCAGCATGAAGCGGTCGTGCAGCGCCGTCCCCCAGCGCACGAGCCCGCCCCTCTGCGGCTCGCGCCAGAACCAGGCGACGAGCGCGCGCAGCAGCAATTGCTGCGCGAGGCTCATGCGCGCGTCCGGCGGCATCTCGAAGCTGCGGAACTCGACGAGGCCGAGGCGGCCGGTCGGACTGTCCGGCGAAAAGAGCTTGTCGATGCAGATTTCCGCGCGATGCGTGTTGCCGGTGACATCGACGAGCAGATTTCGGAACAGGCGATCGACGATCCAGGGCGGGAAATTGGCGTCGCTCCCCTCCGGCACATTCGAGAGCGCGATCTCCATCTCATAGAGCGAATCGTGACGCGCCTCGTCGAGCCGCGGCGCCTGGCTCGTGGGGCCGATGAAGAGGCCCGAGAAGAGATAGGAGAGCGACGGATGGCGCTGCCAATAGAGCACGAGGCTCTTCAACAGGTCCGGCCGGCGCAGGAAGGGCGAGTCGAAAGGCGTGCGGCCGCCGAGCACGACATGATTGCCGCCGCCCGAGCCGGTCTGGCGGCCATCGATCAGGAATTTGTCGGCGGTGAGCCGCGCCTGCCGCGCATCCTCATAAAGGCCGGTGGTGGTGGCCACGGCGTCGCGCCATGTGTCGCCCGGATGGATGTTGACCTCTATGACGCCGGGATCTGGCGTCACCTTTATGACCTCGAGGCGCGGATCGACCGGCGGCGGATAGCCCTCGATATGGACGGGGAGGTCCATCTCCTTGGCGGTCGCCTCGACCGCGGTCAGCAGCTCGAGATAATCCTCAAGCGTCGAGACCGGCGGCATGAAGACGCAGAGCACGCCGTCGCGCGGCTCTATGGCGAGGGCCGTGCGCACCGCGCCTTCGACCTGGAACTGCTCGCTGACCTCCTGACGATCGTCGAGCGCGCGGCTCTCGTAGATTTGCAGCAGATGCGCGGGGTCCGGCAGCGGGCCGCGCTTTTCGGTCGGGTCCTGCTGCCAGCTATAGGGATAGGCGCTCGGCGGAATCCAGGGCAGCGAGCTGATCGGCAGGCGCAGGCCGATCGGCGAATCGCCCGGCGCGAGGAACAGCCGGCCGCGCCGCAAAGGCCAGCGCTCCGACACCCAGCGCCGCTCGGCGCGGGCGTTCCAGCGCTGCACGGGCAGCACATAGCCGACCGGATTGGCGAGGCCGCGCTCGAAGGCCCGCAACATGCGGACACGCTCCTCGGCGTCGTCGATCTTCGAATCGAGCGGATCGACATTGACGGGCAGAGAGCCCTCCTTCAGCAGCCAATGCGAAGGGTCCTCATAGGCCGGGATCACATAGCGCCGCCCCAGCCCCAGACGCTCGGAGAGATCGTTGACGAACTCCTCGCTCTGCTGCGCGGTGGGGATTTTGGTCGAGCCGATGCGCGTCACCAGCTCGGGATCGCGCCACACCGGCTTGCCGTCCTTGCGCCAATAAATGGCGAAGGCCCAGCGCGGCAGGCTCTCGCCCGGATACCATTTGCCTTGCCCGTAATGCAGGAAGCCGCCTCGGGCGAAACGCTCCTGCAGGCGCCGCACGAGATCGTCGGCGCGGGCGCGCTTGGTGGGGCCGACGGCGGCGGTGGTCCATTCCGGCGCCTGGAAATCGTCGATGGAGACGAAGGTCGGCTCGCCGCCCATGGTGAGACGCACGTCCTGCGCCTGCAAATCCGCATCGACCGCCTCGCCGAGAGCGTCCAGCCGACTCCAGGATTCGTCGGAGAAAGGCGCGGTGATGCGCGGCGCCTCGCGAATGCGCTGCACCCACATCTCGAAGCCGAAATCGACCTCCGCCGGCTCGACGACGCCGGAGAGCGGCGCGGCGGAGCGATAATGCGGCGCGCTGCACAAGGGCAGATGCCCCTCGCCGCAGAAGAGGCCGGAGGTGGCGTCCATGCCGATCCAGCCGGCGCCGGGGACATAGAGCTCGGCCCAGGCGTGCAGATCGGTGAAGTCTTTGTCGGTTCCGGTCGGTCCCTCGATCGGATCGACGTCCGCCTTCAGCTGGATGAGATAGCCGGAGACGAAACGCGCCGCGAGGCCGAGGCTGCGCAGAACCTGCACGAGCAGCCAGGCCGAATCGCGGCAGGAGCCGGTGCCGGCGGCGAGCGTCTCCTCCGGCGTCTGCACGCCGGGCTCCATGCGGATGACATAGCGAATGTCGCGCTGCAGGCGCGCGTTGAGATCGACGAGAAAAGGGATCAGCCGGATGTCTTCGCGCGGCCGCACGCTCTCGACAAAGGCCTCGGCCAGAGGCCCGAGCGGCTCCACCTCGAGGCAGGAGGCGAGCTCGGCGCGCAGCTCCTCTGGATAGGCGAAGGGGAAGGTCTCGGCATAGGGCTCGACGAAGAAGTCGAAGGGATTGTAGACGGCGATCTCGGCATGGAGATCGACCTCGACGCGGAATTCCTCCGCCTTCTCTGGAAAGACGAGGCGCGCCAGCCAATTGCCGTGCGGGTCCTGCTGCCAGTTGATGAAATGATTGGCGGGCGCGATCTTGAGCGAATAGCTCGGCACGCGGGTGCGGCAATGCGGCGCCGGCCGCAGCCGGATCACCTGCGGCCCGAGAGCGACCGGCCGGTCATATTTGTAATGGGTGAGATGGTGGAGCGCGACCTTGATCGACACGGGAGCTGCTTCGCCTCCTCAGGACGACGCCGGGAAAGCGGCGACGGGCGATTAGCTTACGCGCTCGGCGGCGTGTCAATCGCACGCGCCGTAAAGCGCGGCGCTTTGCCGGAAATTGCCGCATGACGCATCCCGCCGGGGCGGCGGGCGCCGCAGCTTTCGGCGCCCTTTTCCGCGCTCACGAATCATTGGCGGCCGAGGGCGGCGGCGGCTCCTCGGCGAAGACGACCCCTCCCCTTCCGCCGCGCTTCATCCGATAGAGCGCCGCATCTGCGCGCGTGACGAGCTGCTCGAGCGTCAGCCCGTCGCGGGGCGCGAGCGCGACGCCGATGCTCACGCCGATCTGAATGCTGCGGCCCTCGATCTCATAGGGCGCGCCGAGGACACGGACGATGCGGCGCGCCAGCAGCAGCGCCTCGTCCGGGTGGCGGACGCCGATCTGGACGATGACGAACTCGTCGCCGCCGAGCCGCGCCGCCGTATCCTCCCGCCGCACCATGGTCAGCAGGCGCGCAGTGACGGCGCAGAGCAGGAGATCGCCGGTCAGATGGCCATAGGCGTCGTTGACGGCCTTGAAGCGGTCGAGGTCCAGGCAATGAATCGCCAGATATTCATTCGGCCCGAGGCGCGTCGAAGCCTCGTCGAAACGCTCGCGCAGCTCGACGCGATTGGCGAGGCCGGTCAAATCGTCACGCCGCGCCATTTTGGCGAAATCGAGCTTGGAGATGATCTGCCGGCGCGTCGTTGCATGCGTCTCGGCCGCCCAAAGGAGACCGACGACGGCGAAGGCGGAAAGAAGCAGCGCCTGCAGGACGAAGCCCAAGAGAATGTGGATGTCGGTCGCCTCCGTCGCGCGAACGACGAGGCCGATGACCGTCGGCGTCGCCGACAGGGCGAGGCCGACCGCGCAAAGACGGGGACGGAAGGCGACATTGGACACGACGCCGCCGGCGAAGACGAAGGCGAGGCCCGAGGTCAGCATCGGCACCAGCGACGATTCCGGGGGATGCGCCATCATGAGCGCGCGCGCATTGATCGCGCCGAGCAGAGCCGCGAAAGAGAAGAGGCCGATGGCGTAGCGGCGCTCCCACCCCCTCGCCTCATCGGCGAGAATCGTCGCCTGCGCTGCGCGCCTCTGATAGGCGAGAACCAGGAAAACGCTCGCAATGTCGACGGCGATGCCGGCGAGCGTAAGAGCGAGGAGCAATGCATCCTGCTTGCGCGAGGCGAGCAGCAGGCCGACGCAGGCGAGCGCTATGCCCATGAAGGCCACCGGCATGACCGGCCGCGCCACCATGTCGACCAGCTCGACGTAAGCGGCGTCCGGCAGCGGCGCCGATTTTCGAGACGTATGTCCTAGCCGACGCCACATGCTCACCCCAACGCGGTCTCATCTATGTCTGGCGGCTCGCATTTCCAGCTCGGCCGCACGGGGCGGGCGGCGTCTTGATTTCCCATGAGACGACGCATATAGATATCTTTATATCTAATCAGCGAAGCCCATGGCCGACGCCAAATGACCGATGTGAGGCGACCTCTTCTTCTCGAACCCGCGCTCGCCGCGCTCAATGCGGCGGGCGAGGAGACGCGTCTGCGCCTGCTCGGCCTGCTGGCCGAGACGGAACTGACGGTTAGCGAGGCCGTGGCCATTCTCGGCCAGTCGCAGCCGCGCGTGTCCCGCCATTTGAAGCTGCTGGTGGAGGCCGGCCTGGTGGAGCGCCGCCGCGAAGGGGCCTGGGCATTCTTCCGCCTCGCCTCCGCCGACGCGCCCGGCGAGATCGCCCGCAGCGTCGTCTCCTGGCTCGATCCGCTGGACCCGCGCGTCGCCGGCGACCGCGCCCGCCTCGCCGAGGTGCGGCAGGCCCGCGCCGACGCCGCCGCCCGCTATTTCGCCGAGCATGCGCCCGAATGGGACGCCATACGCTCGCTGCATGTGCCGGAGGCGCAGGTGGAGGCCGCCATGCGCGAGGCGGTGGGCGAAGCGCCGCTGCGCCGCCTGCTCGATCTCGGCGCCGGCGCCGGCCGCATGCTGGAATTGTTCGCCCCGCAGGCGGAGCAGGCCATAGGCGTCGATCTCTCCTCCGCAATGCTCGGCGTCGCGCGCGGACGGCTGGAAAAAGCCGGCGCGCGCAATGTGCAGCTGCGCCAGGGCGACATGTATGCGCTGCCGATCGAGCGAAACAGCTGCGATCTGGTCATCGTGCATCAGGTTCTGCACTATCTCGACGATCCCGGCCGCGCGCTGCGCGAGGCCGCGCGCACGCTCGCGCCCGGCGGCCGTCTGCTGGTCGTCGATTTCGCGCCGCATCGCGAGGAGACCTTGCGCGACGAGCATGCGCATCGCCGCCTCGGCTTCTCGCAGCAGGAGGTCACGACGCTGCTGGAGCAGGCCGGGCTGGAGATTCTGCGCCATCGCGATCTCGCGCCTTCCGCCGACGACGGCGCGAAGCTCACCGTATCCCTGTGGCTGGCGCGCGATCCTCGCGTCATCGCCGATCCTTTGCCCAAAGCCAGCTTCGAGACCGCATGATGTCCGACAATCGCAGCCTGTGGCCTCCGGGCCATTTCGATATTTCTTACGAATTCTTCCCGCCGAAGACGCCGGAGATGGAGGCGCAGCTGTGGGAGTCGATCGCGCGGCTCGCGCCTTTGAAGCCCAAATTCGTCTCCGTCACTTACGGCGCCGGCGGCTCCACGCGCGAGCGCACGCATAACATCGTCGCGCGCCTCGCCGCCGAGACCGACATACTGCCCGCCGCGCATCTCACCTGTGTCTCCGCCGCGCGCGCGGAGATCGACGAGATCGTGCGCGACTATTGGAACGCCGGCGTCCGCCATATCGTCGCGCTGCGCGGCGATCCGCCGACCGGCGTCGGCACGCGATTCGAGCCGCATCCAGAGGGCTATCGCAGCTCCACCGAGCTGGTGCGCGGCATTCGCGCCATCGGCGATTTCGAGATTTCCGTCTCCACCTATCCCGAAGGCCACCCCGAGAGCCGCACGATCGACGACGATCTCGATGCGCTCGAGGCCAAGATCGACGCCGGCGCGACGCGCGCCATCACGCAGTTCTTCTTCGAGAACGACATCTATTTTCGCTTTCTCGACAAGGCGCGCGCGCGGGGAATCACGATCCCGATCGTGCCCGGCATCATGCCGGTGCAGAACTTCAAGCAGACGGCGAATTTCGCGCGCAAGGCGGGCGCGAGCGTGCCCGATTGGCTCGCGCATCGCTTCGAGGGATTGGACGACGATCCCGTCACGCGCCGTCTCATCGCCGCAGCGGTCGCCGCCGAGCAGGTGCTGGGCCTCGCCGAGAACGGCGTGAGAGAATTCCACTTCTACACCAATAATCGCGCCGATCTCGTCTTCGCGATCTGTCATCTTCTGGGCGTGCGCCCCGTCACCGAGAAAGCCGCAGCATGAGTTTCGACAAGACCCACGGACCGAAGATTCAGGCGGCGCTGGAGAAGGCGGCGAGCGAGCGCATTCTGGTGCTCGACGGCGCCATGGGCACGATGATCCAGCGCCACAAATTCACCGAGGACGATTTCCGCGGCGATCGTTTCAAGGATCATGCGAAGGATTTGCGCGGCGACAATGATCTGCTGACGCTGACGCAGCCGGCGGCGATCAAGGCGATTCATCGCGCCTATCTCGAGGCCGGCGCCGACATTATCGAGACCAATACTTTCTCCTGCACCTCTATCGCGCAGGCCGATTACGGGCTCGAGCATATCGTCTATGAGCTCAATTACGAAGGCGCGCGCCTCGCCCGCGCGGCGGCCGACGAGGTGGCGCGCGAGACCGGCGTGCCGCGCTTCGTCGCCGGCTCCATGGGGCCGACCAATCGCACCGCCTCCATCTCGCCGGACGTCTCCAATCCCGGCTTTCGCGCCGTCACTTTCGACGATCTGCGCGCCGCCTATCTCGAGGAGGCGCTCGGCCTGCTGGAGGGCGGCGCCGATATTCTCCTGATCGAAACGATCTTCGACACGCTGAACGCCAAAGCGGCGATCTATGCGGTGGAGGATGCTTTCGAGAAAGTCGGCACGCGCTTTCCGGTGATGATCTCCGGCACCATCACCGATCTCTCCGGCCGCACTCTCTCCGGCCAGACGGCCGCCGCCTTCTGGAACTCGATTGCGCACGCGAAGCCTTTCTCCATCGGCTTCAATTGCGCGCTCGGCGCGCGCGAGATGCGCCAGCATATCGCGGAAGTCTCGCGCATCGCCGACACGCGCATCTGCGCCTTCCCCAACGCCGGCCTGCCCAATGAATTCGGCCTCTATGACGAGAGCCCGGAATATATGGCCGAGCTGGTCGGCGAATTCGCCAAATCCGGCCTCGTCAATGTCGTCGGCGGCTGCTGCGGCACGACGCCGCCGCATATCGCCGCCATCGCCGGCGCCGTGAAAGGCGTCGCGCCGCGCGCTGTTCCGACGATCGCGCCGCTGCTGCGCCTCGCCGGCCTCGAGCCTTTCACGCTGACCAAGGACATTCCCTTCGTCAATGTCGGCGAGCGCACCAATGTCACCGGCTCGGCGAAGTTCCGCAAGCTCATCACCGCCGGCGATTACGCCGCGGCGCTGGATGTGGCGCGCGATCAGGTCGCCAATGGCGCGCAGGTCATCGACGTCAATATGGACGAAGGTCTGCTCGACTCGAAAAAGGCGATGGTCGAATTCTTGAATCTCCTCGCCGCCGAGCCGGACATCGCCCGCGTGCCGGTGATGGTGGATTCGTCGAAATTCGAGGTGATCGAGGCCGGCCTGCAATGTCTGCAAGGCAAGGGCGTCGTCAACTCCATCTCGCTGAAGGAAGGCGAGGAGAAATTCATCGAGGCGGCGACCAAGGTGAAGCGCTATGGCGCCGCCGTCGTCGTCATGGCCTTCGACGAGGCGGGACAGGCCGACACTTTCGCGCGCAAGGTGGAAATCTCCGGCCGCGCCTATAAGATTCTCACACAGGAAGTGGGTTTCGCGCCGCAGGACATCATCTTCGATCCCAATATTTTCGCGGTCGCGACCGGCATCGACGAGCACTGCAATTACGGCGTCGACTTCATCGACGCCGCGCGCGCGATCAAGACGACGCTGCCGCACGCCCATGTGTCGGGCGGCGTGTCCAATCTGTCCTTCTCCTTCCGCGGCAATGAGCCGGTGCGCGAGGCGATGCACTCCGTCTTCCTCTATCACGCCATTGCGGCGGGGATGGATATGGGCATCGTCAACGCCGGCCAGCTCGCCGTCTATGAGAAGATCGACCCCGAGCTGCGCGAGGCCTGCGAGGATGTGGTGCTGAACCGCCGCCCCGATGCGACAGAGCGTCTCGTCGAGATGGCCGAGCGCTTCAAAGGCGCAGGCGCGAAGGCGGCGGAGAAGGACGCCGCTTGGCGCGAAGCGAGCGTCGAGAAGCGTTTGGAATATGCGCTGGTCAATGGCGTCGCCGATTATATCGAGCAGGATGTGGAAGAGGCGCGTCTCTCGAGCACGCGCCCGCTCGATGTGATCGAAGGTCCGCTGATGGCCGGCATGAATGTCGTCGGCGATCTCTTCGGCCAGGGCAAAATGTTCCTGCCGCAAGTGGTGAAATCGGCGCGCGTGATGAAGCAGGCCGTCGCGCATCTCCTGCCTTACATGGAGGCGAATAAGGAGAGCCGCTCCTCGGCCGGCAAGATTCTTCTCGCGACCGTCAAGGGCGACGTCCACGACATCGGCAAGAATATCGTCGGCGTCGTGCTCGGCTGCAATAATTTCGAGATCATCGATCTCGGCGTGATGGTTCCGACCGCCAAGATTCTCGAGACGGCGAAGGCCGAGAATGTCGATATCATCGGCCTCTCCGGCCTCATCACGCCCTCGCTCGACGAAATGTGCTTCGTCGCCTCCGAGCTGGAACGCGAAGGATTCGACGCGCCGCTGCTCATCGGCGGCGCCACGACGAGCCGCGTGCATACGGCGGTGAAGATCAGCCCCAATTACACCAAGGGCCAGGCGGTCTATGTGACCGACGCCTCGCGCGCCGTGGGCGTCGCGCAAGCGCTGATGTCGCAATCGTCTCGCGCGGACTATGTCGCCAAGACGCGTGAGGAATATGAGAAGGTCGCCGACGCTCATGCGCGCGCGCAGGCCGACAAGCAGCGCGTCTCGCTCGCTTCCGCCCGCGCCAATGCGCTGAAGATCGATTGGGCCGCCTATGCGCCGCCCAAGCCGACATTCCTCGGCGCGCGCGTCTTCGCTTCCTATGACGTGGCGGAGCTGGTTCCCTATATCGATTGGACGCCCTTCTTCCAGACATGGGAATTCAAGGGCCGCTATCCCGCTCTGCTCGACGATCCCGAGCGCGGGCCGGCGGCGCGGCAATTGCTCGAGGATGCGCAGGCGATGCTGACGCGCATCGTGGAAGAGCGCTGGTTCAATCCCAAGGCCGTCATCGGCTTCTGGCCCGCCAACGCCGTGGGCGACGATATCGCGCTCTATACGGGCGAGGGCCGCGTCGAAAGACAAGCGACGCTGCACACGCTGCGCCAGCAGCTCACGCGTCGCGACGGCAAGCCCAATGTCGCGCTCGCCGATTTCGTCGCGCCGGAGGGCTCCGGCAAGGCGGATTACATCGGCGCCTTCGTCGTCACCGCCGGCGCGCAGGAGGCGAAGATTTCCGAGCGCTTCGCCCGCGCCAATGACGATTATGGGGCGATCATGGTGAAGGCGCTGGCCGATCGTCTCGCCGAGGCCTTCGCCGAGCGCATGCATGCGCGCGTGCGCCGCGAGTTCTGGGCCTATGCGGCGGATGAGACGCTGACGCCGGAGCAGCTGATCGGCGAGGATTATCGCGGCATTCGCCCGGCGCCGGGCTATCCGGCGCAGCCCGACCATACGGAGAAGGCGACGCTCTTCGATCTGCTGGAGGCGACGAAGCGCACCGGCGTCACGCTGACGGAGAGCTTCGCCATGACGCCGGCCTCATCGGTCAGCGGCCTCTATTTCGCGCATCCGCAGGCGCATTATTTCGGCGTCGCCAAAGTGGAGCGCGATCAGGTGGAGGATTACGCCGCGCGCAAGGGCGTCTCCGTGGCCGAGATCGAGCGCTGGCTCGCCCCCGTGCTCAACTATGAGACGCGCGTGGCCGAGCCGGCGGAGTGAGTCTTCCTTCTCCCGCTTGCGGGAGAAGGTGGCCTCGCCATAGGGCGTCCATAAGGACGCCCGTCTCGAGAGACGGGCTATTGCGAGGTCGGATGAGGGCCCCTCGACCTCTCGCGGCCCCTCGTCATCACCGTTCGGTCATTCCACGCAGACGGCCGGCCCTCATCCGACCCTCGCTGACGCGAGGGCCGCCTTCTCCCGCCCGCGGGAGAAGGAAGGCCGCGCCCTCAGCCGCCGAGCGCCGCCTTCACCGCGGCGCTCGCCTTGCCGAAATCGATGCGGCCCGTGTATTTCGCCTTGAGCGCGGCGACGACCTTGCCCATATCCTTGATCGAGGCGGCGCCGGTCTCGGCGATGGCGGCCTTTATCGCCTCGGCGACCTCGGCCTCGCCGAGCTGCTGGGGCAGATATTCCGTGATCACGGCGATCTCGGCGCGCTCCTTCTCGGCCAGCTCCGGGCGGCCGCCCTTCTCGTAGATTTCCACCGATTCCTGGCGGCTCTTCACCATTTTCTGCAGCAGAGCGAGAATATCGTCGTCGCCCAGCGTCTTGCCCGTGGCGCGCGCCTCTATGTCGCGATCCTTGAGCCCCGCGGTGATCATGCGGATCGTCTCGACCTTCTGCTTTTCGCCGCTCTTCATCGCCGCCTTGAGGTCGGCCGTGAAACGTTCGCGCATTGTATTTCCACTTCGCAGTGAAATGTTCTAGACGTGCTTGCGATCCGAAGGGATCGCGGCAATCTAGATTTTTCGAGGGATGGCGGGCGCCCGATGGCGGCGCGCCGGCGGATGAGGGTGAGGCATAGAGCGCGGATGAGCCCGGATCAAGACGAAGCGACGGGTTGGACCGTTCCGGTCCACACGGGGGTTCTGGTTCTCGCCAGCGGCGAGGCGATTTTCGGGTTCGGCTTCGGCGCCGTCGGCTCGGCCGTCGGCGAGGTCTGCTTCAACACCGCCATGACCGGCTATCAGGAAATCCTCACCGATCCTTCCTACGCCGGGCAGATCGTCACCTTCACCTTCCCCCATATCGGCAATGTCGGCGTCAATGACGAGGATGTCGAGACCGTCGATCTCGAGAACCGCGCAGGCGCGCGCGGCGTGATCGTCGCGGCGCCGTCGAGCGATCCGTCCAATTATCGCGCGCTGCGGCCGCTCGGCGAATGGCTCGCCGCCCGCGGGATCATCGGCCTCTGCGGCATAGACACGCGCGCGCTGACGGCGCTGATCCGCGAGAAGGGCATGCAGAACGCCGTCATCGCCTTCGCGCCGGATGGCGTGTTCGACCTCGCCGCGCTGCGCGCCGAGGCCGCCGCCTGGCCGGGCATAGACGGAATGGACCTCGTGCCCTCCGTCACCGCGCCCGCGCGCTATGAGTGGGACGAGACCGTCTGGCGGCAGGCCACGGGCTATGGCAAGCGCGACGGGAAGAAGTTCCGCGTCGTCGCCGTGGATTATGGCGTGAAGCGCAATATTCTGCGGCTGCTGGCGGAGGCCGGCTGCGAGGTGATCGTGGTGCCGGCCACGACCAGCGCCAAGGATATTCTCGCGCTCTCGCCCGATGGCGTGTTTCTCTCCAACGGGCCGGGCGATCCGGCCGAGACCGGCAAATACGCCGTGCCGACCATTCGCGAGCTATTGGCGGCGAAGGTTCCCACCTTCGGCATATGCCTCGGCCATCAGATGATGGCGCTCGCCGTCGGCGCGAAGACCAAGAAAATGCCGCAGGGCCATCATGGCGCCAATCATCCGGTGAAGGATTTCACCACCGGCAAGGTGGAGATCGTCTCGATGAATCACGGCTTCGCCGTGGATCGCGACAGCCTGCCGGCCAATGTCGCCGAGACGCATCGCTCGCTGTTCGACGGCTCCAATTGCGGCATTGCGCTGGCCGACCGCCCGGCCTTCTCCGTGCAGCACCACCCCGAGGCCTCCCCCGGCCCGCAGGACAGCCATTATCTCTTCGCGCGCTTTGTGGATATGATGGAGAAGGCGCGGGCGTGAGCCGCGCGCCGAGCCTGACTCACGCGAACCAATCGACGGGGAACGGGCCGCCCGCGCAATATTGCCGTTCGGCCCAGTCGCGAAAGGCGGGCTCCTCATGCGGACGCAAATAGACCGCAATGAGAGCTTCCCCATTGTCCGGCAGCGCGACCACGAAGCGGCCCTTGCGCAAATGCGCGACGAGAGCGCTCATGGCTTCGAAGAAAGGCGTGAGATCGGGCCGTTTCTCGTCGCTGATTTCGATAATGCCGGAATGTCCGTCCGCCAGAACGACATGGCCGATGAGCTGATCCTGTAGATGCGACTCCGTCACCGACTGAATGACGAAATCGCCGCACGCCAAGGATTCGAGCTCGCCCACATGCTGCGGCAAATATTCTCCGGGCGCGTGCTCGTCGACGATGCAAATCTCCATAGCGTTTTCGAAAATCGAAAAGCTATGCGCTTCGAGTAGATCGCTCAGCTGCTCGTCGTCCAAGCTCGATAGGCGCGGCAATATCTCGCCTATATCGTCTAAGCCATCGAATGCAGCTGCTTCGCCGGCCAGAGACCACAGCATCAGAAGGTCGAACGCGTTGGTTCCGTCTCTCGCCGCGCCGGAAATATAATTCGCGAATTTGTCGCCGTCGTAGAAGTCGGCGAAACTCGTCATGAACCGAGTGACGATCAGCTCTCGATCGAGATCGGGGCGTATCCGCAGGCCCGCCGCCTCGAGCCGCCGCAGCGATTCTCGTACGAATTGCTTGTTTGACTCCCTCGACAAGAGCGCGAGCGCCGTAGCATTCCGCTTCGAGAAAATCGCTTCGGACGAGGCCGCCGCCCGGGCCGGAAAAATGCGTCCGATCAGCTTCGCCCAAATCGACATGACCGAGCCTATTTTCCAAATCTTCCCAAGGAAACGAATAAGGCTCTCGCGCTTCACTTCTGCTTGCGCGACATCGCCTCGTAATAAGCGCGCAAAACGGCGTTCATGCGGGTCAGATGGCCGGCGCCCTGCGCCTTGAACCAGTCGAGCACATCGGCGTCGATGCGCAAATGCACCGACGCTTTGCGCTCGCGCGAGTGAACGCGCGTCGCGCGCGCCCAAAACTCCTCGCCCAATTCACCGGCCTCCGGGGCGTCGGCCCTCGTCCGCGACAGGCCCTTCGCCCGCGCAGACTCAATCTCTGCGAGAGAGAATTTCTTGATAGAAGCGTTCTCTGTCACGGCGATCGGCCTTCTGCGCGCTGATGATGCGGATCGTATCGACACGCATCGTGTAGACCACTCGATAGACGGCGCCATCGACATGTCCGATCGCTATCCAGCGTTCCTCGCCGTAATCTTCACGATCGTCCAGAATTTCAAACGTGTCATTCGCGAACATCGCGGCGGCGTCCAGAAAATCTACGCCATGCTTTCGAAGATTCGACTGACGTTTGGACTCGTCCCACTCGAATTCCATGTCGGTGACGCTCAATTGTGTACACAAAACGTGCTGACATGCAAGCACTCGGTATCGTTGCGGTCAAGCCGCCCCTCACCCGATCGCGATCGCCGACACCAGCCGCCCATAATCCGGCTCCTTGCGATGCACGCTGCGGCGATAGCTGAAACAGCGGGCCTCGTCCGCATAAGTGTCGATGCGCAAATTCTCGAAAGAAGCGACATTCGCCGCCTCGACGCGCCGCGTGATGAAAGCCGGCAGATCGAACATGGAATGCCCATCGCGCATCGAAGGCGTGAAGAAGCGCGTAAAGCCCGCATCCTCGGCGAGGAAACGCTCGACGAATTCCGCGCCCACCTCGTAGCTCTCGCGGCCGATCGCCGGACCGAGCGCGACATGGATATCGGCGCGATGCGCGCCGCGCGTCTCCATCAGAGCGATCGTCGCCTCGATCATGCCGGTCAGCGCGCCCTTCCATCCCGCATGGCAGGCGCCGATGACGCCGGCGCTTGCGTCGGCGAAGAGCAGCATGCCGCAATCGGCGCCGGTGACGCCGAGCGCCAGCCCTTCGACATTGGTGACGAGGCCGTCGCAGCGCGGCCGCTCCGTCTCCGCCCAAGGCTCCGCGACAAAGAGCGCGTCGCGCGAATGAATCTGATAGGGCACGAGCAGACGATGCGCCTCCGCGCCGAGCCGCCGCGCCATGCGCGCGCGATTCTCGGCGACGCGCGCGGCCTCGTCATTGGAGCCGACTCCGCCATTGAGCGAAGCGTAGACGCCCTCCGACACGCCGCCGGCGCGCGTGAAGAAAGCGTGGCGAACGCCTGGCAGAGCGAGATTGCCGGCGCCGAGCGCGTCCAGCGCCTCCATTGTCTCGGTCATTGGAAAAACCCTGGCAGAAGCGGCATGTCGGGATGCGTCACGGCGATGACCTTGAACAATTCGCCCATGTCGCGCTTGGGATCGCCAGCGCCGATGAGACGCGCCAGCGCAATGTCGATCTCGGCGCGCTGCTCTGATGTTGCGCGTTTCTTCAAAGCTTCGGCGCGCTCGACGACGCCGAGCTGTCGCAGAAAGGCGCCCTGCGTCACCAGCCCTTGCACTTTCGCGCCGGCCGCCGTCGCGGCGCGCGCCAGCGCGGCGAAATCGACATGTGTGGTGAGATCGGCCTCGCCCGGCGCCTCCAGCGGATCGACATAGGCGTGGCGCGACACGGCCTGCAATGTCTCGCCCAGCGCCGTCTGCGTATAGCCATAGTCGACGACGAGCAGCACTCCGCCCTGCGCGACGAGACGCGCGGCGATATCGCGCATGATGCGCGCGCCGATCGCGCCGATCTCGATGATCGAGCCTTCCGGCGCGGCGACGGTGAGATCGGCCTCGACGCTTTCGCCGACGCCGAACGCGAGCGCGTCATTCTCGTCCATGCCGACGAGCCGCTCGCTCCAGCCGCGCTCCGTCTGCACGAAATGGCGCACCGGCAGCGCGTCGAAAAACTCATTGGCGATAATGATCGCCGGCCCATCGGGAATGCGCGCGACATCCGCGCTCCAGGAGACTTGCGCCGGCGCATTGGCGAGCGTCTGCCGCTGCCGCGCCTCGAGCACAGGGCTCGTCTCGACGAGATGCACGTCCAGAGCCGCGAGAAAATCCGGCGCGATGCGCGCGACGCGCAGCGCATCCGCCATCAGCGTGCCACGGCCCGGACCGAGCTCGACGAGCCGCAGCGGCGCAGGCGAGCGCGCGGCGCGCCACGCCTCTTGCGCGAACAGGCCGATGAGCTCGCCGAACATTTGGCTGATCTCCGGCGCGGTGATGAAATCGCCGCCGGCACCGAAAGGATCGCGCGTCGTGTAATAGCCTTTGCTGGGATGCGACAGCGCGAGCGTCATGTAACGCTCGAGCGTGATCGGCCCCTCCTGCGCGATGAGCTCGAGGATTTCTTCACGCAAGGCGCTCATGCGGCGACTCTCTGCGGGCGCAGCGCATAGATGATGAGCGCGGCGCCGATCAGCATCATCGGCGCCGAAAGCGCCATGCCCATTGTGAGGCCATTGTCCAAAGCCTCCGACAGCGGATCGGGCTCGCGAAAGAATTCGCTGACGATGCGCGCCGCGCCATAGCCCAGGCCGAAGAGTCCGGTGGCGAGGCCCGGCCGCTTCAACGCGCCCCGCTGCGCCGCGATGGCGAGCAGAATATAGAGCGCGACGCCCTCGAGCCCGGCCTCATAGAGCTGGCTCGGATGGCGCGGCGCATCGCCGGCGCCGGGAAACACCATGGCCCAAGGAACATCGCTCTCGCGGCCCCACATTTCCGGCTTGATGAAATTGGCGAGGCGGCCGAAGAAAATGCCGATCGGCGCGACGGTCGCGCAAATATCGGCGACGGTGAGCGCGAGAATCTTCTCGCGCCATGCGAACAGCGTCATGGCCACGATCGCACCGATCAGCCCGCCGTGAAAAGCCATGCCGCCTTTCCAGGTTTTCACGATCTCTTCGGGATGCGCGAAATAGAAGGCGCGCTCATAGAAGAGCACATGGCCGAGCCGCCCGCCGATGATGACGCCGAGCGCGACATAGACGAGCAGATCGTCGAGGCTCTCGCGCGACGGATGCGCGACCTTTCCCCATAAATGCTCGCGCGAGACGAGCCGGCGCGCATAGAGCCAGCCGAGCGCGAGCCCGGCGATATAGGCGAGCGCATACCAGCGTATGGGCAGCGGTCCGAGCTCGACCAGAACCGGATCGATCATCGGAAAGGGAAGCGCGAGGATTGGCATGACGACTCGTGGTTGCAGCGAATGGCCGCGAGCTTAGCGCGCGATGGCGCGTCTGTCATGACCGCTTCATTTCGGCTCGAATGGCGCAGGACGGCGAAAAGCGCCCTGACGCTCGAGCATCCAGCCCGGATATTCCTTCGCCAGCGCGCTCGCCGCGTCGAGCCGCTCCATATCCTGCGCATCGAGCTGCAGCTTCACAGCTGCGAGATTTTGCTCGAGCTGATCGATGCGCCTCGCGCCGATGATGACAGTGGTGACGAAAGGCTTGGCGAGAACATAGGCGAGCGCGACCTCGGCGACGCTCGCGCCATGCTTCGCGCCGATCTCGCGCATCGCCGCGACGCAAGCCCAGGCGCGATCCTTGTCGACGGGCGGAAAGTCGAAAGAAAGGCGGCGTCCCTCGGCGCCCTCCGGCGCGCCCGGTCCATATTTGCCCGAGAGCAGGCCGCCGGCGAGCGGCGACCACACCATGAGGCCGAGCTTCTCCTCTGTGAGAAGCGGGACGATCTCGCGCTCGAGATCGCGGCCGGCGATGGAATAATAGGCCTGCACCGTCTCGTAACGCGCATAGCCCAGCCGCTCGGAAACGCCGAGCGCCTTGGCGATGCGCCAAGCCTGCCAATTGGAGAGGCCGATGTAGCGCACCAGCCCGCGCGAGACGAGATCGTCCAGCGCGCGCAATGTCTCCTCTATCGGCGTCACCGCATCATTGCCGTGGATTTGATAGAGATCGATGTGATCGGTCTGCAAGCGCTCGAGGCTCGCCTCGACGCTGTCCATTATATGCCCGCGCGAGGCGCCGCGATCATTGGGACCGGCGCCGGACTCGCCATAGAATTTCGTGGCGATGACGACATCCTTGCGCTTCACGCCGAGATCGACGAGCGCTTGCCCCACCATTTTCTCCGAGCGGCCGAAGGAATAGACATCGGCCGTGTCGATGAAATTCACGCCGGCCGCGAAAGCGCGCTCGACGATGCGCGTCGCCGCCTGCTGATCGACGTCGGCGATCGCGCCCCAGATGCCGGCGCCGCCCGCCTCGCCGAACGTCATCGCGCCGAGGCAGATTTCCGAGACAAAGAGGCCTGTGCGGCCGAGCTGATTGTAACGCATCACGCCGCCTTCGCCTGCGCGCCATATTTGCCGTAGAAGCTCTCGCCTTTTTTCGCCATGTCGCGCAGCTCGGCGGGCGCAGCGAAGCGCTCGCCATATTTCTGCGTGAGCGCGTCGCAAATGGCGACGAAGGCCGCCGTTCCGACGCCGTCGATGTAAGACAAAGTGCCGCCGGTGAAGGGCGCGAAGCCGAAGCCGAGAATGGAGCCGACATCCGCCTCACGCGGATCGGTGACGACGCCCTCGAACAATACGCGCGCCGCCTCCACCGCCTGCACGACGAGGAAGCGCTGCTTCAGCTCCTCCACATCGATCGAGTCGGGATCGAGCTTCTCGTCGGCGAGCGCGGACAGACCGGGCCACAGGCTCTTCTTGCCGCTCGCCGGATAATCATAGAAACCCTTGCCGTTCTTGCGGCCGAGGCGTCCCTCCTGCTCCACCATGAAATGCAGCACGCGCTCCTGCGTCGGATCGACGGCGGCCTCGCCGAGATCCTTCTTGGTCGCGAGATGAATCTTCCAGGCGAGATCGAGCGCGATCTCGTCATTGAGCGAGAGCGGGCCGACCGGCATTCCGGCCATGCGCGCGGCGGTCTCGATCATCGCTGGCGGCACGCCTTCGGTGAGCATGATCTGCCCTTCGCGCACGAAATTGAGCACGCAGCGATTGGCGTAGAAGCCGCGTGAATCATTGACGACGATCGGCGTCTTTTTCAGCACGCGCACGAAATCCAGCGCCGTCGCCACGGCGCGGTCATTGGTCTTCTTGCCGCGGATCACTTCGACGAGCAGCATTTTCTCGACCGGCGAGAAGAAATGAATGCCGACGAAATTCTCGGGGCGAAGCGACGTCTCGGCGAGCGAGGTGATGGGCAGAGTGGAGGTGTTGGAGGCGAAGATCACATCCGGCCCCACGACCGCTTGCGCTTTCTTCGTCACTTCCGCCTTCACGCCGCGCTCCTCGAACACGGCCTCGACGATGAGATCGGCGCCGGCGAGCTTCTCATAATCGGGCGTCGCGGTGATGCGCGAAAGCAGCGCTTCCTTGTCCGCCGCCGTGGCGCGGCCGCGCGAGACCTGGCCTGAGATGAGCTTGTCGATCACCGCCTTGCCCTTGTCGGCGCTCTCCTGATCGCGATCGATCAGCACCACTTCTATGCCGGCGAGCGCGCTGACATAAGCGACGCCCGCGCCCATGAAGCCGGCGCCGAGCACGCCGATCTTGGCGAATTTCGCCGGCGGAATGTCCTTCGGCCGATGCGCGCCCTTCTCCAGCTCATTCTTGGAGAGGAAAAGCGAGCGGATCATCGCCGCGGCCTGCTTGGAGCGCAGAATATGCGCGAACCAGCGCGCCTCGACGCGCAAGCCGAGATCGAAGGGCAATTGCAGCCCCTCGAACACGCTGTGCAATATCGCCTTGGCGGCCGGATAATTGTCGAAGGTCTCGCGGCGATAGATGGCGTTGGCGGCCGGCCACACCATCATGCCGCCGGGCGAATAGACGCGGCCGGACGGCGGCTTGAAGCCTTCGACGTCCCAAGGCGCCTTGCCCTTGCCGCCATTGACGATCCATGCGCGCGCCCGCTCGACGATCTCATTCTCCGGCGCGAGCTCGTGAACGAGTCCGGCGGCCTTTGCCTTGGACGCTTTCAATTGCTCGCCCTTGAACAGCAATTGCAGAGCGTCGCCCGTCTGCATCAGCCGCGCGATGCGCTGCGTGCCGCCGGCGCCGGGGAAGAGGCCGACCTTGATTTCCGGCAGGCCGACCTTGGTTTTGTCGGAGTCGGAGAGCACGCGATAATGGCAGGCGAGCGCGAGCTCGAAAGCGCCGCCGAGACAGGCGCCGTGAATGGCGATGGCGAATGGCTTGCCATTGGTCTCGAGCTTGCGATAGAGCAGCGACAATCTGCGCGCGCCTTCGAAGAACTGCTTCATCGCAGCCTCCTCGCCCTGCTCGCGCACGGCCTTCGCGTATTCCACCGCGCTCTTCTGCAGCATGGAGAGATCGGCGCCGCCGGAAAAGGCCGGCTTGCCCGATGCGATCACGCAGCCCTTGATCTCGGCGTTGCTCGCCACCTCGTCGATGACTTTTTCCAATTCGTCCATCACCTCGACGGTGATGACGTTCATCGAGCGTTCGGGGCTGTCCCAAGTGAGCAGAGCGACGCCGTCGGCGCCGGTCTCGAAACGGAAATTGACGAGGTTCATCGGGTCGCTCCCGCAGGCTTGAAATTCACACGCGCTCGATGATCGTCGCGGTTCCCATTCCCGCGCCGATGCAGAGCGTCACCAGCGCCGTGGACTTGCCGCTGCGCTCCAATTCGTCGAGCGCCGTCCCCACCAGCATCGCGCCCGTGGCGCCGAGCGGATGGCCGAGGGCGATGGCGCCGCCATTCACATTCACTTTGGAATCGTCGAGGCCGAAAGCCTGCATGAAGCGCAGCACCACGGCGGCGAAAGCCTCGTTCACCTCTATGAGGTCTATGTCGGAAAGGCTCATGCCGGCCTTGGCGAGCAGCTTCTTCGTCACATCCACCGGGCCGGTCAGCATCAGCGCCGGCTCCGAGCCGATATTGGCGAAGGCGCGCACGCGCGCGCGGGGCTTCAGCCCATGGCGCTCGCCCGCCTCGCGCGAGCCGAGCAGCACCGCCGCGGCGCCGTCGACGATGCCGGAGGAATTGCCGGCGTGATGCACATGAGTCAATTTCTCGACATCGGGATGCGCCTGAATGGCGACAGCATCGAAGCCGGCCTGCTCGGCGAAGAAAGCGAATGACGGCTTCAGCGCGGCGAGCGACTGCATATCGGTCGCGGGGCGCATATGCTCGTCGCGGTCGAGAATGGTGAGGCCGTTGACGTCCTTCACCGGCGCGATGGATTTAGAAAAGCGCTTCTCTTCCCAGGCGCGCGCGGCGCGCTGCTGCGACTGCACGGCATAGGCGTCGACGTCGTCGCGCGAGAAGCCGTATTTCGTCGCGATGAGATCGGCGGAGACGCCCTGCGGCATGAAGTAGGAGGGAATGGCGATGGTCGGATCGACCGGCCAGGCGCCGCCGGAAGCGCCGATGCCGACGCGGCTCATGCTCTCGACGCCGCCGCCGATGGTCAGCTCATGCTGGCCGGACATGATCTGCGCCGCCGCGAAATTCACCGAGTCGAGACCGGACGCGCAGAAGCGATTGATCTGCACGCCGGGCACGCCATAGCCATAGCCGGCGGAGATCGCCGCGGCGCGGGCGATGTCGCCGCCCGCCTCGCCGACGGGATCGACGCAGCCGAGGATCACATCGTCGACCGGCGCGCCGTCGAGATTGTTCCTCTCCTTCAGCGCGGAAAGAGCGGTGACGGCAAGGCCGAGGCTCGACACCTCATGCAGCGAGCCATCGGGCTTGCCGCGACCGCGCGGCGTGCGCACGGCGTCGTAGATATAGGCTTCGGGCATGAAGCAGCTCCGTTGCTGGGCGAGTGGCGAATAGGGAGCACCGAATAGCTCGTCTCTCTCTATTCGCTACTCCCTATTCGCTATTCGCTTCGTCAAAACATCTCCGCCGGCAGGCTCATCAGCGTGTCGACTCCCGCCGTGATGCGCGCCAGACGAAAGCTCGTCTCGGGCAGCATCTTCTCCATGAAGAATCTGCCCGTCGTCAGCTTGGCGTCGAGCCAGGCGCCGTCGCCGGCGCTCTCCTTCTTCTTGTCGAGCGCCGCGCGGGCGATGCGCGCCCATGTGTAGCCGAGCGCCACGCGGCCGAAGAGATGCATGTAATCATAAGACGCGCCGGCGCCATTGTCGGGCTTGGCGAGCGCATTCTGCATCAGCCAGATCGTGGCCTTTTGCAAATCGCCGAGCGCGGCCTTCAGCGGCTCCACGAAGGGCTTCATCTCGTCGGAGCTCTCATGGGCGATGAAGCCGCTCACCTCGGCGAAATAGGCCATTGCGGCGCGGCCATTGTCCTTGGGCAATTTGCGGCCGACGAGATCGAGCGCCTGAATGCCATTGGCGCCCTCATAGATCATGGTGATGCGCGCGTCGCGCACGAATTGCTCGACGCCATTCTCGTCAATATAGCCGTGCCCGCCCCATATCTGCTGCGCCTTCACCGCGCTCTCGAAGCCGAGATCGGTGAGCACGCCCTTCAGCACCGGCGTCAGCAGGCCGAGACGATCGTCCGCCGCCTGACGCGCCGTGGCGTCCTCTGATCGATGCGCGATATCGCTGTCCAGCGCGGTGGCGAGAGCGAGGCCGCGCGCCGCCTCGTTGAAGGCCTTCATCTCCATCAGCGCGCGACGCACGTCGGGATGCACGATGATGGGATCGGCGCCGCCGCCGGCGTTCTTCGCGCCGGTGAGCGCGCGGCCTTGCAGGCGCTCCTTGGCGTAGGCGGCCGCATTCTGATAGGCGACCTCCGATTGCGCGAGACCCTGCACGGCGACGCCGAGCCGCGCCTCGTTCATCATCACGAACATCGCATTGAGGCCCCGATTGGGCTCGCCGACCAGAAAGCCCCTGGCGCCGTCATAATTCATCACGCATGTGGCGTTGCCGTGAATGCCCATCTTATGCTCGAGCGCGCCGCAGCGCACCGCATTGCGCGCGCCGAGCGTCCCATCGGGATTCACCTCGTATTTCGGCACGATGAAGAGGGAGATGCCCTTCACCCCCGCCGGCGCGCCTTCGATGCGCGCGAGCACGAGATGTATAATGTTCTCGGAAAGATCATGCTCGCCGGCGGAGATGAAAATCTTCTGCCCCGTGATGGAATAGGAGCCGTCCTCGCGCGGGCTCGCCTTGGTGGTGAGCAGGCCGAGATCGGTGCCGCATTGCGGCTCGGTGAGATTCATCGTGCCGGTCCAGCGGCCCGCCGCCATGGGCGGCGCGAACAGGCGCTTCTGCTCCTCGCTGCCATGGCGCAGCAGCGCGGCGAGCGCGCCTTGCGTCAGGCCCGGATACATTGCGAAGGACATGTTGGCCGCCGAGGCGAATTCATTCATCACCACAGCCAACGTATAAGGAAGGCCCTGCCCGTCATATTCGGGCGGGACGGCCAGCCCAACCCAGCCGCCGGCGACGAACTCGCGATAGGCCTCCTCGAAGCCCGCGGGAGTCGCGACATCGCCGGCCGCGCTCAGCCGGCAGCCTTCCGCGTCGCCGCTGCGGTTCAAGGGCTGCAGCCGCTCCTCGCAGATTTTCCCGGCCTCGCCGATGATCTGCGCCAGAACGTCGGGCGCAGCGTCCGCGAATCCGGGCAGATCGCCATAGCGCTCGAAATGCAGGACGTCGTTCAAGAGGAAGAGCGTGTCGTCCACCGGGGCCTTGTAGATCGGCATGAGAGCCCTCCCTGCGCGGATCCTTTAAGTGATATCTCGATATAGGCGTTTTCCCGGTGGTCGGCCGGCTCGTCGACAATCATGCCCCTGTCCCGGTTACGAAAACGCGACGCCGAACGCGCTTGGACGCGGAAAGACAAGTCGTTCATAATGCGTGCGAATCGGGGATTCGTTGCGTGCGTCCTGCGCAGCAATAGGTAGAGAGCCGGCCCTTCCCGCGCAATAGGGGAGCCACGCGGTCGGCTCCGCGCAAGCGTTAACCATTTATTTACCTTCTTCGAAGGAAAGTCCCCGGCGACGGCGTACCCCCGCCCTCACAGCGTTCCGGCGCGATTCGCGCCTCTCGAGTCGTCGCTCGTCCAGTTTTCCCCAGCCAACACGGGTCGAGCCCGCCGGATATCCGATGACAGAGGCATTTCCCTGGAGCTTCAAGGGTATAGATCACGAAACCCGCGATGTCGCGCGCGCCGCCGCGCGACGATCGGGCAAGAGCCTTTCTGCTTGGCTCGATGACGTGATCCAAGAAAAAGCCAATTTCGACGAGCGGTCTTACGCCGTCGACGACGAGGAGCCGAACGCTCCGGCGCGCCGACGCGCGCTGCGCTCGCGTCTCTACGGACGCAATGATCGCGGCCGCATGCGCCGCGACGCCGCGCCGAGACGCGACCTGCGCGACGAGGAGCCGGAAGAGGATTTCCGCTCGCTCGCGCCGCGCGGCCGCGCCGATGTCGACGCCAAGGCCATCGTCGACGACGCCGTCGCCCTTTTCGAGCGGCGCTCCGCCGATAGCGAGCGCAAGACGGCCAACGCCCTCTCCGGCCTCGCCAAGCTGATCGACCGCAATCACACGAGCCGCGCCCGCCTCGGCGACGATATCGGCGCGGTGATGGACCGGCTCGGCCGCATAGAGGAGCGCATCGCGACCCGCCCGGACGACGGCGTGCGGCCGATCCGCAATGCGCTGGCCCGGCTCGAGGCGCGCATCGACAGCCTCTCCAACGACGATCGCGCTTATGAGTTCGAGAATGCGCTCGGTGCGCTCGATCAGCGGCTCGCCGAAATTGCGGCGCGGCTGGACGAGGAAGCCGAGGAGCGCCGGCGCAAAGAGCGCGAGAAGCAAGAACGCGAGAAGCAGGAGCGCGACAGCCGGCAGGAGCGCGATCGTCGCGCCGCCGCGCGGCGTCCGCTCGCGGAGGCCGTCGCCGAGATCACCGAGCGCCAGCGCGCGCTCGAGGAGCAGGCGGGCGGCGATTTCGTCGCCAGAGCGGCGATCGAGGCGCGGCCGGCGATCTTCGACGGTCTCGCCGAATCGATCGAATCGCTGTCGCGCCAGCTGATGTCTGCCCGCGCCGAGCAGAGCGTGCAGGGCGAGCAGCAGGCGGCCGTCGTCGCCCAGATCGACCTTTTGCGCTGCGATCTCGAAGGCCTCTCCCGCGCCCTCGTCGATCTCGCGCCGCGCGCCTCCGTCGCCGCCGTCGAAGCGGCGCTGCGCGAGCTGGCCGAGCGCGTCGAGACGCAGCGCCTCTATGGCGTCGAGGAGATGGTGCTGGCGCCAGTGGAGCGCCTCACCGCCGATCTCGCCTCCATATTGCGCGATCTCGATCCGAGCCGCATCGTCGCCGTCCTCTATGAGGAAGTGCGCGCGCTGAACGACAAGCTCGCCGAGCATCACGCCGCCGGCGGCGCCGATCGCGCCGCCATAGACGCGATCACGCGCGAGACGCGCGAGATTCACGAGCTGCTGAAGGCGGTTTCGCGCCGCCCTCTGCCGATCGAGAAGCTCGAGGCCGGCATCGCCGCCCTGACCACGCAGGTCGACGAGCTGAGCGCCGCCGGCGCCAATGTCGCGACGGTCAAGGATGTGAGCGAGCTCGTGCAGGGCATTCGCTCCATCGTCTCCACCGAGATCGGCGGCTCCTTCGCCGCCTTCGAGCGCCGGCTGGAGGAATTCGCCGCCAAGCTCGATTCCGTCTCGACCAAATCCGGCGGAGCCAAGCGCTTCGACGAGATTCACGAGCGCATCGACCAGGTGCACAAATCGCTCGCCGCGCGCATAGAGCGAAGCGGCTCGGGCGTCGACGCGAGCAAGGTGGAGCAGCTCTTCGCCTCCTTCGCCAAGAAGATCGACGCGGCCGCGCAATCCAAGATCGTCGATCCGGTGGGCGAGCTCGGCCGCAAGATCGAGAAGCTCGAGGAGCGGCTCCAGCCCGGCATTGCGCAAAAATCCGCCGAAGCCGAGCAGCTGCGCCAGATCGCCCGCAACATGGACGAGCTGCGCGCCGAGCTCGAGCGCAAGGAGCGCGCGGGCGCGAGCGTCGATCCGCGCCAGTTCGAACGTCTCTTCGCCTCGCTGGCCGAGAAGATCGACGCCGCGACGGAAGCCAAGATCGCCAATCCGGTCGGAGAGCTCGGCCGCAAGATCGAGAAGCTCGAGCAGCGGCTGCAGCCCGCCGCGGCGGCGCAGAAGTCCGCCGATTCCGAGCAGCTGCGCGAGATCGCCGCGGCGATGCACGCGCTGCGCTCCGAGGTCGAGCGCAAGGGCAATGGCGCCGGCGTCGATCCCAATCAGTTCGAGCGGCTGTTCAGCTCGCTCGCCAAGAAGATCGACGCGGCGAGCGAGGCGCGCATCGTTCATCCGGGCTTCGACGAGCTCGGCCGCAAGATCGAGAAGCTGGAGCAGCGGCTCCAGCCCGTCGCCGCCAGCGCGCAGAAATCCGCCGGCTCCGAGCAATTGCGCGAGCTGGCCGAGCGCATCGACCATGTCCACGCCGAGCTGGCCGCGCGCATCGATTCGACCGCGCGCCGGCGCGGCGACGACGCCAATGTGCAATTGGCGGAGCTGGTCGGGCAGCTGGCGCAGAAAATGGACGCGGCGCTCGACCCGGAGGCCGATCGCTCGACCTTCGGCGCGCTCGAGCAGCAGATCGGCCGGCTCGCGGAACGGCTCGACCGCTCCGACATGAACGCCGACTCCTTCGCCGCCATAGAGCGCGCGCTGGGCGCGCTCTCCACCAAGGTCGAGGAGACGCGCAGCTCCACCATGCGCGTCGCCGAGATCGCCGCGCGCGAGGCGGCGCAGGACGCGCTGCGCGACGCGACGCTTCACGGCGGCCTGCAGGACGCGCTGGAGAAGGAGCTGGTCGAGCTGCGTCATTTCCAGGACGAGGCCGGCCATCGCACCAATCAGACGCTCGCCGCCGTCCATGAGACGCTGCAGCGCGTCGTCGAGCGGCTCTCCGTGTTCGAGGACGAGCTGACCGATCTGCGCAAGGCCAAGCCGGGCGCAGCCGCGGAGCCGCAGCGCGCCAAGGACGGGGCCGAGCCGCGCCGCGCCGCGCGCGTGAAATCCGCGGCGCCGGTCGGCGATGTGGAGGATATTCTGCTCGAGCCGGGCGATCGCCGCCCGCGCCGCGAGCCGATGGTCTCCCGCGACGACGATCGCTCCGGCTCTGTGCAGCAGGATTTCATCGCGGCCGCGCGCCGCGCCGCCCAGCAGGCCGCGGTCGACGCCCAGGCGGCGGCCGCGCAGGGCAAGGCCGCCAAGGGCAAGGCGGCCAAGAAGATCGCCGCCGAGCAGAAGCCGGAGCCCGAGCGCGCCGCTGCTGCGGGCGGCGGCGTCGGCGCGGCGCTGCAATCCCGCCGCCGGCCGCTGCTGCTCGGCGTCGGCGTGCTGGTGCTGCTCTACGGCGCCTATCAGATCGCGCGCGTCACGCTCGACAATCCGGCTCCGCAGGCTTCCGCCATTCAGGCGGAGCCGAACGAGGCGACCGCCTCCGTCGAGCCCGCCGACAAGGATGCGGCCGGCGAGCCCAAGGACGCCTCCGCCAAGGATGCTGCTCCCAAGGACGCCTCTTCCAAGGACGCCGCCTCGCACGAGCCGAGCGCCCCCGCCACTGTTTCGGCAGCCGAGCCCGCCAAGGCGCCGGCCGCCGCGCCGAGGCCGATCGGCCTTCCGGCGCTCGCGCCCGGCGGCTCCGGCGTCGGCTCCTTCGCTCCCAATCCGCAGGCTCCGGCGCCCGGACGCTTCGGCGCCCAGATTGTCGATCCCATGCCGGTCGGCGCGATCGGAACGCCCGCGGCCAATGCGCCCGCCGCGCCGCGGCAGGATGTCTTCGGCGTCATCAAGGAGATCGCCGCCGCCGGCGACGCCAGCGCCCAATACGAGCTCGGCCTGCGTTATTCAGAAGGGCGCGGCGGCGCCCCGCGCGATCCCAAGATCGCCTTCCAATGGTTCGAGAAGGCGGCCGAAAAGGGCCTCGCCCCGGCGCAATATCGGCTCGGCTCCATCTATGAGAAGGGCATGGGCGTCGAGCGCGACTACGCCAAGGCGCTCTCCTGGTACAAGCGCGCCGCCGACGCCGGCAACGCTCGCGCCATGCACAATCTCGCCGTGCTGCACGCCGGCGGCGGCGACGGCAAGCCGGATTACGACCAGGCGGCGCTATGGTTCCGCAAGGCGGCCGAATATGGCGTGCGCGACAGCCAGTTCAATCTGGCCATTCTCTACGCCCGCGGGCTCGGCGTTCCGCAGAGTCTGACGCAGTCCTATCTGTGGTTCTCGGCCGCCGCCGCGCAGGGCGACGAGGACGCCGGCAAGAAGCGCGACGAGGTCCGCGCCCGTCTCGACTCCAAGGACATGGCCGCCGCCAAGGCGCTCGTCGACGGGTTCCGTCCCAAGCAGCCGGACAACGCCGCCAATGACGTGCCGCCGCCGCCCGGCGGCTGGGAGAACGCCAAGGCGCCCGCCAAGCCGGAGGGCAAGCCCGCCGCCGGCAAGCCGAAAGTCTCCGCGCTTTAAAACGCCGCGGCGACCGCGAAACGAAATCGAAACGCCCCGCGCCGGCCGCGGGGCGTTTTCGCTTTCGACGCGCCAATTCTGCTATAAGCGCCCGACCCCGTTTGCCGCGCGGCCGAGGAGCCTCATGTCGGAAGAAGCCAAGCTCGCATTGCTCGAGCGCATCGCCGCCGCGCTGGAGCGGCTCGCCCCGCCGCCGCCGCGCGCGGTGGATTTTTCCAGCGCCGAGGCCTTCGTCTGGCGGGCGCGCGGAGAATTCTCCGCCGTCGCGGAGATCAATCGCGTCGATCTCTCGCTGCTCGAGGGCGTCGAGCGGCAGCGCGATCAGCTCATCGACAACACGCGCCGCTTCGCGCGCGGGCTGCCGGCCAACAATGCGCTGCTTTGGGGCGCGCGCGGCATGGGCAAATCCTCGCTCGTCAAAGCCGTGCATGCGACGATCGCGCGCGAGAAGGAATGCGCGCGGCCGCTGAAGCTCATCGAGATTCATCGCGAGGACATAGAGAGCCTGCCCATTCTGCTCTCCTCCCTGCGTGAAAAGCCGTTCGGCTTTCTGCTCTTTTGCGACGATCTCTCCTTCGACGCGGCGGAGACGAGCTACAAATCTTTGAAGTCCGCGCTCGAGGGCGGCGTCGAGGGACGGCCGCGCAATGCGCTTTTCTACGCCACCTCCAATCGCCGCCATCTGCTGCCGCGCGACATGATGGAGAATGAGCGCTCCTCCGCCATCAATCCCGGCGAGGCGGTGGAGGAGAAGGTCTCGCTCTCCGATCGCTTCGGCCTCTGGCTCGGCTTCCACAATTGTAGCCAAGCCGAATATCTCGCCATGATTTTCGGCTACGCCCGCCATCACGGGCTCGACGCGCCGCAGGAGACGATCGAGCGCGAGGCGCTGGAATGGTCGATCACCCGCGGCGCCCGCTCGGGGCGCGTGGCGTGGCAATATGTGCAGGACCTCGCGGGCAGGCTCGGCAAGCGGCTCGACGAATAATTCAAGCCGTCTCGCGCAACGGCAGCACGATGAAGAAGGTCGCGCCGACGCCGGGCGCCGCCTCGACGCTGAGGCGCCAGCCATGGCGATCGGCGATCGCCTTGCAAATGGCGAGGCCGACGCCCGAGCCCGGATAATCGACCTTGCTGTGCAATTGCTTCAGCGGCTCGAAGATCTTCTGCGCATATTGCGCCTCGAAGCCGATGCCGTCGTCGGCGATGGCGAGGCAGAGCGAGCTCTCGTCGCAAAAGCCCCTTATGTCGATCGCCGCCGGCTGGCCGGGCTTTCTGTATTTGATGGCGTTGGCGAGAATATTCTGCACCAGCCGCTGAAATTGCGTGGCGTCGGCCGTGATGGAGACCTCGGGCAGATCGATCTCCACCCGCGCGCTGGTCTCGGAGATCGTCGGCGACACCGCCGCCAGCGCGAGCGCGATGGCCTCGCGCAGATCGAGCGCGGCGAACTCCAGTTCATCGTTCACGATGCGCGAGAAGGACAGAAGATCCTGCACCAGCGCGCGCGCCCGCAGCGCGGCAAAGCGCATGACGCTATTGGCGCGGACGATCTCCTCCTGCGCGCCGCGGGCGATCGCCTGCTCCATCAGATCGCCGAAATCGGCGATCTTGCGCAGCGGCTCCTGAAGATCCTGCGAGGCGACAAAGGCGAAACGCGCGAGGCGCTCATTGAGCCGCTCCAGCTCCTCAGCATGGGCGATGAGCGCGGCCCCCTCTGCGCTGGCCTCGCAAAGATCGACGATCGTCGCCAGAATGAGCGACTCGCCGTCGCGCGCGATGGCGGAGAAGCGCGCATCGACCGGAAAATGCGCGCCGTCGCGGCGGACGCCCTCCAGGCCGAGGCCGGAGCCGCCGCTCCACGGCGACGCCTGCGGCAGAAGGCGGGCGAATGGCAGGCCGATGACCTCCGCCGCCGCGCCATAGCCGAACATGCGCCGCGCGCAGGGATTGGCGCCGATGATGACGCCGCGCTGGTCGACGAGCACGAGGCCCGCGACCGTCTCGTCGAACACGAGTCGACGCCAATCGTCGGCCGTCGCGGCCTCCGACATTCTCCCTCCTCTGGTCGCCTCCGGCCGCGCTGCGGTTTCTCCGCGCGCATTGTCGAGCTCTCGTCTCGCCGGACGCAGTCTCCCGCGCGGGATATTGACCCGAGGCGCCGTGAAGGTAAAGAAGAAATCGACAGCGATGCGCTCGATTTGTCTCTAAGACTTCGATTGCGCAGCGGGAATTGTCTTCAGTTCTTCTCGAATTCTCTTCAATTCTGATAGATCACGGCCAATGTCTCAGCGCATGCGCGACGAAGGCATAGGCGATCCACAGAAAGCCGATGGACGTCACCACGAAAGTCGCGGCCGTGTAGATTTTCCAGATCGCCTTTTCCCAGAAATTCGGATCGAAAGCGGCGATCACGAAGACAGTGGGATTGGTGAAGCCGCCGATCGCCACGCACCAGCAGGCGGCGGCCGGAAGCTCGACGCCGGAGCCATAGAAGGCGACGCCGAAGCCCGCCATCATCGCATAATCGATATGGGCGCGGATCAGCGTCTTATAATCGATCGCCAGCCTGTCGACGCCGCCGAGGGGAAACCATCTCGCGAAGGTCATCAGCCAAGCGCTGGAGATCAGGGCCGTCATGCAGGCCGCGGCGCCGATGAGCAGAACTTCCATATCGAGGACTCCTTTTGAACGAGAGCGCTTCCTCGCCCGAAACACCCGCTTTTGCTCGGGCATTTCGCCCAAAGCGCATCGGGATGATTGCCTAAGATCGAAACGGACAAAAAAACGGCCGCGTCGAACGCGGCCGTCGGTCGTTTCACGATCCGAGAGGAAAGCTCAGCGGATCACATAAGGCAGAAGGCCGAGGAAGCGGGCGCGCTTGATGGCCTGGGCCAGCTCGCGCTGCTTCTTGGCCGAGACGGCCGTGATGCGCGAGGGCACGATCTTGCCGCGCTCGGAGATGTAGCGCGAGAGCAGGCGCGTGTCCTTATAGTCGATCTTCGGGGCGTTGGCGCCGGAGAAGGGGCAGGACTTGCGGCGGCGGAAGAAGGGGCGGCGTGCTGCGGCGCTCATCAGAAAGTCTCTCCTTCGGCGCGGGGTTCGTCACGGCGCGGGCGACGGTCGCCACGGTCGCCTCTATCGCCACGGTCGGGGCGCGGGCCGCCGGGGCCGCGGCGGTCGCCACGGTCGTCGTCGTCACGCTTGCGGAGCTGGGCGGAGGGGCCCTCCTCCAGCGCATCGACGCGCAGAGTGAGGAAGCGCAGAACGTCCTCGCTCAGGCCCTGCTGACGCTCGACCTCGGCGAGAGCCGCCGGCGGGGCGTCGATGTTGAGAAGGGTGAAATGCGCCTTGCGGTTCTTCTTGATCCGATAGGCGAGGGACTTCACGCCCCAATATTCGGTCTTCGTCACCTTGCCGCCGAGCGAGGCGATGATGCCCTTGAACTGCGTCGTCAGCGCTTCCACCTGCTGGGGCGAAACGTCCTGGCGCGCAAGATAGATATGCTCGTAGAGAGCCATTCTCTTGCCTTTCCTCATCGTCGCGAGCCCGCTCTCGGCGCAGAGCCCTTCGAGCCTTCAAAGGAAAGGCTCGATCGGGAAGTTCGAAGGCGGAGACACTGGAAGACGGGCGAACCCTGCCTGTGGCGGAGCCAAAGGCCTTCCGTTCAGCCCCCGGCCGGAAGCGTCGCGAAGCGCGCTTTATAGCGGCGTGGGCGCAGGATGCAAGGGCCGCGCGCTCAGCGGCCGTCGAACCAGGCCTTCCATTGCGGGACCGCGGTCACGAAAGTGCCGCGATGCGTCGTCGGTCCGGTGGAAACGGCCTCGACGACCTTATTGCCGGAGCCGAAAGCCTGCGCATAGGTCATCGCCATTCGGCCGACGCCCTGCGTGATCGCCTCGTCCGCTTCGCCGTAATAGTTGCGGACCGGCGATTTTATCACCCAGCGATAGGCCTGCGTCGCCGCAATGAGCCGGCCGAAGGCCGAATTGGCGAAATAATGCGGATCGAAATAATCCGGCTTGATGAGCTTGCGCAGATCGGTCGGCACGGCCGCAGGGTCGATAGGCTCGCGGTCATAGGCCTTTTTGGCGATGTCGTAATGCTCCTCGGCGAAGAGCGAGCGGGCGAGGCCAGGGACGCCATAGTAGTTCTCATAGGAAAAGGCCGAGAGGATGAAGATGCTGTTCAGCCAGACGGCGTCGTTCGGCCGCGGAAAGTCGAGAAAGCCCTCCATGGCGGCGAAGAGATCCAGCGGCGCGCTGGCGGTGGCCGCGCCGCGCACGGCGACGCCCGCGCTCTCGAGCTTCTCCAGAAAGGCCATGGTGACGAAGCCGCCCTGCGACCAGCCCGAGAGAAAGAGCTTGTCGCTCGTCAGCTTCAAATGGCCGAGCACGCTATGGCTGGCGACCAGCAGATCGTAGCAGGCCTGCTGATGGCTGGCCTTGACCATATAGCCCTCGGGCTCCTGCGAGACGCCGAGGCCGAAATAATCGGCGCCGATCACGGCGTAGCCCTGCCCCGCGAATTGCGCGATCATCAGCTGCGTCTCGGGAGAGTCCTCGGCGAAGGAAGGAACCTCGTGGCGCCCGTAGACGGTGCCATGCTGATAGGAGACCATCGGAAACGACGTCTCCTTCGTGTCCGGCACGGCGAGCAGGCCGGAGGCGACGGTCGGGGCGTTGCCCTTCTCCGGCATGACGGAGGAATAGGTGATTCTGTAGAGCTTCACGCCATTGCGCGCCGGCGTGTAGTCCACTTTGACGCCCGCGAATTTCGGCGTGTCGGTCTGCAAAATCTGATTCAGCCGATGAACGTCCCAGCGCGCCACCAGCTCGTATTTCACGCCGGAAGAGACTTCGACCGGCGCATTTCGCGAGGCGGGCGCCGCCTGCGCGGCCGCGCCGAAGAATAGCGCCGAGACGAGGATCAGCGCGCGAAGAGTGATCGGCATGAGGGAGCCTTTTGGGTTTCGGGGGAGAGCTGAGGTCAACAGCGCGCCGAGCGGCGCAAGCGACGTATAGACCGCAATATTTTCCAAATCGCATCCATCGCCGAAAATGCGCCGCCGGCCTCGCCATCCCATTTCGGCCGCATTTGCTCCCGAGAAACGACGCGGACGTAAACGGAACGGAGAGCAATGGGCATGATCTCGACCTGGGCGCGCTGCGCGGGAGCTATCGCATTCGGCATCGTCCTTTCGGGGAGCGCGCAGGCGGCCAATCCCTTCGATCGCGGCCCGGTCGCGGATTTCGTCAACAACTTCCGCCTGCAGTCGATCCCGAGCCAGGAGGTCGTCTGGAGCCATCCGCAATATAAGAAGGGCACGATCGTCGTCTCCACCAAGGAGCGGCGGCTCTATTATGTGCTCGGCCCGACGCGGGCGATCGAATATGGCGTCGGCGTCGGCCGCGAGGGCTTCACCTGGTCCGGCGTGAAGACGATCACCGCCAAGAAGGAATGGCCCGATTGGCGCCCGCCCGCCGCCATGCTGAAGCGCCGGCCGGATCTGCCCCGCTATATGGCGGGCGGCCAGGACAATCCGCTCGGCGCGCGCGCGCTCTATCTCGGCTCCAGCGAATATCGCATCCACGGCTCCAATGAGGGCGACACGATCGGCGAGGCGGTCTCCTCCGGCTGCATCCGCATGACCAATCGCGACGTCGCCGATCTCTATGACCGGGTGAAGGTCGGAACCCGCGTGGTCGTGCTGAAATGACAGCGGCGCCCTTCTCGAGCTATTAACCCGCGCGACGCTATCGTGGCGGCGACGGCGGCGGAGTCTCGAGGAAGAAGATCATGCGCAAGCTCTGCATTCTGGCGGGTCTCGTCGTCGCCTATGCGCTGCTCGCGGGTTGCGACAAATGCACCCACGAGCTGCAGGACATACGCCTGCCGCTGCCGCCGCAGGCCTGCGCGCGCTGAGCGGCTTTTTCCGCGGCCGCCTTTGCTCTATACAGCGCCCTGACGCGCATCAGGGAAGGTGAGCAGATGGCGGCCGGCCGTTTCGTCGAGAAGAAGAAGCGCGGCGAGAAATTCGTCGTGCTGACCGCCTATGACGCGCCGACCGCGCGGCTCGAGGCGGAGGCGGGCGTCGATATCCTCATGATCGGCGACAGCGTCGGCACCAATGTGCTGGGCTACGCCAGCGAGCGCGAGGTGACGCTGGACGATATGGCGCATCACATCGCCGCCGTGCGCCGCGGCGCGCCGGGCGTCTATCTCATCGGCGACCTTCCTTTCGCGACTTATGAGAGCGAGGCGCAAGCGCTCGCCAGCGCCACGCGTCTCGCGCAGGCCGGCGCCGATTGCGTGAAATTCGAAGGCGCGCGGCCCGACATAGTGCGCGCGCTGAAGCGCGAGGGCTATGAGGTGTGCTGCCACATCGGGCTCGAGTCGCAGCATCAGGAGGGCAAGCGCCGCCAGGGCAAGACCGCGGAAGCCGCGGCCAAGCTCCTCGCCGACGCGCTGGCGCTGGATGCGGCGGGCGCCGATTTCCTCGTTCTCGAGCTGATCCCGCGCGAGCTCGCGGCGAAGATCACAGAGCGCCTGCGCGCGCCGACGATCGGCATAGGCGCCGGCGCCGATTGCGACGCGCAAGTGCTGGTCGTGCACGACCTCGCCGCATTGGGAACGCGCGACTTCAAGCATAATCGCCGCTATGTGGAGCTGGGCGCGGCGCTGCGCGCGGCTGTCGCCGCTTATTCGCAGGACGTTCGCGAGGGACGCTTTCCGGCCGAGGAGAATGGCTTCTCCATGGAGGCGGCGGAGCTGGCGGCATTGGAAAAGATCATCGCATGAGCGCGTCTCGCATCGGGCTTCTGCTCGTCAATCTCGGCACGCCGCAAGGCGCCGATTATTGGTCGGTGCGCCGCTATTTGCGCGAGTTTCTCTCCGATCGCCGCGTCGTCGATCTGCCGCCGCTGCTGTGGCGTCCCATTCTCGAGAGCTTCGTGCTCACCTTTCGGCCGCGCCGCTCCGCGCGCGCCTATCGCTCCGTCTGGAACGAGGAGCGCGACGAAGGTCCGCTGAAGACGATCACCCGCGCGCAGGCGGAAAAGCTCGGCGCGCGCTTCACGGAACAGAATGTCATCGTCGATTTCGCCATGCGCTACGCCGGGCCGTCCATCGGCGAGAAGATCGACGCGCTGCGCGCCGAGGGCTGCGAGCGCATCTTGCTGTTTCCGCTCTATCCGCAATATGCGGCCTCGACGACGGCCTCCGTCTTCGACGAAACGGCGCGCGCGCTGGCGCTGCTGCGCGAGCAGCCGACATTGCGCATCGTCCCGCCCTTCTATGACGATCCCGCCTATATAGAAGCGCTCGCCGCCTCGACGCGCGCGCAGCTCGCTGCGCTCGATTTTACGCCGGATGTTCTGATCGCCTCTTTCCACGGATTGCCGCAAGCGCAGATCGACCGCGGCGATCCCTATCGCCGCCATTGCGAGGCGACATACGATCTTCTGCGCGCCGCGCTCGGCATGTCGACGCAGCATTTGCGCCTCGCCTTTCAATCGCGCTTCGGCCGCGCGCAATGGATCGGCCCCTATACGGCGAATGTGCTGCAAGAGCTGGCGCAGAACGGCGTGAAACGCGTCGCCGTGCTGACGCCGGGCTTCGTCTCCGATTGTCTGGAGACGCTCGAGGAGATCGGCGTCGAGCTGCGCCATTCTTATTTGACAGCCGGCGGCGAAAAATTCGCGCGGCTCGACTGCCTCAACGACAGCGACGATGGATTGCGCGCGCTGGAGACGATCGCGCGGCGGGAGCTCGCCGGCTGGCTGGACTCGTGAGCGGCGTCAGGCTTCTGCGGAAATCTTTCCGCCGCTGATCGTGACGATACGGTCGGCGGCGTCGAAATAGCGGTCGTCATGCGAGATGACGACGAGCGTCTTGCCGCGCCGTTTCAGATCGGGAAGAATCTCGCGATAGAAGGCGCGGCGAAACGCCGGGTCCTGCTCCGCCGCCCATTCGTCGAAGACCATCACCGGCCTCTCCTCGGCGAAGGCGGACACGAGCGCGAGACGCTTGCGCTGTCCGGCGGAGAGCGCCGTGGTCGTATAGACTCCATTCTCGATCGCGGTCTTTTCCGAAATCTCCATGAGCGCGAGATAATCCTGCGCCGCGGCGGCCGACTCCTGCGAGACGCTCACATCGTCGAAAAGGAAATAATCGAAGAAGACGGCGGAGAAGAGCTGGCGATAATCGTCGCGCTCGGCGTCGGAGACCGGCCGGCCGTCGACGAGAATTTCGCCGCTCGTCGGCGGATAGACGCCGAGAATGAGCTTGAGCAGCGTGGTCTTGCCGCCGCCATTCTCTCCGACGATGAACACGATCTCGCCGGGGCGAATGTGAAAATCCGCCGGACCGAGCGTGAAGCCGGCGACATTCTCCTCCTGCGCATATTGAAAGGTCACGCCGCGCAATTCCACCGAGCCGAAGAACGGCGAAGGCGGCCGCGCTGCGCATTCGACGAGCCGCGGCTCCGCCGTCGTGAAGCTCTCGGAGAGATCGACGACGCGGCGAAACGAGGTCGCGGCGCGGCCGAACATCGCGACATGGGCGATCACCGCATTGACGGGCGCGCGCATATAGAGAAGCGCGACGATGAAGGTTCCGGTCGTCGCGGGCGCTTCCCCCAGCGCCGATTGCGCGGCGGTCAGGCCGCCGATGACGATGAAGATGGACGTCGTGTCGATCGCCTCGACAGTGGAGAAGATCACGAAATTGCGGGTGGTCAGATCGCGTATGCGCTCGATCCGCGCAAACAGCCGATCATTGCGGAAAACAGCGCGCCGCGCGCGATTGAGGCGAAGCTCCTTCGCGCCCTCGATCAACGCGTCATAATCCTTCTGCAGTTCGTCGCGCGCGCGTCTTTCGGCGTCGAATAGCACGAAGGCCGTCGAAAGGGCGCGCCGCATGAGATAGATCGGCAGGCCGGCGAAGGCGACGGCGACCAGCGCGAGGCGCCAGGACAAAAAGACGAGATAGGCGGCGCAGCCGAGCGCGGTGAGCACGGACACGAATAGAAAGGGAAGTCCGCGCACGAACTCGCAGATTTCATCGACGTCGTGATTGAGCGCGGTGACGATGCGATGCCGCTGCAAGCGCTCGAGCGCCGCGACCGGCGCGCAGAGAATCTTGTCGACCAGTTCCTTGCGAAGATCGGCGACAGCGCCCTGGACGACCTCGCTGTTCGCGCGGTTCGCGACGATTTCGCCTGCGAGAATCGTCGCGCAGAGCCCAGCGAAAATCGCAATCTCGGCGGCGGCGAGGCCATTGCCGAGGGCGCGCTCGATCATGGCGAGAACGCCGACCGTCGCGAGGCTCGACGCGCCGCCCGTCAGCGCCGCGGCGAGAGCCTGCCTTTTATAGGGCGCGAGCAGGCGAGCGGACGCGCGCAGAAGAAACCTGTTCCGCATCTATGGCCTCGGTGAAATGAATGAATAAAATCATTGCGTCCGCCCCGTCAGCCGCCGCCACAGCTCGTCGAAGGGGCGATAGACGAAACGCACCTCATGCTTTCCCTGCGATACGGCGACGGCGCGGAATATAACATTGGCGCGGAGAATTTCCGCCGGCTCGCCGTCGATTTCCGCCGTCCAGGACGGGTGGTAGATGTCATTCAGCACCACATAGCCGCCGCCGCGCGGAACGTTGGCGTCGATGACCACTTCCGTATTGCCATAGGAGCGGATGCGCGCGCCGCTCTCCTCGCCCTCCTCCGGCCGCGAATGGCGGCAGACGGGCGGCTCCTGCAGCAGAACGCTGGCGCGATAGTCGAGATCGGGCCAAACGCCATCCTCGATCATTTGCGCGAAATCGACGCGCGTGGCGCAGGTCGCGAGCAGCACACGCGGCAGCGCGCGCTTATTCTCATAGACATAGGCGTCCTTGGTGCGCGCGATGAATTCGAGATCGCCGGGCTTCAAATTCTTGTCGATCTGCTCGATCGGCACGCCGGTCGCGATGAAGCGCAGCCCCATGAGATCGGCGAGCGTCGAACGATAGGAGGGATAGAGCTTGGAGAAGACGCGCTGATCGGGAAGCGCGAGATGGTCGCCGACGCCGGTCGCATCCTCGAGCAGGCGCAGGCGCACCGGATTGTAGCCGAACTCCTGATCGAAGCCATGCACCAGCGAGGCGTTGGGCCAGTGGAAATCAATGCCGGCGAGCTCGACGCGGTCGCGCCGATCCGGCGCCGCCGTCGCCGCGAGACGCGCGCGCAAGAGAGCGATCGTGTCGTTTTGCGTGTCCGCGCGCAGCACGTCGAAATTCTGCGGCGGCAGCGCCGTCGATTCATTGGGGCCATTATTGAAGGCGAGATCGAGCGTCATCGTCGCGCCGACGGCGGCGAGCAGCGCATAGCGCCGCGTGGCGAGCTGCGGCGCGAAGGCGATGACGAGAAAGGCCAGGCTCACGAAGCCGGCGCTCTGCGCGAGCGGCAGGAGCGCCGCGGACAGATGATCCTTGCTCCAGGCGAGCGCAATGGCGAGCGCGAATAGAACGCCCAGCGCCGCCGCGAGATAGCGCAAGGGCGGCTTGCTCGGCGCATTGGCGACGACATTGAGGCCGAAGCCGGCGAGAATGGCGAGCACGGCGCAGAGCGGGAAGGTCGCGTCGGCCGGGCGGCGGAAGAGATCGACGCCCGGTATGTGAAACATCAGCGCGAAGGCCGGCGTGAAGCGGCCGAGCGCATAGAGCAGCAGCGCCAGCGCCGCGGCAGAAAAGAAGCTGATCTCGCGATTGGACGGCAGACCGTGACGCGTCAGCGCGATGAGCGAGAGCAGCGGCAGCGCGCCAATGTAGACGTCGCACATATTGCGCGCGAGAAAGAGATCCGGCGAGCCGAAAACCGCCGCCGGCGGTCCCCAGAAATTCGCGAGCGGACCATCCGTGCCGAAGAGATTGGCCGAGACGAAAGTGAGCAGCGCCGCCGGATGCAGCGAGCCGCGCAAGGCGCCTTCGAGATCGATGGCCGGCCGATTGGATTGCGACGCCAGCTCCATCGTCAGCAGCAGCGGAACGATGATGATGGCGATTCCGCAGGCCGCGCCGGCCGCGAGCGGCGCGACGGCGGTGGAAATCTTCGCATCATCGGAAAAGACGCGAAAGACGGCGTAGGCCGAGAGGAGGAGCACTTCCAGAAAAGCGACCTGATCGCGGCCGAGCACGAGAAAGGCCGCCGCCACGCCGGCATAGGCGCCCCATTGCGCCGAGCGGCGATCGAGCGCGCGGGCGAGCAGAAAGAGCGTCACCGGGAACCAGGCGAGGCTCATAACCTGCCCCGTATGCTGAATGCGCCAGGCGGCCGAGCCGCCGAAGGCGAAAGCGAGCGCGCAGAGCAGCGCGCCTTCCGCCGAAAATTTGCGGTCGCGGAAATAGGCGATGAAGGCGAGCCCGCCCATCGCCAGCATCGCGAAGACAATGCCGTCCTCGAGCGCGAAACTGGGCTCGGGAACGAGCCAGGCGGCGATGAGGAAGAAGGGCGAGAAGATCAGCGATTGCGGATCGGCGAGCTGCGGCGAGCCGGCGAAGACATTGGGCGTCCAGAAGGGCGATTGTCCCGAATGCAGCGCATGGGCGAGAAAGGCGAATTGCGGCTGGAAATGCGCCTTCGCATCCCAAGGGACGGTGACCCGGCCGGACGCCCAAGGAAAGGCGAGAACCACCGCAGCGGCCAGAAAGACGAGCGCGGCGGCGCCGTGGGAAACATTGGTCTGCGGACGCTCGGTCACTTCTCGGCTCACTCCGACGAATCTCGATCACGCGGCATTGCGCATGAATTTTGCAAAAGCGCAAAGGACGCGCTCACGCGCCGACAGCGCGCTGCGGCCGCGCCGCCGCCTGCTTTTCCGCCTCGGCGTCGAAGCGGCGGCGCGACTCCTCGATCGTCTCGACATGCTCGAGCGCCCAATCGCCGAGTCGATGCAGCGGCTCGCGCAGAGAGCGGCCGAGCGGCGTCAGCTCATAATCGACGCGGGGCGGTATAGTGGGATAGACAGTGCGCGTGACGAAGCCGTCACGCTCGGCCGCGCGCAGCGTCAACGTCAGCATGCGCTGCGAAATGCCGCCGATGCGCCGCCGCAGCTCGTTGAACCGCAAAGGCCCGGCGCCGAGCGATTCGACGACCAGCACGGTCCATTTGTCGCCGATCCGCGATAGAATGGCCGCAATGCGCCCGCATTGGGCGGGAACATGAATGTGACCCCGTTCCAAAAATGTGCCTCCTTGCGCGCCGCAGCGACAGGGGGCAACCTAGCCTAAGTTACCCTTTGATACCAGGAGCGAGCCGCATGACGCGCCTTTTGCACATAGACTCGAGCATTATGGGAGAGAAATCGCTGAGCCGCCGCCTCACCGCCGAGCTGGTGGAGAAGCTGCGCGGCGATATCCCGGGGCTCGAGGTCGCCTATCGCGACGTCGCCGCCGTGGCGCCGCCCATTCTCTCCAGCGCTCTCTTCTTCGCCCGCGGAGCCGGCGCGGAGCCGGAGGATGCGGCGCTACGGGCCGAGCTAGCCACCGCCCGCACGATTCTGGAGGAGTTTCTCACCGCCGATATCGTCGTGATCGGCGCGCCCATGTATAATTTCTCCATCCCCACGCAATTGCGCGGCTGGATCGACCATCTCGTCGTGCCGGGCAAGACCTTCGCCTATACGGCCGACGGCCTCAAAGGCCTCGTGACCGGCAAGCGGCTCATCGTCGTCTCGACGCGCGGCAGCCTCTATGCCGGGAATGAGACGCTTTCCGCGCAGGACCATCAAGAGGCCTATCTGCGCACGACCTTCGGCAATCTCGGCGTCGCCGATTTCGCCTTCGTGCGCGCCGAGGGCGTCGGCCTCGGCCCGGCGCAGAAGGAGGAGGCGCTCGCCTCCGCGCGCCGCGACATCGCCGCGCTGCAGGCCGCCTGAGCAAAAAAACGGCCCCACGGGCGAACGTGGGGCCGAGACCTGAAGGGGAAATGACTACGTCCTAGAATTCCGCACGACCGCCGGAAGGGCGGCGACTCGCGACGCCACACGCAACCGACGCGATCAATCGAACACGGAGCCCAGCGCCGCTCCGATGAGACCGAAAACCACTGCGCTGGCGATGATGGCCGGGCCGCCCAACAGGCCATAGCCCACCACCCCGCCGATGACCGCGGCGAGACCGCCGGCGATCAGCTTGCCCGTGTTATTGTCCTTCTTGCCGGCCTCGCCGGACTTTTCCGCGATATTGTCGGCCATTTGCGCTTCTCCTCGAGAAGAGTAAGCCCTCGGACGCCGCATCACGGCCCTTTTCTAGCAGGCGCGTGTAATGCTCTCGTGTGAGTCTCTTGACGGGGGAATGACAGGCCTTTCGCCCGGCGCGGCTTTCGCCCGGGACGAAAGCTTAGTAAAGTCGCGCCGCAATTTCGGCCGGCGCGGGGAGCCGGTCCCCAATCGAGGACAAAAGACGTGACAGGGACATTGGATACGAGCGGGCGCGCCACGGCGAGCGTCAATGCGCTGGCGGGCGAGATCGTCGACAGGCTCGTCGCGGGCGCGGAGCGCTATCGCCTCGCCGTTTCGCGCGGAAGCCTCGGAGAGCTCTTGATCGACGCCGGCGCCAAGGTGGCGGGCGGCATCGACGCGGGCCTGCTGCTCACGGAAATCTGCCTCGGCGGCCTCGGCAAGGTCACGCTCTCGCCGGCTCCGGGCCAGAAGAACTGGCCCTTCTGGCTGACCGTCTCCAGCAATGATCCGGTCGTCGCCTGCCTCGCCAGCCAATATGCCGGCTGGAGCCTCTCCCATGAGAAATTCTTCGCGCTCGGCTCCGGCCCCGGCCGCTCGCTGGCGCGCAAGGAGGCGCTGTTCCAGGAGCTTCCTTATAAGGACTCCGCCGATCGCTCGACCATCGTGCTCGAGGCCGGCGCGCCGCCGCCGGAGGCCGTCGTGGCCAAGGTCGCCAATGACTGCGGCGTGTCTCCCGACAAGCTCGCCTTCGTCTATGCGCCGACGCAGAGCCTCGCCGGCAGCGTGCAGGTGGTCGGCCGCGTGCTCGAGGTGGCGCTGCACAAGGCGCATGAGCTGAAATTCCCGCTCGAGCATATCGTGGACGGTATCGCCACCGCGCCGCTCTCGCCGCCGCACCCGGATTTCGTCACGGCCATGGGCCGCACCAATGACGCGATCATCTACTCCGGCCGCGCCCATCTCTTCGTGCGCGGATCGGCGGCGGCGGCCAAGGAGCTGGCCGAAAAGCTGCCGAGCTCGACCTCGCGCGACTATGGACGGCCTTTCGCGGAAATTTTCAAAGCGTATAAGGGCGACTTCTACAAGATCGACCCCAGCCTGTTCTCGCCCGCCGAGGCGATCGTGACGGCAGTGGAGACAGGCGAGACTTTCCGTGGCGGAGCCATCGACGAAAAACTGCTCGAAGCCTCTTTCGGCTGAGCCCGCGCGCCCCCGCGAGGGGGCGCCGCGCATCGCGATCTTCACCGACGAGCTCGACTGGCATGTCGAGCGTCTCATCAAGGGCTTCGCGCGCCATGGCGCGCGGGCCGTTCCCGTGCGCCTTTCCGCCTGCAAGATCGACACGGCCCGGCCGCAGCTCATCGCCATTCCGGGCTTTCACGGCGCGCTGCCGGACGCCGCCGTCGTGCGCGCCATCGGCGACGGCTCGCTGGAGACCGTCACGCTGCGGCTCGGCGTGCTGCATGCGCTCGGCGCGCTCGGCGTTCCGCTGGTCAATAGCGCCCGCGCGATCGAGCGCTGCACCGACAAATCCGCCGCGAGCTTTCTGCTCGCCGCCGCGCGCATTCCGACTCCCGCGACCTTCGTGACCGGCTCGCGCGCCGAGGCGCTGCGCATCATCCGCAGCGAATGCGGGCTCGCGCCGCTGGTGCTGAAGCCTTTGTTCGGCGCGCAGGGCTGGGGCCTGAAGCTCATCCGCCGCGAGGAGGATCTGCCGACGACGGAGGAAGCGCGCGGCGTCTTCTATCTGCAGCGCTTCGTTCCGCCGCGGGACGTCTGGTACGAGGATATGCGCATTCTCGTCTCCCATGGCGAGATCATCGGCGCGATGCGGCGGCGCTCGCGACGCTGGATCACCAATATCCGCCAGGGCGCGAAGCCGACGCCCTGCGAGCCGAGCGCGCGCGAGCGCGAATTGGCGCTGCGCGCCGCCGCCGCGCTGGGCGCCGATTTCGCCGGCGTCGACATCATCAGCGGCGCCGACGGCCTACCAATGGTGCTGGAGGTCAACAGCATGCCGGGATGGAGCGGGCTGCAGAGCGTGACCCCCTATCAGATCGCCGAGCGCATCGCCGGCGACATAATGACGGCGATCGGCGCCGCCGCGCGCCGCGCCAATGGCTGAGCCGCTTTCGGAACAGATCGCGCGCGCCTTCATCGCCGCCTGCGAGGACGAGCTCGCAGCGCCCAAGCCCGGCAATGTCCATATATATGCGCCCGGCCATGGCATGGAGGCGCAGGACTTCATCGCCAGCGCCGCCGCCGCGGCTCCGCATCTCGCCGCGGCGGACGCCAGCGTCGGCGCGCGCATTCTCGGAGCGGTGGAGGCGACCTGGGCGCGCGTCGGCTGCAACACCAATCTCGGCATTATCCTCCTCTGCGCGCCGCTCGCTCACGCCGCATTGCGAGCGGGCGAGAGCGGGCTCGCGGAGAAGCTCGTGGCGACGTTGGACTCGCTCGATTCGTCCGACGCCGATCTCGCTTTCCGCGCCATCTTGCGCGCCTCGCCCGCCGGATTGGGCTCCGCGCCGCAGCACGACGTCGCCGCGCCGGCGCAAATCTCGCTGCGCGAAGCCATGGCGCTCGCCGCCGACCGCGACCTCGTCGCGCGGCAATACGCCAATGGATTCGCTGATATTTTCGGTCTGGGCCAGGAGGCGCTCCGCGACGCGCGCGCGCGCGGGCGCGACCGCGAGACGGCGACGCTGCTTGTCTTCATGACTTACGCACGACATTTCGCCGACACGCATATCCAGCGGAAATTCGGCGAAAAAGTCGCTCTCGAGACCTTGACGCGCTTTCAAGAAGCGGCTTCTCTTCTAGACGCCGCGCACGACAGAGATTCCATGTTCCGCATCGCGCTGGAGCTGGATCATTCTCTCAAAAAAAGCGGCTATAATCCGGGCGCCTGCGCGGACCTGACGGTCGCCGCGCTTTTTGTCGATTATCTCCTCGCCATCTTGCCGAACGTCCACAAAAATGGTTGAGTTCGCGCCGCGCGAGATGGTCTCGCGACCGGCTCGTCCGGCTCGGCCGCATTTCGGCCTGACGCCGGCGAGGAGAGGGAGGCGCCCGCGCCGGCAGCCGCGTGGGCGATAAGTCGAGTTTATCGAAAGGAAGAAACATGGCCCTGATCAACAAGCTCCTGGTTGGCGAGTCGCTCGTCGGCGAAGGCAATGAAGTCGCCCACATCGACCTGCTGATCGGACCGCGCGGCAGCGCGGCCGAGACCGCCTTCGCCAACGCGCTCGTCAACAACAAGGACGGCTTCACCACGCTGCTCGCCGTCGTTGCGCCGAATCTGCTGGCCAAGCCGAACACGATCCTCTTCAACAAGGTCACCATCAAGAACGCCAAGCAGGCCGTTCAGATGTTCGGACCGGCTCAGGCCGGCGTCGCCAAGGCCGTCGCCGATTCGGTCGCCGAAGGCGTGATCCCGCTCGCCGAGGCCGATGACCTGTTCATCTCCGTCGGCGTGTTCATCCATTGGGAAGCCAACGACGACAAGAAGATCCAGGAGTACAACTATCAGGCCACGAAGGAAGCCATCGCGCGCGCCGTCAAGGGCGAGCCGAAGGCCGCCGAGGTCGTCGCCAAGCGCAACGACGTCAAGCATCCTTTCGGCGCGAACTGAGCTCACGCTCGTTCGGCCGGCGAGCGTCGGCGCGCCTCGCGCGCGTCGTCGCCTCGCTGCGATGCGGCGCCCCGTCGCCGGATATTCGAGGAGCCGTCCGCGGCTCCTCTTCGTCGACTCGAATTGAAGCGAATCGATCCGCGGTCGGCGCGTCACCAGTCGGCTTCCTGACGGAAGTTGCAGCGAGATTGGGGGGCCTCGCGCAGGCCGAGAACAACGCCGCCAAGGCGTGACGAACAGACCGAAAGGAAATCGAATATGGCTTCGATACTGGATAAGATTCTGGGCGCCCTCTTTCCGAAGGCCGGCTCCAGCTCCTCGACCCCCAAGCTGCTGGTCGGCGAATCGCTCGTCGGCGAAGGCAATGAGGTCGCGCACATCGACCTGCTGATCGGACCGCGCGGCAGCTCCGCCGAGACGGCATTCGCCAATGCGCTCGTCAACAATAAGGACGGCTTCACCACCCTGCTCGCGGTGGTCGCGCCCAACCTTCTGGTCAAGCCCTACACCATCCTCTTCAACAAGGTGACGATCAAGAACGCCAAGCAGGCGGTTCAGATGTTCGGCCCGGCGCAATATGGCGTCGCCAAGGCCGTCGCCGACAGCGTCGCCGAGGGGATCATCCCGATCGAGCAGGCCGACGACCTCTTCATCTCGGTCGGCGTGTTCATTCATTGGGAAGCCAATGACGATCAGAAGATCCAGGACTTCAACTATCGCGCCACGAAGGAAGCCATCGCCCGCGCGCTGAAGGGCGATCCGAGCGCCTCGCGCGTCCTCTCCGAGCGCGTGACCGCCAAGCACCCCTTCGCCGCCGCCGACTGAGGCGCGGACGATATTTCGATAAATCAAAGAGGAGCCGCCGCCCGCGGCTCCTCTTTCTGTTTCAGCGGCGCGGCTCTCCCTCTCCCCGCGAGCGGGCAGAGGGAAGCGACGACGCCGCGCGAAGCGATCAGACGAGCGCATCACATGGCGCGACGCAGCTCCTGCGCCGACAGCCGCCCGTCATGCAGCGCCGAGGCGACGAGAACGCCAGCGACGCCGATGCGCGTCAACGCCTCGAGATCGCGCGCATCGCGCAGCCCGCCGGCGGCGTAGATTTCCCGACCCGGCGCGCGGCGCGCCAGCGAGGACAAAAGCGCGACATCCGGCCCCGCGAAGGCGCCGACGCGCGCCAGAGTCATGGCGATGAGTCGCGGCGGCCAGAGCCGTGGATCGTCGAGCAGCCCAGGCGGCCCGAGAAATTCATCGCCGCGAAAATCCAGCGAGAGAATAGCGCGCGCGTCATGCGAGAGATCGGGGACGACATGCTGCGCGAGACTCTCGCTGCCGATGACGGGAAAGAGATTGGCGAGCCTGAAGGCTCGCGGTCCAGACGCCGCAATGGACCGCGAGCCTTCAGGCTCGCTTTCGGCGCCCTTATCGACCCAGAAGCCGATTTGCGGAAAGCTCTTCGCCAGCGCCTCGATCGCCGCGCCATGATCGCCACATCGCTCGATCGCGTCGAGATCGGCGATATAGATCGTGTCGAAAGCAAAGAGCCGCAGAAATCCCGCGACGATGGCCTCCGGCGCGCTGCCGACGGCGAGCGGCGTGACGATCGGCGCATAGGAATCGCGCTCGCCCCGAAAGGCGCGCACGACATGGCCGCCTTTGAGGTCGATGACCGGGATGATCCGCATGGGGACGCGTTATAGGGGATAAGCCGCCCCCGCGCGACGGCGGCGGCGCGCCATGAGCCGACCTTCCTGCGCCTCTCCATATGGAAGCTTATGCGCATGAGGGTTGACACCTCATGCATTCCGAATATCGGCGCCGTGCTGCGCCGCTAGAGCCTGAACCACCTCTACCCAATCGAGTTCTTCCCCTGCAGTTCGCGGCGCGTTGCAGAATACGTCGGTAGCAAAACGGAATTGGGTTGACGGATCGCCCCAGACGCGGACCCCGGAAACGATCTTTTTGAGCTTTTTCACCGGGTGGCGGCAGTCAATGATCAAAAACGCATCGCCGCGTCGGACCGCCGTCATGTCAGAAAACTTTATCGGCTCAGAAAGGTGCGCATGCCACAAGGCGTCACCCGTGATCACGAGGTGAGGACCCGAGATAGGTGACGCCAAATCCAGGTAAGCATTCTTGCGCCACAAAGACCACGCTCCCTGAAGCGCTAGTGTAACTATAAATATATCGAAGCCTATTGGGAAATAGCAATCCGAACCATAACGATGACCGTTCTTGGCGGGACACCAGCCCTCCGCCCGATATATCGAAATCTCCCAAAAGATGAACGCTAGAAACGCGATCACAAATATCAAAATAAGCGGCACCAGTCCCCAGCTGGCTTGCTGAATGCGGTGTTCGACCGGCAGCTCGACACGCCTTTTCGGGAGAACAATCGTCGGGTCCCAGGAACCCCAACGATCTTTGACGGGCAAGCCCGGCAACTCGACAAAATCGCGCCCGGATTCGGGTGTTTCAGTTTTTTCCAATGCGCCGCCGTTACTGGCTCTGTCAAATAGGGCTTTTTTGTTCCAAGAACTGATACCGAAAAATCCAGCGTGACGCATTCGCTCATCCTAGACCGTTTTTCAGGCCGGCGGAACCGCTCGCGCCGTGAGTGCAAAATCAAAGCTTTCGCAAGCCTACACAACGCCTGACCAAAAGGGGTCGGAGCGTCCCGAGCCGCCCTCCTCCCCCCGCCGCCGCGAGGCGCCGGGCGCATCGGCGCGCCTTTGCGGCGCGCGGCGAAAAGGCGTAAACGAGGCCCGTCGCTCACAGCCGCAGATCGTCCCCCCCATGAAGACTTACCTTTCCGCCGCTCTGGCCCTCGCTCTCTCCTGCGCCTCCGCAGTGCATGCGCAGCCGCAGGCGGCGGGGCAGAGCGATTGGCCCTGCCGTCAGGTGAAGGTGCAGAGCGTCGCCGTCGCCGGCGTCTGGACCGGTCCCTCGCTCGAGGGCGCGAAGGCCTGGCGCGAGGAGTCCGCGCTCGCCGATCTCGTCGCCCGCGTCAGCGCGCGGCGCACGCCGCTGGAGACCGCGCAAAAGCTCGTCTCCGACTTCGCCGCAGCCGCCGGCGCCGAGCGCAAGGAGCGGCTGACGGCGCTATTTGCCGGCGTCTATGACACGCTCGAGGCCGAGCGCCGCGAGGTGCTCTCCGGGCTCGACCGCTATGGCGCCAAGCAGAAGCTGCTCGCCGAGCGGCTGCGCGAGGAGACGCAGGCGATGCGCGCCGAGCAGGACAAGCCGACGCAGGACGCGCAAAAGATCAAGGACGCCAGCGAGGCGCTGCAATGGGATCTGCGCATCTTCGACGAGCGCCGCCGCGCGCTCTCCTATGTCTGCGAGACGCCCGCGCTGATCGAGCAGCGGCTCGGCGCGCTGGCGCGCGTCATTGAGGCGGCGATCGATTAGATCGGCCCGCGGCCCCTCCCCCGCCTGCGCGGGAGAGGGAGCAAATTCGGCGCTTCATCTCGGTTTCGCGCCGCTCGGCGCCATGGAGAATTGCGATGCAGGATCATAGAGCCGGGGCTTCGCATCATCTCGTTTTCGCCGAGCGCTACGCCGCCGGCAAGGAGCGGCGGCGCTTCGTCGCGCGCGAAAGCCTCGCGGATTTCTCGCCCGTCGAGCGCGACCCCACCGCGATTCTGGCCGCCACGGACGAAGGGCGCGTCGCCTCGCTGCTGCCCATTCGCTATGAGCGCATGGCGCATTCGCCGTTCAGCTTTCTGCGCGGCGCCGCCTCCATCATGGCCGAGGATCTCGCCGCTCTGCCGACGCCGGGCCTCGCCGCGCAATCTTGCGGCGACTGCCATTTGATGAATTTCGGCGCGCTCTTGTCGTCGGAAGGCAATGTGCTCTTCGACATAAACGATTTCGACGAGACATTGCCCAATGTCGATTTCACCGTCGATCTGCGGCGCCTCTGCGCGAGCTTCGCCGTCGCGGCGCTGGACGCCGGCCGCTCCGAAAAGCGCGCGCGCCAGGCGGCGGAAATCGCCGCGCGGGGCTATCGCCGGCATATGCGCGGCCTCTCGCATCTGTCGCCGCTGAAGGCGTGGCGCGACCGCATCGATCTCGTCCATGTCGCGGATGGGCTGGACGAGCGGCTCGCGCGCAAATTGCGCGGCCTCGTCGCAGCGACGCGGCCCGATCGCGAGGACGATAATTTCCCGCATCTCGACTCGACGCCGCTGGGCCTGCGCATAGAGGAGCGCCCGCCGCTCATCTATCACATCGGCAATGGCGGCTGCGACGCCACGCGTTTCGACATACCCGCGACCTTCGCGAGCTGCGGCGCGACGCTCAATCCAGAAGTGGTCGCGCTGCTGCGCCGCTATGCGCTGACGGATACGGCTTTCAAGGTCGTCGGCATCGGCAGCGTCGGCACATTCTGCGCCATCGGTCTCTTCGCCACCGCGGATAACGAGCCCTTGTTCCTGCAATTGAAGGAGGCGCGCCCCTCCGTGCTGGCGCGGCTCGCGCCGGAGGCCGCAGCGCAATGGAAGGACGCCGAGGGCAAGCGCGTCGTGCATGGCCAGCGCGTGATGCAGGCCTCCACCGATCTCTTCCTCGGCTGGGCCAAGGACGAATCGACGGGCCGGCATTTCTATGTGCGCCATTTGAAGAATCGCCGCCTCGGTTCGGTGGCGGAGCTCTTCGAAGAGCATGCGCTCGACGATTACGCCGCGCTCTGCGGCAGCGTGCTGGCGCGCGCCCATGCGCGCTCCGCCGATCCTGCGATCATCTGCGGCTATATGGGCAAGAGCGGCGCCTTCGACGACGCCATGGCGTCCTTCGCCATGCTCTACGCCGCGCGCAACACATGCGATCACGCGGAGTTTCTAGCCTGGCGCGCCAAGGCGAAAGACCAAACGGAAGGGAGCGACAAAGGCCGATGAGCGATTCGACACCGAAGCTGCGCGTCATCGTCGAGGATGGCGTCGCGCGCATCCTCATCGACAACGCCGAGCGCCGCAACGCCTTCGACTTCTCCATGTGGCGCGCCCTGCCCTCGCTGCTCGCCGCGCTCGACGCAGACGAGACCGTGCGCGTCATCGTGCTGACCGGCGCGCCGTCGCTGCCCTTCTGCTCGGGCGCCGATATTTCGGAATTCTCCACCGTGCGCGCGACGGCCGAGGGCGGCCGCGCCTATGAGCAGGCCAATGTCGAGGCCTTCGACGCGCTGTCGCGATCGAGCAAGCCGGTCGTTGCGGCGATCGCCGGCTTTTGCATGGGCGGCGGCATGGGGCTCGCAGCCGCTTGCGATCTGCGCATTGCAGCGGAGGCTTGCGTCTTCGGCATTCCGGCGGGACGGCTCGGCGTCGGCTATCCGCCGGAGGCGATGAGCTATGTCGTCGCCGCCGTCGGTCCGCAGAACGCCATGGATCTCTTCTTCACCGCGCGGCGCATCAACGCCGAGGACGCGCGCGCCGCGGGCTTCGTCTCGCGCGTGCTGCCGAAAGACGGATTCGACGCGGCGATCATGACGATCGCGCGCGGGATCGCCGCCAATGCGCCGCTCACGCTACGCGCCGCCAAGGCCGCGATAAGACGCGCGGCTGGCCTTCCTCATGCGCTCTCGGCGGAAGATTGCGAGAGGCTCGCCGCGGCCTGTTTCGACAGCGCCGATTATGCGGAAGGCCGCACGGCGTTTCTCGAGAAGCGCGAGCCGAAATTCAAAGGGCAATGACATGAGCGCGCCGCTCACGCTCGCCGATGTGGAAGCCGCAGCGACGCGCATCGCTCCTCATGTGGAGGCGACGCCATTGCTCACGGCGCCGCTGCTCGATGAGGAGATCGGCTTTCGCCTATTGGCGAAGGCCGAGAATTTGCAGCCGATCGGCGCCTTCAAGCTGCGCGGCGCCTTCAATCAGCTCTTGCAGCTGACGGAGGAGGAGCGGCGCCGCGGCGTCATCGCGGTTTCTTCCGGCAATCATGCGCAGGCCGTCGCCTTCGCCGCGCGCGCCCTGGGCGTTTCCGCGACGATCGTGATGCCGCGCGACGCGCCGCGCGTGAAGCTCGAGCGCACGAAGGCGCTGGGCGCGCGCGTCGAATTCTACGATCGGCTGAGCAATGATCGCGATGCGCTGACGCGCCGCCTCGCCGAGCAGGACGGCTTGCGCTTCATTCACCCTTACGACGATCCGCGCACCATCGCCGGACAGGGAACCATCGGCCTCGAGATATTCGCGCAGACGCGCGCGAAAGACATTGCGCCGGATGCGATCATCGCCTCCTGCAGCGGCGGCGGGCTCGCCTCCGGCATTGCGCTGACGCTGCAACTCTTCGAGCGCGCGCCGCAAATGTTCACGGCGGAGCCGGCGGGCTTCGACGATATGCGCCGCTCGCTCGAGACCGGCGAGCCGCAGGTCAACGCCGCGCTCACCGGCTCGATCTGCGACGCGCTGCTGGCGCCGACGCCCGGTCGCCACACGCTGCCCATTCTGCTCGCCTGCGGCGCGCGAGGGCTCGAGGCGAGCGATGCGCAGGTGGAAGCCGCGATGCGCGTCGCCGCCGAGCATTTCCGCATCGTGCTGGAGCCCGGCGGCGCGGCGGCGCTCGCCTGCGCGCTGATCGAGCGCGAGCGCTTCGCGGGAAAGACGGTGGTCGTCGTCGCGTCCGGCGGCAATGTCGATCGGAAAGATTTCGCGGCGATTCTCGAGCATTCGAGCTGAGCGAAGCGCCCTCTCCCTCATCCTCCCCCACTATCGCGGGAGAGGGAAGCGGCAAACGCTACGCGAAATCTCCATGAAACGCGCAATCAGCCCCCTCTCCCGCGCAGCGGGGAAGGGTTGGGGAGAGGGCGGCGCAGCCCTCACTTACGTCGTCGCAGGCCAGCAGCGCTCTTGCGCTCACCGCGCGCAGGCGTCGCAGAGACTTTCGCTTTCTCCGCCGGCGCGGCCTCCGCCAAAAATCCCTCGAGCGCGCGGGCGAGGCGGCGGAACGTCTCCTTGCGCGCGGAGGAGGCGCGAAAGACGAGGCCGATGCGGCGGAAGGGCGCCTCGCCCGAGAGCGGCCGCACCACGAGATCGAGCCCGCGCAATATTCCGGCGTCCAGCGCCATTTGCGGCAGCAGCGTCACGCCGAGCCCGTTGGCGACCATTTGCGCCAGCGTATGCAGGCTGGTGCCCTGGAAGGCCACATTGCGCCGCGCGCCCTCGAGCGCGCAGGCGGCGAGCGCATGATCGCGCAGGCAATGGCCCTCCTCCAGCAGCAAAAGATCCTCGGCCGCCATATCGTCATGGCCGACAGAGGCGAGACGGCTGAGCCTGTGGCCCGGCGGGCAGACGACGACGAAAGCGTCCTCGCCGAGATCGATCGTCTCCATGCCGCGCGAGGGATAGGGCAGCGCCAGCACGGCGGCGTCCAATTCGCCGGCGTCGAGGCGCGCCAGCAGAGGCTCGGTCTGCTCCTCGCGCAGATAGAGCTTCAGCTCTGGAAAGGCGGAGCGCAGCCGCGGCAGCACACGCGGAAACAGAAACGGGCCTATGGTCGGAATGACGCCGAGCCGCAGCGGCCCGGACATGGGCGCCTGGGCGGCGCGCGCCAGCTCGACGATATCCTGCGCCTCGCGGAGAAGCGTGCGCGCGCGCTCCGCCAATTCGCGGCCCACCGGCGTCGGCGAGACCTTGCGCTTGGTGCGCTCGAAGAGGCGCACGCCGAGCAATTGCTCGAGCTCCAATATTCCGGCGCTGAGCGTCGATTGGCCGACGAGGCAGACCTCGGCCGCGCGGCCGAAATGCCGCTCGTCCACGACGGCGACCAGAAAACGCAGCTGCCTGAGGGTGGGCAAAACCGCCATTCGCAGAGCATAATCGTTAAATTCGATTATTGAAGCCTGTTTTTTTCGCTTTTATCGATGGTGAAACCCCTCTAGGTTCCCGGGCGTCTTCCCCGAAGGCCCGCGGACCCACCCGCCTCCCCGCGCGCCTTCACTACTCGAGGAGAAAATCGAATGTCTCTCATCGGCTCCGAGATCAAGCCGTTCAAGGCGACCGCCTTCCACGCCGGCAAGTTCGTCGACGTCACCGAAGCCACGCTCAAGGGCAAGTGGTCGGTGTTCTTCTTCTATCCGGCCGACTTCACCTTCGTCTGCCCGACCGAGCTCGAGGACCTCGCCACCAACTACGCCGCCTTCAAGGCGATCGGCGTCGAGATCTACGGCGTCTCCACCGACACGCATTTCGCGCATAAGGCCTGGCACGACACCTCGCCGGCGATCGGCAAGATCGAGTATCCGCTGGTCGGCGATCCGACGCTGACGCTGAGCCGCAATTTCGACGTGCTGATCGAAGAGGCCGGCCTCGCCGACCGCGGCACTTTCGTCATCGATCCCGACGGCAAGATTCAGATCGTCGAGATCAACGCCGGCGGCGTCGGCCGCAACGCGCTCGAGCTGCTGCGCAAGGTCAAGGCGGCGCAGTATGTCGCGGCGCATCCGGGCGAGGTCTGCCCGGCCAAGTGGGAAGAGGGCCAGAAGACCCTCGCTCCCTCGCTCGACCTCGTCGGCAAGATCTGATTCGGCGAGATCTGATTTCGCATTACGTCTCCGGCCGGTTCGCCGGCCGGGGGCGCCTCGAGGCCGTCGAAAATTCCCCCGCCTCATCCCGAGGCGCTTTTTGCGGAACGCAAAAAGCCTCGAAGGATGCTCCAGCGCGCGCTGCGGCGCACCCTTCGAAACGCCCGCCGCGCGGGCTCCTCAGGGTGAGGGATTGTTCTCGAAAATCGGGAGTCGAAGATGCTGGACGCCGCTCTGAAAACACAGCTGCAGGCCTATTTCGCGCGCATCGTCACGCCCATCACGCTCCGCGCCTCGCTCGACGACAGCGAGAAATCCACAGAGCTCGCCGAGCTGCTGCAGGAGGTCGCGAGCATCTCGGACAATATCTCCTATGTGCGCAGCGACGATGATTCGCGCCGTCCCTCTTTCGCGATCGAGCGTCAGGGCGCCGATGTCGGCCTGCGCTTCGCCGCCATTCCGGGCGGTCACGAGTTCAACTCCTTCGTGCTGGCGCTGCTGCATGTCGGCGGCCATCCGCCGAAGGAGGACGAGGAGACTCTCGCGCGCATAAAGGCGCTCGACGGCGAGTATCGCTTCGAGACCTATTTCTCGCTCACCTGCCAGAACTGCCCCGAGGTGGTGCAGGCGCTCGACACGATGGCCGCGCTCAATCCGCGCGTGCGCCATGTCGCGATCGACGGCGGCCTCTTCCCCAAGGAGGTGGAGGAGCGCGGCATAATGGCCGTGCCCGCCGTCTATCTGAATGGCGAGCCCTTCCAGCACGGCCGCGCGACGCTGGAGCAGATTCTCGACAAGCTCGACGCCGGCGCCGGCGAGAAGAAGGCGGCCGCCATTTCCGCCAAGGAGCCCTTCGACGTGCTGGTGGTCGGCGGCGGCCCGGCGGGCGCGGCGGCGGCGATCTACGCCGCGCGCAAGGGCGTGCGCACCGGCATTGTCGCCGAGCGTTTCGGCGGCCAGGTGCAGGACACGGCGGGCATAGAGAACTTCATCTCGGTTCCGCATACGGAAGGCCCGCATATGGCCGCCGCGCTGGAGCGTCACGTCGCCGAATATTCCGTCGATGTGATGAATGGCCAGATCGCCTCTGCCTTGGTTCCGGCGGCGCAGGCCGGCGGTCTCGCGGAGCTGAAGCTCGCCAATGGCGCGACACTGAAATCGAAGACGATCATTCTGGCGCCGGGCGCGCGCTGGCGGCGCATCAATGTGCCGGGCGAGACGGAATATATGACCAAAGGCGTCGCCTATTGCCCGCATTGCGACGGGCCTCTGTTCAAAGGCAAGCGCGTGGCGGTGATCGGCGGCGGCAATTCCGGCGTGGAGGCGGCGATCGATCTCGCCGGCCTCGCCTCGCATGTCACCTTGCTCGAATTCGACGGCAAGCTGCGCGCCGATGGAATCTTGCAGGAGAAGCTGCGCTCGCTGCCCAATGTGACGATTCTCGTCTCGGCGCAGACGACGGAGATTCTCGGCGACGGCGCCAAGGTGACAGGCCTCGTCTATCGCGACCGCGAGAGCGAGGCGACGCGCACTGTCGAGCTGGAAGGCGTGTTCGTGCAGATCGGCCTGCTGCCCAACACGGAATGGCTGAATGGCGCGGTGACGCTCTCGCCCTATAAGGAGATCGAGATCGACCGCCGCTGCCACACATCCGCGCCGGGCGTGTTCGCGGCCGGCGACGCGACGACGGTTCCCTATAAGCAGATCGTCATCGCCATGGGCGAAGGCGCGACGGCGGCGCTGTCGGCCTTCGATCATCTGGTGAGAATGTGACGCGAGTTCGCTTCTCTGTTCGAGAGGCGTGAGCTGCGAAGCGATCCAGGGCGGCCCCTCGTCTCTGGATTGCTTCGCTTCGCTCGCAAAAGCGGCGCGCGGCCGTCAGATCTGCCCTTTGATCTCGATCAGCTCGACATCGAAGATGAGCGTGGCGTTGGGCGGAATAACGCCGCCGGCTCCGCGCGCGCCATAGCCCAGCTCCGGCGGAATGACCAGCGTGCGCTTGCCGCCGACCTTCATGCCGAGAATGCCCTGATCCCAGCCGGCGATCACCTGTCCGGCCGAGAGGCGGAACTCGAAGGGCTGGCCATGGTCCAGCGAGCTGTCGAATTTCTTGCCCTTGGCGCCATTCTGCGAAACCCAGCCGGTGTAATGCATCTTCAGCATCTGCCCCGGCTCGGCGCCGGAGCCCGTCCCGACCTTGGTGTCGGTGATCTTGATTCCGGTGGCGGTGGTGGTCGTCGCAGGGCTCTGCGCGAGCGCCGTGAGCGGCGCGGCGACGAGCGCTAATGCGGCGAGGACGGGCAGAGCGTGGAAACGGAATAGGGCGCGCATGTCGGATCCTTTGGGAATTGGGCGCGGCGAGCAGCCCTGCGCGCAGCGGCGAGGGCGGTCGAACGGCCCCCGCCGATCATCAGCCACAGGTCGGCCTTCGTGACCTTCGCGGGCGCCGCCGCGAGCCTGTCTGCCCGCGACGCAGACGGGTGTCAACCAGCGGCGAATGACGCGAGGCGAGGCTCGAGGGCGGGAAGGTTGCGCGGGTGGGATGGTGCTGCAAGAGAGGATTGAACTCTCGACCTCTCCCTTACCAAGGGAGTGCTCTACCACTGAGCTACTGCAGCGTCGGGCGGCCTTGTGCCACAGTGATCGCGACTGCGCAAGACATTCGCCGCTCCTATCCGCCGAGCGGAAGGAGGAAAATCGTCCAAAGGGGAGAAGTGGAGCGAATGGTGGGCGGCACAGGGATTGAACCTGTGACCCCTCCCGTGTGAAGGGAGTGCTCTCCCGCTGAGCTAGCCGCCCGAGGGCCTCACCGAGGCCGAACTGTTCTGTAAGAGACGACGGCGTCTCCCGTCAAGTGCATGCGGAGGCTTCCAGCGCGCCGAGCGAAGCCACGGCCTCCCATAATTCGTCGAAATGCGAGATCACCCGGTCGGGGCCGAAGGACGAGACCGGGGTTTCGGTATAGCCGAAATCCACCGCGACCACGGGCACGCCGGCATTTTTGGCCGTCGCTATGTCGGTCTGCGAATCGCCCACCATCACCGCCCGCGCCGCATGGCCGCCGGCTCTCTCGATCGTCAGCGTCAGCGCGCGCGCGTCGGGCTTGTGCGCAGGAAAAGTGTCGCGGCCGCAAATGGCGGCGAATCGCCCGGCGACGCCCAGGCGCTCCAGCAGCAGAACGGCCAGCTCCTCGGATTTATTGGTGCAGACGGCGAGCGCGAAGCCGGCCTCGGCGAATCGCTCCAGCGCCGCCTCCGCGCCGGGAAAGAGCCGCGTCTCGACGGCGATTCGCTCACGATAATGGGCGATGAAATCGGGAAACAGCGCCTCGACCCGCTCGGGCGAGAGCGGCGCGCCGGTGGCCGCGAAGCCGCGCTCGATCATCGCCCGCGCGCCGGCCCCGGCCAGCGTGCGCACGGCGGAGAGCGGCACGGGCGCGCGGCCGTCGCGCTCCAGCAGCACGCCCAAGGTGGCGATGAGATCGCCGGCGGTGTCGGCCAGCGTGCCGTCGAGATCGAAGACCAGAGTCGGCGCGCCGACCATTCGCTGCCCCCTTGCACCTATCCCCTTGCGCGCCGTCTCGCGATTGCCGCATCGGCGTGTAGACTGCGCCCTGTGATTCGTCGAAGGAGTGTAACCTTGCGCGCAGCCATTCGTCTCCTCTCTCTCGGGGCCGCCCTGGCGGCGCCGGCGGCGCTCGCCGGCAATTACGAGTTTCTCGCCGCCCCGCAGACCGATCTCAACCGAGTCTTTCGCCTGGACCGCGCCAGCGGCGAGGTGGGGGCCTGCCAATATGGGCTGAAGGAGGGCGCGGCCGTCGGCGTGACGCTCTGCTATCCGCCGGGCGAGGGCGCCAAGGCCGGGCAGTTCAGCGAATATGCGCTGATCGCCTCCCGCCATACGGGCGAGGGCGGCGTGTTCCGCGTCGATCTGCGCTCGGGACAGATGTCGATCTGCTTCGTCTTGAACGAGAGCTCGGTGGTCTGCACGCCGCCGGCGAAATAGCGAGACCCCGAATAAGAGACAGCGAGCCCGAAGGCTCGCTCTCGTCCGATCAATTGTTGAAGCGGAAATGCAGCACGTCGCCGTCGGCGACGACATAGTCCTTGCCCTCGAGCCGGAACTTGCCCGCCTCTCGCGCGCCCGCCTCGCCGCGCAGCGCGACATAGTCCTCATAGGCGATCGTCTCGGCGCGGATGAAGCCCTTCTCGAAATCCGTATGGATCACCGCCGCCGCCTGCGGGGCGCGCGTGCCCTGCTCGATCGTCCAGGCGCGCGCCTCCTTGGGGCCTACGGTGAAATAGGTCACGAGCCGCAGCAGCGTATAACCGGCGCGGATGACGCGGTTGAGGCCCGGCTCCTCGAGCCCGACCGCCTCAAGATACTCTTTCTGCTCCTCGGCCGGCAGCACCGCGATCTCGCTCTCGATCTTGGCGGAGACGACGACGCTCGCCGCGCCCTCCTCGCGCGCCCGCGCGGCGACCTTCTGCGAGAAGGAATTGCCCTCCGCAGCGGCGCCCTCCTCGACATTGCAGACATAGAGAACGGGCTTGGACGACAAGAGGCCGAGACCTGCGAGCGCGCCGCGCTCTTCCGGCGCGATCGTGACGAGGCGGGCGGGACGGCCGTCGCGCACCAGATCGAGGCAGCGACGCATCAGATCGAGCAGCTCCTTGGCGTCCTTGTCGCCGCCTTTGGCCTTTTTCTCGAGCGGGAGGACGCGCTTTTCCAGGCTCTCGAGATCGGCGAGCATCAGCTCCGTCTCGATCGTCTCTATGTCGCGGATCGGATCGACGTCGCCCTCGACATGGGTGATGTCGCCGTCCTCGAAGCAGCGCACCACATGGGCGATGGCGTCGCATTCGCGGATATTGGCCAAGAACTGATTGCCGAGCCCCTCGCCCTTGGAGGCGCCGCGCACGAGCCCGGCTATGTCCACGAAGGTGAGGCGCGTCGGGATGATCTGCTTGGAGCCGGCGATCTCGCAGAGCTTTTCGAGCCGCGGATCGGGCACGGCGACGTCGCCGACATTGGGCTCGATCGTGCAGAAGGGATAATTGGCCGCCTGCGCGGCCGCCGTCTGCGTCAGCGCGTTGAAGAGGGTCGACTTGCCGACATTCGGCAGGCCGACGATTCCACATTTGAAGCCCATGGCGTCCCGTTTCCTCGCGCAATCTCGCTGCGGCGCGGTATGGGCGGGACCGGCGCAAAAGGCAAGGGGCGCGGCCGCGGCGCAGCGTCTCCATAATTCCGCCCCGCAGAAAGGCGCATCCTCGCCGCGCGGGTTGACCGCGCGCCTCGCAAGGCGGAAAAGCTTCGACAAAAGCAGAGCGTCGGCGAATCTCGAGGGCGCGATTCTGGCGCGGAACCCTATGCGAAACAGATCACGAATCGGACGAGCTGGTCGCGCGATCGCGACATTCGCGGCGGCGGGATTGCTCGCAGCGCCGCTCTTTCCCGCGTTGGCGCAAACCGCCGCCGAGCCTTCGGCGGCTCCGGCCGCTCCTGTCGCGCCGGCGCCCACGCCGACCGCGGCTCCGGCGGCCCCAGCGCCTGCGCCCGTTCCTGCGCCTGCCCCTTCCCCCGCCTCCGCGCCCGCAGCCCCGGCCGAACCCATCGCGGCGCCGACGGCGGCCCCGCAGGCCTCGGCCGCGCCCAAGCCGAAACCAAAGCCGAAGCCCAAGCCCGCGCCGCCGCGCGAGATGGCGCTCTCCGACGATCCGACCCCTGCGCTGCAGCCGGAGACCTTCTTCGCCACCTCGCTCGCCTCCGAGCGCTATGCGGCCATCGCCGACGCCGGCGGCTGGCCCAAGGTGGGGACGCCATTGCAGCCCGGCGCGCGCGGCAAGGCGGTGGCGGCGCTGCGCAAGCGGCTCGTCGCGGAGGGCGATCTGCCGGCGGAAGCGGCCGGCGGCGAGGCCTGGGACGCGGGCCTCACCCAGGCGGTGAAGCATTTTCAATTCCGCATGGGGTTGCGGCAGACCGGCGCGGTCGCCGGCGCGACGCTGCGCGAGCTGGACATTCCCGCCTCGGTGCGCTTCCGCCAGCTGGCCTCCTCGGCGCAGCGGCTCGCCGGCAATGATTTCCCCTTCGGCCCGCGCTATATCGTCGTCAACATCCCCTCCGCCGCGGTCGACGCGGTGGAGAACGGCCATGTCGTGCGGCGCTATACGGCGATCGTCGGCGATGTCGAGCATCCTTCGCCGGAGGTCGAGGCGAAGGTCGGCGCGGTCAATCTCAATCCCACATGGACGGTTCCGGTCTCGATCATCAAGAACGAGATCATGCCCAAGATGCAGAAGGACCCGTCCTATCTCGCCAAGGCGCGCATTCGCGTCTTCGACAATCACGGGACCGAGGTGGAGCCGAAATCCATCAATTGGGCCAGCGAGCGCGCCGTCAATTACACGCTGCGCCAGGACAGCGGCGCGCAGAACTCGCTCGGCTCGATCCGCATCGCAATGCCCAACAAGCACGCCGTCTATATGCACGACACGCCGAGCAAGCGGCTCTTCGCCAGCGACTACCGCTTTCTCTCGCATGGCTGCGTGCGCGTCGAGGGCGTCTACGACCTCGCCGCCTGGCTGCTGGAGGGCGCCGGCGGCGCGCCGGGCGGCCAATGGGACAAGGCCGCCATAATGGCCAAGATCGCCGGCGGCGAGCGCCAGGACGTGAATCTGCCCAAGCCCGTGCCGGTCGTATGGGTGTACATGACCGGATGGGCTTCCGCGAATGGCACGGTCCATTTCCGCAACGATATATACGGGGTCGACGCAGTGGGCGAAGCGCGCGGAGATCGCTGATTCGCTCCAGACTTCGGAGGAATCGCGATGCGCGCTTCGATTGCTTTCGTCGCGGCTCTGCTCGGCGCGCTCAGTGCGGCGCAGGCCGGCGAGCGCCCTTCCCGCCAGCCGCAGCCGGCGCAGACCTATGTCGTCGTCCCCGTGCAATTCTGCGAGAAGATGTGTCCCGAGGACTTCGCGCCCTGCGATCCGATCTATTTCAAGACCGCCGATGCGCGATGCGCGCAAGTGGGCGTCGGACGGTGAGGCGCGACTCCTTCTCCCGCGAGCGGGAGAAGGATGCTCTAATCGTCCAATCCCCGCGCGCTCTCGTGCCAGCGTGAGAGGGCGAGACGCGACAGCGCCGTCAGCCCCGCATAAATGACGATCCCCGCCAGCGAGACCAGCGCCAGCGCCGCGAACATGCGCGGAATGTCGAGCCTGTAGCCCGCCTCCGAAATGCGGAAGGCGAGGCCCGCCCCCTGCCCCGCCGCGCCGGCCGCGAGCTCGGCCGCTATCGCGCCGATCAGCGCGAGCCCGCCGCCGATGCGCAGCCCGGCGAAAAACTGCGGCAGCGCCGCCGGCGCGCGCAGATAGACGAGCTTGCGCCAGGGCGAGGCGCGATAGAGATCGAAAAGCTCGACCAGTGAGCGATCGACCGAGGCGAGGCCGAGCGAGGTATTGGCGAGAATGGGGAAGAAGGCGACCAGAAAGGCGCAGACCAGCACCGCCTCGGCGGGGGCGAGATAGACCAGCAGCAGCGGCGCTATGGCGATGATGGGCGTCACCTGCAGCACGATGGCGAAGGGCATCAGCGCGCGCTCCATCCAGCGCGAGCGCGAGATGAGCAGAGCCAGAGCGACGCCGCCGATCGTCGCCAGCGCCAGAGCCTCCAGCGCCGTCGTCAGCGTGACGAGGAGGGCGGCGAAGAGAAGGTCCCAGTCCTTCACCAGAGTCTCGGCGATGAGGCTCGGCGCGGGCAGCACATAGGGCGGAATGGCCCAGAAACGCACCGCCGCCTCCCAAGCGGCGAGCGCGACGGCCAGCACGGCCAGCGGCGCCAATGTCTCGCGAAGCGGGCTCGGCTGCGTCATCGCAGCTCCTCCCCATAGGCGCTGCGCAGAGCGGCGGAAGCGCGCCGGCAATATTGCGCGAACTCGGGACTCGTGCGGAATTCCTCGTCGCGCGCGATGGTCGCATCTATGTCGATCGCATCGACGATCGCGCCGCCGCGCGCGGAAAGCGCGAGAATGCGCGTCGAGAGATAGACGCTCTCGTAAATGGAATGGGTGACGAAAACGATCGTGGTGTCGAGCCTTCGCTTCATCGCGAGGAGATCGTCGCCGAGACGAAAGCGCGTCACCTCGTCGAGCGCGGCGAAGGGCTCGTCCATCAGCAGCAATTTCGGCCGCGTCACCAGGCCGCGCGCTATGGCGACGCGCATCTTCATGCCGCCGGAGAGCTGGCGCGGCAACGCCGTCTCGAAATCGGCGAGGCCGACGAGAGCGAGCGTCTCGCGCACCAGCGGCGCGGCGGCCTCGCGCGTCTTGCCGGCGAGTCGCAGCGGCAGATAGACATTAGCGAAGACATCGGCCCAGGGCAGCAGCGTCGCCTCCTGAAACACGAAGCCGATGTTGTGCGCCGCGGCCGAGTCACGCCAATCGACGGCGCCGGCGCTCGGCGTCGCGAGGCCGGCGATGAGCCGCAGCGCCGTGGATTTGCCGCAGCCCGACGGGCCGAGCAATGTCAGAAACTCGCCGTCGCGAAGATCGAGATCGAAATTCTCGAGCGCCGCGACGCCATTGGCGAAGCTCTTGCCGATCCCGCGCAGCGAGACCAGAGGCTCCGCGGCGCCCATCGTCACTGCGCCCCCGCGGCATGCGAAGGCTGCAGCTCCAGCCCGACCTTCTTGTTCACGAAGCGCGTGGTGTAGCCCTGGGCGATGGGAAGATCGGCGGGGAAGACGCCGGCCTTGGCCATTTTGTCGAAGAAGCTGCGCACGCGCGTGTCGGTCATCGCGCCAATGCCGAGGCCGAGCGAATCGCCGGAATCGACAATGCCGCGCTCCTTCAGCTTCTCGACGGAATAGGCGAGCTGGCCCTCGGACATTTCGGGATTGTCCTTGCGGATGGCGGCGTTGGCGGCGCTATTGTCGCCGTAGATGTAATGATACCAGCCTATGATCGAGGCGTCGACGAAACGCTGCACGAGATCGGCCTTGGCCTCGATCGTCTCCTTGCGCGTCTCGATCGTCGTCGAATAGCTGTCATAGCCATAATCGGCGAGCAGAAACACATTGGGCGTGAAGCCGCCCTGACGCGCGATCTCGAAAGGCTCCGAGGTCAGATAGCCCTGCTGGATCGATTTCCTGTCGGCGAGGAAGGGCGCCGAGTTGAAGGTGTAGGGCTTGATCTTCTCTTCCTTGAAGCCATGGGCCTGTTTCAGCCATTGATAGACCGAGACGAGATTGTCATTGCCGACGAAAGCGGTCGCTTTGGGCAGATCCTCGAAGCGATCGAAGCCCTCGCCCGGATGCGACATGAAGATGATCGGATCCTTCTGGAACATGCTGGCGACGGCGACGATGGGCGCCTTCTGCTGCACGGCGGAGAAGGTCTGGATGAGATTGGCGCCCATGCAGAAATCGACGCGGCCGGCGGCGAGCAGCAGCCGCGCGTTGGACTGCGGACCGCCCTGCAATATTGTGACGTCCAGGCCGTATTTGGCGTAAGTGCCGTCGACGAGGGCCTGATAAAAGCCGCCATGCTCGGCCTGCGCCCGCCAATTGGTGGCGAAGGAGACCTTGTCCAGCGCGAGGGCCGGAAGGGCGGAGAGGAAAAAAGCCAAAGCCGCGATCTGTGCTGCGAAGCGTTTCGTCATCGATTGCCTCACCTCGATTTTTCGACAAACACGGGGCGGTGAAGAAGGATATCCCCAACCCTCGTCCTGAGGAGCCGCCGTAGGCGGCGTCTCGAAGGACCGCGCGCCGAAATCAAAAAACGTCCTTCGAGACGCCCGCTTCGCGGGCTCCTCAGGACGAGGGCCGCGGATCGTTCCTCCACCCTATCGCCGTGGAAGGATGCGCCCTATGGCGATCCCCGTCCGAAAGGACTACCCTCTCCGCCATGCTTCCGTCCCGCTACTGGATCGACCTCGCCACCACCGAATTCCGCGACCTCGAGATGGAGCGCGTCATCGCCGTGCTGCCCATCGCCGCCGTCGAGCAGCATGGGCCGCATCTGCCGGTCGGCGTCGACTCCGAGATCATGCGCGGCATGATCGAGCGCGTCGTCGACCGCCTGCCGGACGATCTCGACGCGCTGTTCCTGCCTTTGCAGGCGATCGGCGTCTCCATCGAGCATGGCGATTTTCCCGGCACGCTCAGCCTCTCGCATGAGACGGCGCTGCGCCTTCTCTGCGAGATCGGCGAAGGCGTCGCCCGCGCCGGCTGCCGCAAGCTCGTACTCCTCAATTCGCATGGGGGCAACTCGGCGCTCATCTCCCAGGCGGCGCTGGAGCTGCGCATTCGGCGAGAGCTGCTCGCCGTCTCCTGCTCCTGGCATCGCTTCGGCTATCCCGACGGGCTGTTCGGCGAGGAGGAAATCCGCCTCGGCATACATGGCGGGGAGATCGAGACCTCGCTGATGCTCGCGCTCGCGCCGGATTTCGTCGATGTGGCGCGGGCGCGGCATTTTCGCTCGGCCAGCGCCGATTTCGAGCGCGATTTCACCTGGCTGCGCGCCGACCGGCCGATCGGCTTCGGCTGGAAGACGCAGGACCTCTCCAAGGAAGGCGCGATCGGCGACGCCGCGGCGGCCAGCGCCGCCAAGGGCGAGGCCGCGGCCGATTATTGGGCGACCGCCTTCGTCGAGCTGCTGCGCGACGTCGAGGCCTTCGATCTCGCGCGCTTGGCCGGCGCGCCGCCGAAATAGCGCCGGAAACGCCACAGGGAACCGGCCTTTCGCCGGTTTTGGAGGCTTTCGTCCCGGCGCGGTTCGGTCTACAACGCGCGCAACTGCGCAGCCAGACGCCGGAGAGGCCCGATATGACCGAAATCATCGATATTCACGCTCGCGAGATACTCGATTCGCGCGGCAATCCCACGGTCGAGGTCGAGGTCGTGCTGGAGGACGGCTCCTTCGGCCGCGCCGCCGTGCCGTCCGGCGCCTCCACCGGCGCCCATGAGGCGGTGGAGAAGCGCGACGGCGACAAGACCCGCTATCTCGGCAAGGGCGTGCTGGACGCCGTGCAGAGCGTGAATGACGAGATCGCGGGCGAGCTCACCGGCTTCGAGGCCGAGGATCAGGTGGCGGTCGACGAGGCGCTGATCGAGCTCGACGACACGCCGAACAAGTCCCGCCTCGGCGCCAACGCCATTCTGGGCGTGTCGCTGGCCGTCGCCAAGGCCGCCGCCGACGCCTCCTCCCTGCCGCTCTACCGCTATATCGGCGGCGTGCAGGCGCGCGTGCTGCCGGTGCCGATGATGAACATCATCAATGGCGGCGTCCACGCCGACAATCCGATCGACTTTCAGGAATTCATGATCCTGCCGGTGGGCGCGCCCACGGTGCGCGAGGCGATCCGCTGGGGCGCGGAAGTGTTCCACACGCTGAAGGCGGCGCTGAAGAAGGCCGGCCTCTCCACCTCCGTCGGCGACGAAGGGGGCTTCGCCCCCAACCTCCCCTCCGCCGAGGCGGCTCTGGACGTCATCGTCGAGGCGATCGTGACCGCCGGCTTCGTGCCGGGCGAGGACATTTATCTCGGCGCCGACGTCGCCTCGACCGAGTTCTTCAAGAACGGCAAATATGTCTATGAAGGCGAGAAGGTCACGCGCACCATAGAGGAGCAGGTCGCCTATCTCGCCAAGCTCGCCGAGGCCTATCCGATCGTCACGATCGAGGACGGCATGGCCGAGGATGATTGGGAGGGCTGGCGCCTCCTGACCGACACGCTCGGCGACAAGATTCAGCTCGTCGGCGACGATGTGTTCGTCACCAATGTCGAGCGTCTGGCGCGCGGCATAGACGAGGACGTCGCCAATTCGCTGCTGGTGAAGGTCAATCAGATCGGCACGCTGACCGAGACGCTCGCCGCCGTCGAGATGGCGCATCGCGCCGCCTATACGACGGTGATCTCGCATCGCTCCGGCGAGACGGAAGATTCGACCATCGCCGACATCGCCGTCGCCACCAATAGCGGGCAGATCAAGACCGGCTCGCTGGCGCGTTCGGACAGAGTCGCGAAATACAATCAGCTCATCCGCATCGAGGAGGAGCTGGGCCCGGCGGCGATCTACGCCGGCCGCAGCGCGCTGAAGGCGCTGGCCTGATTTCCCTCTCCCCGCGCGCGGGGAGAGGGTCAGGGTGAGGGGCTCGGGGTCTCGAGCGGCAATGCCGCTCCCGCTCCGGGCCCTCGCTCTTTCGACCATTCCGCCTCGCGCCATTCCGTCTCGCGCCCCGGCCCCTCACCCCAACCCTCTCCCCGTGAACGGGGAGAGGGGGTAGTTCCGAGCTTCCCCCATGCCCATGGAAAAGACCTTCGACCCCTCGACCATCGAAGCGCGGATGCGCGAGCTCTGGGAGGCGGCGGGCGCCTTTCGCGCCGGCCGGCCGGAGCGCGCCGGCGCGAAGCCCTTTTCCATCGTCATTCCGCCGCCGAACGTCACCGGCTCGCTGCATATGGGCCATGCGCTCAACAATACGCTGCAGGATATTCTCGCGCGCTATCATCGCATGCGCGGCGACGATGTGCTGTGGCAGCCGGGCACGGATCACGCCGGCATAGCGACGCAAATGGTGGTCGAGCGCAAGCTCATGGAGCGCCAGCAGCATCGCCGCGAATTGGGCCGCGCCAAATTTTTGGAAGAGGTGTGGGCCTGGAAGGCGGAGTCGGGCGGCGTCATCGTCGAGCAGCTGAAGCGGCTCGGCGCCTCCTGCGATTGGTCGCGCGAGCGCTTCACGCTGGACGAAGGGCTTTCCCGCGCCGTGGTGAAAGTCTTCGTGCAGCTCTATCGCGACGGGCTGATCTATAAGGACAAGCGCCTCGTCAATTGGGATCCGAAGCTGCTGACCGCCATCTCCGATCTCGAGGTGCAGCAGATCGAGGTGAAGGGCCATTTGTGGCACTTCAAATATCCTGTGGTCTATCACGACGGCCAGCCGACCGGCGAGTTCATCACCGTGGCGACGACGCGGCCCGAGACCATGCTCGGCGACACGGCGGTGGCCGTGCATCCCGAGGATGAGCGCTATAAGAAGCTCGTCGGCAAGAATGTGCGCCTGCCTCTGGTCGGGCGCCTCATCCCCATAGTGGCGGATGAATATTCCGATCCCGAGAAGGGCACGGGCGCGGTGAAGATCACCCCCGCGCATGACTTCAACGATTTCGAGGTCGGCCGCCGCCACGGTCTGCGGCTCATCAATGTGCTCGACGCCGAAGGCGCGGTGACGCTGAAGGACAATGTCGACTTCTTCGAGCATGTCGCGCCCTCTCCCGAGCTCGACATGACCGTCGCCGCTCTGCACGGCCTCGACCGCAACGCCGCCCGCGCGCGCGTCGTCGCGATGATGGAGGAGCATGAGCTGCTCGCCGAAGTGTCGGACCATAAGCATATGGTGCCGCATGGCGACCGCTCCGGCGCCGTGCTAGAGCCGCGCCTCACCGACCAATGGTATGTCGACGCCAAGACTCTGGCGCAGCCGGCGCTCGCCGCCGTGCGCGAGGGCCGCACCAATTTCGTGCCGAAGAATTGGGAGAAGACCTATTTCGATTGGCTCGAGAACATCCAGCCCTGGTGCGTGTCGCGCCAGCTGTGGTGGGGCCATCGCATACCGGCCTGGTATGACGAGGACGGCAATGTCTTCGTCGAGGACAGCGAGGAGGCCGCTCTCGCCGCCGCGCGCGCGAAGCACGGACGCGACGTTGCGCTGACGCGCGACGAGGATGTGCTCGACACTTGGTTCTCTTCGGCGCTGTGGCCCTTCTCGACGCTGGGCTGGCCCGACGAGACGAAAGAGCTCGATCGCTATTACCCCACCAATGTTCTGGTGACGGGCTTCGACATCATCTTCTTCTGGGTCGCCCGCATGATGATGATGGGCCTCTATTTCAAAAAGGAGGTCCCCTTCCACGACGTCTATATTCACGCCCTCGTCCGCGACGAGAAGGGCGCGAAAATGTCGAAGTCGAAGGGCAATGTCATCGACCCGCTCCATCTCATCAATGAATATGGCGCCGATGCGCTGCGCTTCACACTCGCGGCCATGGCGGCGCAGGGGCGCGACATAAAGCTCTCGACGCAGCGCGTCGTCGGCTATCGCAATTTCGCGACCAAGCTATGGAACGCCTCGCGCTTCGCCGAGATCAACGGCTGCGCGCGCGTCGCCGGCTTCGACCCGAAGAATAATCAGATCACGCTCAATCGCTGGATCGTCAGCGAGGCGGCGCGCGCCTCCGCCGAGATCGCCGCGGCGATCGAGGCCTATCGCTTCAACGACGCCGCCAATGCGGCCTATCGCTTCGTCTGGAACCAGTTCTGCGATTGGTATCTGGAGCTCGCCAAGCCCCTGCTGCAAGGCGAGGACGGCGCCGCCAAGGACGAGACGCGCGCCACCACGGCGTTCCTGCTCGATCAGACCTACGCGCTGCTGCATCCCTTCATGCCCTTCATCACCGAGGAGCTGTGGGGCGTCAAAGGTTTCGAAGGTCCCGCACGGGAAACGCCGCTGGCGCTGGCGCAATGGCCCGATCTCGCAGGGCTCGAGGACGCCGCAGCGGAGGCGGAGATCGGCTGGATCGTCGATCTCGTCTCCGAAGTGCGCTCGGTGCGCTCGGAGATGAATCTCCCCGCCGGCGCGGAAGTGCCTCTCGTCCTCGTCGGCGCCGACGCGGATGTGCAGTCGCGCGTGACGCGCTGGGACGAGACGCTGCGCAAGCTCGCGCGCCTCTCGCAGATCGGCTTCGTCGACGCCGCGCCCAAGAGCAGCGCGCAATTGATCGTGCGCGGCGTGCTCGCCGCCATACCGCTGGAAGGCGTCATCGATTTCGCGGCCGAGAAGGTGCGTCTCGCCAAGGAGACCGCCAAGCTGGAAGGCGAGGCGAAGAAGATCGAGGCCAAGCTCGGCAACGCCGATTTCGTCGCCCGCGCGCCGGAAGAGGTCGTGGAGGAAAATCGCGAGCGCCTCGAGGAGACGCGCGAGCGCATCGAAAAGCTGACAGCTGCCGCCAAGCGCCTGGGCTGACGGGCTCGTCGCCGAGTGGGCGGCGCCCCGCGAACCCCACCCCGTCCGGCTGTCGCCGGCCGACCCTCCCCCTAAAGGGGAGGGTGATCGCGCCCCTTTAGGCATTCATCTGATTGTCCTGCGCGGCGCCCTCTCCCCGCTTGACTCGCGCCCCCGCAATGCCGCACGCCACGCGGCATGAGCACGCCCTTCGACGACATCCGCAATCTCCTCGCCGACCTTCCCGCCCCCTGCCACGACAGCCTGAACGCCGTGCGGCGACGCGACGCCGAGCTCACCAAGCCGCCGGGGTCGCTCGGGCGGCTCGAGGAGATCGCCGAATGGCTGGCCGCATGGCAGGGCCGCGCGGAGCCAAAGATCGAGCGGCCGCTCGTCGCCGTTTTCGCGGGCAATCACGGCGTCACGGCCAAGGGCGTCTCCGCCTTCCCCGCCGCCGTCACGCGGCAAATGCTCGATAATTTCACGGCCGGCGGCGCGGCGATCAATCAAATCTGCAAGGCCAATGGAATCGGCCTCAAGGTCTTCGAGCTGGCGCTCGAGCATCCGACGCGGGACTTCACGGAAGCGCCCGCCATGGAGGAGCGCGAGGCCGCCGGCACTCTGGTCTATGGCATGGAGGCGGTGGACGGCGGGATCGATCTGCTGGCGCCGGGCGAGATGGGCATTGGCAACACCAGCGCGGCGGCGGCGATCTACGCCGCGCTCTATGGCGGTCCGGCGGCGCGCTGGACAGGGCGCGGAACCGGCCTCGACGATGAAGGGCTCGCGCGCAAGAACGCCGTCATCGACGCGGCGCTGACCTTTCACGCCGGCCATTTGTCCGACCCTTTGGAGATTTTGCGCCGGCTCGGCGGGCGCGAGATCGCCGGCATGATGGGCGCGATGCTCGCGGCGCGGCGCAACCGCGTTCCCGTGCTGCTCGACGGCTATGTCGCCTGCGCCGCCGCGGCGCTGCTGCATGCGATGAGCCCGGACGCCATCGCCCATTGCCTCGCCGGCCATGTCTCGGCGGAGGGCGCGCATAGGGATGTGCTGGAGCGGCTCGGCAAAAAGCCGCTGCTCGATCTCGGCATGCGGCTCGGCGAGGGCTCCGGCGCGGCGCTGGCGATCGGCCTCGTCAAGGCGGCGCTGGCCTGCCACAGCGGCATGGCGACTTTCGCCAGCGCCGGCGTCAGCGGCAAGGACGGCTGATCGTCACGAGGCGGCGGCCGCGGCCTTGCGGCGCTTGGCCTCGGCGCGCATCAGATCGAGGCATTCCTTGGTGGAGGCCATGTCCAGCGCGGTGAGGCCGAGGTCGGTCTCGAAAGACGGGTCGGCGCCGGCCGCCATCAATTGCGCCACCGCGCGGGCGCGGCCGGAGGAGGCGGCGAACATCAGCGGCGTCGAGGCGTTCACATTTATGTGCTGAATGTCGATTCCGGCGCGGATCAGCAGCGCGATATTCTCCTCTATCTCGCCGACGCAGGCGAGCCACAGCGCCTGATTGCCGTCCACATTGGTCGCATGAATATCTGCCCCGGCCTGGAGCAGCTCGGCGACCAGCGCCGGCGGGGCGAGGCGCGCGGCGACCATCAGCGGCGTCACATTGTCCTTGTTGCGGCCATTGGCGTCGCCGGGCGCAAAGCCGTGCTCGGCCAGAAAAGCCTCCAGCGCCGGGCTCAGCGCCGCCGCGGCGGCGGGCGCGGAACGCTCGGCGATCGCCCAGGCCTCATAGCCGCCGTCGAGGCTGTAGACGTCGGAAAACCCCTGCTCGACAAAATATTTGGCGTAGGCCTGGCTGGAATTGCCATGATAGCAGCAGAAAATCACCGGCCGGTCTTTCGGCGTCAATGTGACGAAGGAGGAGATGTTCTCCCGGCTCGCCGGCTCGGCCCCGTCTATATGGCCGCGCGCGAAAGAATCCGGGTCGCGCACATCGATCACCAACGCGCGCCCGCGCCCGATGATCTGACGCGCCGCGGTGACGTCGATCCTGCGAAAATTCGCCTGCATGCCGCATTTCTCCCTACGATCGCCCCGCGACATGCGAAGTCGGGGCCAACCGCGCCTCGGGGACGGCGCGCGCTGGTTTTCGGCGCCCTCGTCGGCTAGGCTCGCGGGAGGAGGCGCCACATGCGGGACACGGCGGAGAATTTCGAGGATCGGGCGCGGCTCGACGGACGCATCGCGCTGGCGATCGTCACTTTCGCCACCGCTTATGGGCTCGTCGCGCTGCTCGATCGCGTCGGCGCGCCGGAGCGGCTGGTGGCGCTGGTGTCGCCCTATTTCACGGTCGTCGCCCTCGCCGCGCTCGGCTTTCTGCTGCATTCGATGCGCGTGTCCTTCTATTACGCGGCGGGACGGGCGGCGCCGGCCGCCTATGTCGGATTTGCGCAGGCGGCGCTCGTCACCGGACTCGCGGCGCCTTTCGCGGCGCGGCTCACCGGCGCCGGCTCGCCGCTCGGCGTGACGCTCGGCCTGCTGCTCGGCGTCGCGCTCATCGGCGCCGCCACCGGGCCGATGCTGCGCAAGACCGGCGCCTTTTCTCTGTCCGATCTGCTCGCGGCGCGCTTCTCGCGCATGGAGCCGCGGCTCGGCATGATCGCCGTCGCGGCGCTCACCTCGGCGATCGTGGCGCTCGCCGGCTATCAGACGGCGGTGGACGCGCTGGTCGGCTTCACCGGCGCGGGCCGGCCTTTCGCGGCCTTCTTCATCGGCGCGGCGATTCTCCTGATCGCGGGGCCGGGCGGCGTCGGCGGCGTGCTGTGGAGCGCCTGCGCCGCCGCGGGCGTGCTGGTCGCCGGCTTCGCCCTGCCGCAGATCGCCCTGATGACGGAAGGCTTTCCGACGCCCTTGCCACTCATCGGCGATCAGACCGCCTGGAACGAGGCGACCCGCATCATTCAGAATTGGCGGCTGGCGCGGCCAGCGCCGGCGGCGCTCGAGATCGCCACCGCGCTCGGCCTGGCGCTCGGACTCGCGACTCTCGCGCCCGCCCTCGCCCCATCGGTGGCGACGCGGGACGCCGCGGCGGCGCGACGAGCCGGGATCGCGGCCCTGTTCTGGACGCTGACGGCGGCGGCGCTGGTGGCGGCGACGGTCGCCTCCTCCGCGCTGATCGTCTCCAATGTCGCCGTCGGCCAAACGCCGGAACGGCTGCCCGAATCGATCTATTCGGCGAGCGCGCGCGGCCTGCTGCAGATTTGCGGCGTCAAGGCGGACGGGCCGGCGCAGGCGCGCGCCGCCTGCCTCGCCCGCAAGCTGGCGCCCGCCGCGCCGCTGCGGGCGGAGGATATTTCCGTGCGCGCGGAATATCTCATCGGCGCGCTGCCGCAATTGGCCAAGCTCGGCGCCGCGCTCAGCGGCCTCGTCGCCTCCGGCGTCATCGCCGTCGGCCTGGCGCTGGCGGCGGCCAGCCTGCACGCCTGCGCCGCCGCGGTCGGCCATGACGCGCTCTATCGTCTGCGCGCCGAATCGGCGCTGACCAGCCGTCGCCTCGCCATCACGCGGCTGGCCCTCGTCGGCGTCACCGCGCTCGGCTCGGCGACGAGCGCGGCCAACGCCATAGACGCGCGCACGCTGGTCGGCATGGCGCTGGCGCTGTCGGCGGCCGGCTTCGTTCCGCTGATCGGCCTCGCGCTGCTTCCACGCGCGCAAGACCGCGACGCGATGATCGGCCAATTGGCGGGCGTCGCGACAATGGCGGTGACGTTGATCGTCGATTCGTCGCCGCCGGACATAGAGCAGCTCGCCTGGGCCGGACTCTGCGGCGCCATCGCCGGGCTGCTCGCCGGCGGCGTTTCGGCGCAGGCCTTCTCGAGAGAGACGCGGCAATCACGTAATTTCGTAGAGGAGATTTTACGCGGCGACGGCAATGTGCTACATCTCGATAAAGGAGCCTGAAATGCAACATTGTGTAACATCGTTATAAGAAGAAGATGGCGATGGCGAAAAAGCACAATTCGGGTAAAAATGTCAGCGTTGTTGCAAGAGAAAGCTCTGAGCTCCCGGCCGAGGCGGCTCATGTCGACGATCGCCGCAAGAGCTTTATAACATTGGGCGGCTGCTCGACTTACGAGAGCGGCCTGAGGCTGAATGAAGGTCTTTTCCGATCGCGCGGACATTTGTGGCGCCGCCCGACGATTTCGCTGGTCGCCGATCCGATCGAGAAAATCGATTCGCGCTTCTCCTGCCTGCCGCCGCAATTCCTGACCTATCTCGTCAATGACGCGAAGAAGCTGCATCTGCCGAATCTTCTGGAGATGGACGCGGAGCTGCTGATCTTCGACATAACGCGCGATCTGCGCACAGGCGTCGTCGCGCTCAGCGAAACGCAATTCGTCATCGATCCGCTCGAGGGCGTCAATATTATCGAGGGCCTGACGCCCGAGACGATGAATGAGGAGGTCTTCGACAAGGTCTTCAAAGGCGGCGAGCGCATTTCCTTTCACACCAATTGGGCGCGGTTCTTTCCGCTGTGGAAGCGCGCCTTCGCGCGATCGATCGAGATATTGTCGAGGAAGTTTTCGCGCCTCGTGCTGCTCGAGCATTATTTCACCTGCAAGGTGAATGGCGTCCCCTACACCTATGACCTCGCGCCCGGCGCCGCGGAGACGGCGAATATCGCGCTCGAGAAAATGTATGATTTCGCGCGCAGCTTCGACTGCATCTCTTTCGTCTCGCTGCCGCGCAAGCTGTTCATCACCGGCCGCGAGGTCCCCTGGGGCGGCCCGAGCGACACGCATTACTTGCCCGAGGTCTATCTTCTCTACGCCGAGAAGACCGCGCAGCTGCTCTTCCGCGATCGCGAGGACGGCAGCCGCGCCATCATCGATCAGCTCTTCCTCCGGGCGGCGGAGCGCGATGATCTGATCCTGCAGATTCAGGCTCTCACCGCGGAGCGCGACCAGCTGGCGACCGACAACGCCACTTTTGCCGCCGCGCGCGATGCCGCGCTCGAGGAACGAGACGAGATGCGGGCGCGGCTCGAAGGCGCGGCCGACGATAGGCTCACGCCCAGCGACGATCATGCGCCCGCCACGACGGAGAATGACGCCGCTTTCGTGGAGCGCGAGAGCGCGGCGATCGAGGCGAGAGTGATCCGAGCCGAGCGCGACGCCGCCATCGCGGAAAAGGCCGCGGCCGTCGCCGAGCGCGCTCTCACGCTCTATGAGAAAGAGGCGATGCAAAGGGAGCGCGACGCCGCCGTCGCGGACCGCGATCGCATCATGGGCGAAAATGCCGCCATAGCCGCCGAATGGAACAAGGAAACTCACGAGAAAGAAGCGATGCGGGCCGAGCGCGACGCGGCCATTGCGAACGCCGAGGCCATTGCGGCGGACCGTGATCGCATCATGAGCGAAAACGCCGCCATAGCCGCCGAACGGAACAAGGAAGCGCACGAGAAGGATGCGATGCGGGCCGAGCGCGACGCGGCCATTGCGAACGCCGAGGCCATTGCGGCGGACCGCGATCGCATCATGAACGAAAACGCCGTCATGGCCGCCGAATGGAGCAAGGAGGCGCATGAGAAGGAGGCGATGCGCGCGGAGCGCGACAACGCTCTCGCCGACAAGCACGCCTTTGCGGCCGATCGTGATCGCGTCCTGGCCGAAAGCGCCGCATTGCTCGTCGAGCGCGATCGAGCGTCCGGCGAGATCGACGAGATCATCGCCCGGCTCGAAGCCGCTCTCGCGCATAGCGAGGAGCTCGCCGCCGAGCGCGACCGCCTCGCCGTCGAGAAGGCCGCGCTCATCTCCGAGCGCGACTATGCCCGCGACGCGCTGCTCGAACGCCCGGTCGGCGCGGCATAGGCCGAGCCGTGACGCCGGAAGAGACGATCAGCCGCCGGAGAGCGCCAGCGCCATCGGCATGGTGACTCCGGCGACGAGGGTCTGCACGCTGATGATGCCCGCCGCGACGCGGTGATCGCCGCCGAGCAGCCGCGCCATGATATAGGCGGAGGGCGTGCAGGGCAGCGCGCTGAACAGCACCATTCCGCTCAGCGTCACGCGATCGAGGCCGAGACCCGAGCCGATCCAATAGGCGAAGAAGGGCAGAGCGACGAGCTTGACGGCCGCCGATTGCAGCACCGGCCCCAGCGACACGCGCGCCGCCGCGAGATCGAGCCCCGCGCCCACCGAAAGCAGGCCGAGCGGCAGAGAGGCGGAGCCGAGCACATGCAGAGTCTCGAGCGCCACGGCCGGCAGCGGCAGGCCAGACAGATTCGCCATCGCCCCCGCGAGCACGGAGACCACGACCGGATTGCCGGCGATGGCGCGCGCGAGGCGGCGCGGATCGGCGCTCTTCTGCTCGCCATAGAAGGCGAGGATGAGAATGGAGAGAATGTTGAACAGCGGAATGGCGATGGCGATCGCGATGGAGGTCGCCATCAGCCCCGGCCGGCCGAAGACGGCGGTGGCGGCGGCGACGCCGACATAAGTGTTGGGCCTCACCGCCCCCTGCAGCACGGAGGAGAAGGTCGGCCCCGCCTGCGGCCGCAGCAGCCGGCCGGCGAAAATCAGCGCCCCGCCGGCGGCGGCCGCGCCCAGCACGGTGGCCGCTATCGCGCGCAAGGGAAGGTCGGCGAGATCGGCGGTCGCGATCTGCGCGAACATCAGCGACGGAAACAGGCAGAAATAATTCAGCCGCTCGCAAGGAAGCCAGAACTCCTCCGGCAGGAGGCGGCGATGGCGGAGCCCATAGCCCAGAAATATGAGGATGAAAATCGGCGCGAGCGCCGTCAGCACGGCCGACATGCGAGAAACCTCTCCTGACCCCGGCGGAACGGCGCGACAAAAGTTCCGAAGCCATAGTCATAGCAATGATTTACAGCGCCGATCAAATGGATATAAAGTCTGTCGCGCGCCGCCGTAGCGGAAGACCGCGCTCCGCCCGGAGGAGAATTTTCTCCACGTTTCCGGTCGGCCGCGGCGCATCGCCGCCGCCGGAGCCCGGCGAGAGGGCTCTCTATCCTTCCCGCCCGTTTCTGCTATAAGCCCGTCGCGCGCCCGGTTTTCCGGGCGGCTCCGCTCGCGGCGACCCTCGCTGGACGACATCCCGGCCCCGGCCGCGGCCTGCGGACCCACACCAGACGAGAAAAGGACCTCACCGATGTCGATCACTGCGGAGCGCAAGCAGGCGCTCATCAAGGAATATGCGACCAAGCCGGACGACACCGGCTCGCCGGAAGTGCAGGTTGCGATCCTCACCGAGCGCATCACCAATCTGACCGGGCATTTCAAGACCCATGTGAAGGACAATCATTCGCGTCGCGGTCTCTTGAAGCTCGTGTCGCAGCGTCGCCAGCTGCTCGACTATGTGAAGTCGAGAGACGAGCCGCGCTATCGCTCCATCATCGAGCGTCTCGGCATTCGTCGCTGAGCTTCCGGCCGTCCCGCGGGACGGCCCTCGAAAGAGCGTCAGAGAAAGCGAGATCGCGGTCCGCCGCGATTTCGCGTATGAAAAAACGGTTCGGCCGAACGATTCGGCCGCTTCATTGCCGGAAGGGATGCGCGAAAGGGCGGCCCTTCCAATGTTCGGCGGGCGGCATGGGGCCGCGCCGCCGGCCCTCGGCAGATCGTCATGGCAGGATCGCCGGACGCTGAGGCGAGGATCTTTCGAAGCGTTCGCGGCTTCGCGTCTTTGAAAATCCCCGCCCCACAGCCTCTCGCCGTCTTGCCCATGACGCCGCGCCAAGCCGACGCGCATCATGGCGCGTCATGAGAGAAAGACGAAAAGACATGTTCCAAATCCATCGCGAAGAGCTCGACTGGGCGGGCCGCAAGCTGATCCTCGAGACCGGCAAGATCGCCCGCCAGGCGGACGGCGCCGTTTTCGCCAGCTGGGGCGAGACCACCGTGCTCGCGACCGTCGTCTCCGCCAAGGCGCCCAAGCCCGGCCAGGACTTCTTCCCGCTGACCGTCAACTATCAGGAGAAGGCCTTCGCCGCCGGCCGCATTCCGGGCGGCTATTTCAAGCGCGAAGGCCGCCCCAGCGAGCGCGAGACGCTGGTCTCCCGCCTCATCGACCGGCCGATCCGCCCGCTCTTCCCCGACGGCTATCGCAACGACACGCAGGTCATCGTGACCGTGCTGAGCCATGATCTCGAGAATGACCCGGATGTTCTCGCCATGGTCGCCGCCTCGGCGGCGCTGACGCTCTCCGGCATTCCCTTCATGGGGCCGATCGGCGGCGCCCGCGTCGGCTATATCAACGGCCAGCTCAAGCTCAATCCGACGATCGAGGAGATGAAGCTCTCGGCGCTCGATCTCGTCGTCGCCGGCACGTCGGACGCCGTGCTGATGGTGGAATCGGAGGCGCAGGAGCTCTCCGAGGATTTGATGCTCGAGGCGGTGATGACCGGCCATCGCGGCTTCCAGCCCGTCATCGACGCCATCATCCGTCTCGCCGAGCGCGCCGCCAAGGACCCGCGCGACCTCAATGTCGCCGACAAGTCCGAGGTCAACGCCGCCGTCGCGGCGATCGCGGAAGCCGAGCTGCGCGCCGCTTATAAGATCACTGTGAAGCAGGACCGTTACGCCGCCGTGGACGCGGTGAAAGCCAAGGTCTTCGCCGGCCTGCTGCCGGAAGGCGGCGAGGCGAAATTCTCCAAGGAGCATGTCGCCGAGGCCTTCCACGATCTGCAGGCCAAGGTCGTGCGCTGGAACATTCTGGACGACGGCATTCGCATCGACGGCCGCGACGTGAAGACCGTGCGCCCGATCGTCGCCGAAGTGGGCGTGCTGCCGCGCGCGCACGGCTCCGCTCTGTTCACCCGCGGCGAGACGCAGGCGCTGGTCGTCGCGACGCTCGGCACCGGCGAGGATGAGCAATTCGTCGACTCGCTCGAGGGGACGTATAAGGAGCGCTTCCTGCTCCACTACAACTTCCCCCCCTATTCCGTCGGCGAGACGGGCCGCATGGGCTCGCCCGGCCGCCGCGAGATCGGCCATGGCAAGCTCGCCTGGCGCGCCATTCGCCCGATGCTGCCGGCCGCCGCCGAATTCCCCTACACGCTGCGCGTCGTCTCGGAGATCACCGAGTCCAACGGCTCCTCCTCCATGGCCACGGTCTGCGGCTCCTCGCTGGCGCTGATGGACGCGGGCGTGCCGCTGAAGAAGCCGACCGCCGGCATCGCCATGGGCCTCATCCTCGAGGGTTCGCGTTTCGCCGTTCTCTCCGACATTCTCGGCGACGAGGATCATCTCGGCGACATGGACTTCAAGGTGGCGGGCACGTCGGACGGCGTCACCTCGCTGCAGATGGACATCAAGATCGCCGGCATCACGGAAGAGATCATGCGCGTGGCGCTGGGCCAGGCGCGTGAGGGCCGTCTGCATATTCTCGGCGAGATGGCCAAGGCGCTCACCACCTCGCGCGCCGAGCTCGGCGAGTTCGCGCCGCGCATCGAGACGCTGAAGATCGCCACCGACAAGATCCGCGAGGTGATCGGCACCGGCGGCAAGGTCATTCGCGAGATCGTCGAGAAGACCGGCGCCAAGATCAATATCGAGGACGACGGCACGGTGAAGGTCGCCTCCTCGGACGGCAACTCCATCAAGGCGGCGATCAATTGGATCAAGTCGATCGCCTCGGACCCCGAGGTCGGCCAGATCTATGAGGGAACAGTGGTGAAGACCGCCGACTTCGGCGCCTTCGTCAATTTCTTCGGCGCCAAGGACGGCCTCGTTCACATCTCGCAGCTCTCCAAGCAGCGCGTGAACAAGACCACCGACGTGGTGAAGGAAGGCGACAAGGTGAAGGTGAAGCTGCTCGGCTTCGACGATCGCGGCAAGGTGCGCCTCTCCATGCGCGTCGTCGATCAGCAGACCGGCGAGGACCTCGAGGCCAAGGAAAAGGCCGAAGCCGCCGCCAACGCCGGCGAGTGACGGCTCATCGGATAGAAACGGGAGCGCCCCTCCCTTACCCTCCCCCGCTTTCGCGGGAGAGGGAGGCGGCCGGCGTTACGCGAAATCTCCGTGAAGCGCGGACCCTACCCCCTCTCCCGCGAAGCGGGGGAGGGCCGGGGAGGGGGCTCCCCTCGAATTTCAGCCTCGAAATAATATCGTTGCGGACAGGAGCTCCCGCATGTTTCGTCGCTTCGCCGCATGCGCGGTTCTTCTCCTCGCCGCCTCCCCCGCCGTCGCCGAAACAGCGCCGCTGGAGCGCATCCTCTCCGCGACGCCGATCTATCTCTCCGACGGCGGCGGCCGTGATCTCGCCGTGCTCGTCGACAATCTCGACAATGGCGCCGATCTCTATGTCTATCTCGGGCTCGATCAGGACGCTCTGCGCGCCGGGGCCAAGCCCAGCTTCGTGAAGAAGAACGCCGCCTGGAACGGCGGCATGGCGGGACAGCGGCCTTCGCTGGCGGTGAGCGACAAGGGCTCGCTGCTGATCAAATCCGAGAATGATTCGATCGGCCGCGACCGCTGGAGCGAGACTTTGACGGTCATCCGCCGCAATGGCGCGCTCATCGTCGCCGGCTTCACCTATGCGACCCGCGACACGATCGACCCCAGCGCCGGCAAGAGCTGCGATCTCAATTTCCTCTCCGGCAAGGGAACGCGCAACGGCAAGAAGATCGAGATCAAGGCGCAGACGATTTCGCTCGCCGATTGGTCGGACGATAATCCGCCCAAAGAGTGCGAGCGCTGACCGAAGCCTCGTCCTGTTCACCCTCCCTCCCGAAAGCGGATGCGAATGTCATCCGCGCTTGCTAAGGAAGGGCCGCAAGAGAGGGATAGAGGCGTGAACGAGGCGGCGAAAACCGATTTATCGAGCGGCGACGCTCTCGGCGCGATATTGGCGTCGTTCCAGCGCGCGGGCTTTGCCCGCTGCGAGCCGAAGATATTGCAGCCGGCCGGCGTATTCCTCGACCGCTCGGGCGAGGATTTCCGCGGCCGCCTGTACCTCACCAGCGACGCCGCCGGCGACGACGTCTGCCTGCGGCCGGAATATACGATCCCCGTCTGCCTCGCCTATCTCGCCTCGGCGACGGCCGGGGCGCCCGCCTCCTTCGCCTACGGCGGCACTGTGTTCCGCTTTCCCGCCGAGGGCGAGACGGGCAGCGGCGAGCTGTTGCAGGCCGGGCTCGAGAGCTTCGGCCGCGACGATCGCGAGGCCGCCGACGCCGAGATTCTCGCCGCCGCTCTCGAGGCCGCCTCCGCGGCCGATGGCGGGGCGCTGCATGTGGAGACCGGCGACGCCGGCCTCGTCTCCACCTTTCTGGATCGGCTCGATCTGCCGCCCGCCTGGCGCCGGCGTCTCGAGACGGGACACGCCCGCGGCGAGTCGCTGTCGCAGATTTTCGCTCCGCCCGCCAATGGCAAGGAGCACGCCGGCGTGCTCGCCGCGCTCGAGAAGGTGGACGCCAAGGAGGCGCGCGCGCTCGTCGAGGATCTTCTGTCCATCGCCGGCATTTCGCCGGTCGGCGGCCGCAGCGCCGGGGAGATCGCCGAGCGCTTTCTGGATCAGGCCGCTCTCGCCGGCGGCGCCGGCGTGAGCGCCGAGAAGCATGCGCTGGTCGACGCTTTCTTCGCCATTCAGGGCCAGATCGACGAGGCCGCGGCCGCGCTGCGCGCGCTGGCGAAGGAGGCCGCGCTCGACCTGACCGCGGCGCTCGACTCGCTCGACACGCGCTCGGGCTTTCTCGCGGCGCGCGGCGTCGATCTCGATCGCGTGCGCTTCTCCGCGAGCTTCGCGCGGAGGCTCGACTATTACTCGGGCTTCGTCTTCGAGGCGCGGCGCGAGCCCGCCGGCCCGGCGCTCATCGGCGGCGGGCGCTACGACCGCCTGCTGAAGACGCTGGGCGCGAAACAGGACATTCCCGCTGTCGGCGCGGCCATATGGGTCGATCGGCTGACGGCGCGCAAAGGAAACGCGGCATGACCGCAACGACGACCGACAGACTCATCGTCGCCGTTCCCTCCAAGGGCCGGCTGCAGGAGAACGCCAACGCCTTTTTCGCCCGTGCGGGCATAGAGGTGACGCAGGGGCGCGGGGCGCGCGACTATCGCGGCCAGCTCGCCGGAGTGGAGGATGCGGAGGCCGCCTTTCTCTCCGCCTCCGAGATCACCTCGCGGCTCGCCAGCGGCGACGTCCATCTCGGCGTGACTGGCGAAGACCTCGTGCGCGAGACGATTGCCGACGCGGCGAGCAAGGTGGAGATTCTGGCGCCGCTCGGCTTCGGCAAGGCCAATGTGGTGGTCGCCGTTCCGCAGGCCTGGATCGACGTGCGGACCATGGCCGATCTCGCCGATGTCTCGGCCGGCTTTCGCGCCCGCCATGGCCGCGGGCTGCGCGTCGCCACCAAATATATCCATACGACGCGGCGCTTCTTCGCCAAGCACGCCATCGGCGATTATCGCATCGTCGAGAGTTCCGGCGCCACGGAAGGCGCGCCGGCGGCGGGCTCCGCCGATCTCATCGTGGACATCACCACCACCGGCGCGACGCTCGTCGCCAATGCGCTGAAGACTTTGGACGATGGCGTGATCCTGCGCTCGCAGGCCAATCTCGTCGCCTCGCTGACCGCGCCCTGGACGCCGCGGGCGCGGGAGGCGGCGCGCATCATCCTCTCGCGCATAGCGGCCGAGGAGCAAGCCCGCACGACGCGCGAGATTCGCGCCCGTGTGACGCTGAACGACGCCCTCCTCGCCGAAGCGGCGGAGAAATTTTCCGTTGAGCTGCGCGAGCGCGGCGACGGCGGCTTTTTCGCCTTCTCCGCCCCGGCGGATGGCGCGCCGCAATTCGCCGACTGGCTGATCGCCAAAGGCGCGCGCACGGTGACGAGCGCCCGGCTGGACTATGTGTTCAGCGCGGAAAATGCGCTGTGGAGCCGGCTGCAAGGGCGGATCTGATCGGGTTGCGGCGCGAAAAGCGCCGATAGCCGGACGAGCCCCCTCCCCAGCCCTCCCCCGCTGCGCGGGAGAGGGAGCAGATGCGGCGCTTCATCGAAATTTCGCCCAACGCTGGCCGCCCCCTCTCCCGCGCAGCGGGGGAGGGTGAGGGAGGGGGCCTTCGCGCCCGCCTTCGGCTTGAATGGCGCAGGCGGCCGAACTTTTCCCATTTTGAGAATTCGCCGATGATCGGCGTCGTCCCCGGCGCTGGCGGAGTGGCGCGGCGCGCCGGGGACCCAAAGCCGAACTCGTTACACTGCGGCTTCGGACGCCCGCCGGCTTCGACGCGCCGGCGGATGTGCGAGGACGGTCAATGCGTGTGGCGCAATAGCAGCAGCAACGCGATCGGATTGGTCGTCACGTAACGCAAGAACAGCCGGCGCGGCTCGAGACGAAGGCGGAAGGCCCATTCGAGGCCGGCCTTCTGCATCCACATAGGCGCGCGCTTCTTGGCGCCGGCCACAAAATCGAACAGGCCTCCAGATGTCTTGATCACTTTGACGTTTCGAAGGCGATCGCTCCATTTTCGCACGAATTCCTGCTCGCGCGGCACGCCCAGCGCGAGCCAGACGATATCCGGCGCCAGCTCGTCGATCTCGTCGATCTTGCGCTCCAGCTCCTCGCCGGCGAGATAGCCATGCGAGCGGCCGACGATGCGCAGGCCGGGGAAGCGGCGCTTGGTGACCTCATAGGTCGCGCGATTGACCTCCTCCGTCCCGCCATAGAGGTAGAAGGTGACGCCCTCGCGCGCGGCCATTTCGGCGACCAGCGGATAGAGATCCGTGGTGGCGACGCGCTCCGGCAGCGCCCGCGCGCCCAGCAGGCGCGAGGCGAAGACGAGCGGTTGGCCGTCGGCGCTGATGAGATCGGCCTCGTCGACGAGCTCGGCGAATTCGCGGCTGGCGCGGCGACGCGCCAGCACCTCGCCATTGACGGAGGTGAGATAGAGCGGCCCATTCTCCCGCGCGGGGCGGAGAGCCGCCTCGATCATCAGCCGCGCGGTCGCCGCAAGATCGAGCCGCGCGACGCGCGCGCCGCCAACGGTGATCTCCTCGATGTCCCGGAACGCCGGTTTACGCTGGAACGCCATGAATACGCTACCCTTTTTCGCCTGCCGTCCCGTTTCGAAACGTGGTCGGCAATGTCGAAGGGTAGGTTGAGAGATGCGTGCCAGAGAGAATCGGGGCTGTTCTGTGCGGATTCGAAACGGGACGACGGGCGAACCCGCCATCCCCGTCCGCTCACAGCGTTCGGCGCGCCGGCGAAGGGTCGCTATCGAGCCGCGCGAAGAGGAGATGGTCGCGCCATTGGCCGTTGATGTTGAGATAGGCCCGCGCGAAGCCCTCCTGATGGAAGCCATTGCGCTCCAGCAGCCGGATGGAGGCGGCGTTGGAGGGCAGGCAGGCGGCCTCGACGCGATGCAGGCGCTGGCGGCTGAAGGCGTAATCCAGCGCGGCGCGCACGGCGCGGGACATATAGCCCTTGCCGGCATAGGGCTCGCCCATCCAATAGCCGAGCGTCGCCGCCTGGGACACGCCGCGACGCACATGGCCGAGCGTCAAGCCGCCGACGAGCACGTCGTCCGCCTCGCGGAAAACGAAGAAGGAATAGGCCTCGTCGCGCGCCATCTCCTCGGCGTGACGGCGCACGCGATAGCGAAAGCTCCCGCGCGTGAGATCGTCGGACGGCCAGGTCGGCTCCCAGGGCGTCAGAAAGGCGCGGCTGCGCTCCCTGAGCGACGCCCAGGCGACGAAGTCCCGCATCTCTGAGCCACGCAGATAGACGCCCTCGCCGCGCAGCGGCAGATCGCGATAGGCGGGAACGAGGCCGAAGAGCGCCATGGAAGCCCTCTCAGACCGCGGCGCGCGCTGCGCGGGCGCGCTCGGAAATAAAGGCCGCGACCTTGCCCGAATCATTGTCGAGCACGGTGAAGCGCTCGCGCGCGTCCAGAATATGCGCGAGATGCTCGGGCAGCGGCGGGCGCTTGCCGATGGCGCGCTCCACAGCGTCCGGGAATTTCGCCGGATGGGCGGTGGCGAGCGAAACGATCGGCGTCGCAGGATCGATCGCGAGGCGTTTTCTCGCCGCATGAACGCCGGTGGCGGCGTGCGGATCGAGAATATAGCCGGTCTCGCGATAGGTGCGGGCGATCTCTTCCGTCGTGTCGGCCTCATAGGCCGCGCTCGCCTCGAATTCGGCGCGGATCGCTGCGAGCGGCGCGGGGGCGACGGTAAAGCCCTTGGATTGATCCAGCGCGCCCATCAGCCCGCGAATCTGCGCGGCGTCGCGGCCATAGACGTCGAACAGCAGACGCTCGAAATTGGACGAGATCTGAATATCCATCGACGGCGATTGCGTCGGGGTCACGCCACGCAGCTCATAGCGTCCGCTCGCCAGCGTGCGCGCGAGAATATCGTTGGAATTCGTGCCGATGACCAGCTTGCCGATCGGCAGGCCCATGCGCCCGGCCACATAGCCCGCCAGCACATCGCCGAAATTGCCGGTGGGAACCGAAAAGCTCACCTCGCGATGCGGCGCGCCGAGCGCGACGGCGCTCGTGAAATAATAGGCCGTCTGCGCGACGACGCGCGCCCAATTGATGGAATTGACGCCGGCGAGGCCGACGCTCTCGCGGAAACGCGCGTCGCGGAACAGCGATTTCAGAATCGATTGCGCATCGTCGAAGGAGCCGCGCAGCGCAATGGTGTGGATGTTGGCGGCCTCGACCGTCGTCATCTGCCGCCGCTGCACGTCCGAGACGCGCTCATGCGGATAGAGGATGAAGACATCGACGCGATCGAGCCCGGCGAAGGCCTCGATCGCCGCCGCGCCCGTGTCGCCCGAGGTGGCGCCGACGATGGTCGCGCGCAAGCCACGACGGGCGAGGACGGCGTCCATCATGCGCCCGAGCAATTGCATGGCGACGTCCTTGAACGCCAGCGTCGGGCCATGGAACAGCTCGAGGACGAAGAGATTGTCGGCGATCTGCGTCAGCGGCGCGATGGCGCTGTGACGGAAGCTCGAATAGGCGCCCTGCGTCAGCGCGCGCAGCTCGGCGCCGTCGAAGGCCTCGCCGAGGAAAGGCGCGATGATGCGCGCGCTGGCCTCGGCATAGGGGAGGCCGGCGAGAGAAGCGATATCGCCGCGCGCGAGTCCCGGATAGGAGACGGGCGCATAGAGCCCGCCGTCGGAGGCGAGGCCGGCGAGGAGAACGTCTTCGAAGGCGAGCTCTGGAGCTTCGCCGCGTGTGGAAATGTAGCGCACGGCGTCTCTTCTACCCGCGAAGCCGGCGCCGGCAAAGTCCGAAGGCGCCGAAATCGTCGCGAGAATCGCCTCCGCTGGAGAATGCGCGGCCGACTCAGCGCCGTCTCAGCCGGCCGAATGCGTAGAAGGCGAAGCCTCCCGCGACCGCGGCCGAAAGCGAGAACCAGGTGATGGCGTAGGAAAGGTGATTATTGGAAAGCTCGATATTGTGGTCGTAGACGCGCGGCAGGCCGGGCGTCGGCGTCGCCGGATCGAGCTCGAGCAGAAAGGGCGCGGCGTCGGCGATTTTGAGATAGGCGGCCAGAGCCCGCGCGTCGGCGGTGTAGAACAGGCCCTCCTGCGGCGAATCGGCCGGCGTGAAGAGATTGCGCGCCTGCGGTCCGCGCAGCAGGCCGATGATCGCGACCGGACCGGCGGGCTCGCGCTTGCGGGTCTCGTCGCCGCGCTGCGACAGCAGCAGAAAGCCGCGATCGACCAATATCGCGCCGCCGCCGTCGAGCAGCAGAGGCGCGATCACCCGATAGCCCGGCTCCACCCCGGCGCCGGAGGGCGGCGGCGAGAAGATCAGCGCCTCGCGCGCAAGATCGAAATGGCCGGACGCTCGGACATGGGTGAAATCATAGTCCTGCGGCGCGAGCGCCTCCCATTGCGCGCGCGGCGGCGGCGCGACGGGCGCGGCCGCCGCGCGCGTCTCGACGCGCTCGATCAGCGCCTCTTTCCAGGCGAGGCGCCGCAGCTGCCAGACGCCGAGCCCGGCCAGCAGCGCCGCCATGACGAGCGAAAAGATCGCCGGCCCGATAAGAGCGCGCGCTTCAGCCTTCATCGGCGCGATGCCCCTCCTCCGCCTTGTTGAAATATTGCAGCGCGATCAAGAGGCTCTTGGTCGGCCGCAGCAGGCCGGCGCAGACGATGACGGTGAGCGGCAGAAAGATGAGCGCATGCACCCAATAGGGCGGCGCATAGGCGACCTCGACATAGAGCGCGGCGCCGACGACGATGAAGCCGGCGATGGTCATCACGAAGACGGCCGGCCCATCGCCCGAATCGGCGAAAGCGAGATCGAGCCCGCAGACCTCGCAGCTCGGCGCGAGCGTGAGAAAGCCGCGGAACAAATGTCCTTTGCCGCAACGCGGGCAGCGGCCGAGCAGGCCGGCGACATAAGGATTGACGGTGGAGCGTTCGTCCGCGGCCATGATGTTCCTATCCCTTTTGCGAGGGCGAGAGATCGACGAAACGAAAGAAGCGCCGACGAGACCCCGCCGGCGCTTCTCTCAAAAGAAGCCGAAATGGGCTCGTCCCGTCACTCCATATGGCCGCCCCAGTTGCCCCAAACGTAGATGGAGGCGAACAGGAACAGCCAGACGACGTCGACGAAATGCCAATACCACGCGGCGAACTCGAAGCCGAGATGCTGCTCCGGCTTGAACTGGCCGGCGAGCGCGCGCGCGAGGCAGACGATGAGGAAGATAGAGCCGACGATCACATGGAAGCCGTGGAAGCCGGTCGCCATGAAGAAGCTCGCGCCATAGATCGAGCCTTTGAAGGCGAAGGGCGCATGGGCGTATTCATAGGCCTGGACGCAGGTGAAGATCAGGCCGAGCGCGATGGTGGCGATGAGGCCCCTCTTCAGCGCGTCGCGATTATTGTGCAGCAGGCCGTGATGCGCATAGGTGAGCGTCGCGCCGGAGGTGAGCAGGATCACCGTGTTCAGCAGCGGCAGATGCCAGGGATTGAGCACCTCGATCCCATGCGGCGGCCACACGCCCTGGAACAGCTCGGTGCGGGCGAACTGCTGCGGATCGGCCGGGAAGATCGCCGAATTGAAGAAGGCCCAGAACCAGGCGACAAAGAACATCACCTCGGAGAGGATGAAGAGGATCACGCCATAGCGGTGATGCAGCTGCACGACCGCGGTGTGATGGCCCTCATGCTCGGCCTCGCGGATGATGTCGCTCCACCAGGACCACATGGTAAAGAGAATGCCGGCGAAACCGGCGCTGAACAGCAGCGGACCGCCGATCTTCACGCCCAGCAGCGGCAGGCCCTTCATCCAATAGATGGCGCCGATCGCGGTGAACAGCGCGGCGAGCGAGCCGACGAGCGGCCACGGGCTCGGATCGACGAGATGATAATCGTGATTTGGTTTCGCGTGTCCGTCCGACATATCAGTATCCTCGAGATTTCGCCGGCCGGGCCGGTCTCGTTCACAGGGCTCCAATCGCTCGAGTGGCTCGCTCCGCCGCGGGCGTCCCTCGTCGCATTCTTTTACGTCACGTCTTCGGCTTCACGCCGCTCGCCGCCTCCTTGGGCTTTGCGTCCTTGGGCTTTTTGGAGGCGAAGAAGGAATAGGAGAGCGTGATCTCCTCGACGTGGCGCATCGTCTCATCGGCCTCGAGCGCCGGATCGAGGAAGAACACCACCGGCCATTCGGCGCTCTCATGCGGCGCGAGCTTCTGCTCCGAGAAGCAGAAGCAGGCGAGCTTGTCGAAATAGGCGCCGGCCTGATCCGGGCTGACATTGTAGGCGGCGACGCCGCTCGTCTCCTGATCGGAGAGATTGACGACCTTGTAATAGATGGTCGCGGTCTCGCCGGTGCGCACCACGATGCGGGGCGTCTCCGGCTCGAAGCGCCAGGGCAGATCGCGCGCGACATTGGCGTCGAAGCGCACGCCGATGCTGCGCTCGCCGGGCTTGGCCGGCGCGAGCTTGGCGACCTGCGTCGTGCCGCCGAAGCCGGTGGCGGAGCAGAAGGCGCGATAGAGCGGGACCGAGGCGAAGGACAGAATCAGCATCGCCACCGAGCCGCCGATCAGCAGCGCGGCGCCCCTGCCGGCGTGGCCTTTCTCTTTGCGATCCGCGCCCATCACGACCTCACCCCGCCCGCGGCACGACGTTGCCGCCGAGCTTCACAATGGTGACAAAATAGAAGAGCGCCACGAACAGCGCCACGGCGACGCCGATCGCTATGTTGCGGGCGCGGCGGCTCTTCGCCTGCTCCGGCGTGAGGACGACGCCCTCTCGCCGCTCAGTGTCCTCGTGTCGGCCGATCGTCATGCGATGCTCCTTCAGGCGAGCCAGGACGAGAGGGCGACAAGCCTCTCGATCACCAGAACCATGAACAACAGCGTCAAATAGACGATGGAGAAGAAGAAGAGGCGCATAGCCGCGCGGCGCGCCTTGTCGCCGTCGCGGCGCAGATAGACCTCCACCGCGCAGGCGACGAGCGCCACGCCCAGCAGCAGCGAGACGACGCCATAGACCGGCGAGGCGAAGCCCAGCAGATAGGGCGCGACGCCGATGGGCGCGAGGAAGATGGAATAGACGAGGATCTCGAGGCGGGTGCGCGTCTCGCCATGCACATTGGGCAGCATGGGGATGCCGGCGGCGCCATATTCCTCGCGCTTGACCAGGGCCAGCGCCCAGAAATGCGGCGGCGTCCACATGAAGATGATGCCGAAAAGAATGACGCTGGAGAGATCGACGGCGCCGGTCGCCGCGGCGAAGCCGACGACGGGCGGCAGCGCGCCGGCCGCGCCGCCGATGACGATGTTCATCGGCGTCGAGCGCTTCAGCCACATCGTATAGACGACGACATAGAAGAAGATGGTGAAGGCGAGCAGGCCGGCGGCCAGCCAATTGGCGACCAGGCCGAGCGTGAACACCGCCATTATGGAGAGGAAGAGGCCGAAGGCGAGCGCCTCCTCGCGGCCGAGGCGGCCGGCGGGAATGGGCCGGCGACGCGTGCGCGTCATCAGCCGGTCGATATCGGCGTCGTACCACATGTTGAGCGCGCCCGACGCGCCCGCGCCGACGGCGATGGCCAGCAGCGAGGCGAAGGCGATGAAAGGATGCGGCGCGGCCGGCGCCAGCAGAATGCCGGCGAGCGCCGTGAACACGACGAGCGACATCACGCGCGGCTTCAGCAGAGCGAAATAATCGCCGGGGGCGGCGACAGGCGCGCGCGGGGCCGAAGCTTCGTCGAGGATGAAGGAGGCGTCGCTCATGCTCTCACTCTTTTATTGGCGATCGTTCTCGTTCTCGATTTTCGACGGTCTCGCGAAGATCATTGTCTCGCGGAGATCGTCGTCGTGTCGGCGATCGTTCCGAAGGTCGCGCGGGGCGCTCGTCCCGCGAGAAGAGCCGGATCGCTCCGGCCGCGACAACGAGCGCCGCGGCCGGAGGATATTGCCTCAGTGGTGGCCCGAGCCGGTGATGCGCGGCAGGGTCTCGAACTGATGGAAGGGCGGCGGTGAGGACAGCGTCCACTCGAGCGTCGTCGCGCCCACGCCCCAGGGATTATTGCCCGCCTCACGCTTGCGCAGGAAAGCCTCCGCGACCGTGTAGAAGAAGAGCAGGACGCTGACCGCGGCGATGGCGGCGCCGACCGACGACCAGTAGTTCCACAGCGCGAACGCGTCCGGGTAGTCGATGTAGCGGCGCGGCATTCCGGCGAGGCCGAGGAAGTGCTGCGGGAAGAAGACGAGGTTGATGCCGGCGAAGAGCAGCAGGAAATGCGCCTTCGACAGCGTCTCGTTGTACATGTAGCCCGTCATCTTCGGGAACCAGTAGTAGAAGCCCGCGAAGACTCCGAACACCGCGCCGAGCGACATGGTGTAGTGGAAGTGGGCGACGACGTAATAGGTCTCGTGCAGCTGGCGGTCGGCGGAAGCGTTGGCCAGCACGACGCCGGTGACGCCGCCGAGCGTGAACACGAAGATGAAGCCGATCGCCCACCACATGGGGGCGCGGAAGGAGATGGAGCCGCCCCACATGGTCGCGATCCAGGAGAAGATCTTGATGCCGGTCGGCACCGCGATGACCATTGTGGCGAAGACGAAATAGCGCTGCGCGTTGAGCGACAGGCCGACCGTATACATGTGGTGCGCCCACACGATGCAGCCGAGGAAGCCGATCGACACCATGGCGTAGGCCATGCCGAGATAGCCGAACACGGGCTTGCGCGAGAAGGTGGAGACGATGTGGCTGATGATGCCGAAGGCCGGCAGGATCAGAACATAGACTTCCGGGTGGCCGAAGAACCAGAACAGATGCTGGAACAGGATCGGATCGCCGCCGCCCGACGGATCATAGAAGGTGGTGCCGAAGTTGCGGTCCGTCAGCAGCATGGTGATGGCGCCGGCGAGCACGGGCAGCGTCAGCACCAGCAGGAAGGCCGTCACCAGCATGCCCCAGGCGAACAGCGGCATCTTGTGCAGCGTCATGCCCGGCGCGCGCATGTTGAAGATGGTGGTGATGAAGTTGATCGAGCCGAGGATCGACGAGGCGCCGGCCAGATGCAGCGACAGGATCACATAATCCATCGCCGGCCCGGGATGGCCCGTGTTGGACGACAGAGGCGGGTAGAACACCCAGCCGCCGCCGAAGCCGAGCGAGCCCGGAGCGCCCTCCGCGAAGGTCGACAGCACCACCAGCACCAGCGCCACGGCGAGCAGCCAGAAGGAGATGTTGTTGAGGCGCGGGAAAGCCATGTCCGGCGCGCCGATCATGATCGGCACGAACCAATTGGCGAAGCCGCCCATCAGCGCCGGCATGACGAAGAAGAAGATCATCAGCACGCCATGGGCGGTGATGAACACATTGTAGAGATTCTTGGCCGCGTCGATATTGGTCGGATCGGTCCCGTGCAGCAGCGCGGAAATGCCCGGAAACACCGAGATGCCCGGATGCGCGAGCTCGGCGCGAATGGCCATGGACATCAGGAAGCCGATGAGGCCGCCGACGACGGCGAGGATCAAATAGAGCGTGCCGATGTCTTTATGGTTGGTCGAGAAGAGAAAGCGGCGCAGGCCGGTGGGGTGGTCGTGGTGGGCCCCCGCCTCGGTCGAGATGGCGTCCATGGTCGTGATCCTCGAAGAATGCTTGGCTTTGTTCGGTTGGCGATGCGAGAAGGTCAGCGCGCGGCGCTCTCGTCGGCGACGCGCATGCGCCCGTCGGCCTGGGCGAACTTCTTCTTCGCCTCGACCAGCCATTCTGCGTATTTCTCCTTGGAGACGACGCGGATGGCGGCCGGCATGAACGCATGATCCTTGCCGCAGATCTTCGAGCACTGGCCGTAGAAAATGCCTTCCTTCTCGGCCTTGAACCAAGTCTCGTTCAGGCGGCCCGGCACGGCGTCGATGCGGACGGTGAACGCCGGAATGGTGAAGGAGTGGATCACGTCGGAGGCGATCACTTGCAGCTTGACGACCTCGCCGACCGGCACGACCGCCTCATTGTCCACCGAGAGCAGACGAACGTCGCCATTCTCGGGCTTCAGCTCGGCCTCGGGCTTCAGGAACTGATCGAAGGAGAAGCCGCCGCCCTGATCCTCGGGATAGGCGTAGGACCAGTACCATTGATTGCCGGTGACCTTGATCGTCACCTTCGGCTCGGGAATCTCGACCTGATGCGCGAGCAGCCGGAAAGAGGGGATGGCGATGAACACCAGGATCAGCACCGGAACCAGCGTCCAGACGACCTCGAGGCCGGTGTGATGGGTGAGCTTGGAGGGAACCGGATTGGCGTTCTCGTTGAAGCGCCAGCAGACGTAGATGAGAAGCCCGAGAACGAAGAGACCGATAAAGCTGATGATGGGAAGCAGAATGACATTGTAGAAAAACTGCGTCTCGGCGCCGACTTCCGTCACTGTCGCCGGAAGACCGAGGCCTCCCGGAGTGGGCTGCCCGATCACCTCGGCGGATGCGACGCCGGCGAGCAGGAGCAGGGAGGATACGGCGCTGGCCATCAAGGCCGCGCGGCGGAGTGTGAGTCGTCTGCCGATGAGCATGAAGATCGCCTCTCGGACCTCAGGAACAAGGTCGTTATGATTTTGTTATCCGGTAGCTTTAGATCGGCCCGAACCCGCCACAAATCCGGCCCGTCAGGTATTCCCACGCGGGTTCAACCACAAACAGCGGCGCCGCGCAATCGCTGCGGCGCCACAGTCTGCCTGACAAAAAGTCGCGCCACCTGGCTCTGCGCAAAATTGCGGCGGCGGCGCCCGGCGGCTTGACAGCGGGCGGCCATTTGCTACGCAGGACCGGAGCTTCGAGATTATTCGTAACGCCCCGATTTGGCCCGCTTTCGATCCTAAGGGCCATAGGAATCCGCATCGAAGAAAAGATGGAGCGAAAATGAGGCCGCACGCCGCCGTTCTCCGGCTCGCGAGGTTGCGACATGTGGTCGCGGGGCTGTTTTTCGCAGTCGCAGCATGTTCTACGGCCTCGCCCGCCGCGGCGCAGGGCGCGGTCAAATCGAAATACGGCGATTGGGAGATTCGCTGCGAGACGCCGGCCGGCGCCGCCGCCGAGCAATGCGCGCTGATTCAGAGCGTCGCCGCGGAGGACAAGGCCAATGTCAATCTCGTCGTCGTGGTGCTGAAGACCAGCGACGGCAAGAGCCGGCTGCTGCGCGTCATCGCGCCGCTGAATGTCTTGCTCATCAAAGGCCTCGGCCTCACCATCGACAAGACGCGCATCGGCGACACCGGCTTCGTGCGCTGCCTGCCCTCCGGCTGCGTCGCCGATGTGGTGATGGACGACGCCCTCGTCGAGCAGCTCAAGAACGGCAAGACGGCCACTTTCGTCATCTATCTGACGCCGGACGAGGGCGTCGGCCTGCCCTTGTCGCTCGCCGGCTTCAAGGAGGGATTCGCCAAATTGCCGTGATGGCGGTAATGGCGTTTTATGACGACGATGGGCGAGAGGGTGAGAGGGCCGATGGACAAGAGACGGATGAAGGGACGCTTTTTCGCGATTCTCTCGATTTCCGCCATTGCGGCCGCGCTGGCGGCGAGCGGCGCGAGCGCCTTCGACTTTCCAAATCCGCTCTCGGTCTTCGGCGGCGGCGAGAAGGAGCCGCAAAAATCCGATCGGCCCGTGCAGGCCGCGCCCGGCGCTGCGGTCGATTGCCCGGAAATTCTCGTCGACACCGGCGCGGCGACGCTGCGCGTTCCGCCGGGAGCGGATAATTCCTCGGTGCGCTATCAGCTCTCGCTGTCGCATCTCGCGCGCGAATGCACAGTGTCCGGCGACCAGATTCTCATAAAGGTGGGCGTGGAGGGCGCGGCCGTGCTCGGCCCCAATGGCCAGCCCGGCTCCTTCTCCGGCGCGCTGAAGATCGCCGCGCGGCGGCAGAAGGACGAATCCATCCTCGCCTCCAAAACCTATCACGTCTCGGCGAGCGTTCCCGCCGGCGCCGCGCGCGGCGAGTTCCGCGTGATCTCGGAGCCTCTGGCGGTCCCCTATCTCGGCGCGCAGGCGGCCGATGATTACGAGATACTCGTCGGCTTCGAAGGCGGCGCGGCCGACAAATCGGCGCCGGCGCAAAAGCGCCGCAAGCGCCACGCTCGCACGGCTACAGAAGCTTCCCCGGATTGAGGATTCCCTTCGGGTCGAGCGCGGATTTGATCGCGCGCATCAGCTCGAGCGCCACCGGGTCCTTCACTCTGCGCAGCAGATCGCGCTTCAGCACGCCGATTCCATGCTCGGCGGAAACCGAGCCCGCATATTTCGTCACCAGCCCATGGACGATCTCGTTGATCTCCGCGCGGCGGGCGAGGAAGGCGTCACGATCGGCGCCCTCGGGCTGCGAGACATTATAGTGGATGTTGCCGTCGCCCATATGGCCGAAGGGCGTCGGCCGCGCGCCCGGCGCATGGGCGATGACGCGCGCGCTCGCCTCCTCGAGAAAGGCCGGAATCGACTCGAGCGGCACAGAGACGTCGTGCTTGATCGAGGCGCCCTCGGGCTTTTGCGCCTCCGGCAGAGTCTCGCGCAGCTTCCATAGGCCGGCGCGCTGCTCCAGCGTCGCGGCCAAAGCGGCGTCCTCGGCGATCCCCTGCTCCATCGCCTCGCCGAGCAATTCGGTCAGCAGCTCCTCGACGCCGCTCTCGGCGGGCGAGGCCAGCTCCATCAGCACATACCAGCCATGCGCGCCGGCGAGCGGATCGCGCACGCCGGCGATATGGCGCGTCGTGAAGTCGACGCCGATGCGCGGAATCAGCTCGAAGGCGACCAGCGCCGAGCCGGCGCGCGCCTTGGCGAGCGTCAGCAGCTCCAGCGCGGCGCGCGGATCGGGAAGGCCGACGAATGCGGTGGCGCGCGAGCGCGGCAGGGGAAAGAGCTTCAGCGTCGCGGCGGTGATGATTCCGAGCGTGCCCTCCGAGCCGATGAACAAATGGGCGAGGTCATAGCCCGTATTGTCCTTGCGCAGCTTGGAGAGGTCGTTGAGCAGCCGCCCGTCGGCGAGCGCCACCTCGAGCCCGAGCGCGAGATCGCGCGTCGTTCCATAGGCGATCACATGCACGCCGCCGGCGTTGGTGGCGAGATTGCCGCCGATGGTGCAGCTGCCTTCGGCGCCGAGCGAAAGGGGGAAATAGCGGCCGGCGGCTTCCGCGGCGGCCTGGACATTGGCGAGAATGACGCCGGCTTCGACCGTCATCGTGTCGGAAGCGGGATCGACCTCACGAATCTTGTCGAGCTTTTGCAGCGACAGCACGATTTGCGCGCCGCTGTCATCCGGCGTCTGGCCGCCGACGAGGCCCGTATTGCCGCCCTGCGGAACGACGCCGACGCCGGCCTCGTTGCAGAGGGCGAGAACGGAAGCGACCTCGCGGGCGCTTCGCGGCTTGACGATGCAAGGAGCGCGGCCGAAAAACGCGTCGCGCGGCTCACGGAGATAGGCGGCCATATCGCCGGGATCGACGATGACGCCGCCACTTCCCACGATCGCGCTCAGGCGATCGAGCAGCCCCGTGTCATCGCGTCCTTTTTCGACGGCGGTCAGCGAAGATTGCCTCGATTGTGGGAGACCCTTCGAAGAAGGTCACCAGTGGCGACGACGATGCGCTTCATCGGTGCGGCGGACCCGCACATAAGCGGCGGCGGCGACAGGAAGTCCGCCGAGGACGATACTGCACAATGTTGCGGCGAGAAGCGCATTCATGTGACCATCTCCTTCCAGATTCGAGCCTGGCCCCCCGAGGAGCCGGCTCCCCACGCTGGACATGGACGCAAATCCTATGCCCAACTCGACAGGGCTGGCAAGACAAATTCCCCGCCCAGCCCCGAAACACTTTCTGAAAACGGTCCGTCGTCACATGAAATGCAACGATTGAATGTAGGATTTGCGGGCCATTCCGCCATAGGCGGACCTACGAAAAATTGCGCGCCGCCGGCGCTCGCGTCAGCGCGACAATAGCCGCCGGCGCGGCGTGGCCTCGGACGCCCGCTCGAAGAGAGCGACGAGCTCGAGATGCGGCGAATGCCGAAATTGGTCGATCGGCGTGATGAATTTTGCGGCATATCCACCCTTGCTCAAAACAGCGGCGTCACGGGCGAAGCTCTGCGGATCGCAGGAGACGGCGACGATGCGGCGCACGGCGGAGGCGGCCAGCGCCTCGGCCTGCGCCAGCGCGCCGGCGCGCGGCGGATCGAAGACGACAGCGTCGAAACGGCTCAGCTCCTGAGGGTCGAGCGGGCGGCGGAAGAGATCGCGCGCCTGGGCGATGATCGGCCGCAGCCCCCGCGCCGTGCGGGCGGCGCGGTCCAGCGCCTCCACCGCGGCCACATCCGAATCGATCGCCGTCACTTGCGCCTGCGCCGCGAGCCGCAGCGCGAAAGCGCCGACGCCGCAGAAGAGATCGGCCACGCGCTTGGCCTTCTCGCCGACGCCCTGCGCGACGAGGCGGGCGATGGCGGCCTCGCCCTCCGCCGTGGCCTGCAGAAAGGCGCCGGGCGGCGGGAGGACCTGCGTCTTGCCGATCATCACGCCGGGCGGGAGGCGCAGCGTCACCAGTCGCCCATGATTGGCGAGACGGGCGAGATCGAGGGTCTCGGCGAGCTCCAGCAGCGCCAGAGTCTCGCGCTCCTCCAGCTCGCCGGCGCCGCGAATGTCGATATCGAGGCCGCCGGTCGCCGCGGTCACGGCGAGATCGAGCGGCTTGCCGCGCCCGGCGAGCGCCTGCGCCAGAGCGCGCGCCGCGGCGGGCGCGCCGGCGAGGCGCGGCTCGAGCAAGGGGCAGGCGTCGATCTCGACGAGATCATGCGAGCGCGCGCGCATGAAGCCGACGCGCGCCACGCTCCGCTCGAAGCGGGCGTGAAAGGTCACGCGCCGGCGCCCCGCGCCATGGGCGTCGATCAGCGGCTCGACCGGCCAATCGAGCCCGGCGTTGCGCAGCGCCGTCTCGGCGAGGCTGCGCTTCCATTGCGCATAGGCGGGCGCGGCCAAGGTCTGCACGGCGCAGCCGCCGCATACGCCGTAATGCGGGCAGAAGGCCTCGATGCGATCCGGCGAGGGCTCGAGAATATCCACGACGCGGGCGCGCTCGCCCTCGACCTCGGCGAGGACAGTCTCGCCCGGCAGAGCGAAAGCCGCGAAGACGAGCCCCTCCTCCGTGCGAGCGACGCCCTCGCCCTTATGGCCGAGACGTTCGATGACCAATCTTTGCAACATCAGGCCCGCCGCGCATGGAGGAGAAATTCACGATTGCCGTCGCCGCCCTCGATCGGCGAGGCGATGACGCCGAGCACAGGCCAGGCCAAAGCCTCGACCTCCGTAGAAATGCGCGCGCAGACCTCGGCGTGGACCGCCTCGTCGCGCACGACACCTTTCTTGCCGGCCTTGCGGCCGGCCTCGAATTGCGGCTTGACCAGAGCCAGCAGGCTCGCCCCCTCGGCCGCTAGCGGCAGAACCGGCGGCAGCACCAGCGCCAGCGAGATGAAGCTGGCGTCGATCACGATCAGCGACGGCGCCTCGGCCAGATGCGCGCGCGTCAGGGCGCGCGCGTCCTGCCCCTCCAGCGAGGTGACGCGCGCATCGCGCCGCAGCCGCTCGTGCAATTGATCGTGGCCGACGTCCACCGCGACGACATGGCGCGCGCCGGCGCGCAGCAGCGCGTCGGTGAAGCCGCCGGTCGAGGAGCCGACATCGAGGCAATAGCGATCACGCGCATCGACGGCGAAAGCCTCCAGCGCATGGGCGAGCTTGACGCCGCCGCGCGAGACGTAAGGATGCGGCGCCCGGGCGACGATCTCCGCGCCGGGCGCGACGAGCTGCGAAGGCTTGGCGATCCTGCGGCCGTCCGCCTCGACGAGGCCGGCGAGTATCGCCTCGCGCGCCTTGGCGCGACTCTCGAAAAAGCCGCGCTCGCACAAAGCCACATCGGCGCGGAGCGGCCCCTGCGCGCTCACCATCTCAGCAGTCGCGCGCCGAGCGTCGCTCCCGCGAGCGTGACGATGCCGATGGCCAGCGAATACCAGACGGCGACGAAGAGCGGGCTGTCGTCGGTGCAATGCGTGGCGTAGAAGCTCGCCGCCAGCGCGCCGGCGACGAGGCCGGCGACCGCGCCGGCCAGCGTCGGCCGGCTGGGCGCGCCGCGCCGCAGCGCCAGCATGAGAATGGCGAGCGGCCCCGTCGCGATCAACGGAATGAGCAGGACGCAGGCGCGCGCATTATGTCCGACGAGCCGCGCGCCCCAGCTCTCCGCCGGCGCGGCGACGAGCTCGAGGCCGACCGCGATGAGGAGCGCGAGCAGCGCCAGCAACGGCGCGAAACGCCAATAGCCGGGCACTGCGCCCGGCGTGGCGAGCCGGCGCAGCAGGCCGACGCCGGCGGCGAGCAGGCAGAGCGTCACCGCGAATTTGGCGAGAAAGCGCAGCGTGCGCATGGCCACGCCGAGATCGGCCCGCACGCCGATGAAGGCGAGGAGCACGGCGCCGGCGACGAGGGCCGCGGCGACGAGCGCGCCGGCGAAAATCTGCGCGAAGCGAAAGCGCGAGGGCGCATGGTCCGCGACGAGCGCGCCGATCAGCTCTTCCGTTCTCATTTCTCGCCCCTCCGATAGAGCGCCGCCAGAGCCTTGATCGCGCGATGCAGAGCGACGCGCACCGCGCCCTCGCTCATTCGATAGCGCTCGGCCGCCTCCTTCACCGAATGTCCGTCGATCGAGAGGTAGCGCACGAGATCGCGCTGACGCTCGCCGAGCTCGCCGAGCAGACGATCGACATCCTGCCGGTCGACGCCCTCGTCCGCCGCCTCGGGCGCCGCGAGATCGAAGGCGTCGTCGATCGGCAGCGGCGATTTGGCGCCGCGGCGACGGCGCGCGTCGATCAGCTTGTTGCGCGCAATGGTCATGATCCATGGCCCGATCGGCCGGTCCATGTCCCAAGTGTCGCGCTTGAGGTGAATGGCGAGCAGCGTCTCCTGCACGATATCCTCCGCCTCTGCGACATCGACGCCGAGCCGCGCGCAATCGCGCCGAGCGACGCCGCGCAGCGTCGGCGTCAGCGACAGCAGCAGCCTCTTATAGGCGCCCGAATCGCCCGCTATGGCGGCGCGCATCAGCACGGCCCATTCCTCCTCGGCGTCTCGCGCTCCCAAATGCCCACCTTGCCATTCGTGAAAAAGCGCTCTCTCGTTACGTCATGCGCGGGGGATGCGTCGAGAGGCGCGTTTTCGGTTCTCGGATTTTCGTTTTTCGGTTCTCGGATTTTCATGGCGCGTCACAAAAACGCCGGACTATTCGCGCCTTCTTAACGAAAGAATCGCAAATCTATCGACGCGCCGCGCGACAGCGGCCTCGCCCGCTGCGGGCGCAGTCGGATTGGAGCTCCCCCTTGCGTAGGTTTTCGAAGTCCGTCTTTTCGTTGAGCGTTCTCGCTCTCGCCGGCGCCGGGACGACTGCGGCGATCGCCGCGGGCGACGCCTATGACGGCCAGGCCGAATGGGCGCAGCGCTATGACGCCGACCCGAGACTGACCGTCTCGCGCTCGACCACCCCCATCCTCTCCGCGCAGACCGTCGCCGCGACCGAGGCCGCCATCACGCAGCTGCAGGAGATCGTCGCGCGCGGCGGCTGGCCCATGGTGCCGGCCGGCCAGCAGCTGCGGCTCGGCTCCAACGGCCCGGCCGTCTCGGCGCTGCGCCGCCGGCTCATCGTCTCCGGCGACATCGGCGCCGAGGCCGGCGTGAGCCCCGTCTTCGATTCTTTCGTGGAAGCCGCGGTGCGGCGCTTCCAGGCGCGCCACGGCGTCAACGCCACGGGCGTCGTCTCGACGCAGACCTTCGCCGCGCTCAATGTCTCCGCCGAGCTGCGCCTGCGCCAGCTCGAGACCAATCTCGTGCGCCTGCGCAGCTTCTCGCGCGATCTCGGCAATCGCTATGTGACGGCCAACATCCCGGCCGCCACTGTGGAGACGGTGGAGAACGGCGCCGTCGTCACCCATCATACGGCCGGCGTCGGCAAGATCGACCGCCAGTCGCCGGTGATGCAGACCAAGGCGATCCAGGTCAATTTCAACCCGTTCTGGACCGTGCCCGCCTCCGTCATCCGCAAGGATCTGATCCCCAAGATGCAGGCGGACCCCAATTATCTCTCGGACAATCACATCCGCGTCTACAACAAGGAGGGCGTCGAGCTCTCCCCGCAGCAGATCAACTGGAACTCGCTCGAGGCGCTGAACTACAAGTTCCGCCAGGACACGGGCGGCGACTTCAACTCGCTCGGCGTGGTGCGCATCGACATCGCCAATCCTTACGGCGTCTATATGCACGACACGCCGGCCAAGGGCATTTTCGGCGACGACTTCCGCTTCGTCTCCTCCGGCTGCATCCGTCTGCAGAATGTGCGCGACTATGTCGCCTGGCTGCTGAAGGAGACGCCCGGCTGGGACCGCGACCATATCGACGAGGCGATCCGCTCCGGCGAGCGCATCGATGTGAAGATTTCCCCCGCCGTGCCGGTCTATTGGGTCTATGTCACCGCCTGGGCGACGCCCGACGGGGTGATGCAGTTCCGCGAGGATATTTATCAGCGCGATGGTCTCGGCCTCGCCGCCTCCATCCCGCAGCAATCGGGCCCCGCGCCGACGCCGGCGCCCTCGCGCCAAGCCTCCCGCTCGCCGCAGCTGCTGCCGGTGTTCGGCGAGGAGGAGAACTGAGCGCATGCGTTGGGAGCAGGCGCTCACGATCCTGCTCCTGCTCGCATGCTATCTCATTCCATTCGCCTCGACGCTCGCGATGCGCGGGCGGCGGCCGCTCGCCGCCGTATCGATCTTCTGGCTCGCGATCATCGCATTTTTGGCGCAGCCACTCCTCGACCGCCCATCCGAACCGAGCTGCGGGCTAGGCGCGATGATCTCATTGATCGTCGCGGCGCTGGTCGCCGCAGCCTTCGCCACGGGCTTCATCGGACGCGTCCTGCTGTCGCGTGATCCGGCCATGACACGCACGCGCGCGGCGACAATCACCGTCGCGCTGGGTCTCACAGGCGTCGCCGGCGTCGCTCGGCTGTTTCAAGGCCTGTTCCGCTGAACGCGCAGGAGGCTCGCAAGGCTCTAAAGCCGGATCGACGAGCGGAGATGTTCCAGCGTCGCGCTTTGCGTCGGCATGGCCGAGGCGGCGGCGGCGCCGGCGCCGCTCCTCTTACAGCAGGCAATCCGTGAAGGCCGGGTCGACCGAGCGGCCCCAGCTTCCGTGATAGGCCTCGAGCCGCCGTTCCGCGAGCGTGCGGCCCGTCTCGGCGATCTCCTCCAGCGGCGCGAGATAGATGGTCTCGTCGCGGGCTTGCGCGTCCAGCCTCGCCCGACGAGCGAGGCCGCCGCGCGCCAGAGCCAGCATGTCGCGCGCAATATCGAGCGCCCGCCGTCCGCCGATGCGCGCCTCCAAGGCGAGGCGCGGAACATCGGCGCGCAGCGCCTCGCGCTCCTCGGCGCTCCAGCCCTCGATCAGCGCCAGCGCGCCGTCCAGCGCCGCGCGATCGTAGAAGAGGCCGACGAAGAGCGCCGGCAGAGCGGTCATATGGGAGCGCGGGCCGCCATCGGCGCCGCGCATCTCGAGATAGCGCTTCAGCCGCGCCTCCGGGAAAATCGCGCCGAGATGATTGGCCCAGTCCGACATTGTCGCGCGCTCGCCGGGCAAGGCCGCGAGCTTGCCGTCCAGAAGGTCGCGGAAGCTCGCGCCGGCGACATCGTGATAGACCTCGCCGCGCTTCACGAAATAGAGCGGCACGTCCAGCGCGTAATCCACATAGCGCTCGAAGCCCATGCCGGGCTCGAAGGCGAAGGGCAGCATTCCGGTGCGGCCGCCGTCGGTGTCGCGCCAGATTTGCGAGCGCTGCGACAGGAAGCCGCTCGGCTCGCCGTCGATGAAGGGCGAATTGGCGAAGAGCGCCGTGACCATCGGCTGCAGCGCCAGGCCGACGCGCAGCTTGTCCACCATGTCCTTCTCGGACGTGTAGTCGAGATTGACCTGTATGGTCGCGGTGCGGAACATCATGTCGAGGCCGAGCGAGCCGACCTTCGGCATATAGGCGGCCATGATCCCATAGCGCTGCTTGGGCATGGCCGGCGTCTCGCTGCGCCGCCATTTGGGGCTCGCGCCGAGATCGAGGAAGGAGACGCCGTAACGGCGCGCCACCGGCTCCAGCGCCGCGAAATGGGCGTCGAGCTCGGCCTTCGTCGCATGGACGGTGGCCAGCGGCGCGCCGGAGAGCTCGAACTGTCCGCCCGGCTCCAGCGACACGGCGCCCATGCCATGCGGATCATAGAGGCCGATGATGGCCTCCCTGTCGGTTATCGGCTCCCAGCCGAGCGCGGCGCCCAGACCTTCCAGCAGATCCTTTATGCCGCCGGCGGGCGACGTATAGGGAACCGGCGCGCGGCTTTCGTCGAAAAACGCGATTTTCTCATGTTCCGTCCCGACATTGAGATCGTCGGGCGCCTTAACGCCGGCCTCGAACCACTCCACGAGCGCATTGCGCGACGTGATCGGCGTCGTATCGTTTACGTCGCGAGCCATCAGCAACTTTCAGTGAGGACCGGCGCAGCGGTCCATATAGGTCGACTTCCCTTTCGGCGGGCGCGAAAGGGCGGGCGCGAACCACAGCGCTTCCGGCGTGGGCGCCGAAGCAATATGCGTTCCGGCTGCTGAATTGGCGGAAAAGCCGCCCGCGCGCAAGACCGCCCCGCCGCGCCCGGCGCCCGGGCGGCGCATGGCTTAACGCTTTCGAGACGAATTAAGCTTATGTTTCTGTTACCGAGACGGCCGTGTTTTCGTCAAATGAAATGCGACGCCCGCTCCCCGGCCGGCCCGCCCGAGGAATTTGATCCATGCCGAATTGCCTGCGCCGATTTCTGGCCGACGAGAGCGGAGCGACCACCCTCGAATATGCGATGATCGGCTTTTTTCTCTCGATCGTGATCCTGGCGGCGACGCGCATCATCGGCACAAAGCTCTCGGCGGCCTATTATCTGCCCGTCGCCAATAATCTGACCTGAGCTCTCAGACCTTCGCCGAGGCGAAGATCCGTCCCAGCAATTCGTCGAGATCGGCCTGCCGCTCGGCCGCGGGCGCGAGCGTCTCGCGAATTTTTGTTCGAGCGGCTTCCAGCGCGTCCACGGGCTCGGCGGCGGGCGCGGCCTGCGGCGGCGGGGCCGCCGGCTTCGTCCCGAACAAAGTTCCAAAAAGCGCGCTCAGCCAGCCGCCCGAGGGCGCGGGCGGCGGCGCCGGCGTGGGAGCCGGAGGCTCGGCGGCGCTCTGACGCTCCAGCGTCGAGCCGAGGCCGCCGGCGGCGACAGAGACGAGAATCGGCAGCAGGCGCTGCAGCACATCGGCGCGCAGGCCGCTGTCGCGCGCGACGAATTGCGAGACCTCGCCGGCGGCCGAGGCGGAGCCGAAGAGATGCGCGACAATGGCGTCGCCGCCCTCGACGCTGGCCTGCGAATGGGCCTCCTCGGCGCTCTCGAAAGCGGCGCGATGGGTGGAATCATTGGCGGCGTCGATGACGGGGCGCAGCGAATCGGGCTCTTCGGCCGCCTTGCTCAGCGCCGCGACCAGCGCCGGCAGCAGCGATTCGACCGCCGATCGCGTCTGCCAGGACGCGAGGCCGAAGCGCTCGGAGAGATTTTCGATGATCTGGCCGCCCTGGGCGGACTGTATTATATCGACGATATTCGACATATTCGCCCCCGTCCCCTCAATGGGCCGCGAGACACTCCGGCATTGGCGCGGCCAGTCTTCGTCGATCGCCTGTGTAGCAGATTTTTCGGCAGGCCGCGAGGGAGCGTGCAGAGCGTCGGGCCATCGTCCCCCAATGGCGCGCCCTCGGCTTGACACCTTTCCCTATGCGGGACACACAAAGCGGCGCGCTTCGGCCGCCCCCTTTTCGATCGAGAGGCGCTAGAGGATGAATATTCAGCATCGCCCGTCGTCAAAGCCGCCGTTGAAGATTCTGCTGTGCTCGCCGCGGGGCTTTTGCGCCGGCGTCGTGCGCGCGATCGACGCGGTGGAGCGGGCGCTCGCCAAATTCGGCCCGCCCGTCTATGTGCGGCACGAGATCGTCCATAATCGCTATGTGGTCGAGGCGCTGAAAGCCAAGGGCGCGATCTTCGTCGAGGAGCTGGAGGAGGTGCCGGACACCAAGGCGCCGGTGATCTTCTCCGCCCATGGCGTCGCCAAATCGGTTTCCGCCGAGGCCGCCGCGCGCAATCTTCTGGCGATCGACGCCACTTGCCCGCTGGTGACGAAGGTGCATCGCGAGGCGGAGATTCATCACAAGCGCGGGCGAAAAGTGCTGCTCGTCGGCCATTCCGGCCACCCGGAAGTGGTCGGCACCATGGGCCAGCTGCCGCCGGGCGCGGTCGTGCTGGTCGAATCGGTGGAGGCGGTGGCCGAGCTGCGGCTCGAGGATGTGGCCGATCTCGCCTATGTGACGCAGACCACTCTGTCGCTCGACGATTCGCAGGAGATCGTCAGCGCGCTGACGCGGCGCTTCCCGCAGATCGTCGGTCCGCACAAGGAGGACATCTGCTATGCGACCACCAATCGCCAGGGCGCGGTCAAGCAGGTCGCGCCGCAGGTCGATGCGGTGATCGTGGTCGGCTCGCCCAATTCCTCGAACTCGCAGCGCCTGCGCGAGGTGGCCGAGCGCGCCGGCGCGCCCGCCCAGCTGGTCCAGGGCCGCAGCGAGATCGACTGGAGCATGTTCACCGGCATCGGCTCGCTCGGCATCAGCGCCGGCGCCTCGGCGCCGGAGGTTCTGGTCGAGGAGATCATGGAGGCTTTCGCCGAGCGCTATGAAATTTCGGTCGAGACCGTCTCCGCCGCGCTGGAGGATGTCGCCTTCCCGCTTCCCAAGGAGCTGCGCGCGCACGCTTGACGCGCCCGGCATTTCTCCAACCGCGCGGAACTCATGGCCGTCTACACGGATGTCGACGACGAGGAGCTGATCGGCTTTCTCGCCGGCTACGACCTCGGCGCGCTCTTGTCCTGCAAGGGCATCGCCGAAGGAGTCGAGAACTCCAACTACTACCTGCATACGAGCGCCGGCAGCTTCATCCTCACCCTCTATGAGAAGCGCGTCGCCGAGGCCGATCTGCCCTTCTTCCTGGGGCTGATGGAGCATCTCTCCGCCAAGGGCCTCGGCTGTCCGCAGCCGGTGCGCGACCGCGCCGGCGCGGCGCTCGGGCGCCTCGCCGGGCGGCCGGCGGCGATCGTCACCTTTCTCGACGGCTATTCCATCCATCATCCCGAGCCCGCCCATTGCGCGCGGCTGGGCGAGGCGCTGGCGCAGCTGCATCTGGCGGGCGCGGATTTTCCGCTGCGCCGCGCCAACGCCCTCTCGGTCGGCGGCTGGCGGCCGCTCTATGCGCCTTTTTCCGCCCGCGCCGGCGAGGTGGCGGAGGATTTGGGCGCGATCGTCGCCACGGAGCTGGAGACGCTGGAGCGCGATTGGCCCAGCGGCCTGCCGGAGGGGGTGATCCACGCCGATCTCTTCCCGGACAATGTGTTCTTCCTCGGCGATCGCGTCTCCGGCCTCATCGATTTCTATTTCGCCTGCGTCGATTCGCTGGCCTATGATCTCGCCATCTGCCTCAACGCCTGGTGCTTCGACGCCGCCGGCGCCTATGACGCCGAGAAGGGCGCCGCGCTGCTGGCGTCTTACGCACGCGCGCGGCCGCTGACGGCGGCGGAGGCGGAGGCGTTTCCGCTGCTCGCGCGCGGCGCGGCCCTGCGCTTTCTGCTGACGCGCTTCGTCGATTGGCTGAATGTGCCGCCGGGCGCGCTGGTGCGGCCCAAGGACCCGCGCGAATATCTCGCCCGTCTGCGCTTCCACCGGACGATCCGCTCCGCGCGCGACTATGGCCTGAGCCCATGAGCGGGCGCGTCGCCATTTGGACGGATGGCGCCTGCTCCGGCAATCCCGGCCCCGGCGGCTGGGGCGCGATTCTGCGCTTCGGCGAGCGCGAGAAGGAGATTTGCGGCGGCGAGACGGGGACCACCAACAACCGCATGGAGCTGACCGCCGCGATCGAGGCGCTGGAGGCGCTGACGCGGCCCTGCAATGTCGATCTGCACACGGATTCGCAATATTTGCGCGACGGCATCACCTCCTGGCTCAAGGGCTGGAAGGCGCGCGGCTGGAAGACGGCCGACCGCAAGCCGGTCAAGAATGTCGATCTGTGGACACGGCTCGACGCTGCGGCCGAGCGTCACGAGATCGCCTGGCATTGGGTGCGCGGCCACGCCGGCGACGAGATGAACGAGCGCGCCGACGCCCTCGCCCGCAAGGGCATGGCGCCGTTTCAGACGAAAACGCGCTGATCGGGCGAGCGCGCCGATCGCCCCTTGTCGAATGAGACTCTAAATACCATATCGAAGAATGCAGAGCTCTTCTTCTTACTGGGCGCGGCCCTCGGGCCGCGCCCTTCTTATTTTTTGGAGTGTTTTCAGAACAAGGGAAACGAGAGCCTCAATCCAGCTTCAGCGGCAGCTCCACCCCGCCCTTTTCGGTGCGGATGGTCGCGCGGGCTTCGATTGCGCCCTGCTGCTTTCCTTCGCCGAGCTTCAGCTCGAAGCCGCCTTGGCCGTCGGCGGCGCTGTCGATGATGTAGGGCTCCGGCACCTCGATGAAGACATCCGCGGCCTTGCCCGGCCCGAGATAGCGCAGCCGCCACGCGCCTGCGCCGGCCCTCGCGACCTCCACGATTTTCTGCGCCTCGCCGGCGCCGATCGGCCGGGGAACCAAAGTCTCCGCCGCCGCCAGCCGCTCGGCGAAGGGCGAGGCCCCCGACTGCGGCAGCGCCAAGGAGAGCTTCGCCTTGGCAGGAAGGCAGATTTGCGCGCAGGCGGCATAGTCCAGCGCCAGCTTCAGCACGACGGGCGCGCCCGCCTTTTTCGCGGTGACGCGCAAGGGAAAAACCAGGCTCTCGTCATAGCCGGCGACCGTCATTCCGGCCTCGGCGATATGCTTGGGCGCCGGATACAGCGTATCCACGGCGGCGACATTCTCCGAGCCGGAAAAATCGAGGACGGGCGGCGCGCCGGCGTCGCCGGGGCTGCGCCAATAGGTGACGGTTCCCGGATCGAGCGCGATCTCGACGCCGAGCCGATAGACGCCGCCGCTCGGCGCGCCGGCCGAGAGGAGACGGGCCGACGAATGCGCCGCGCGAGCGAAGGGGGTGGCGAAGTCGGCGTCCTGCGCCGCCGCCGGCCCGGCGAGCGACGCCAGCGCGAGCGAGGTCGCAGCGAGCGCCGCCGCCAGATTTCGTGACTGCATTTCGAGGTCCTCGGGGCGCCCCCCGCGCCGGTTTTTACGTCGTCGAACGGCGCTTGTTATGCGTTTGCGCCGCGCGTAGTATGACCCTATGAGCCCGGTCGGCAAGAAACAAGGCCTCGAGAAATCGGCCGCCCGCGCAGCCCGGCGGCCGGCGGGCTCGCGCGTCGCCGGCTCCTCCGTTCCCATCATCCGCGGCGTCGAGAGCGCGCGCGAGACGGGCGCGGGCTCCAAATCCTCTGGCAGGCGCTATCTCGACGGGCAGATGCTGGTGGCGATGCCCGGCATGGTCGATGAGCGTTTCGCGCGCTCGGTCATCTATCTCTGCGCCCATTCGGAAGACGGCGCCATGGGCATTGTCGTCAATCAGCCCTCGCAGGTCCGAAATTTCCCCGATCTTCTGGTGCAGCTGCAGATCATCGCGCCGCAGGAGCGCATCAGCCTGCCCAAGGAGACCGAGACGATCCAAGTGCTGCAGGGCGGCCCGGTGCAGACCGACCGCGGCTTCGTGCTGCATTCCTCAGATTTCTTCATCGACAATTCGACGCTGCCGATCGACGATGGCGTGTCCCTGACCGCCACTATCGACATTCTGCGCGCCATCGCCTCCGGCGAGGGGCCGAATCGAGCGCTGCTGGCGCTCGGCTACGCCGGCTGGGACCCCGGCCAGCTCGAGAATGAGATCCAGCACAATGGCTGGCTCAACTGCCCGGCCGATCCCGCCATATTGTTCGACACCGATCTCGAGTCGAAATATGCGCGCGCCCTGCGCCTCATCGGCATCGATCTGGCGCGGCTGTCCTCGGCCGCTGGCCACGCGTGACCGGCTAATTCCCCTCTTTCGCCCCCGGCGCGTCCAGCCCGAAGCGATAGGCGAGCGCGAGCCGAATGGTCTCCTCCTTCAGGCGGATGCGATAGAGATTGCCGTCGAAGCTCGACGACGCGAAGGCGATCTCGCCGGGGCGGCCATGGCGATACTCCACGCGCCCGCTCCAGTGATCGGCGAGCGCATATTCGACCCCGCCGCCGACGGTCCAGCCGGTCTGCGCCCGATCGAAGGGCTCGCCCATCGCGGTCGCCGAGACGTCGGCGACCGTGAGGCCGCCGGTCGCATAGAATAGGCCGCGGTCGCGAGCGAGGCCGACACGGCCGCGCAAGGAGGCGCGGGCGTCATTGCGCAACCGCGCGCCCGCACGCGATCCGAAGGTCGCGCCGGAGGCGCTTCCCGCCTCCACATCGGTCTCCACGCCGAGCACCGCTGAGCCGAGCTGCGCGTCATAGCCGGCGAAGCCGCCGAGCGTCGCTCCGCGTGATCCGCTCGGCGCGTCCGGCGTCGCGGAATAGCCGACGACGAGCGTTTCTCCCGTGCGGCGAAAGAGACCGCCGAGCGAAAGTCCGGCGTGAAATCCAGACCAGTCGACGGACGCGGAAGAGCGCGGCGCTTCGCTCGCGCTTTTCGAAGCCTCTTCGCCATCGGTGACCTGAAAGCCGAGGTACCAGGTGAATTGACCGGTCTCCTTCGGACGCGTCAGGGCGCGACCGAGCGACGCCAGCAAATGATAGCGGGGCGAGAGATCGTAGATCGCGCCGACGTTGAAGCCCGTCGTCGCAGCAGCTCCGACCTCGCTGCGCGTCTGGTGAAATATTTCGGCGCCGAGCGTCAGCCGCTCATCGAGCTTGCGCAGCAGCGCCCAGCCGAGAAAGCCGAAGTTCCGCGCGCCGGGGCCGGGATTGATCCAATAGCCGCCGCCGCCGAAGGTCGACCAGTCGCCGAAATCCTTCTGCAGCCAGACAGGGAGAAAGACGCGGGCGCGACCGCCGCTAAGGCCGCGCGATGCGTCTCCCGTCGGCGTTTCGATCAGCGGATAAAAAGCCGCGGATGGCGCGGCGCCGTCCTTGTCCTGCTCGAGGAAGCGATATTTGACGCCGAGCTCGACATCGCCGGCGCCCCAGAACAGATCGCCGCCGCCCGGCCGCCGGAAGGCCATGCCGGGCTGCACATGGAATTGCACATTGGGGAGCACGCCGAAATTGCAGTCGCAAGCGGGCGCGACGCCGCTCGTCTCGCCGCCGGCGCGTGCGCCTTGCGAGAAAACGTAGAATTCATAATGGCCGTATTCGACCGGCTCGGGATCGTCGGTCAGGAATGGCGGCCCCGCCTTCGCGGGGGAGAAGGCGAAGGGAAAGCCCGCGATCAGGGCGAATGCGAGCCGCCTTCTCGCGTGGCCGCGAAATCGGGCGCAGCGCCCTTCGCTTCGTTTCACCTTCACGCGACGCACGCCTTTCGCACGTCCGGGGACTGTGACAGTCCCCGGGCCGCCTCACTCCGCTTCTTGAATTGTCGGCGTCGCAGTCGCCGCCGCCACTTCCGTCTTCGGCGTGCGCTTGAAGGTGGATTTGCGGCCGCGCATCGTCTGCAAAATCTTCGCGCCATTGGAGAAGGCGAGATAGATCATCAGCGGCGGCACCGAGACCATGGTCTTCACATAATCGGTCAGCGAGCCGCGCTTCAGCGCCAGATAGGGCAGAAGCGTGAAGCCGAGCACGACGACCAGCGTCTCGAGGAAGATGAACTCCAGCACCGGCAGATAGGGCGCCAGCGAGCCGCGCAGGATCACGCCGAGCAGCAGGCAGATGAGGCCGATCGCCGCCGTCGGGAAGAAGATCTGATGCACGATGAGCACGATTGCGGCGACGCGGCGGGTCAGCGACCAGGGCGCGTTCCACAGCGGCAGAACGGTCTTCTGCGCCACTTGCACGAAGCCGTTGGACCAGCGGCGCTGCTGGCGGCGATAGTCGCGCAGCCCCTCCGGCACCTGGCCGGGAATGGGCGGCTCGGAAACGAAGATGCCATGCCAGCCGCCGAGCGCCGCGCGCACGGTGAGGTCCAAATCCTCGCAGAGCGAGTAATCGGACCAGCCGCCGGCGGCCTCGATCGTCTGGCGGCGCCAGATGCCGCCGGTGCCGTTGAATTGGAACAGCCAGCCGGCGAGCGCGCGCGTGCGCTGCTCGACGAGGAAATGGCCGTCCTGCACGAGACCTTGCGCCCGCGTCAGCCAATTCTTGCGATAATTGGAGAATTCGCAGCGCGATTGCACGAAGCCGGCGCGATCGTCCTTCACCAGCAGCGGCACGGTGCGGCGCAGCCAGTCGGCCGGCGGGCGGAAATCCGCGTCCAGCATGGCGATATAGGGCGCGTCGAAGAGCTTCAGCCCCTCGGCGCAGGCGCCGGCCTTGAAGCCGGAGCGATCGGCGCGGCGCACATGATGAATGTCGACGCCTCTGGCGCGCAGCTCGATCGCCACCGCCTCGGCGCGCACGGGCGTCTCGTCGGTCGAATCGTCGAGCAGCTGAATATGCAGCCGGTCCTTGGGCCAATCGAGCTCGGCGACGCAGCGCAGCGCCTGCTCCGTCACCTCGGCCTCGTTGAAGACGGGGATCTGCAGCAGCACATGCGGCAGCTCCTCCTCGGGCAGGACGATCGCCTCGGGATCGCGCGCGCCGCGCAATTGATCGAAGAGGAAGCGGGCGATGATCGCGACGAAGCCGGCGCCGATCAGGATCATGATCAGCGCCGCGACGAGCCAGACGCTATCGACGAGAAACTGCAGAAGAGCGAGGATCAAGCGGTTTTATCCTTCTTCCTTCGCGACTTGCGGCTCCGTCGCGGCGGCCGCCTCGCCGCAGGAGCGCGTGTCGATCGTCGTCTTGGCCCAGACGACCTTGGTGGCTGTCCAAGCGTGCAGCCACACGGCGAACATCAACGCCTCGCGCGTCAGAAAAATCACCGGCGCGGACCAAGATACCTTCCACCCCTTGGCGATGGAAAGCAGCGTCTCCGAGCTTAGCCACAGACAAAAAGTGACGGTCAAGGCCGTCATCGGCGTCACGCCGGCGAGCGGCGAGCCGATCGCCGCCGCCGCGAAGGCCGGCAGCGCCTGGCAGAAGGGCTCGGCCAGGAAAGAGAGGATCTCGTCGTCGCGGCGCACCACGCTCCAGCGCAATTGCCGATTATAGACGTCGCGGAGATCGCGCTCGCCCAATTCCTGGCGCACCAGCCGATGCGAGAAGACGGTGCGAAGCTTGATGCGGCCCAGCGCCTTGGCGGTGGCGTTGTCCTCGCCCACCGTATGGGCGATGGCCGCAAAGCCGCCGGCGCGCAGAAAATCGCTGCGGCGAAACAGCATGATCTTGCCGACGCCGAAGCCGCCGCCGAGCGCGGAGGCCGCGAACAGCATGCGCTGATGCGGGCCGTTCATTATGCCGGCCTCGACCAGCGCGGCGAAATTCTCCGGCCGCGCCGCATAGGGAATAGCGCAGACCATGCCGACGCCGGGCTTCAAATGGCGCATCGTCTCGGAAAGGTCGTCCGGCTCCAGCACGATGTTGGAGTCCTTCATGAAGATCACATCGTTGCGCGCCGCGTTGACGGGCGCGAAGAGATTGTCGACCTTGGGACTCGCGGCGAAACGCGCCGTGGAGTGGAGAATGCGCGACTCGATCTGCGGATGACGCGCGAAAATGGCGCGCATCGCCGCAATGGCGGGGGAGTCCGCCTCCGTCGCCGAGGCCAGCGCCTCCAATTGTGGATAAGTCTGCGCGAGAGCCGATTCTTGAGCGCGCTCGAAGCCCTGGTCCAGCATTTTCACCGGCAGGACGAGCGAGACGGGCGGCTGCTCCCGGCTGGTTCCGCGCATGGCGACGAGCCAGGGATGGATGAGCGCCGCCGTCACCGAGAGAAGCAGCAGCAAGGCGGAGCAGGCCCAGAACACAGCCGACAGAACGACGAGCGAAGACAAGATGCTGTCGATCACGGCTTCTCCCGTTCATGGGTCTGAGGCACGGACACTTCGAAGAGCCGCATGACCGAATCGACAGTGCGGGGCGGCAGCATCGCAAACAGCTTCATCGCATAATAGACGAAGAGCGGAAAGGCGATCACCGCGGCGCGTCTGTCCAGACCGCGCATGATGATCTCCGCCGCTTTCTCGTCGCTGACCTTGCCGGCCTGCCACGCCTTCAGCTTGTCCGTCATCGGCGTCGCCACGAAGCCGGGGACGATCAGGCTCACATGCACGCCATGCGGGGCGAGCGCGCCGCGCAGAGAATCCGCATAGAGGTGAACCGCCGCCTTGCTGGCGCAATAGGCCGGCGAATAGGGCAGGCCGCGCAGCCCGGCCATGGAGCCGACGACGGCGATCTGTCCGCGCCGGCGGGCCGTCATCGCCTCTATGGCCGGCTCCACCGTGTTGAACACGCCGAGCACATTGATCGACAGTGTGCCGCGAACCGCCTCGGGATCCTCGGCGATCTGGCCGCGGGAGAGGCCGGTGGAGACGCCGGCGTTGGCGATGACGAGATCGAGCGGCTCGCGCGCGTCCGCCGCGGCGATGCGCTCCGCCATTGCGGCGCGGTCGCGCACATCGGCGATGGAGACGTCCGCCTCGGCCCCCTTGGCCCGGCAGTCGGCGGCGACCGCCTCCAGCCGCGCGGCGTCGCGGCCGAACAGCGCGAGGCTGCGCCCCTCCTGCGCATAGCGCAGCGCCAGCGCGCGGCCGATGCCGCTGGATGCGCCGGTGACGAGAATGCGCCGCGCCCCGCGCTTCACCGGCGGAGCTTTCGCGGCAGGGTCATCAGCGCCTCGCCGACGATCGCCGGCGCGCGCGTTTCGCCATAGGCCAGAAGTCGCAAGAACACTCCCTCCTCGGGGGATGAGCGCAGCACGCGGGCGGTGAGCGTCACCGCCTCGCCGCGCAGCACCGGCTGCACGAATTTGCCGGAGAGCCGCGCCAGAAACAAATCGCGCCGCCAGGCGCTGAGCAGCGGCTCGAAGGCGGCGAGAAGCTTCATGCCATGGACGGGCGGCGCGGGAAAGCCGATGGCGCGGGCCAGATCATCGTCGAGATGCAGCGGATTGGCGTCGCCGGAGGCCTCCGCATAGGCGGCGAGCGCGGCGGCGTCGAAGGGGCCGATCCGCCAGTCCGGCAGGCGTTCGCCGACCGCGGGCAGATAGGCGCCGCTCACGGGGCGCCCCCGACGCCCGCCGGGCGCGGCACGATGCGCAGAAGCGTCTCGGCGTGCAGGCGCGGCTCGCCGCCGATCGTCATGAGATTGGCGTTGACGGCGAGGCGCGGGGGCTCCGCCTCGCGGCGCATGGAGACGGTCAGATCATAGCTCTCGCCGACGCGCAGCGGCGCGAAATAATGGAAGCTCTGCGACTCGTGCACCGGAACCACATCGGCGTCCGCCAAAAAATCGCGGATCGCGGAGTCGATCTCCTCGGCGGTCAGCCACACCGCCGGAAAAGCGACCGGCACGATCTTCTCCAGCGTATCGGGAAAGCCGGTCTCGCGGCGGTAGCGCGCGATGCGCTCTTCGTCCGCCACGACGCGCAGCGGGCCGATCCGCGTCTCGCCGCTCTCGGGCGCTTCGGCCATCTAGGCCTCTCCCGCGAGCGCGCGCACGATCAGCACGGCGTTGATCCCGCCAAAGGCGAAGGAGTTGGACATGGCCGTGCGAATCTCGACGCGGCGCGCCTCATTGGGCACGGCGTCTATCGGGCAGCGCGGATCGAAGCCGAGGAAATTGATGGTCGGCGGCGCGATCTGCTCCTGCAGCGCGCGGATCGTCAGCGCCAGCTCGAGCCCGGCGCTGGCGCCCAGAGCGTGGCCGTGGATCGGCTTGGTGGAGGAGACCGGCAGATGCGCGGCGCGCTCGCCGAACACGCGGCCGATGGCGGCCGCCTCGGTGACGTCATTGGCGTGGGTCGCCGTGCCATGGGCGTTGAGATAGTCGATCGCCTCCGGGCCGAGCCCGGCGTCGGCGAGGGCCGCCTGCATCGCGCCGGTCATTCCGTCGAGATCGGGCCGCACGAAATCCTTGGCGTCGCTCGTCGTGCCATAGCCGGCGAGCTCGCAGAGCGGCGCATGGCCGCGCTTTTGCGCCGATTCCAGCGTCTCCAGCACGAAGACCGCGGCGCCCTCGCCGAGGCTCATGCCGTTGCGGCCCATGGAGAAGGGCCGGCAGAAATCCGGCGTCATCACGCGCAGCCCTTCCCAGGCGCGGATGGTGCCATTGATGACGCAGGCCTCGGCGCCGCCCACGATGGCGCGATCCATGAGGCCGAAGCGGATCATCTGCGCGCCGAGCCCCACCGCCTGGCTGGCCGAGGAGCAGGCGCTGCCGAGCGCGAAAGTCGGGCCATTGGCGGAATAGCGCATGCCGAGCGTCGTCGGCGCGGCGCTCGGAATGAGGCGCGGGACGCTGAACGGATCGGGCCTTATGCGCTCCTGATAGTAATGGCGCAGGCCATTGTCGATCGTCGTCATCCCGCCGATGCCGGAGCCGACGATGACGCCGACGCGCGGGCCGGAGAGCTCCTCGCGCGCAAAGCCGGCCTGAGCGACCGCCTCATCGGCGGCGACCAGCGTGAATTGCGTGAAAGGATCGCAGAAGGTGAGAAGCGCCTTCTCGAGATATTGCGACGGATCGAAGCCGGGAACCTGCGCCGCGATCCTGATGCGGCCGTCATAGGGATATTCGGTCACGAGCGGCCGGATTTGCGAGACTCCGTCCCGGGCCGCCGTCCACAGCGCCGCCGCGCCGACGCCCGCTGCCGAGACGGCGCCCATGCCCGAAATCACCACCCGACGCTCGCCGACGCCCCCGGACGAAGCGGCCATATTATTGTTTCTCTCTCTCTTTCGACACATATTCGGCGATGGCGTCGATCAATCCCTCGACATTCTTGGCGTCCTGAAGCGCGCCATCCATCGGGATATAGACGTTGAACTTTTCCTCGAGCGCCGTGAGAATCATGACGATATCGACCGATTTGAGGCCGAGGCTCTCGATCGTCGCATCGGGCGTGACCTTCGTGCGGTCGATCATGCCTTCCTTGGCGATGACCTCGATGATCTCTTCGACGAGCTTGGCCTTATCCTGCGGATCTTCAGCCACGTCCACCTCCGTTCAGGGTTTCTCAGCCAGTCGGGCCGCCTCCCTGCGGCGGGCGGCGTCGCGTTCTCGTTAAGGCGCCCGGAGGCGAAAATAAAGCCCGGCGCGGGAGAAGGCTGCGGATATGGGTGGCGGCGCGCGGCGCTTCATGCAAGAAGACGCCCGCAACCCCGTCATTGTTCGAGGCTCGCTCATGAGTTTGCAAGACGCGCCGCTGGCCGGCGTTTTTCCACCGGGAAACGAGGAGGGCTGGCGCAAAATCGTCGACCGGGCGCTCAAGGGCGCGTCCTTCGACCGGCTGATATCCAAGACCTATGACGGGGTGGAGATATCCCCGCTCTATCCGCGCGCGACCGCGCCGGGCCCGCGCGCGCTGCGCGCCGCGGCCGGCCGCTGGTCCATTTTGGCGCGGGTCGACGTTTCCGGCCCCGACGCCGCCAACGCCCTCGCGCTCGGCGATCTCGAGGGCGGCGCCGACGGCTTGCACATCGTCTTCGCTGGCGCGCAGGGCGCCTATGGGACGGGCCTCGCCGACGATGGCGAGGAGGCGCTCGCCCATGTCTTCGACAAGATCCGCTTCGACTACGGAATTCCCGCGCTGGTGGAGTTTTCCCCAGCCGCGCCGAAAGCGGCGGACGCGCTGCTGCGCATCCTCGATCGCGCCCATATAGAGCCGAGCATCACGCGCCTCTCCTTCGGGCTCGATCCGCTCGGCGCCAAGGCGCTGCACGGCTTTTCCCCCGCGCCTTGGGGCGAGGAGAGCAAATCCTTCGCGGCGCGCGCCAAGAGCCTCGCCTCCGCCGGCTATCGTTTCGGGACCGTCGCCGCCGACGCCCGCGTGATCCACGCCGCCGGCGGGACGGAGGCGCAGGAGCTCGGCTTCGCGCTCGCCGCCGCACTCGCCTATCTGCGCGCCCTCGAGGCGGGCGGCGTCGCGCTCGACGAAGCGCGCGCGCTGCTCGCCTTCCGCCTCGCGGCGGACGCCGATGAATTCGTCACCATCGCCAAGTTCCGCGCTCTGCGGCGCCTGTTCGCGCGCGTGGAGGAGGCTTGCGGCCTCGCGCCGGCGCCGATCTTCGTCCACGCCGAGACGGCGTGGCGCATGATGACGCGGCGCGATCCCTGGACCAATCTGCTGCGCGCCACGCTCGCCTCTTTCGGCGCGGCGATCGGCGGCGCCGACGCCGTGACCGTTCTGCCCTTCACCCAGGCGCTCGGCGCCCCGGATGATTTCGCCCGTCGTCTCGCGCGCGACACGCAGCTGGTGCTGCAGGACGAATCCCACATCTATACGGTCGACGATCCGGCGAGCGGCTCCGGCGGCATGGAGGCGCTGACCGAGGCGCTCTGCGAGCGCGGCTGGGCCGAGTTCCAGAGCCTCGAGGCCGAGGGCGGCCTCGCCGCGGCGCTGGAGAAGGGCTCTTTCCAGGGCCGCGTCGCCGAGGTCGCCGGTAAGCGCGCGCAGAATGTCGCGCGCTCGCGCGACAAGATCACCGGCTCCAACGCGTTTCCCGATATCGGCGAAGCGCCGGTGGCGACGTTGGCGCCTTTCGACGCCGCGCTCGCAGAGGCGCCCGCGCCCGCCGGCGCGCTGAAATCGCCGCCTCTGCGGCCGCGTCGTCTCGCCGAGCCTTTCGAGACGCTGCGCGAACGCTCCGACGCCGCTGCGGCGAAGGGCGCGCGCCCGCGAATTTTTCTGGCCAATCTCGGCGCGGTGGCCGTCTTCACCGCGCGCGCCAATTTCGCCAAGAATTTTTTCGAGGCGGGCGGCATAGAGGCCGTGTTCGGCGACGAGGGCGCGGATGTCGCGGCGGGCTTTCGCGCGAGCAGCGCGAAGCTCGCGTGCATCTGCTCGTCCGACGCGATCTATGCGGAAAAAGCCGAGCAGGCGGCGCGCGATCTCGCCGCCGCCGGCGCGCGGGTCTATCTCGCCGGCCGGCCGGGAGAGCTCGAGGCGGCGCTGAGAGCGGCGGGCGTTGCAGAATTTATTTACGCTGGCGGCGATATGTTCGACACGCTGCAGCGTGCGTTCGAGGAGGCCGGGTGATGCGGGGGCTGGGGATTTTCATTTTTGCTTCGATGATGGCGATCGGCGCCGCCCGAGCGGCTCCGCGCGAATCGGCGAGCGCTGCGCCCGAGGCCGGTCGCTATGACGGCGGCTGGGCGTTCGAGGCGCGCACGACCGTCGGCTCCTGCCCGGGGCTTCTGCCCGACTCGATCGAGATTCGCGGCGATCTGCTCGTCGGCACGCAGGCCGGCGCCGCGGCGCTCGCCGCCGGCCGCATGGCGCATTGGGGCTATGTGGAAGGCGACGGCGCCATCATGACGCGCTTCACCACGCAAGACGGCCGCGTGGCGCGCGCCCACGGCCATTTGCACGGCAACGCCGGGCAAGGCGCGTGGTCCTCATCCACCGACAAATGCGGCGGCACATGGCGCGCCCATCGCGGCGGCGCTCAGCGCGCGGGGAATTGATCTTTCGCGACCTTCCCTGTCTTTAGCGCGCGCGCCACGAGAATAGCGCGCGCGCTTTTCTCGTAGCGGCGAGCCGTCATTCGGCGCGCCGCGCGACAACCCCGAGCATAGGCGCAGAGCCGCGCACACTCCAAAGTCATCGCGAGAATGATGACGCGCGGCGCCTTTTGTTTTCAGCGCCGCCGATCTGTCTCTCGTGATCGCGCGCCGAGCAGCGCCGCGCTTCATTGCGGCGACGTCCACGACGTCACCCTTGTCGCATCGCAGCGACGCTGCGCACGCGCGCGCCATTGCTTCGGCGCGGGAGTCCTTTATGGACAGCACCGGCGGCGCCATGAGATAAACGGCCGCTTTCAGCTTTCGGAACGATGGTGGCCTATGCCGAAGATCGTCGACTGTGTTATCGGATTCAATGAAATCGACATGCTCATGGTGCGGGTCGCCGAGCTGACCAATGTCGTAGACGCTTTCGTCGTCGTTGAATCCTCGAAGACGCATACAGGCGCGCCCAAGCCGATATTGCTTCGTGACGCGGTCGCCGAGCTGCGCGACGCCGGCTATGACATTCTCCATTATTTGATCGACGACATGCCCGGCGCCTTCGGCAGCGCGCGCGAGCTCGGATGGATCGTCGAAAATCTGCAGAGAAACTGCATTCTGCGTCCGCTCTCCTTGATGGGCCTTCCCGACGACGCCATCATCATGGTGTCGGACATAGACGAAATCCCGCGCGCCGAATGCGTGAAGCAGCTTCCCGCGCTGCTCGACAATCCGCGCAACATCGCCATCTTCGACATGGTGATGAAGAAATACTTCGTGAACAATGAGACGATCAGCCACTTCAACAATCTGCCTTGGCTCGGCACTGTCGCCTGCGGATACGGCCTGCTGAAGAACATCATGCCGCAAGGCGCGCGCATGGGCGATCCGATCAGCCCGCGCAGCGGCTGTCTCAATCTCGGCTATGATCGCGAGCTCTATTCCTACGAGCGCCGCGTGCCCAATGGCGGCTGGCATTTCTCCAGCATGGGCGGCATGGAGGCGCTCGCGCTGAAGATGCAATCGATCGTCGAGCGCACACGCGACAATACGGAAGTGGTGGCGAAGCCGACTCGCTTCGGCAAGCACAATTATCGCGGCTTCCGCGAGTCGAACGCCGAGGTCGTCGCCAAATTCCTGGCCGAGCATACGCCCGAGCTGAAGAATGTGAACGCGCCGACATTGAAGGACGTCGCCGAGCTCGACATTCCCGACGTGCTGAAGACGTCGCCGCGCCAATTCGACTTTCTGTTCTATTTCACCGAGGCGATCGACGAGAACAACGCGCCCGTCGACGAGCTGCCGCCGATCGAGAAGCTTCCCTATCCCGGACCGCTGCTCAATTACGCGCCCAATTCCATCGAGCGGATTCGCGGGCATGTGAGCCTCGCCGGCAAGAATGTGCTGCTCGTCGGCTATTCGGAGGCGCAGGCGCAATCGCTGATGGCGCAGGAGCACATCGCCTCCGCCAAGCGCCTCGCTCTGTGGGAAGACCACATCGACGCGCAAGGCTCCGCCTTCCCGGTCATCATCGGCGATATTTGCAGCCGCACCTCATTCGACGACAACTCCTTCGACGCCGTGATCTTCATGTCGGTGTGGGAGCATATGCACGATATCGAAGGCGCCTGCCGTGAATCCGCGCGCCTCACCAAGAATGGCGGCGTCGTCTTCACCGAATTCGGCCCGGTGTGGACGGGCGCGACCGGCCATCATCTCTATCTCGACGGCGGCAATCCAGCGCTCGATTTCACGCAACGCCAGCTGCCGAGCCATATGCATCTTCTCTATGATCGCGAGACGATCGCGCGCTATCTCTCCGATCATCGCGGCATTCACCCGCATCACGCCGATCAAGCGGTGGAGTTCATCTTCGACTCCGACAATTTAAACCGCCAGCCCGCGCCCGCCTATTTCAAGGCGGCTCAGCACTTCCGTCCGATCGTGACCGAGGATTATGTGTCGCCGGTGCGGCTGGACATTCTGCGCCATTTGCGCGCGCGCTGGCCGCAGATCGATCGCTTCGATCTCGACGGCGGCGCCTGGGCCTTCGCGGTCGAAAAGCCGTCCTGACGGAGCGCTTCTCCGACGCGGAGCCCCTTACGGCCCCCCACCCCCGGCGAGAGCCGGCCCTGCGCAGCAGCGTCATGCCCGGGCTCGTCGTGGACGAGCCCGGGCATGACGTCGCGAGCGCAAAAAGGACCTCGAGAGCGGGCGCGCCTTCAGCGCGCGTAGAGGCCGGGGGCGCTCGGCGCGCGCACATAGGAATGGCCGATCGGCCGCACGCCCGCCTGCCCCCAGCCGGGGCCGAGATCGCCGGCGCGCACATGGCCGCCGAGACGCACGCAATTATCCGAGCCGGAAACCGGGACGAAGCCCTCGCCGAAACGGGCGCAGCGCCCGCCGGAGGGAATCGAGCCGGTCGTCTGCGCCTCCGCGGCCGGCGCGCCGAAGGCGGCGCAAAGGCATAGGCAAGCGAAAAGACGGCGGACGTCGAGCCCGCGAGCTTCGGCGGTGAAAACGGTCATTCGCAGATCAGCCTCGAAAATGTCTCGCATCGCAACAACCGAGTCGACGCGCCTTGCGCGCCTCCCGATGTTGCCGCCGGATGTTTACCAACTCGTTACTTCGCACGCTTCGACGCGAGGGGTCACGCGACGGCGACCACTTAGGTCCAATAAGGTCGAACAATCGTGGCAGGATCGTGTCGCTCGAGGTCGTCATCAGCGCCAATCGCCGAGAACCGCCTGCACGACCGTCAGCGCCGCGACGGCGGCCGTGTCCGCCCGCAAGATGCGCGGGCCGAGCGAGAGGCGCGCGACCAGCGGCGCCGCGAGGATCGCCTCCCGCTCGGCGGGATCGAAGCCCCCCTCCGGGCCGACCAGAACATCGACGCCCGCATGCGCCGGCGCCGCGCGCAGGGCCGCGACGGGATCGGCGCGCTCGGCGTCCTCGTCGCAGAAGACGAGCAGCCGCCCCGCCTCGCGCGCGGCGAGATAGGCCTCCAGCGCGACCTCCTCCGCCACCTCCGGCACGCTCAGCACGCCGCATTGCTCGGCCGCCTCCACCACATTGGCGGCGAGGCGCTCCAGATTGACGCGGCGCGCCTGTGTGCGGCGGGTGATGATCGGAGCGAGGCGCGCAGCGCCCATCTCTGTCGCCTTTTGGGCCATATAGTCGAGCCGCGCATGCTTGAGCGGCGCGAAGCAGTAGTGGAGATCGGCGGCGAGGGTCTGCGCGCGCAGGCGCTCCTTGGCGACGAGAATCGCCTTGCGCTTGGCCACCTCCTCGAGATTCGCGCGCCATTCGCCGTCGCGGCCGTTGAACAGCAAGATCGCGTCGCCCTCGCGCAGGCGCAGCACATTCAACAGATAATTGAGCCGGTCGGCGTCGGGAATGATACGCGCTCCGGCCTCGAGGCGCGCCTCGACGAAGAGCCTCTGCGCGGAGAAATCGTAACGTGACACGAGCTTTCCCGGAGGGTGAGAGCGGAGCGCCATCAAGCCGCCGCTTTATCCGCGAAACTGCCGGATGCTTGCAAGAGGCGCAAGTCTCTTGCTAAGACCGCATAAACCATAACAAGGGGATCGCCGCCATGAGGGCCAAGGGTGCAATCGCGGCCAGGAGCAGACAGCGGGCGCGAAAAGTCGCAGGCATGATCGCCGGCGCGCCGATTTTGGGACTTCTTCTCGCGACGGCGGGAGCGTCGACCGCTCTGGCCCAGTCCTGCCAGGAGGATTTTCAGAAGCTCTCGCAGCGGCGCATGTCGCAGATCCAGACGCTCAACAATATCGGCAAGGCGTCCAAGGGCAAGATGGACCCGGTCGCGGCCTGTCCGGTGGCGCGCAAGCTCGTCGCCATAGAGACCGAGATGGCCGCCTATATCGATAAGAACAAGGACTGGTGCAACATACCGGAAGCCATGGTCGACGGCTTCAAGCAGGCGCGCGGCAAGACGCAGACTTTCGCCGCCCAGGCCTGCGCGGTCGCCGCCAAGGCGAAGAAAATGCAGGAAGAGGCGGCCGCCGGCATCGGCCCGCAGGCGCAGAAGCTGCCCGCCGGCCCGCTGTGAGCGCTGCGGAACGGCCTCAGGACGAGCCGCGGCTGCCCGACGCCGTCGCCGACCATCCGCTGTGGCGCCTCGCGCCGGACCCGCTCCGTCCCTATGTGCAGCTCGCCCGCCTCGATCGTCCGATCGGCTGGTGGCTGCTGCTGCTGCCCTGCTGGCAAGGCAGCGCGCTCGCCGCAGCGGCGCTCGGCGCGCCGCTCAATGTCTGGCATTTGCTGCTCTTCTTCATCGGCGCGGTCTCCATGCGCGGCGCCGGCTCCACCTATAACGACATCGTCGACCGCAAGATCGACGCGAAGGTGGAGCGCACGCGGCTGCGTCCGCTCGCCAGCGGCCGCGTCTCCTTGCGCGCCGCGATCGCCTTTCTCGTGGCGCAATGCCTCGTCGGGCTCGGCGTTCTTCTGTCCTTCAACGGCTTCACCATCGCGCTCGGCTTCGCCTCGCCGCTGATCGTGCTGATCTATCCTTTCGCCAAGCGCGTCACCTCCTGGCCGCAGGCGGTGCTGGGGCTGGCTTTCGCCTATGGCGCGCTGCTCGGCTGGACGGCGCTCGCCGGCGGGCTCGGCCTGCCGGCCGTCCTCCTCTACGCCTCGGCGATTTTGTGGACGATCGGCTTCGACACGATCTATGCGCTGCAGGACAAGCGCGACGACGCCATTGCGGGCGTGCGCTCGACGGCGCTGCTGTTCGGCGCGCGCGTGCGGCTCGCGGTCGGCGCGCTCTATCTCGGCTCTGCGGTCTTCGCGGAATTGGCGCTGCTGTCCGCCGATGTCGGCGGCTTCGCGCAGATCGGCCTCGCCGCCTATGCGGCGCATTTTTGCTGGCAGGTCTATCGAACCAGCGCCTCCGCCGCGCCGGAGACGGCGCTCATGCTGTTCCGCTCCAATCGCGACGCCGGTCTGCTGCTGTTCGCCGGCCTCGCGGCGCAGAGCGCCATCCTCGCTTATTCATAGCAGACGATCTCGCGCTCGCCCTCATAGACCGTCGCCATGCGCTCGCCCTCGCCCTGCTTGCGGCGCGCGCAGAAGCGCGGACGGCGCTTGATGACGGTGGCGTTCTTGCGGCGCGCGATCGTCTCGCGCAGCGCGACGCCGCCGAGGCGCGGATCGATGGTCTCCAGCTCGCCGCCGCGCGCCGCGAGGCGCGGCAGATCGAGATAGGACGCCCAATATTTCCAATCCGCCGAGATCGCGCCGCCATCGGCCGTCTCGGTGAGAACGACGTCGAGATCGGGGTCCTGATGGGCGAGCGACAGGCGATAGGAGGCGCCGCCGTCCAGCCTCGGCTCGACATCGAGAGCGACGCCGCGATAGGCCTGCACGGGCACGCTGATCATCATGGACATTCCGGCGAAACGCCGGGAAATCAGAATGTCGCGACGGCCGACGCGCACCTGGCGCTGGCCGCCGTCGGCGCGCCGATCGCGCTGAACGGCGAATTGAAGCTGCGTCTCCGCCATGACTTTGGTCTCGAACATGCGCTCGCTCCCCGAGATGTGACCTTCGCGACTGATCTCGCGTTTCATGGGTCGCATGTTGGGCGACGGTTGCGGCAAAGCTCGCTAACAAGGCTGGTGAATCGCCCGTAAACCATTGCCTTTTCGACCGATTCGCGAGCTTTGGGTTAGCGCCCGGCAAACGAGATCGTCGAAATTCGCGGCAATTCGCCGAAAAGACCGCCTTGCGGGAGGGGCTCCGCTCGCTTAACGACTATAGCAATGGCCGACAATGCAACCGACTTCGCGGCTCAGCTGCCGCAGCTCGAGGCCGTCGCGCGGCGAGCGGGCGAGATCGCCATGGGCTTCTTCCGCCCGGGCGAGAAGACCAGCGCGGCCGTCTCCTATAAGGACGGCGGCTCGCCCGTGACCGAGGCGGACATGGCGGTCGACCGCTTCCTGCAGGAGGCGGCGCTGGCGCTGTTCCCGGACGCCGCCTGGCTCTCCGAGGAGACGGCCGACAATAAGGAGCGTCTGCTTCGCCCCCGGCTGCTGGTGGTCGATCCGATCGACGGAACCCAGGCTTTTCTGCGCGGCGACAGACGCTGGGCGGTCTCCATCGCGCTGATCGACCAAGGGCGGCCCAAGCTCGGCGTCATTCATGCGCCGGCGCTGGAATGGACCTTCGCCGCCGCCGCCGGTCGTGGCGCGGCGCTGAATGGCGCGCCGATCCGCGTCGCCGCGCGCGCCGTTCTGGCGGGCGCGCGGCTGGAGGCGCCGCGCGGCTTGGCGGCGCGCTTCGCCGGTTCCGAATATAAATTCGCGGTTCAGGACCGCACGCCCTCGCTGGCTCTGCGCGTCGCCGACGTCGCCGCCGGCCGCAATGATCTCACCATCGCTTCCGCGGATTCGAAAGACTGGGACATTGCCGCGGCCGATGTGATACTCACCGAGGCGGGCGGCGTCTTGTCCGAGCTCGAGGGGCTTCCCTTGCGCTATAATCGTCCGCAGCTGCGGCGCGATATGCTCGTGGCGGCGCCGCAATCGATCTTTCCCGAGAGTCTCGCGTTGGCGCGAGCCGTTTCCAAGGGCGTGATATGAGCGAAACGACGACACTGAACGGCGGCGCGCCGCAGGCGCTTCATCTCGTTTTCGGAGGCGAGCTGATCGACCTCCAGGGCGTCGCCTTCCGCGACCCGACGAAGCTCGACATCGTCGGCATTTATTCGGACAACGCCTCCGCGCTCGCCGCCTGGAAGGCGAAAGCGCACGCCACCGTCGACAACGCCCATATGCGCTATTTCGTCGTGCAGCTGCACAGCCTCCTCGATCCCGAGACGAATTGAGCCTCCTTCCGCGCGGCCGATCGACGGCGCGCCCGACGGCCCCGCTGGGCCGGGGCGTCGCGATCGGCCCTTTCATTCGAACACGGCGCGGCGAGAGCTCGGCCGTGGCATTATTGGCGAGTTCACCGGGGCGTCGATGCCGGTCTTGACGATTTATCGGTTGCTGACCATCGGTTTGGCGCCACTCGCCGGCGTGGCGCTGGGCTGGCGCGCGAGACAAGGCAAGGAAGATCCCGCGCGGCTCGGCGAGCGCATGGGCGCGCCGAGCCTCGAGCGTCCCGCCGGACGGCTCGTTTGGCTGCATGGCGCGAGCCTCGGCGAGAGCCTCGCTCTTTTGCCGCTGGTGGAGCGCTTCATTCAGCGCGGCGTCGAGGTTCTCGTCACCACGGGCACGGTCTCTTCCGCCAAAGTGCTGCGGGCGCGGCTGCCGGCCGGCGCCGTGCATCAGTTTCTGCCGCTGGACGCGCCGCAATTCGTCGAGCGCTTTCTCGAGCATTGGCGTCCCGACATCGTGCTCTTCGCCGAGTCGGAGCTGTGGCCCAATATGATCCGCGCCATTCATGCGCGGCGACTGCCGCTCGTGCTCGTCAACGCCACCATCTCGCGCCGCTCCGCCGCGCGCTGGCGGCGCCTGCCCGGCGGCGCGCGAACCTTGTTCGGCGAGATCGATCTCTGCCTCGCGCAGAACGCCGAGAGCGCCGCGCGCTATCTGGGCCTCGGCGCGCCGCGCGTGCGCGTTTGCGGCAATCTGAAATTCGATGTGCCGCCGCCGCCCGTCGGCGCCGGCCGGCTCGCCGAATTCAACGGCGCCATCGGCCCGCGTCCCGTCTGGGCGGCGATCTCCACCCATGCGGGCGAGGAGGAGATCGCGATCGACGCGCATCTCTCGCTTTCCAGCGAGGTCCCGTCGCTGCTGACCATCATTGTGCCGCGCAAGCCCGAGCGCGGCGCCGAGATCGCCGCTCTCGCCAGCGCCAAAGGTCTCGCTGTGGGCCTGCGCTCGCGCGATGGCGAGCCGCGCCGCGGCGTGCAGATCTATGTCGCCGACACAGTGGGCGAGCTCGGCCTGTTCCTGCGCGCCGTCAGCGTCGTGTTCACAGGAAAATCGCTGACCGCGGAGGGCGGGCACAATCCGATAGAGCCGGCCAAGCTCGGCTGCGCGATCCTGCACGGGCCGCATGTCGAGAATTTCGCCGATATTTATGGCGAGCTGGCCGCCGCCCGCGCCGCCGCCCGCGTGAGCGACGCGGAATCGCTGGCGCGCGCGTTGCAGTTTCTGCTGTCCGACCCCTCTCGCATGCGCGCGATGGGCCGCGCCGGCGCCGAGGTGGTGCGAAAGCTCGGCGGCGCCTCGCAGAGCATTATGGCGGCGATCGAGCCTTATCTCGCGCAATCGGCGCTGGAGCAGAAATGAGCCCGCGGCGCCGCATCGCCAATGCGCGCGCCTGACTTCTGGCGACGCGCGCCGGCCTCGCCGCTGGCGCGCGCTCTGGCGCCATTGGGCGCGCTCTACGGCGCTGCCGCTTCAGCGCGCATGAGACGGAGGGGCGCGCGCGCCGATCTTCCGACGATCGTGATCAGCGGCCCGACGCTCGGCGGCGACGGCAAGACGCCGGCCGCGCTCGCCATCGCCGCTCTGCTCGCGGAAATGGGCGAGCGGCCCTTCTTCCTCACCCGCGGATATGGCCGCCGCAATGCGCGGCGCGCGCCTTTTCTCATCGATCCGGGCATTCATGACGCGCGCGAGACGGGCGATGAAGCGCTGCTGCTGGCGCGCTGCGCCCCGACCATCGTCGGCGCCGATCGCGTGGCCGGCGCGCGGCTCGCGCGCGCTCTCGGCGCGACGGCGCTGGTGCTGGACGATGGCTTGCAGAGCCGACGGCTCGAGCCCGATCTCGCATTGATGGTCGTCGATGGCGCCTATGGCGCCGGCAATGGCCTATGCCCGCCCGCCGGCCCGCTGCGCGCGCCCTTGCGGCGCCAACTCACGGCTGTGGATGCGCTCGTGCTGATCGGCGAAGGCGCGCCGGGAGAAGGGGTCGCCCCACATGCGAGCGCGGCGGGAAAGCCCGTTCTGCGCGCCAGCGTCGCGCCCCTCCCCGCGCGCCTCCCGCAGCGCGCGCTCGCCTTTGCGGGGATCGCGCGGCCGGAAAAGTTTTTCGCGACTCTGGAGGCTTTGGGGCTCGAGATCATGGGCCGAAAAAGCTTCGCCGATCATCACGCCTTCACGGCGCACGAGATGGCGGCGCTCGAGCGCGAAGCCGCGCGTCTTCGCGCGACGCTGGTCACGACAGAAAAAGACGCGGCGCGTCTTTCGCCCGACATGGCCGCGCGCGTGGACGTTGTGCCGATTCGTCTGATCCTGGAAAGGGACGAGCCGCTGCGCGCGCTTCTACGCCGCGCGCTGACGCGGAGTTGAGAAGGCTCAGGGCTTCTTCGGGAAGCTCACGCCAATGCGGATGAGCTTGGCGTCGGTGCTCGAATAGGCCTCTTGCAGGTCGACGTTCCAATAGCGGAGCTCTTCCAGCAGTATGGGCTCGCCGGTCACGGCGCAGCGCACGAAGGCGCCCGGACGGCGAATGCGGAAGTCGCCGTCGCGATATTCGACCTCGGCCTCGACCGCGGCCTGCGGCTGTCGTTCGAACCGGTTCATGCGGATCCTGCGTCTCGCCCGCTCGGTTAAGCGGCGTACTGACGAAATAAACGAGGTCATGCCGAATTTTCAATAGGAGAGACGCGATTGGCAAGGCCGAATCGCATTTGGGCGGCAAAGCTTGCGCCAGCGCTCGCCAAAAAACCCGCGCCCGCGCCAGAAGCCGTCTCGGACGAGCGTCATTGGAAAGGAAATCGCCCCAAAACGCGAATGGCCGCCCCAAAGGGGCGGCCATGAAGATCGATTCGATGTTGTTTCGACACGCTCTCACCAGAAGACGTTGGCGCGGGCAAGGAACAAGCTCGGATGCTCTCCGTTGAGATAGGGGCGGTCGGAGGGCGCAACCAGCGTCAGCGCCTTCGTCCAATTGGCCTGCAAGCGGAAGCCGTTGACCGGATACCAGTTCAAGCCAATCGTCAGATTGTCCTGACGGCCGCCGAGCGTCGCTGTGCTGGCGAGCGCTTTTTGAGCCGCCGTGCCTGCCGCCGTCGCCGCATAGACGAAATTGCCATCGACGAGGCCGCCATTGTTGAGATTGATCTCGCTGTAGCGCGCGGCGAGCTCCCAGGCGCCCCAGCCGCCCTTGTTGACGGGGTCCTTGATCTGAATCGGGCCGAAAGTGCCGGGCGTGAAAAAGTTCTTGTCGTAGCTGCCATAGACGGCGGCGCGCGATTCTCCGGTCAGGAACCACGAACCTTGGACATAATAGCCGCTGTATTGGAGGCTCGAGCCGCCGCCATTGCCGAGCAGGAGGCCGTTGAGCGGATCGCGCTCATATCGCGTGGCGATATATTCGCCCTGCAACGAGACGGGGCCATAGCTGGCGGCGGCTTCGAAGCCGTAGCTATAGGCGTATTTCAAGCAGCCGTTCTTCAGGACGAAAGGCGCGGACAGGAGACCGAGGCCGGTCGCGTTCGTCGCCAGGCTGCCCGAGGCCGCGCAAGTCAAATCCTGCGCCGCGGACACGCGCGTCCACGTGCCGCTGCCGCCCAGAACATCCGCCTCCTCGCGCTCCGTGCCGGCGCCCGGCCGCAGGAAGGCGGAATCGGTGGCGGCCGTCGTGTTCTCCGGCTTGTGATAACGGAAGGACGAGCCGAGATGCAGCAGCTTGTCCTCCTCCTGAATGGGCGCATAGGTGGCGCGCACCGCCGCGTCCCAATATTGCGCGCCGCCAGTGGGCGGAGCGACCGCTGTATCCTGCGGCGAGGTGGAGAAAATGCCGGTCTTCACCGTCCACAGCTTGTCGCCGATGGTGACGGCCGCGCCCGTGTGACGGCTCGGCGCGAGCACGGTCGGCAGCGCGCGCTCGAGGAAGGTGATATTGCTCGTTGAGCTGTTCGTCTCCATGCTGAACGGCTCGAAGAAATTGCCGACCTGGAAGGTGACGGGCTGCTTGGAGATCTCTTCCGGCAGCAGCTTGGCGCGATAGCCGATATAGGCGTCGCGTATGCCGGTCACGCCGGAGTTGGTGAAGTCGTATTGGAAGCGATAGTACCAGTCTTTGTAGGCCTTGCCCTCGAGCCAGATCTGCGCGCGGCGGAAGCCCACATTGCTGCGCGACATCGTGTCGGCCGAGCTGGCGAAGCCGCCGTCGATCTGCATGCGGCCGCCGAGCTTGAAGCTGAACGCCTTGTCCTCGGTCTCGACGAAGAGGCCGTTGCGGAAGCTGACGAACACCGGCGGCGGCGCGACGAGGCCCGGCTGGGTCTTGGCGGAATTCAGCGCGTTCTTGACCTGGGCGTTGGTCTTGGCCTGCTCGGTCATCCGAGCCTCTAGGCGCTTGATCTGCTCCTTCAGCGCCTTGATCTCGCTCGCCGTGTCCGCCAGCGCCGACGCCGGAGCGCCCACCATCCCGCAGAAGGCGGCGAGCGCGACGCCGCCCGAGAGCCGCCGCGTCATTTTCGACCCGATAGTCTGTTCTCTCATCTCAGCCCCCTGCGCTCGGCGATTGCATGGCGCCTCGGACGTCCGCTCGCCGGACGAGATTTGCATTCCGGTCGAATGAATATCTCGCGTCGACGACAGGTCTCCCCAGCCCGAAGAATACATGCAAGGCGCGCGACGATTGCACATTTTGCCTACTAAACATCTGATGATGCCCAAATTATCGCCAGATGCGCCCGCATGATGGGCTTCTAACAGCGAAATGTTCTTTGGATACACCACATGTAATTGTCTTACATTTCGATCGGCCGTCCGCGCAAGGCCGGAATCGGCTTCTCTTAAGGATTTTCACGTATGTGTTGCCGATTCGACACAATCGCAATGTGGCGTCGCTGTGAGGCCCGACGATATTGCGGCGCGCGACCGGACGCTCGGGCGGGATCGAAGGCGACAGCTTTATCGCGGGCTTATCACGGACTTGCCGCTCTCCCGTCACGCCGACGACGTGGCATTTGGGCAACACCCTACGTGGAAACCGATGTCACAATCCGCCGCCGCCGTCTTTTGTGATGATTGTGTCACACAACGCCTCTAGCCGTGCCGTAGCGGTAAGCAATTCAAGGCAGAGGCTGACATGAGACAGGTACCGAACGTTCAGACGATCGCGAAGGGCGCGACGCCTTCGAAGCTGCTGGGAGGCGTAGCGGTCCTCGCCCTCGGCGCGTTCGGCGCGCCCGCGGCGGCCCACGCCGACACGGCGAGCGAGATCAAGGCGCTCAAGGCCGAGCTGAAGCGGCTCGAGCATCGGCTCGAGGAGCAGGCCAAGACGACCCATCAGGTCAAGAACGCGCTGAACTCGGCCAAGGCTGCGCCGGGCGGCAACGCTCCGCCGCCGGTGTTCGTCAGCTTCAAGAATGGTCTCTATGTCGAGACCGAGGACAAGAGCTTCGACTTCAAGGTCGGCGGCCGCATCCAGGCCGACGGCGGCTTCACCAGCTATCCCTCCGCCTCCGGCGCCCGCAGCAACGTCGGCTTCCGCCGCGCTCGCCTCGAGGTCGAGGGCAAGGCGTATAAGAACTGGTTTTACAAGTTCCAATACGACTTCACCGGCACCGGCGTGACCGGCATTCGCGACGCGTTCGTCGCCTATCGTGACACGCTGCTGCCGGAGTCCATCACCAAGCAGCCGGTCACCTTCCAGGTCGGCAGCCAGTACGAGCCGTTCAGCATGGAGACGGTGACCTCCTCGAAGCACATCACCTTCATCGAGCGCGCGCTTCCCGGCGCTCTGGCCCCGGATCGCCATGTCGGCGCCAAGGTCGGCCTCGGCGACAAGAATTGGAGCGTGCAGGCGGGCGTGTTCTCGACCAGCTTCGGCCAGGACTCCGCGCAGGCTCCCGCCGTCACCGGCCATCAATATTGGGACCTGACGACGCGCGCCACCTATGCGCCGATCGTCGAGGAGGACAAGCTGCTGCATTTCGGCGGCTCGTTCATGTATCATAAGCCGAACGACTCGACCGCCGCCCAGGACCCGAACAATCTGCTGCCGGGCACCGGCTCGCGCGACGAGACCGACATTCTCAACAACCGCTATGTCGTCGTTCCGGCGGCGCAGGCGCTCAATTGCAGCCCCGCTTTCAAGGCGGCGTCCGGCGTCGCGCTGCTGTGGACGCCCGGCTATCTGCAGAACGGCTGCTTGAAGTCGAGCTTCAACTATAACTTCGAAGTGGCGGCCTCTTACGGGCCGTTCTCGGTCCAAGGCGAATATTCCGGCGCTCATTACGAGCGTGATGCGGGAACGGCCTTGGCGCTCGGCACCAATGGCGGATCGAGCCTCAATTACAGCGGCTATTATGTCCAAGGCTCGGTGTTCCTGACCGGCGAGTCCCGCGCGGCCTCTTATAGGGGCTACGACAAGGACTGGAACACGCCCGGCACCTTCAGCGACGTCGCGATCCTCAATCCGCTCAGCAAGGGCGGTCTCGGCGCCTGGGAATTCGCCGCGCGCTACAGCGAGCTCAACCTCAACAATGGCGGTCTCGTCGACGGCAATTTCGCCTATTTGGCGACCGTCGCCGGCAATGCGGCGCAGAAAGCCCTGGCGAGCACGGCGACGCTCGGCGGCCGCGAGGAGAACCTCACTCTGGCGCTCAACTGGTATCCGGTGAAGGGCGTCCGCTTCCAGGCCAATTGGACGCGCGCCATGACGCTCGTCGCTCCGTCCGACAAGCCTTATCTCAACGGCCAGCATCCGAGCACCTTCCTCGCCCGCGCGCAGGTCTTCTGGTGAGCGAAATCTCCGGCCTTCGCAGGCTCGGCGAGACGATCGAATCACGAAAGGCCGCCCTTCGGGGCGGCCTTTCTTCGTTATGAAACTGATATTTATAACGTGACATTTCCGCAACAGAGGCGGCGGAAACGCCGCCGCGGCGGCGCGGCTCGGCCCCACATCTCTAGTCAATCCCTATAGTCCATGGTTAAGGAATTTTACTGATCCGTTCATATGGGGACGAACATGAAGAAACACGGCGATATCGGCGGCTCGACCGCGCGCCTCTCGGGCGGAGTCGCCCTCGTCGCATTTTGCGGGCTGCTGGGCGTTCCGGCCACGGCGCTGGCGGATACGGCGAGCGAGATCAAGGCGCTGAAGGCGGAGCTCAAGCGGCTCGAGGCCAAGGTCTCGCAGCAGGCCAAGGACAATGCGCAGGTCAAGAATGCGCTGAATTCCGCCAAGGCCGCGCCCACCAACGCCCCGCCGCCGGTCTTCGTCTCCTTCCGCAACGGCCTCTTCGTCGAGACCGAGGATCAGGACTTCAATTTCAAGGTCGGCGGGCATCTGCAGATCGACGGCGGCTTCGCCTCCTCGGCCGACACCATCTCCCGCTCCAATGTCGGCTTCCGCCGCGCCCGCCTCGAGATCGAGGGCAAGGCGTTCAAGAACTGGTTCTACAAGGTCCAGTACGACTTCACCGGCGCCGGCGTCGCCGGCATTCGCGATTTCTATCTCGCCTATCGCGACAAGCTGCTCCCCTCGGAGATCAGCTCGCAGCCCGTCACCTTCCAGATCGGCAATTTCCGCGAGCCCTTCAGCCTCGAATCGACCGAATCGTCGAAATATTTCACCTTCATCGAGCGCTCTCTGCCCTCCGTTCTCTCGCCGAGCCGCCACACCGGCGCCGCGGTCGCCGTCGGCGACAAGCAGTGGAGCGTCAAGGCCGGCATATTCTCGACCAGCCCGCAGGACACGGCGACCGCCCCGCCCACGGGCGAATCGCAATATTGGGATGCGGCCGTGCGCGGCGTCTATGCGCCGATCACCGAGGAGGACAAGCTGCTCCATCTCGGCGGCTCCTTCAAATATCACAAGCCGAACAACACCACCGCGGCGACCGACGCCGCCAATCTGCGCCCCGGCCAATCGCCCGAGCGCGAGGAGACCGACGTGCTCGGCGGCGGCGGCGCGCTCACCCGCGTCTCCGCGGCGCAGGATCTCTCCTGCGGCGCCTCGGCGGCCAGCCTCAACATCACGACCACCGGAGCGGGCCAGCTCATCGCCCCCTTCGCCCGTCGCTCGAGCTGCCTGAAATATTCCTACAACTACGGCTTCGAGGCCGCCGCCGCCTATGGCCCGGTCTCGCTGCAGGCGGAATATATCGCCGCCCAATATGAGCGCGACTTCACCAACGCCCTCATCTTCGGCAATGGCGGCGGAACCAGCCTGCGCTATAGCGGCTATTACGTTCTCGGCTCCCTGTTCCTGACCGGCGAGTCCCGCGCGGCCTCCTACAAGGGCTACGACAAGGACTTCAACACGCCGGGCAGCTTCGGCGAGGTTCAGATCAAGAACCCGCTGAACAAGGGCGGCTATGGCGCCTTCGAGCTGGCGGCGCGCTACAGCGAGATCAATCTCAACAATGGCGGTCTCGTCGACGGCAGTTTCGTCTATGCAGCGACCGTGGCCGGCAACGCCGCGCAGAAGGCTCTGGCCAGCACGGCGACGCTGGGCGGACGCCAGGACAATTTCTCCCTCGCGCTGAACTGGTATCCGGTGAAGGGCGTGCGCTTCCAGGCCAATTGGACCAAGACGCTGACGCTGGTCGCGCCCTCCGACCGCCCCTATCTCAATGGCGACCGGCCGAGCCTCTTCCTCGCGCGGGCGCAAATCTACTGGTGAGAGGCGCTCGATCGAGGCGTCTTATATTACGCCCCAATTCATGCGGCCGCCCCTTCGGGCGGCCGTTTTTTTGGGCGATGCGACGCAGCGGCGGACGTTTGCATCCTGTAGAAAACATAATATCAAATTAAGAAATTCGCGTCGCCGATTCGGCGCAGCGTAGGTAATCGGCCTATTTACTTAAGCGTAAATACGTAATTCGATTCCTTTTTGCTGCGGCGGATCTCGAATATGTCCAATATATTCCGTATTTTTATTGTCATCGTGACAGTCGCGCAAAGCGTCGCCGCGGGGCGCGCCGAAGAGCTTCCGAAACGGCAGGCCGCGCCCGTCGAATATGTCCGCATCTGCGACCAATATGGCGCGGCCTTTTTCTATATCCCCGGCAACAACACCTGCCTGCGCATCGGCGGCACCGTCGTCGCCGAATGGCGCTCTTGGAGCACCTCCTACCGAATGTCGCGCAGCATCATCGCGACCGACAATCCTTTCGCCTTCGGCCCCAGCATCAACTCGAATCCGCTCGGCATTCCGGGACATGTTCCCATCCTGGGCTATTCCAATCCGCGCAGCGGCGACAATTCCGGCTTCGTCGGCCTCGGCCGGGTGGAGATGGACGCGCGCGCGCCGACCGACTACGGCACGATGCGCGCCTTCGTGCGGCTCGAATCGCAATTCGGCTCGGACAGCAGCGCCGCGACCGGCTCGATCAGCGGCTCGCAATATTTCGGCGCCGCCAATTACTCCAATGGCACTGTATTCCGCACGACGGCGCGCGAGACGACGATCCTCAACAAGGCCTTTGTGCAATTTGGCGGCGTTACCGCCGGCCGCGTGCAGTCCTTCTTCGATTTCTACACGGACAATATCGATTGGGAGGCGCTGCGCGGCTCCAACGCCACCGTCGGCGCGCTGGCCTATACCTACAGCTTCCGCGACGGTGTCTCTCTGAGCTTTTCTCTCGAGGACAATGTCTCGCGGCGCGGCTTCGTCGGCTCGACCATCGGCGCCTTCAATTATGTGGCGGCGGTCTACGGCCTCTCGGGCGCGGCCGCGGACGCCGCCGCAGCGGCCTGGGGAACGCGCTTCACCGGCGTGCCGGACGGCGTGCAAATTCCAGAGATCGTCGGCGCCTTCCGCATCGACCAGCCCTGGGGCGCCGTGCAGCTGTCCGGCGCGGCCCATCAGCTGCGCACATCCACCTACACGCGCAACGCCACAGTGGCGACGCCCGTCACCGGCCTGCCGCTCGGCACCGCCATCCCCGTCGTTTCGCAGGAGGATTACGGCTATGCGTTTCAGCTCGGCTGGCAGTTCAATCTCGACAAATTCGCCCCCGATATTTTTTCCGAGGGCGACAAATTATGGGTGCAGGGAACCTACGCCCGCGGCGCCGTCGGCTATCTGATGGGCAATAATCTCAGCTTCAACGGCGGCCCCGTGAACGGCAACGCCTTCTACGGCTATGGCAATGGCGGCGTGAAAGCCAGCAACGGCTGGGAGTTTCTGAGCTTCGACTGCATATGGACCGCCGCCGCCCATTGCGACAAATCGATCGGCTGGGTGGGGCTGGCCGCCTTCAAGCATTATTGGACGCCGACGCTCTCCTCCGGCGTCTACGGCTCGCTGATGGAGCTCTATTACAGCCCGAGCTCCATCGCCGATTTCGGCGGCGGCGTCGGCGCCGTGAACACGACCGAATATCGCGTCGGCTCCAATCTCGTCTGGACGCCGATCAAGAATTTCGACCTCGGCGGCGAGCTGATGTATCTGCGCGACAATCATCACAGTCGGCCGGTGGGGCTCGCGCCGGACATAGCGCTGTGGTCGGTCGGCCTGCCGTCATGGAAGGGCGCGAATGCGACGGTGGAGGGCCGCCTGCGCCTCCAACGCTCCTTCTGACCTGCTGGGCGTCGCCTCAACCCGCGCGCGGCGTGAAGACGCCGTCCGCCTCCATCATCTCGAGCAGCATGCCCTCGCGCAGGCCGCGATCGGCGATGCGGGTGCGGGCCGCGGGGAAGACGCGGCGTATCGCCTCGAAGATCGCGCAGCCGGCGAGCACGAGATCGGCGCGCTGCGGGCCGATGCAGCCATTGGCGGCGCGCTGATCGAAATCCATGGCGCGCAGCGAATCGATGGCGCGCGTGGCGTCCTCGTCCGAGAGCCAGAGCCCGTCGACGCGCCAGCGATCATAGCGCTCGAGGCCGAGATGCACGCCGGCGAGCGTCGTCACCGTGCCGGAGGTGCCGAGCAGATGGAAACGCTCGCAGCGCCGCTCCGCCGCCGTGCGCTCGGCGAAGGCGGCGAGCCCCTCGAGCGCGCGCGCCGTCATCGCCTCATAAATGTCCGGCGTCACGCTCTTGCCGCCGAATCGCTCCGCCAGCGAGACGACGCCGAGCTCGAGCGAGGTCCAATGGCGCAATTCGCCGCCCTGCGCGTCGCGCGTCAGCCACACGAGCTCGGTGGAGCCGCCGCCGATGTCGAAGAGCAAAATGCTCTCCGCGCGCGGATCGGCGAGCGAGCCGCAGCCGCGCGCGGCGAGGCGGGCCTCGGTCTCGCGATCGATGACCTCGAGCAGCAGGCCGGTGCGCTCGCGCACGCGCTCGACGAATTCCGCGCCATTATCGGCTGCGCGGCAGGCCTGGGTGGCGATCAGCCGGGCGCGGGAGACGCCACGGGCGCTCATTTTCTCGCGGCAGACGTCCAGCGCCTCCAGCGTGCGCTCGATCGCCTGCTCGCAGATGCGGCTCGAGGAGCCCATGCCTTCGCCGAGCCGCACGATGCGCGAGAAGGCGTCGACGATGCGCAGCATGTCCGTCTTGCGCCGGGAGCGCTGCTCCGGCCGGGCGATCAGCAGCCGGCAATTATTGGTGCCGAGATCGAGCGCCGCATAGACATGATCGTCGCGCCGCTCGCCCGGAAGGCGAGCGCTCCGCGCGGAGACGTCCGCAGCGCAAAGGGGATCAGATGGGCGGACAGGATCGCCCGCGCCGTCCACGGATGCGCGCGCCCCCGCTCCAGCGCGCGGCGCCTCGCCTCCGCCCAGGCCCCCGCCCCAATGTTCCGGCTTTTTCAACCCGCCTCCCGATCGGCCTTTTTTCCTTCGCGCCGCCGCGCCGCCGATCCCCGTCTCGACGAACTCTCATGGCCGATCGCGGGAAGTGTAGCAAGGCCGGCGCGAATGCCAAGGAGCGCGTTTACGGGCCGCGCCGGCGGGCGCGAGCGAGGCCATCGTGAAAACCAGCAAAGGCCGCGCCACGAACCGCGCCGATCAAACCGCGCCGATCATGTTGACAGAGGCGCATCCTCTCTTTAGATCACCGCGACGCGCCGCTTCGCCGCGCGACCGTTGGGGGATAGTTCAACGGTAGAACAGCGGACTCTGACTCCGTTAATCTTGGTTCGAATCCAGGTCCCCCAGCCACAAATGCTTGCCCTTTAAAATCAGCTTGTTATGCAAATGCCGCGAAGAGATGCATTCTTTGGGGGGCTTGATCTTGCTTGTTTTTCTCGTTTGAATCCAAGTCCCTTGTCGATTGCCGAGGTTCATTGAGCCCAATTGAAAAGGCCGCTCATAATGAACTGACCCCATTTAGTTGGACGGTTTAAGGCTAAAGCCGCGCACGACAGAGCTCTATGGTCGCGCCGGCGATGTTGAATATTGAGGAGCGCTGGAGGAGCTCAATCTTCGGAAAGATCGGCGAATTTTGGCGATACGCATTTGCGTATAAGGCGCAATTATACGGTTGCGCGTATAAAATGTGTATATGCGCAATTGCGTATATTGGCAATTTATCGTCTCTATGTCATATTTCTCAAATGGATATGATTGCCCGCACGACAAAGCAGGTTGGGACCGTTTTGCGCCGTTGCCGTCGCCAGCAGAAGCTGACGCAGGACGAGCTGGGGCGCAAAGTGTCCGTGCGGCAGGCGACGATCTCAAAACTGGAAGCGGGCGAGCCTGCGACGCAGCTACGCACGCTGATGGATACACTCGCTGCCCTTGATCTCGAATTGGTCATTCAACCCCGGAGCAAGGCAGCAATTACGGAGATTGAGGAGGGCTTCTGATGGCTCGCCGTCCTCGACCGCCGCTCAACGTCTATTTGAATAACCGCCTTGTTGGCCGCCTTCGCCGCGAAAGCAGCGGAGCCATCGATTTTCGCTATGACGAAAGCTGGCTCGATTGGGAGGGGGCCATTCCCGTATCGCTTTCTTTGCCGCTGCGCGAAGATCGCTATATCGGCGCGCCAGTGATCGCGGTCTTTGAAAATCTTTTGCCCGATAATTTAGATATTCGGCGACGCATCGCCGAGCGATCAAACGCAGGCGGTTCCGACGCTTACAGCCTGCTTGCCGCGATTGGGCGCGATTGCGTCGGGGCTCTCCAGTTCGTTCCCGAAAATGTGGAGCCTACACATGCGGGACAAATCGACGCGCGTCCGGTCTCCGATGACGAGGTTGCGGCGATCATCGCTGATCTCGGACGCAATCCGCTTGGGGTGGGGAGCGACAGCGAATTCAGGATTTCACTCGCCGGCGCGCAAGAGAAGACAGCCTTGCTGTTCCTTGATGGCCGCTGGCATGTCCCGCACGGCACGACGCCGACCACCCACATCATCAAGCCAGAAATAGGCCTATTGCCGAACGGCCTCGATCTCTCGTTGAGCGTCGAGAACGAGTATTTCTGCCTCCGGCTCGCTGCCGCCTTCGGGCTTCCGGTAACTAACGCTGAAATGGCGGAGTTCGCCGGGAAAAAGGCGCTGGTCGTCGAGCGCTTTGATCGCTTGTGGACCAAGGATCAACGGCTGCTGCGGCTGCCGCAGGAAGATTGCTGCCAGGCTTTGTCGGTGCCACCGTCGCTGAAATATCAATCCGACGGTGGCCCCGGACTTGTGGACATCGCAGGCTTGGTGAAGGGAAGCGACACGCCGCTGGACGATCTGCGGCTTTTACTCAAAGCTCAAATCGTTTTCTGGCTGCTCGGCGCGACCGACGGGCATGCGAAGAATTTCAGCCTGCGGCTCGCGGCGGCCGGGCGGTTCCGGCTCGCGCCACTTTACGACATCATGTCGACGCAGCCGAACCTGGACGCTAGCGAGATCGACCGAAAACAGATGCGCATGGCTATGTCGGTCGGCAAGAACAGACATTATATCGTCGACACAATCGTCGGGCGGCATTTCGAACAGACGGCGGCACTTTGCGGTTTTCCGGTGCAAGAGCTGTCATTGATTATGGACGAATTGACGGAAGCGGCATCGTCGACGATCGAGGCCACTCTTTCTCGTTTGCCGGCGAATTTTCCGGAATCACTCGCCGCCTCGATTGTCGAAGGTGCGACGAAACGACTCAAGTCGTTGCATGCGTCCGGAGACGAGTGAGGAGATCGGGCAGCTCATTTTGATGCGTCAAAAAAGCGTACGGCGTGGCTCTGTTTTGACGAGTTCGAGAGTCTTTTGTTGGCCGGCGTCGATTTTACGAAAAAATTGGCATCATGGAGCTGGTCTTGCGCCGATCTCAAATGCGCCTTCGTTCCAAAAGTGTTGAATCATAACGCGAATTTTCTGTATGTAATCAAGTGTTGCAGCCATTTACGTCCGAGCTTTCGCAGAAAGCTCGCGGCCGAGCTCTCCTCGCCCGCCTCTCGCCTCCTCACTCGAAGGTCACGCTCAGCCCGTGGCGCTCGAGCTCTTCTTCTATCGCTTCGAGAATCGACTGCAGCTCGACGATGTCGATGGGGATTTCCTGGTCGGGCGCGTCCCAATGGTCGATGTCGTCGAGGCGAATGAAGAAATCCGTGTCCTCCTCGGCGTCCGGGGGCGGCGCGCTATTGGCGATGGTCAGCACATGGCCGCCGGAGAGGACGCGAATCGCGCCTTCCGTCATCTCGATCTGGATCGATTTGCGCCGCGCCATGCAAAATGCTCCCGCTTCAGCTCACTCTACGATCAAACCGGCCCGCACCGCCACTTTTCGCATCAAGGTCGGCAGCCCTTCCTCGGAAAGGCGCGCCAGAGGCGTCCAGCGGCCGTTCTCGATATGGGGCGGCGGCGCCGGAAGCGTCGCGGCGAATATGGTCAGCCGCAGCGAAAAATGCGTGAACACATGCTCGACCTCCCCCGGCAACGCGCGCCAGCGCGCCGCGGCGGGCTCATGGGCCTGGGCGCGGGAGGGGTCGAAATCGACGCGAAAGGGCGTCGAGGGAAATTCGCTCATGCCGCCGAGCAGGCCGCGCGGCGGCCGCGTGCGCAGCAGGGCCGCGCCGCCGCAGGTGAGGACGAAGGCCGCGCCGCGCCGCAGCGGCTTCTCGAGCTTTTGCGCCTTTACCGGGAAGCGCTCGGTCTCGCCGCGCCGCGCCGCCTCGCAGCCGGATGCGAAAGGGCAGAGATCGCAGCGCGGCCCGCGCGGCGTGCAGACCGTCGCGCCGAGATCCATCAAGGCTTGCGTGAAATCGCCGGAGCGCGCGGCTGGAAGCAGCGTTTGCGCCGTCTCGCGCAATTCGCGCTTGGCCTCGCGGATCGGGCGGTCGATGGCGAAGAGCCGAGCGACGACGCGCTCGACATTGCCATCGACGGCGACGCAGGGCGCGTCGAATGCGATGGCCGCCACCGCCGCCGCCGTATAGGGGCCGACGCCGGGCAGAGAGAGGAGATCGCCCTCCTCCCGCGGGAAGACGCCGCCGCGCTCGAAAGCCACCTGCTGCGCGCAGGCGTGGAGATTGCGGGCGCGGGCGTAATAGCCGAGGCCGGCCCAGGCTTTCATCACCTCCTCCAGCGGCGCCGCGGCGAGCGCCTCCACGCTCGGCCAACGCGCGAGAAAGCCGAGGAAATAGGGCTTGACCGCCTCGACCGTCGTTTGCTGCAGCATGATCTCCGACAGCCAGACGGCGTAAGGGTCGGCCCGCTCGCCGGGCGCTGCGCGCCAGGGCAGATCGCGGCGACGACGGTCGTACCACGACAGCAGCGCGCGCGGATCGGGCCGCGGCGGCGATTTTGCGGGCGACCTTGCGGCCGACGACTTGGCGGGGGCTCTCGGCATGGGCTAACCTGTCCTTACCGAGATCAGAGCCGATCGCGCAAGGAGAGAGCATGACCGAAGCGGCGGCCGGACGCTCGAAAATGCGGCGATCGCGCCTCCTCGGCGAATTCGTCGACAAGACGCTCGATCCTCTCGCCGCGCGCCAGGGCTTCAGCGAAAGCTCGCTGCTGCTCCGCTGGGAGGCGATCGTCGGCGCGCGCGTCGCCGCCATTTGCGAGCCGGTGAAGCTGCAATGGCCGCCGCGCGCCAAAAGGCGCGCGACCGACGAGAACCAAGCCGGCGGCAAAAGCCGCCCGGCCGAGAAGACAGACGAGCCGGCGACTCTGGCGCTGCGCGTCGAGCCGGGCTTCGGCCTCGACATTCAGCATATGAGCGCCGCCATCATCGAGCGCGTGAACACGCATCTCGGCTGGCGCTGCGTCGCCAAGATCACGATGAAGCAGGAGCCACTCGCCCCCCGCCGCGTCCGGCCGACGAAGCCGCCGGTCGATCTCGCAGCGCGCCGGCAGGCGGAAGCCGTGACCGAAGGCGTCGCCGACGAGAGGCTGCGGGCCGCGCTGGTGGCGCTGGGCGAGCGCGCGCTGGCCAAGCCGGCCCGCTGATTATTGGATGATCCAATAAGCGTCGGGATCGCCGCGCATATGCACCTTCACCAGCCGGCTGAAGGGCGGAACCACCTCGACGATGATGTCGCCGCCGAGCACGCGGCAATCCTTGCTCTTCAAGCCGCGACGGATGATCTCGCGCGCCGCCTCGAGATCATATTGCTCGGCGAGATCGACGACGCGCTGCATATCCGCGCGCTCCTTGCAGCCGGCATAGCCCGGAAAGCCTTCGTAGATGACGGCGACCTCGACGGCCGCCGCGGGCGCCAGAAGAAAAGGCGCGAGCGCCGCGCCGAGAATGAAAGAGAGCTTCATATTCGTCTCCAATGAAAAATCGGCTCGCCGTCAGGGGACGCGCACGCATTCAAAAAAGGACAGCCGGACGATCATCGACGCCGAGGCGAATCACTGCGCGCCATGGTCGCTCATTCGGCGAAAAAATTCCGTTGTGGATTATCGAAATCGCTCGACCGCATAGGGCGCCGGATCGGTGAAGGGCGCCTCCCCGGTCATCATCTCGGCGAGCAGCCTGCCGCTCACCGGGCCGAGCGTGAAGCCATGATGCTGATGGCCGAAATCGAACCAGAGGCCCTGATGGCGGGGCGCCTTGCCGATGATCGGCAGCATGTCCGGGAAGCAGGGCCGGCAACCCATCCAGGGCTTGGGGTCCAGCCGCTCGCCGAGCGGGAACAGCGTGCGCGCGAGCGCTTCGTCCTTTCCCACCTGCACGGGCGTGGGCTTGGCGTCGCGGCGAGCGAATTCCGCGCCAGTGGTGAGGCGCACGCCGCGCGTCATCGGCGCCAGCACATAGCCATTGTCGGCGTCGAGAACGGGATGGAAAAGCCGCGCGCCCTCCTTGGTTCCGTAATGCATGTGATAGCCGCGCTTGACCGCGAAGGGCAGATCATAGCCGAGCGGGCGGAAAATCTGGTCGGACCAGGGGCCGAGCGCGACGACGACATCGCGGACAATCAGCGCGCCATCATGCGTGGGCACGCTCCAATGTCCGTCGCGCGTCTGCGCGAGGGCGCGAACGTCGCCGGCGAGGAAACGCCCGCCGCGACGCTGGAACAGCTCCGCATAGGCCTGCGCCACGGCGCAAGGATCGGCGACCGAGGCGGTGTCACGAAAATGCACGGCGCCGACGACAGGCGCTATGTCGGGCTCCAGCGCCGAGAGGCCGGCGGCGTCCAGCTCCTCGACGCGCAGCGAAAAGTCGCGCAGCCGGGCGGCGTCGACGAGCCCTTTGGCGAGGCTTTTCTCGCTGCGATAGAGCTTGATCCAGCCGGTGCGGCGCACGATGTCGCCGGCGCCCGAGAGCTGGATCAGCGCGTCATGCTCCTCGAGGCAGCGCTCGACCAGCGGCAGCGCGTCCAGAGCGTGATGCTTGGCGCGCTCCGGCGCGCTCTCGCGAAAATAGCGCCACAGCCAGGGCGCGACGCTGGGCAGGGCCGAAAAATGATAATGCGCCTGCGGCGAGAGATTGAGCGCATAGCGCAGGAGATCGCCGAGATCGCGCGGGAAGAGATAGGGGAAGACGGAGGCGCGCTCGATGAGCCCGGCGTTGCCGAAGCTCGTCTCCAATCCGGCCGCGCCATGCCGATCGACGAGGACGACGTCGCGCCCCCGCGCCTGCAGATGCAGGGCGGCCGAGACTCCGACCATTCCCGCGCCCAGCACGGCGACATCGGCGGTCTGCTGCATAAGGTCCTCCGGGCGAACACATTCTGAAACCGAGATATGGCGGCCCGAGCGGGCGAACGCCAGCGCTGGCGTTGGTTCATCCGCAGCAATATTTCGGCCAGAGAGGGTGTCTCGAATTCCGGCGGTCCGGCCGGCGAAGGCGGCTCAAATGACCTCGATGAGGCTTTCGCCTCGCTCCAACGCCGCCAAAATCTCGGGAAGCATCGTCTCGAACCAGGCCAGAAGCTCCCGCTTCCGCGTGTTCGGAACCCGCACCCAGACGACTGGCGGTCCGCCACTCTCGAGCGCTTTCCGCTGCGCAAAATCCTCGTCTTTGGAGATAACGACGGCGCCGGCCGCGAGAGCATAGCTCCAGATCGAACTGTCGCTGGCGTCTCCGAGACCGACATCCCCGACGTGCTCCGCCTCATGTCCCGCCGCGGAGAGCCAACGCGCAAGCGCCGGCGGCAGCTGCGCATCGACGAGAAAACGCATCAGGCGACGCGCAGGATCGGATGATCGCTCTGGCGCGCGGCGAATTCGAGGACCGCAATGATATCCGCCGCCTCGAGCAGCGGATAATCCTCGAGAATCTCCTCATTCGAGGCCCCGGCCGCCAGAAGGTCCAGAACGTCTTTGACGCGAATGCGCAGCGAGCGGATACAAGGGCGTCCGCCGCATTGCTGCGGATCGACAGTGATACGCTCGAGCTGGCTCATTTCGACCTCCGGTTCCCTTTCAATATATCGCGAGGCGCGCTCGGGGTCACCCGGGCCTTCGCCCGGAACGCCAGCCCCGCACCGCGCCTTGCTATCTTTAGGATATGTTCACCACGAAGACTGGAAGCGGAGCCGGCCCCGCCCCCTTCACTCCACCCGCGGAAGGGCCTAAACGATCGTCTTCCCGCCGAACCGGCCGCACGAAGACTTTTCCAAAGGACGCCCGAGCCCATGATCCCTCGCTATTCCCGCCCCGAGATGACCAAGATTTGGGAGCCGCAGGCGCGCTTTCGCATCTGGTTCGAGATCGAGGCCTATGCCTGCGACGCGCTCGCCGAAATCGGCGTGATCCCCAAGGAGAGCGCCAAGGCGATCTGGGACAAGGCCGATTTCGTCACTTTCGACGTCGCCCGCATCGACGAGATCGAGCGCGTGACCAAGCATGACGTCATCGCCTTCCTCACCCATCTCGGCGAGTTCATCGGGCCGGATTCGCGCTTCGTGCATCAGGGCATGACCAGCTCCGACGTGCTCGACACATGTCTCGCCGTGCAATTGGCGCGCGCCGCCGATCTTCTCATCGCCGACGTCGACGGTCTGCTCGCCGCGATAAAGCGCCGCGCTCTCGAGCATAAATATACGCCGACCATCGGCCGCTCGCATGGCATTCACGCCGAGCCGACGACCTTCGGCTTGAAGCTGGCGCAAGCCTATGCCGAATTCACGCGCTCGCGCGAGCGGCTCGTCGCCGCGCGCAAGGAGGTTGCGACCTGCGCCATTTCCGGCGCCGTCGGCACTTTCGCCAATGTCGATCCGCGCGTCGAGGAGCATGTGGCGAAGCAGCTCGGCCTCGCGGTGGAGCCGGTCTCCACGCAGGTCATTCCGCGCGACCGTCACGCCGCCTTTTTCGCGACGCTCGGCGTCGTGGCGTCATCGGTGGAGCGGCTCGCGATCGAGATTCGCCATCTGCAACGCACAGAGGTGCTGGAGGCGGAGGAATATTTCTCGGCCGGGCAGAAGGGCTCCTCCGCCATGCCGCATAAGCGCAACCCCGTGCTCACCGAAAATCTCACCGGCCTCGCGCGGCTCGTGCGCGGCATGGTGACGCCGGCGCTGGAAAATGTCGCGCTGTGGCATGAGCGCGATATTTCGCACTCTTCCGTCGAGCGCAATATCGGCCCCGACGCGACAGTGACGCTCGACTTTGCGCTCTCGCGTCTGACCAGCGTCATCGATCAGCTCATGATCTATCCCGAGAACATGCAGAAGAATCTCGACCGCCTCGGCGGGCTCGTGCATTCGCAGCGCGTGCTGCTGGCGCTGACGCAAAAGGGCGTCTCACGCGAGGATGCTTATTCGCTGGTGCAGCGCAACGCCATGCCCGTGTGGCGCGGCGAAGGCGAGTTCCGCAAGCTGCTCGGCGCCGACGCCGAGGTGATCGCGAAGCTCTCGCCCGCGGAGCTCGATGAATTGTTCGATCTCGCCTATCACTTCAAGCATGTCGACACGATCTTCGATCGCGTGTTCGGCAAGGCGTGACGCTGCTCGCGGACGCTCGCTCCGCAAAACCCGACAATCGCCGCGCGTCATCGCGAGCGGAGCGAAGCGATCCAGAGCCATGGGGCGGCTCCTGGACTGCTTCGTCGCTACGCTCCTCGCAATGACGGCGAACCGATCGTCCGCAAAAGCCTTCCTGCTCGCGCGCTCCGCCCGACCTACGCCGCCCTCACGCCACCGTCTGCTTGCCATTCTCGTCGAACAGCACCTCGGTCTCGTCCTCGCCCATCAGAATGAGCGCGCGGGCGAGACCGCCCTCGGCGCGATATTCATATGCGTGGCGCAGCTCCACCTCGCCATAGACCATCTTCTCGCACAGAAGCAGACGCTCGGCCTCGTCATAGCGGGCGCGAAAGAATGTGTTGCGATTGTTGAGGTCGTTCGGATCGAGCGGCGACGTCAATTTGAGCGGAAGGCTCACGCCGCTATAGGTAAGGAAATAGTAATAACCGTCACTGTCCGCTTGCATGCGCTTCTCTCCCGTCGGACCGGCATTGGCGCTCCCGCCGGCCTCGTCGGAGCCATTGCGTAGCGCGCCGCGCGCAAAAAGAAAACCGCCTCGCTGCGACCAATTCTGCGCTTGACGAAATCGAGAATCGAGATCACCATTTCATCATCGCGTCACAGGGGGCCGCGGGAAACGGCGAGGAGCCGAGAACCGTGCGAACCGATCGAGCGGGACCTCGAGGGATGAGAACGCGATGGGCGGGCCGGCGTGGCAACGCACGCAGGCCTCGAGTCGAGCGATACATGCGAGAGGAGCATGACGCCACCGGGTCACACCGTTTGACCTCAGCCGAGGTCGATGGCGCAGCGAAGAAATCGAGCGCAGATTTCCTCGGGCGCCGACATTCGTGACATCCCGACGGGCGGCGAAACGCGAAGGCCAAGCGCGACGCCTCCCAATCTTCCGAATCTGGAGCTTTCCGGAGATTCGCATTCTGCGAAACAAGCGGCCCCGCCAGCCTCAGCGCTGCGGGGCCATCTCATGACATCCCCTCTTCTACCCTCGCCCGCCGAAATCATTTGTAATTGGTCCGCATATTCGCTAGCGCCTGCCTGCGGCGCAGCGTCGCGGAGGCGTCGGTTTGAAAATCGTCATCGTCGATGAAAGTCCGGTGCGCGCTGCGATCCTCGAGGATGGATTGCGCGAGGCCGGCTTCACCAATGTCGAGCGCATCGCCGAGATGCGCAGCCTGCTCGCGCGCATCTATGCGATCGACCCCGACGTCATCCTCATCGATCTCGAAAATCCGAGCCGCGACATATTGGAGCAGATGTTCCAGGTGAGCCGCGCCGTGCGCCGGCCCGTCGCAATGTTCGTCGATCAGAGCGACGCCGCCTCCATTCAGGCCTCCGTCGACGCCGGCGTCTCCGCCTATATCGTCGACGGGCTGAAGAAAGAGCGCATCAAATCCATTCTCGATCTCTGCGTGTCGCGCTTCAACGCCTTCTCGCGTCTGCAGGACGAATTGGCGCGCGCCAAATCGGAGATCGAGGAGCGCAAGACGATCGACCGCGCCAAGGGTCTTTTGATGAAGGCGAAGAACCTCAGCGAGGAGGACGCCTATCGGCTGATGCGCAGCACGGCCATGCGCGAGAAGAAGAAGATTTTCGAGATCGCCCAGGCGATCATCACCGCCTCGGAGCTGTTCAAATGACCGCGGAGCGCGAACATTTACGCATCGGCTTCATTCCGCTCGCGGACGCCGCCTCGCTCTTCGTCGCCGTGGACAAGGGTTTCGCCGCGCAGGAAGGGCTGGACGTCGAGCTCGTGCAAGAGATCTCCTGGTCCAATGTGCGTGACAAGCTCAATATCGGAATGTTCGACGCCGCGCATCTTCTCGCGCCCATCGCCGTCGCTTCCAGCCTCGGCGTCGGCCATGTGAAGACGCCGATTGTCGCGCCCTATAATCTCGCCATGAATGGCAACGCCATCACGATCTCTCCCACGCTGCATGAGGCGATGCGGGCGCGTCTCGACGGCGATGCGCTCGATCCGCTGGCCACGGCGCGCGCGCTCGCCCGCGTCGTCGCCGATCGCAAGGCCGCGCAGGCGGAGCCGCTGACCTTCGGCATGACCTTCCCCTTCTCCGGCCATAATTACCAATTGCGCTATTGGATGGCCGCCGGCGGCGTCGACCCGGATGAGGATGTGCGCCTCGTCGTGCTGCCGCCGCCCTATATGGTCGGCAGCCTGGCGCAGGGACATGTCGACGGCTTTTGCGTCGGCGCGCCGTGGAATTCGGTCGCGGTCGATCTCGGCGTCGGACATATTCTGCATTTTTCTGTCGAGCTGTTCTCGCGCTGCGCGGAAAAATCGCTGGCCATGCGCGAGAGCTTCGCGCTCGAGCACCCGAATGTCGTCGCCGCTCTGCTACGCGCTCTGCATCGCGCCGCGCGTTTCATCGGCGAAGCGGATCCGCATGAGATCGCAGCGCTGCTCGCCCGGCCAGATCGCGTCGGCGTCGGCGCAGATGTGATCTTGCGGACGCTGCAAGGCCGGCTCAAGATCACGCCCGGTGGCGCGACGCGCGAGAATGCGCGCTATCTGCTGCTCGGCCAGGAAGGCGCCGAGCGGCCGGACCCCACCCAGGCCGCATGGCTCTATGCGCAAATGGCGCGCTGGGGACAGGCGCCCGTCTCGGCCGCCCTTCTCGACGCGGCGAAAGCCGTGTTCCGCGCCGATCTCTTCGACGCCGCTTTGCCTGCAGCGCCGCGCCCCGGCGACGCCATCGGCGCCTTTTGCGGCCCGGAATTCGATGATCGCGACCTCGACGCCTATCTCGCCGCCTTCCCCATTCGCCGCGCGCCATAGCCTGTTTTTTATCGGTTCGGCGCCCGCCTATTGGGCAAGGCGCCGATACAGACGTCGCGCCTCGCCGTGACGGTTCCGCCGAAATACGTTGAATTACAAATGAATGCAGGCTCACGGCCTTTTGGCGCGCAGCTTGCTATATTCTTCTCGACGATGCGCCTCGCGCATCTTTCCATTTGTCCAACGACGGACGAACAGCAACGCCGCTGTCCCAGGGAGCTCGAGCGCCATGCGCTCTCCCGAGGGAAGCGGCTTTTTGCGTTTCGCGCCGTCGACCAAAGGACGGCGCCGACTCGCCCTGACCGATGCGCTCGCAGCGCGAAGAGGACGACGGTGACGATGACAGACGAAACAAGCTCAGCGAAGACCAATGCGGCCATGACGCTCGATCGCCGCGCGCTGCTGCGTGGCGCCGCCGGCGCCGCCGCGAGCTTCGCCGCCATTCGTGCGGCCTTCCCCGCCGGCGCCTTCGCGCAAGGCGCAGGGCCGGAAACGACGAAAGCGATCCTCGGCTATATCGCGCTGGTCGACGCCGCGCCGCTCATCATCGCCAAGGAAAAAGGCCTTTTCGCCAAGCATGGCATGCCGGATGTCGAGGTCGTCAAGCAAGCGTCCTGGGGCGCGACGCGCGACAATCTCGTGCTCGGCGGCGCCGCGAACGGCATAGACGGCGCGCATATTCTCACGCCCATGCCCTATCTCATCACCACCGGCAAAGTGACGCAGAACAACACGCCGACGCCGATGTACATACTCGCGCGCCTCAATCTCGACGCGCAGGGCATTTCCGTCGCCAATGAATATAAGGATCTGAAGATCACGACCAACGCCTCGGCGCTGCGCGACGCCTTCGCCAAGAAGAAGGCTGAAGGCAAGGAAGTGAAGGTCGCCATGACTTTCCCCGGCGGCACGCATGATTTGTGGCTGCGCTATTGGCTCGCCGCGGCCGGCATCGATCCCGACAAGGATGTCTCGACCATCGTCGTGCCGCCACCGCAAATGGTGGCGAATATGAAGGTCGGCAATATGGACGCCTTTTGCGTCGGCGAGCCGTGGAACGAGCAGCTCGCCAATCAGAACATCGGCTACACCGCCTGCGCGACCGGCGAAATTTGGTCGAAGCATCCAGAAAAAGCGCTCGGCCTGCGCGCTGATTGGGTCGACAAAAATCCACGCGCCGCACGCGCGCTCACCGCCGCTGTTCTGGAAGCGCAGCAATGGTGCGACAAAATGGAGAACAAGGCCGAGCTCGCGGAGATCGTCGGCAAGCGCCAATGGTTCAACGTGCCCGTCGCCGATATCGTCGGCCGCCTGAAAGGCGATCTCAATTACGGCAATGGACGCATCGAGAAAGGCACGAAGCAGTTCATGAAATTCTGGCGCGACGCCGCCTCCTATCCGTTCAAGAGTCACGACGCCTGGTTCGTCACCGAGGACATTCGCTGGGGCAAGCTCGAGCCGACGACGAATATCAAAGCGCTGGTCGACAAGGTGAATCGCGAGGACATTTGGCGCGAGGCGGCGAAGTCCATCAATGTCCCCGCCAAGGAAATTCCGACATCGACGTCGCGCGGCAAGGAGACCTTCTTCGACGGCAAGGTCTTCGACCCTGAAAATCCGCAGGCCTATCTGAAGAGCCTGTCCATCAAACGCGCGCAAGTCTGATCGAAGAGGCCGAAATGACGATGCAAATCACCAAGGACGCTCTCGTCGACGCGGCGCAGGCCGACGATCGCTCGATCGACGAGCTCTATGCGCGCCGGCGCACGCCGCTCATCGAGAAGCATGGCGCGCGCATTCGCGCTTTCTTCGCCGCCGTGCTGCCGCCGATCATCGTGCTCGCGATATTGCTCGGTCTCTGGCAGCTTCTCTGCATCAAGCCGACATCGGCTCTGCCGTCGCCGTCGCGCATATGGAGCGAGGCGAATGATCTCATCCTGCACCCGTTCTTCGTCGCTGGACCGCAGGATATCGGCCTCGGCTGGCGCGTGCTCACATCGTTGCAGCGCGTCGCCGTCGGCTTCGGCCTCGCCAGCGTCGCCGGCGTGCTGCTCGGCGTCATCGTCGGTCAATCGCGCTGGGCGATGCGAGGGCTCGATCCGCTGTTCCAAGTGCTGCGCACCGTGCCGCCGCTCGCCTGGCTGCCGATCTCGCTCGCGGCGTTTCGCGACAGCCATCCTTCGGCGATCTTCGTGATCTTCATCACCTCCATCTGGCCGATCATCATCAACACCGCCGTCGGCGTGCGCAATATTCCGCAGGATTATCGCAATGTCGCCGCCGTGCTGCGGCTCAATCACCTCGAGTTCTTCTGGAAGATCATGATTCCCTCGGCCGCGCCGTATATTTTTACCGGTCTGCGCATCGGCGTCGGCCTCTCCTGGCTCGCCATTGTCGCGGCGGAAATGCTGACCGGCGGCGTCGGCATCGGCTTCTTCATCTGGGACGCCTGGAACTCCTCGCGCCTGTCCGACATTTTCGTCGCCCTCGCCTATATCGGCGTCACCGGCTTCGTGCTCGATCGCATCGTCGCCGCGATCGGCGCATTCGCCACGCGCGGCGCGCAAGCTTCCTGAAAGGATTCGCCATGAGCTATCTTCGCATCGATCATGTCGACAAAATCTTCGCGAGCGGCGCCCGCACGACGAAAGTGCTCGAAGCCGTCGATCTTTCCGTCGAGAAGGGACAATTCGTCACCATCATCGGCCATTCCGGCTGCGGCAAATCCACTCTGCTCAATATCGTCGCCGGGCTGGTGAGCGCGAGCGCCGGCGGCGTCGTGCTGGAGAATCGTCAGGTCGATACGCCCGGGCCGGATCGCGCCGTCGTCTTCCAGAACCACTCACTACTGCCTTGGCTCACCGTCTACGACAATGTGCGCCTCGCGGTGGACAAGGTGTTCTCGCGCAAAAAAAGCCGCGCCGAGCGCCATGATTGGACCATGCGCAATCTCGAGCTCGTGCAGATGACGCATGCGAAGGACAAGCGTCCGAGCGAGATTTCCGGCGGCATGAAGCAGCGCGTCGGCATCGCCCGCGCGCTCGCCATGGAGCCGAAGGTTCTGCTGCTCGACGAGCCCTTCGGCGCGCTCGACGCGCTCACCCGCGCGCATCTGCAAGATCAGGTGATGGCGCTGCATCGCACGCTCGGCAATACGGTGATGATGATCACCCATGATGTGGACGAAGCCGTGCTTCTCTCCGACCGCATCGTGATGATGACCAATGGCCCCTGCGCCACCATCGGCGAGACGCTGGATGTCGCTCTGCCGCGCCCGCGTGATCGCGTGGCTCTTTCCACCGATCCTCTCTATCTCGAATGCCGACGCCGCGTGCTGCAATTCCTCTATGAGCGTCATCACTACGTCGAAGCGGCGTGAGGCGAGCGAAAAATGAGCGAGCCTCTCGTCATCATCGGCAATGGCATGGCCGCCGCGCGTCTCGTCGACGAATTGTCGAAGCGCGCGCTCGGCCGCTACGCCATCGCCGTCATCGGCGAGGAGCCGCGCCTCGCCTATAATCGCGTGCAGCTCTCTTCCGTGCTCGCCGGCGACGCGGACATGGCCGAGATCGAGCTGAGGCCCGCGAGCTGGTGGCGCGACCGCGGCGTCACGCTTCTCTACGGCGCCAAGGCGCGCGCCATAGACGTCGCGACGAAGAGCGTGTCGCTGGAGAATGGCGAGAACATCGGCTTTTCCAAGCTCGTGCTCGCAACCGGCTCCCGCGCGCTGCGTCTGCCGCTCCCCGGCGCGCAGCTATCCGGCGTTCACGTGTTTCGCGACGGCGCCGATGTCGACGCGCTGAAGCGCCTCGCGGCGCAGCGCAAGAAAATCATCGTCATCGGCGGCGGCCTGCTCGGCCTCGAAGCCGCCTATGGCCTCGCCAAAAGCGGCGCCGAGGTCACGCTCGCGCATGTCACCGATCGGCTGATGGAGCGGCAGCTGGACAAGGAAGCAGCCGAGCTGCTGAAGCTGCTCATCGCGAGCCGAGGAATAGAAATTCTGCTGGAAGCGCGCACGACAGGCATCATCGGCGACGAATGCGTCCGCGCGATAGAGCTCGCCGATGGCCGCCGGCTCGCGGCCGATGGCGTCGTCTTCGCCGCGGGAATTGCGCCCAATATGGAGCTGGCGCGCGACGCCGGCGTGAGCGCGCAAAGAGGCATCATCGTCGACGATCATATGGAAACCAATATCCGCGACATTTTCGCGCTCGGCGAATGCGCTGAGCACAGAGGCGTCTGCTATGGCCTCGTCGAGCCCGCCTATGAGCAGGCGCGCATCCTCGCCGCGAGACTCTGCGGCGAAAGCGATATTTACGAGGGCAGCGTCGTCTCCACCAATCTGAAGGTCTCCGGCGTCAATGTCTTTTCCGCCGGAGATTTTATGGGAGGCGACGGCGCCGAGACGATCTCCTGGCGCGACTTTGGGCTCGGCCTCTACAAAAAGCTCGTCATAGAGAATGGCCGTCTCACCGGCGCCGTGCTCATCGGCGACACCAGCGCGGCGCTCTGGTGCCTCGAGCTCATTCGCTCGCGCGCCGATGTGACGCAATGGCGCGATGCGCTGATCTTCGGCCGCAGCCTCTGCGAAAGAAAGGCGGCATGACCATGGCCGGCGATTTCACTGCCGAGCAGAAACGCTATCTCGAAGGATTCGCCTCCGGCTTTCAGGCCTCGCGCGCGCGACGCGATGCGCCGACGAAGGAAACGCCAATCGGCCCCGACGCCATTCATTTCGCGGCGCAGGATCGCGCAATCGCCAATGGCGGCGCGCTCAACGAGCAAGAGAAGATCAAGCGCGAGGAGCATCCATTCGACGCCTATGCGCGTCTCGTCGCGCAGGCGAAGCGCAATGAGCCGCCAAAGCCGGCCGATAATTTTCGTTGGCGCTATCATGGGCTGTTCTATGTCGCGCCGACGCAATCCTCCTATATGTGCCGCCTGCGCATCCCCAATGGAATTCTCACCCATTGGCAATTCGCCGGCCTCGCCGATCTCGCCGACGGCCATGGCGGCGGCTATCTGCATGTGACGACGCGCGCCAATCTGCAAATTCGCGAGATCGAGCCCAAGAGCGCCGTCGCGATGATCGAAGGCGTGCAGAGCCTCGGCCTGTGGACGCGCGGCGCCGGCGCCGACAATATTCGCAACATCACTGGCGCGCCGACCGCCGGAATCGATCCGCAGGAGCTCATCGACACGCGCCCCTTCGCGCGCGCGATGCATTTTCATATTCTCAATGACCGCTCGCTCTCCGGCCTGCCGCGCAAATTCAACATCGCTTTCGATGGCGGCGGCCGCATCGCCGTGCTCGAGGAGACCAATGACGTCGCCTTTCAGGCGATCGAGATTCGCGACGGACATGGGATCGCGCCGGGCGTCCACTTTCGTCTCGCGCTGGGCGGCATCACTGGTCACAAGGATCTCGCGCGCGACACGGGCGTGATCGTTCCGACGGACGAGGCCATCGAGATCGCGGACGCCATATTGCGCGTCTTCATCGACGCAGGCGACCGCACCAATCGCGCGCGAGCGCGATTGAAATATGTGCTCGATCAATTGGGCTTCGATCGATTTCTGACGCTGGTCGAGGAGAAGCTCGGCCGTCCGCTGCTGCGCGCGCCGCAAGAAGCGATTGCGCAACGGCCTGGCTTCGACAGGCTCGCGCACATCGGCGCGCATGCGCAGAAAGAGGCGCAGAAGAGCTGGATCGGCGTCGCATTGAAGCTCGGTCGCCTGACGAGCGACGAAGCGCGCGGTCTCGCGACGATCGCGCGCGAGCTCGGAGATGGCGACATAAGGCTCACTGTCTGGCAAAATCTGCTCATTTCTGGAATTGCCGACGCGCGGATCGACGAGGCGCTCGCGCGGATCGAAGCGCTCGGCCTTGCGACAAAGGCGTCGCCGCTCCGCGCCGGTCTCGTCGCCTGCACGGGCAACGCCGGCTGCCGTTTCGCCGCCGCCGACACCAAAAAGCACGCGGACGAGATCGCCACGCATTGCGAGGAGAGAATAGAGATCGACACGCCGATCAACATACATTTGACCGGCTGCCGTCACTCCTGCGCGCAGCATTACATCGGCGACATCGGCCTTGTCGGCGCGCGCGTGCCGATCAATGAAGAAGGCGATACGGTCGAGGGCTATAATATGGTCGTCGGAGGCGGCTTCGGGACGGAAGGCGCGATCGGCCGCGAGCTGCTCGAGAATGTCGCGGCGACAGATGCGCCGCGCAAGATCGAGAGCCTGTTGCGCGCCTATCTCGCACATCGCGCGACCTGCGCAGAGAGCTTCGCCGCCTTCACGCGGCGCCATGACGCAGAGGCATTGCGACGATTGATCTTTGAGGCGGAGCAATGACCAAGATCACGCAGCCGCAACGTCTCGATCTCATTCCGCCTTCGGCTCCCTTCTCCGAGGAGCAGCGCGCGTGGCTCAATGGCTTTTTCGCTGGTCTGATGTCGATGGACGACGCCGGCGTCGTCGCTCTGTCGCCAGCGGAAAATGCGGCCCTCGCCGGCGACGCCGATGACGGCGCCGCGCCCTGGCATGATCCGACGCTGCAATTGCAAGACCGCATGACGCTCGCGCAAGGCCGTCCGTTGCATCGAAAGATGATGGCCGCAATGGCGCAGCAGGATTGCGGCCAATGCGGCTATGATTGCCAAAATTATGCGGAGGCGCTGTTCGCCGGCAAGGAGGAGCGTCTCAATCTCTGCGCGCCCGGCGGCAAGGACACAGCGCGCATGTTGAAGACGCTCGCGCAAGAACGCGACGCGGCGCCATCCGCCGAAGATGCGAGCCTGAAGGCGCGCGGTGCAGAGCCGAAATCAGACCACGCGCTTTCCAGCGCGCATCCCAAGTCCGCGCCCGGCCATTCGCGCGACAATCCGGTCGAGGCGATATTTCTGTCGCGTCGGAGGCTGAACAAGCCGGCCTCGGAGAAGGAGACATGGCATATAGAGCTCGATCTTTCGAAGAGCGGGATCGATTACAGCGTCGGCGATTCGCTCGGCGTCTTCGCGCAGAATGATCTCGGCCTCGTCGATCAGATCATCGCCATGATCGGCGCCTCGCCGCTCGCGCCGGTGAAGGGCAAAAGCCTGCGTGAAGCGCTGCGTGACGATTGCGCGCTTTCGCCTGCGCCCGATCGGCTGTTCGAGCTGATCTCCTTCCTCACCGGCGGCGAGACGCGCGCAATGGCGCGCGCGCTGGCGCAAGGCGAAGATAGCGACAATGACGCCGCCGATCTCGACGTGCTGGCGGCCTTGATGAAATTTCCCGGCGTGCGGCCGCATGCGGAAGCTTTCGTCGAGGCGCTCGAGCCTCTGCAGCCGCGGCTCTATTCCATCTCCTCCTCGCCGAAAGCGGCGCCGGGGCGCGTGTCGCTCACGGTCGACGCCGTACGCTACAAAATCGGCAAGCGCCTGCGCAAAGGCGTCGCCTCCACTTTTCTCGCGGAGCGCATCGAAAGCAACGCGCCGCTGAATGTCTATGTGCAGGCGTCGCACGCCTTCTCGCTTCCGAATGACCCGAATGCGCCGATCATCATGATCGGTCCCGGCACGGGCGTTGCGCCGTTCCGCGCCTTTCTGCAGGAGCGGCAGGCGATCGGCGCGCGCGGGCGCAATTGGCTGTTCTTCGGCCATCAGCGCAGCGATTGCGATTTCTTCTACGCAGACGAGCTGAACGCGATGAAGTCATCCGGCCTGCTGACACGCCTCTCGCTCGCCTGGTCCCGCGACAGCTCCGAGAAATTCTATGTGCAGGACCGCATGCGCGAGGTGGGGCGCGATCTCTTCGCCTGGCTCGCCGATGGCGGGCATATCTATGTCTGCGGCGACGCCAAGCGCATGGCCAAGGACGTCGAGCGCGCGCTCGTCGATATCGTTGCGCAATATGGCGCGCGCGCGACGGATGAGGCCGTCGCCTTCGTCGCCGAATTGAAGAAGAGCGGCCGCTATCGACAGGATGTCTATTGATGCAGCGGGTCGATCCACGCAGCGCCTCGGTCGCGACCATTTGCCCCTATTGCGGCGTCGGCTGCGGCGTGCTGGCGACGCCGGATGGCTGCGGCGGCGCGGCAGTCGCCGGCGATCCCGCGCACCCGGCCAATCACGGGCGGCTGTGCTCCAAAGGCTCCGCTTTGCATGAGACGCTGTCGCTCGACGAGCGCCTGCTGCATCCTATGCTGCGCGACGGGGATGGGCTGCGACGCGCGACATGGGACGCGGCGCTGGATCATGTCGCGCAGGGCTTTGCGCGCATCATCGAAACGCATGGACCGCAGGCGGTCGCCTTCTATCTCTCCGGCCAATTGCTGACGGAGGATTATTACGCGGCCAACAAGCTCATCAAAGGCTTCATCGGCTCGCCGCATGTCGACACCAATTCGCGGCTGTGCATGGCCTCGACAGTGGCGGGACATAAGCGCGCCTTGGGCTCCGATGTGGTGCCGGGATGCTATGAGGATCTCGACTGCGCCGATCTCATCGTCCTCGTCGGCTCCAATGCGGCCTGGTGTCATCCGATTCTGTTTCAGCGCATGTTGCGCAATAAGCAGGAGCGTGGCGCGAAGATCGTCGTCATCGACCCGCGCCGCACGGCGACGGCGGAAGAGGCCGATCTCTTTCTGCCCATCGCGCCCGGCGGCGACGTCGCGCTCTTCTGCGGCCTGCTCGTGCATCTCGTCGCCAATGGCGCGACCTGCGACGACTATATCGCGCAGCATACCGAAGGCTTCGCGCAGGCGCTCGACGCCGCGCGCGAAATCGCGCCGACCATCGCGGCGACAGCAACGGCGACCGGGCTGCGCGAGGTCGATGTCGCGGCTTTCTTCGAGCTCTTCGCGACGACGCCGAAGACTGTCACGGCATTTTCCCAGGGCGTCAATCAATCCGCGCAGGGAACAGACAAGGTCGACGCGATCATTCATTGTCATCTCGCGACGGGACGCATCGGCGCGCCGGGCGCCGCGCCCTTCTCGCTGACCGGCCAGCCCAACGCCATGGGCGGACGCGAGGTCGGCGGCCTCGCCAATCAGCTCGCCGCGCATATGGGTTTTTCGAGCAAGGAAGTCGATCGTGTGCGGCGCTTCTGGAATGCGCCACGCATCGCTGCGCATGAAGGCCTCAAGGCCGTGCAAATGTTCGAGGCGATTGCGCGCGGCGAGATTAAGGCGCTGTGGGTGATGGGGACAAATCCCGCCGTCTCGCTGCCTCGAGCCGATGATGCGCGCGCGGCGCTGGCGAAGCTCGATCTCTTCGTCGTCTCCGACAATGTGCTGTCGAACGACACGATAAACGCCGGCGCGCATGTGCTGCTGCCGGCGCAAGCCTGGGGCGAGAAATCCGGCACGGTCACAAATTCGGAGCGGCGCATCTCGCGTCAGCGCGCCTTTCTGCCATCGCCCGGCGAGGCGAAGCCGGATTGGCGCATCGTCAGCGACGTCGCGACGCGCATGGGTTTCGGCGACGCCTTCTATTTTCGGTCGGCCGCGGATGTGTTTCGCGAACATGCGGCGCTCTCCGCTTTCGAGAATGACGGCGCGCGAAGCTTCGACATAGGCGGGCTCGCAACGCTCTCGGATGAAGCCTATGACGCGCTGCATCCGACGCTATGGCCGATCCGCGCGGGAGAGACGAAAGGGCGCGAACGATTTTTCGGCAAAGGCGGCTTTTTCACCGCCAATGGCAAGGCGCGCTTCGTCGCGCCGGAGCCGCCGTCGCTGAAAACCGCGACGACGGCGGCCTTTCCCTTCCGCCTCAACACGGGGCGCATTCGCGACCAGTGGCACACGATGACGCGCACGGGCAAAAGCCCGCGTCTCGCGCGGCATTCGCCCTTTCCCTTCGTAGAGATTCATCCGGCCGACGCGGCGCCGCTCGGCCTCGTCGACGAGAGCTTCGCCTGCGTTTCGACGCGCCATGGCGAGTGCCTGCTCACAGTGTCCGTCACCGATCGGCAGCGGCGCGGGCAATTATTCGCGCCCATTCATTGGAGCGACGAGACGGCTTCTTTCGCGCGCGTCGGCTCGCTCGTCGCCGCGATCGTCGATCCGCATTCGGGACAGCCGGAAGCGAAGGCGACGCCGGCGCGCATAGATGCGGTCGCATTCAAATCGCGCGGCTTTCTGCTCTCGCGCGCGCCGCTGCGGCCGACGATCGCCGCGCTCGGAACCAAAGTCGCCGTCGCTGGCGGCCATGGCCTTCTCTTCGCCTCGGACGCCGCTCTCGCGTCATGGCGCGATTATGCGGCGTCGCTCGGCTGTGAGGCCGATATTGCGGAATATCTCGACGAGGCGCGCGGAATCTATCGCGTCGCGCGCTTTCGTGAGCAGCGCGTCGATTTCTGTCTCTTCGTCGGAAAAGAGGATGCGCGCGGCGCCTTCGACGCGGCGACGGCGCTGTTCGAGACAGAGACGCTCGGCGTGGAGCAGCGCAAGGCGCTTTTGTCGGGGCGCTCGCCCGACGGCGCGGCGCAGGATGGTCCGATCGTCTGCGCCTGCTTCGGCGTCGGCGCCAGGGCGATCGATACGGCGATCGCGAATGGGGCGCGCAGCGTCGCCGCGATCGGCGAGACGCTGCGCGCCGGCACGAATTGCGGCTCCTGCATTCCAGAGCTGAAGCGCGCCATCGCCGCGGCGCGCGCCTGTTGCGCCGAGTGACGCCCCGTCATTGCGAGGAGCGTAGCGACGAAACAATCCAGAGACCGCTCCACGGCTCTGGATTGCTTCGCTCGCAATGACGGGTCGGGTCGTTATTTCGTCAGCGCCGCGACGCCGGGAAGCTCCTTGCCCTCGAGCCATTCGAGGAAAGCGCCGCCGGCGGTCGAGAGGTAGCTGAATTCCTGGGCCGCATGGGCCTGATTGAGCGCGGCCACAGTGTCGCCCCCGCCGGCGACGGAAAGGAGCTTGCCTTCCACGGTCAAACGCGCGGCCGTCTGCGCGACGGCGTTGGTGCCTTCGTCGAAGGGCGGCAGCTCGAAAGCGCCGAGCGGGCCGTTCCAAACCAGCGTCTTGGCCTTGGCGAGCAGGCTCTCTATATGGGCGATGCTCTTCGGCCCGACATCGAGGATCATGTCGCTTTCGCCGACATGCTCGATCGCGACGATATGCGAGGGCGCATGCGCCTCGAATTTCTGCGCGACAGTGGCGTCGATCGGCAGCACGATCTCGCAATTGGACGATTGCGCATCGGCGAGAATGGCGCGCGCCTTCTCGAGCAGATCATGCTCGCACAGCGATTTGCCGACCGGCTTGCCCTGCGCGGCGAGGAAAGTATTGGCCATGCCGCCGCCGATGACGAGAATATCCACCTTGCGAATGAGATTGCCGAGCAGATCGAGCTTGGTGGAGATTTTCGCGCCGCCGACGATCGCCATGACGGGACGCGCGGGATGTTCCAGCGCCTCCGAGAGCGCCTGCAGCTCCGCCTGCATGGTGCGGCCTGCATAGGCCGGCAGAAGATGCGCGAGCCCTTCCGTCGAGGCGTGCGCGCGATGCGCGGCGGAGAAGGCGTCGTTCACGTAAATATCGCCGAGCTTGGCGAGCTGCGCCGCGAAGGCGGGATCGTTCTTCTCCTCGCCCTTGTGGAAGCGCGTGTTCTCGAGCAGCAGAATGTCGCCATTCTTCAGCTGCGCGATCGCCGCGCCGGCGACATCGCCGACGCAATCATCGGCGAAGGCGATTTTGCGCTTGGCCGTCTCCTCTATCGCGGAGACGATTGGCTTCAAGGAATCCTCTTCCTTGCGCTCGCCCTTGGGACGGCCGAAATGGGCGAGAAGGATGACCTTGCCGCCCTTTTTCGAAATATCCTCTATCGTCGGCAATACGCGCTCTATGCGCGTCTTGTCGGTGACGACGCCATTCTCGGTCGGCACATTGAGATCGACGCGCAACAGGACGCGCTTGCCGTCGAGATCGGCGGAATCGAGCGTTTTGAAAGACGGCATGATCGTGCCCCGGTGAATGAGGAAAAGAATCGCATCTAGATGAGCCTGGCGATCGTCGCGGCGACATCCGTCATGCGGCCGGAGAAGCCCCATTCATTGTCGTACCAGGACAGGACGCGCACCAGCTCGCCCTCGATCACCTTGGTCTGATCGAGATGAAACACGGATGAACGCGGGTCATGGTTGAAATCGACCGAGACATTCTTGTCGCTCGTGTAGCCCAGAACGCCTTTCAGCGGGCCGTCGGCCGCGGCGATGATGGCGGCGTTGATCTCTTCCACGCTCGTCTTGCGCTTGGGGACGAATTTGAGATCGACGGCCGAGACATTGGGCGTCGGCACGCGAATGGCGGCGCCGTCCAGCTTGCCCTTCAGCTCCGGCAGCACCAGGCCCACGGCCTTGGCCGCCCCGGTGGAAGTGGGGATCATGGACAGAGCGGCGGCGCGGGCGCGGTAGAGATCCTTGTGATAGGTGTCCAGCGTCGGCTGGTCGCCCGTGTAGGAGTGGATCGTCGTCATGAAGCCGCGCTCTATGCCAATGGCGTCATTCAGCACCTTGGCGACGGGCGCGAGGCAATTGGTGGTGCAGGAGGCGTTGGAGATCACGAGATCGTCCTTCGTGATCTTGTCCTGATTGACGCCATAGACGACGGTGATGTCGGCGCCTTCGGAGGGGGCGGAGACCAGCACGCGGCGCGCGCCGGCTTCGAGCAGCGCCTTCGCCTTGTCGCGGGCGGTGAAAAGGCCCGTGCATTCGAGCGCAATGTCGACGCCGAGCGCCTTATAGGGCAGCTCGGCCGGATTTTTGATCGCCGTCGCCTTGATCGGCCCCTGGCCCACGTCGATCGAATCGCCTTCGACCTTCACCTCGCGGGGGAAACGGCCATGCACGGAATCATAGCGCAGCAGATGGGCGTTGGTCTCGACAGAGCCGAGATCGTTGATCGTCACCACCTCGAGGTCGGTGCGGCCGGTCTCGACGATGTAGCGAAGAATATTGCGTCCGATGCGTCCGAACCCATTGATCGCCACTCTCACGGCCATAGCGGTGCTCCTTCTCATCTGCTCGCTCGGGCGGGGCCGGGCGGTCGCCGAACCGCCCAAAATCGGGGCTTTGCCCATATTGCCGCATTTTCTGGCGGCGAACGCCCGCTCGAATGAGCGGCTTGATAACAGGTCGCGCCCCCCTGTCAACGCGGTCTCCGGTCGCTCCGCGGCGGAGTCGCGGCTCGGATTGGGGTTTACGCGATTGCTGCTAGGCGTTAACGATTCGTACGTGCGAATCTAATCGCGATCGGTCCGGTTTCCATATGACACAAGTCCCACACAGGCTCGACGATGCGCTGCAAAGGCTGTCCGCCGCGCTGGAGCGGCTGGAGGAGACTGTCGCGCGACGCATGGAGGTCGAGCTGTCGCAAGCGGATCTCGAGGAGGAGCTCGCCGTCATGCAGGACGACCGCAGCCGACTCGGCCTCGAGCTCGACGCCGCCCTCGCGCAGAACAGCGCGCTGGAGAAGGCGCGCGACGAGGTGCTGACGCGTCTCGACCGCACGAGCCTCGGCATTATCGCCGTGCTCGGCGACGAGGACCGGGCGCAGACGTAGCGAGAGGCGGCGAATGGCGCATGTTGTGGTGACGATCGCGGGCCGGACCTATCGCATGGCCTGCGAGGATGGCGAGGAAGCCCATCTCGACGAGCTGGCCAAGCTCGTCGAGAACAAGATTTTGACCTTGCGCGAAGGCTTCGGCGACATTGGCGAGCAGCGCATCACCGTGATGGCGGCGCTCACCCTCGCCGATGACGCGTCGATCGCGACGCGCAAGCTCGAGGCCCTGCAGGCGGAGCTGGCGACGCTGCGCGAGAACGCCGCCGCGGCGCAAGAGGCCGAAGCCGCTCTGGTGGAGAAGCTCGCCGCCGCGCTCGAGGATGCGACGACCCGCGTCGAGCGTCTCTCGCGCGATCTTCAGCACGGGGGCGCGGAGGCGCCCCCAATGCTCTGAGATCAGCGGCCCCAGGCCTCGAAGGCCGGCTCGTGCTTGACCTTCTCGAGATCGTCGGCCTGCTGCGACAGCTGAATATGCCGGCGCTCGGCCGCGTCGCGCTCCGCGCCGTCCTTGAGAATGGCGATCTTGAGCTGCTCGGTCGCCTTGCGGGCGAGGCCGTTGATCCAGCGGTTGATATTGGTGACGACCAGATTCTTGCGCGCCAGCTCGGCGTCGCGGCCGGTCTCGTCGCTCTTCAAAATGTCGCGCTCCTTGACCGCCGCGGCGAGCTGCGCGTCGAGATCGGCGAGCTTGTCCGGCGCGGCGCCGGCGCGCGCCTTCTCGATGGCGGCGATGCCGTCCTCCAGCCAGGAGATCTGCTGCGCGAGCACGCCGTCCTTGATCGGCCCTTTGACGTCGAAGGAATTGGGCAGCGGAAAGAAGGGGCTGATCTCCACCGCACGCGCCGGAGCGGCCGCGAAGGGCGCCGAGATCATTACGGCCAGAGCCAGTGTGGCGAATTTCGACATGTTTCTCTCCCATGCCGGCGGGTCGTTGCGTCATGAAGGCGCGCGTTTTCCCCAGCGCGCCGCCGCCCGCGGCTGCGCAAGACTGGGCCAATGACGTGACCAAGGCAAGTCGGTCCGCGCGCCTTACGCCGCGCCGCCCTGCGAGGCGCCCCAGAGCTATTGCGCGCGAGCGCTGACGGAGCCGGACCTGCGCCCACGATCATCTTGATCCAACGGCGATATATTGCGCTCCAGCTCCGCCCTACACAACGGCTGGCGGACATGCGATAATAGGTTTTGTCGAAGCGCACGCTCGGCGGCCACGATCGACAGGACCGCGCCGGCGCATTATTTTCACCGACGTGAGGATCATCGTCTCGCCGCCGACCCTGGCGGCTGCTTTTCAATTCTTATGGTTACGATCGAGATACGCAGAAAATAATGAGATTGTCTTCAAAGGCGAGGCCAATGCTAGAACTCGACTGTGGTAGCTGCTCGAACGCCACTATGCAGGGTCTCCGAGCGCTTCAGCATGATGTGCTCGAGCGTCTGGCGCGCGGCAAGCCGCTGCGCGAGACCATGGCGGAGCTGTGCCTTCGCGCCGAGCAGCTCGCGCCGCAGGCCACATGCTCCGTTCTCACGGTCGATCGCGAGGGCCGTCTGCATCCGCTGGCCGGTCCGAGCCTGCCGTCGCATTATTCCGACTCGCTCGACGGCCTTCGCATCGGGCCGGACGTCGGCTCCTGCGGCGCCTCCGCCTATTTCGGCGAGCCCGTCGAGGTCACGGACATGGCGAATGATCCGCGCTGGGCCGCCTTTCGCGCCCAGACCGCTCCGCTCGGCCTGCGCGCCTGCTGGTCGTCGCCCATTCGCGCCTCGGACGATCGCGTCATCGGCACTTTCGCCTTTTATTATCGCACCTGCCGCGGCGCGAGCCCGCTCGAGCGCACGATCGTCGAGACCTGCGTGCATCTCTGCGCCATCGCGCTCGAGCAGGAGGAGCGCAAGGAGCGCATCCGGCGGCTCGCCTATTTCGACGCCATCACCGGCGTCGCCAACCGCGCCTCCCTGGAGCAGCAGGGCGAGATCGTCATCGCCGCCGCGGTGGCCAATGGATTCGGCGCCGCGATCCACTGCATCGACCTCGATAATTTCAAGGAGATCAACGACACTCTGGGGCACAGGGCCGGCGATATTCTGCTGCGATCGGTGGCCGAGCGCATCTCCTCCATCGTCGGCGCCGCCGATATCGTCGCCCGCATCGGCGGCGACGAATTCGCCGTGGTGCAATCCCACGCCGGCTCGCTCGCCGATGTCGGCGCCTTCGCGATGCGATTGATGGAGGCGATGGCCGCCCCTTTCGATCTCGAGGAGGCGATGGCGACGGTCGGCGTCAGCGTCGGCATCGCCCGCGCGCCGGAAGACGGCCTCGATCTGCGGACGCTGATGCGCAAGGCGGATTTCGCCTTGTACGAGGCCAAATCCAGCGGCCGCGCCCATTTCCGCTTCTTCGATCCCGACATAGAATCGCGCATCGCCGCCAATCGGCGCATTTGGCAGGATTTGAGGGAGGCGGTCGGCGCCGGCGAGTTCGAGCTTCATTTCCAGCCCATTGTCGCGCTCGGCGTCACGCGCGTCTGCGGCTATGAGGCGCTGCTGCGCTGGCGGCACCCGCGCGACGGCGTGCGGACGCCGGAAGATTTCCTCCCCGTCGCGACAAAGGCCGGCCTGCTCTATGAGATCGGCGCCTGGATATTGAACGAGGCCTGCGCCAGCGCCGGCGCTCTGCCGCCCGACGCGCGCGTCAGCGTCAATGTCACCCAGCCGCAATTGGAGAAGACCGGCTTCGCCCGCGACGTCGCCGAGGCGCTCGCGGCCTCCGGCATGGATCCGAGCCGGCTGGAGATCGAGATCGCCAGCTCGGTCCGCCTCGCCGACAATGCCGAGATTCTGGGCTGCCTCGCCGCGATCCGCGCGCTCGGCGTCTCCATCGCGCTCGACGATTTCGGCGGCGGCGGCGCCCTCGCGCATCTCCACGCCCTGCCGATCGATCGCATCAAGCTCGGCCGTTCGCTGACGCAGCAGGCGCAGGCCGATCCGCGCGCGGCGACCATTGTGCGGTCGGTCGTCGCCCTCGCGCATGAGCTCGGCGTTGTGGCGACGGCCGAAGGCGTCGAGTCGGACGCGCAGCTGCGCGTTCTGCGCCAGCTCGGTTGCGACGAAATTCAGGGCTATGTCATCAGCCCGCCACAACCACTCCGCGCATTCGTCGAAGGCGTCGCGCCGGTCGGCCGCGTCCACCCGCCCGTCTCGCTCGCCTGAGAGTATCGCTCGCGCCATCCGCGCCCTTCTCGGGCGCGGACTCCGCTCCCGAGCGCAATGCGCTAGATTCCTCCTTCGGAGAAACATCTTCGGAACGCGATACGGACATTTTGCAAACAAATCGCGCCGCCAGCCTCCTCCAGCGGCGGGAGGCGCGTCGAAGGGTCGGGCATGTATCGGTATGAGCGCGACTCGCGTTCCGAGGAGCGGGACCTCGATCCCGAGGAGCTCGCCGCCGCGATCCGCGCGGATCAAGCGCAAATGCTCGCCACCGGACAATCGGTGCTGGTCTTCAACGCGGCCAACGCCGCGATCGTCGCGAGCATTTTTCACGATTTCTACCCGCGCGCGCTGATCGTCGCCTGGCTCGTCGCCATCGCGCTCCTCGTCGTCGCGCGCATCGTCCATGCGCGCCGCTTTCGCGCCATGCATCCCACGCCCGAAGCCGTGCGGCGCTTCCTCGCGCTGTGGACGCTCGGCTCGACGCTGACCGGCTGCCTCTGGGGAGCGGCTTCATCGGTCCTGTGGCTGACGCCGGACCCCGGCTATCACGCCTTCGCGCTTTTCGCCGCCGGCGGCATGGCGGCGGGCGCCATCGTCACCAATTCCGCCTATCTGCCGGCCATGTTCGGCTATATCGCGCCGGATGTGCTGCCCGCCATCGTCGGGCTCTTCGCGCGCGCGGAGCCGACCGCGCTGGCGATGGGCGCGCTGCTCACGGCCTTCACCGCCGTGCTCGTCATCATCGGCCTGCGCGCCCATGGCTGGCTGGTCTCGGTGTCGCGGCGCCGGCTGCAGCAGGAGGCGCTGTCGGCGGCGCTGCATCAGCGCAACGCTCTGCTGCACGCGGTCTCCACCGCCGCGACCGAGCTCACCACCGCGGCTCCCAGCGCCGCCGCAATTCCCGATCTGCTCGAATCCGTCGGCGCGGCCATCGACGCCGATCGCATTCTCGTCTTCGAATCCGGCGCGGCGCCGGATGAGCCCCCGTCCCTGCTGCATTTCTGGCGGCGCGCGGACTCTCCGGTCGCGCTGGACGCCTCCTTCTTCGAGGCCGATGGGAGGCGCGCCTTTCTCTCCGGCCCTCTGCTCGTCGCTCTCGCCGAGCGCCGGCCGGTGACGGCCGCGACGCGCCTGCTCGAGCCCGGCCCCGCCAAGAGCTTTCTCGAGCGCGCCGGCGTGCGCTCGGCGCTGTTCGCGCCCATCGTCGTCGACGACGCGCCCTGGGGCTGGGTGGAGGTGGAGGATTGCCGCAGCGAGCGCATTTGGAAGCCGGCCGAGATCGACGCGCTGCGCATACTCGGCGATCTCATCGGCGGCTCGCTGGCGCGGCAGCGCTATGTCGACCGGCTCCGCGACGCCAATGAGGTGGTGGAGCGCAGCCCGACTCTGCTGTTCCGCCTGCGCATGGACGGCAAAAGGCCGCGCCTCGTCTATGTCTCCCACAATATCGCGCTGTTCGGCTATGATCCCTGGGAGCTGACCGATCCGGCGCGCAGCCTCGCCGATTGCGTCCACCCCGAGGATCTCGACAAGGTCGGCGCCTCGCTGGCGCGGGCGGCGGCGGACGGGCGGCGCGGCGGCATGGTGGAGTTCCGCTTTCGGCGCCGCGACGGCGGCTATCGCTGGCTCGACGCCCGCTACGCCGCGCGCGATCGGGCCGGCCGCTCGCAGCTGATCGAAGGCGTCGCGCTGGACGTGACCGAGCGCAAGGAGGTCGCCGATCAGATCGCCATCCTCGCGCAGACGGATGCGCTCACCGGCCTCGCCAATCGCCGCAGCTTCATCGACGCGCTGCGTCACGCCTTCGCCGGCGCCGAGGCCGGCGGCGAGCCCTTCTCGCTGCTCTATATCGACGTCGATCATTTCAAGGACGTCAACGACCGGCTGGGCCACGCCAGCGGCGACGCGCTGCTGGAAGCGCTCGCGACGCGGCTGAGGAGCCATTGCCGCGCCGGCGATGTCGTCGCGCGGCTCGGCGGCGACGAATTCGCGATATTGCAATCCAGCTCGCGCGACGCCGCCAGCGCCTCCGTCATGGCGACGAAAATCTGCGCGCTCTCGGCCGAGCCCTATCGGCTGCCCGGCGGCGCGCGGCGCGCCACGGTGAGCGTCGGCGTCGCTCTCTTCGCCTCTGCTCTGGAGGGGCCGGACGCCATGCTGGCGCGCGCCGACCGCGCGCTCTATCGCGCCAAGGAGAATGGCAGAAACCAATATCGCATCTATTCCGAGACGCAGGAGCCGGCGAATAGCTTCTCGATTTGAATTTTGCGGACCGCGCCGCCATCATAGGGGCGCGCAAGCACGCAGCTGATTTCACACAGGCGATTTCATTCAGGTGACTTCATGCCCCCGACGCTCTCCACTTGGGCCTTTGTGCTCGCCGTTCCCGATCTCGACGCCAGCGCCCGCTATTTTCGCGACGTGCTCGGCTTCGAGCTGCTGTGGCCGGAGGCCACGGATTGGCGCCTGGTCCAGCGCGACAATTTCCGCGTGATGCTGGGCCATTGCCCCACCGACGCGCCGCCCGCCACGCTCGGCTCCCACAATCTGTTCGGCTATGTGAATGTGGACGACATCGACGCGCTCCACGCCGAGATCGCCGCCCGCGGCGCGCTCTGCACACCGCCGGCCGATCGCCCCTATGGAATGCGCGAGATCGTCGTGACGACGATCGACGGGCATCGCATTTTGTTCGGGCAGGCGATCGGCGGCGGGGCGGGATGATGGCTGCGATGCGCCGATTTCGGCCGTCCAGCGATCACGGCGTAAATTTCTGCTTGTCACCGAAACCAGCCATTATCTCGTCAAGGAGCGGAACTTCCATTTCGCGCAATCTTCAAAAATACTGTTTGCGTTGCAATGCTGGCGGTACCGGCCATATCGGGCTAGCCTCGCTCTCATGATTGGAATAGTTATGCCGCCGAGTCGCCGTCTACATCGTGCGGCATATTATATATAGCCGGAGGCGTGTTTGGAGGGCTTTCTACGGAAGCGCGCTGGACTGCGGGGACAAGAGTCGCCCATTCGGCTGCGAGCGGAGAATGGGGATGTATTGATGGCGGAGCGTAAGGCAATACCGGCTGCAACACGACTACGTTTATTTGCTGCGGCATCAGGCCACTGCCAGAAGCCGGATTGCCTTGACGCCCTGTTCCCAGTCGAAATGGGCGGCGACAAGCACATTGCTGAAATGGCGCATGTCATCCCCCATGGCGATGCCGGGCCGCGCCACGAAGATCGACCGCATGGGGATTTCGACGCGGATTCATTTGAGAACCTGATCCTTTTGTGCCCGACATGTCATACGAAGATCGACAAGGACCCCGAGGCTTTCCCTCGCAATATGCTGCTCCATTGGAAGCATAATCACCTCGCGAACTTGGCGCACAAGCAAGGGATCAGGGAATATGACGATCGTGGGCACGCGAGGGATGCGGTCACCGGCATACTGGCCGAAAACAGGGCCATTTGGGAAAGATATGCGCCCGCAGACGGAACCAACTTCGACTATGATCCAGAGTCCGAGGCTGCGAAGGTGTGGAGCCAACGAATGAGGAGCGTGATCCTACCCAATCACTACCGCGTTCAGGCGATCATCAAGGCCAATCTGAGATTTGCCGTTGACGAAGAGCGTCGAACCTTCGCGGAATATCAGGAACATGTGCGCGGCCTGTCGGAGCGACACGTTTGCGGCGTCGCAGGTCGTGCAATTCGTTTCCCAAAATTGATGGAAAGCATCTTCTCGTGAAATGGCAAGTAAATTACGCGCTGGCTAATTTCGCAGCGTCGGCGACTTCATCCGCGGAGCATGTAGAGGGCGACCTGATCAAGGTCATGACTGGAAACCAACCGGATGTGCTGGCCGCAATATCGCCCGATGAGACTATCGATTTGCCTACGGCGACCCGTTACAGAGAGCGATTACCAGGATTGGATTTCCTGTGTGGCTATCGGGCGAGTTGCGTTTGGGAGGGTGACGCGATCAATTACCTTGAAGAAAATCGCGTGGGCTGGGGAAATTTCGGGACGCTTTGCTCGGCGGCCCTAGACGGAAATGCCAACACTGCATCCCACAAGGTCTATAAGTTTTCCGACAGGCTTCTGCGGCAATTTCGTCGCCTGGAGCAGGTCATCCGGGAGTTCGACCGCGTTCACCGTGTCACTATCAGGGGCGGGGGCACTCTCAGGATAGGCATGATCGCGGAGTATGAACCCACCGCTGATGCTGTCCGCAGCCTTTGGGCGCGGTTCGGTCCGGTAGATATTGCGTGGAACATCAATCCCAACGGAAATCCTACGGTAGAAGCGGTTGATGCGGGACGTGAACTCGGATGCGAAGTGATAAAATGGGACGAGTTGAAGAACCGCATCACGAATGTCTGATGACGGCTAGTGAGATTGCCGCCCATCTATTGGGGTCTTGCGAATCACTGGCGCATTTCGATTCATACATGTTCGGTTCGACACTGAGCGGAATCGGCGAGGATATAGACATTCTAGTCGTAGGCCCCGACGGCGAAGATCTTTTCCGGCTCAAAGAGGAGATGCGGTTGGCAGGGGAAGACTTGCCACTGCACGTTCTCTACATGCGGCCGTCCGAAGCGCGCTACACCGGGTTCGTGGCTAAAGAGAAGTGCGTCCCGCTTGCGCAGCTGGCTTTGCCTACGACTTCATGTAGTGGGCGCAGCTAATCGTCGGCGGCTCAGTGCAAATGGCTGTATCGCGTCACTCCGCCGCCCCCATTCCCGTCCCCGCCTCGTCGCGATAGACTCTCCCCCATGACCGACTCCCCCATCCGCTATGTCGAGCCCGTGTTTCGCCCGCCCAGCGAGGCGGAGTCGCTGATATTGCCCGTCACCGATGGATGCTCGTGGAATCGTTGCAGCTTCTGCGAGATGTACACCGCGCCGCAGAAGCGCTTCCGTCCGCGGGACGAGGCGGAGGTGATGGAGAGCATAAAGCGCTGCGGCGAGATTTATGGGGCCTCGGTCGCGCGCGTGTTTCTGGCCGATGGCGACGCCATGACCTTGTCGAGGCGCCGTCTCGCCGCCATTCTCGAGGCGATCCGCCGCGAGCTGCCGGGCGTGCGGCGCGTGTCGAGCTATTGCCTGCCGCGCAATGTCAGCCGCAAATCCGTCGCCGAGCTGCACGATCTCGCCGCGCTCGGCCTGTCGCTCGTCTATGTCGGCGCGGAATCGGGCGATGACGATGTGCTGGCGCGAGTCCAGAAGGGCGAGACCTTCGCCTCCAGCCGCGACGCGCTGGAGAAGCTCGGCGCGGCGGGAATCAAGCGCTCGGTGATGATTCTCAACGGGCTCGGCGGCGCCGCGCTCAGCGAGCCGCATGCGGAAAATTCCGCCGCGCTGATCAACGCCGCGCAGCCGGAGTTTCTGGCGACTCTGGTGGTCAGCTTCCCCCGGGGCGAGGCGCGGTTTCGCGCCGATTTCCCTGATTTCGCGCCGCTCGACGTGCCGGGGCTGCTGCGCGAGATGGAGCGCTTCCTCTCGCGGCTGGAATTGCGGCGCACCGTGTTCCGCAGCGACCACGCCTCCAATTGGCTCGTGCTGCGCGGCACGCTCGGCGCCGACAAGCCGCGCCTGCTGGAGCAGCTCCGCGCCGCCATCGCCGCGCCGGAGGCGGCCCCGCTGCGGCCCGCCTGGGCGCGGGGGCTGTAGGCGTCCTTCCGCACTATGCGCCAGCGCACATCGCCCTCGGCGAGCAGAACCTATGCTGCCATTCGGTCGATCGGAATCGGCCGGTCGATGAGGAAAGATGCGCGCATGATCAGAATCGAGCTCGAGCCGCAGATCGCCAAGGAGCTGCTGATCGTCCTGGAACGGCGCCTGATGACGATTCACGAGGTGGAGCAGCGGCTGAAATCCGCCGAGTTCGGCTCGGCCGAGCAGGAGAAGGAAGCGCTCATTCCGATCATCATCGCGCTGGAGACCGCGCTGAAGATCCCGCCGCATCAATAGGGCGCGTGCGCCCGCGCGAGAGAGCGGCTATGCTCGCCGTCTCTCTCCCCGCAAGAGGCGCCAATATGCAATTTCTCCACACGATGATCCGCGTCGGCGATCTCGACCGCTCGCTGGACTTCTTCTGCAACAAGCTCGGCCTCGTCGAAGTGCGCCGCACCGAGAATGAGAAGGGCCGCTTCACCCTCGTCTACCTCGCCGCGCCGGACGATCTTCCGCAGGCGAAAGACGCGGGCGCGCCGCTCGTCGAGCTCACCTATAATTGGGACGAGCATGACTATGCGGGCAGCCGCAATTTCGGCCACCTCGCTTTCGCCGTCGACGACATCTACGCCCTATGCGCGCGGCTGCAGGCGGCCGGCGTTACGATCAATCGTCCGCCGCGCGACGGCTATATGGCCTTCATCCGCTCGCCCGATCAAATCTCGATCGAGCTGCTGCAGAAAGGCGCGCCGCTGCCGCCGGCCGAGCCCTGGAGTTCCATGCCCAACACCGGCGCCTGGTGAACGCTCGAACTTTCGTTCGTTGGAGCGAATTCTGATCGATCGAACGATTCCGTTCGATCGGAAAGCGCCCCAAAAAGCGCTCAGTAATAATAGTAGCGACGGCGACGCCAGTAACGCGGCCGATAATACCGGCGCCAGTAGCGGCGACGCCAGCGCGGCCGCCAGACGCGGCGGCGATAGTACCAATAGGTCTTTTCGACCTGCGCCCGCTCGATATCCTCCGCCGTCGCCACGGCGGCCTCGGGAGCCGGCTCCGGCGCCCGCGGCGCCTCGAGCGGCGCGATCGAGGTGAGGGCGTCGGCAGGACCGGCGACCAGCGCCGCCGCCGCGCCGATGACGAAAAATTTCATGAAAGAGCGACGTTCCATCGACTTTCCTCCGTAAAAGCCGTCGCGACCGGCGCGGGACGCGCCCGCGCGAGCGGCTCATCCTCAAAGAAATCGGGCCGTCCCGGCGGCCGGCAAGGCCTTCGCCGTTTTTCCGCCGCGCGCCGGGGGTAAAAGGGCGGATGACGATGAAACCTTTTTGGAACTACGGCGTTTTGCTTACGCGGCGCCGGGCGGGACAGCCGAATGATCGAATAGATTCGAATGAAACGGAGTTTTGTGACGATAGAGCGGTAAACATGACGACAGCGCTTCTCGAAATTTGGTCCGGCTTTTGCGTGGGCGTCGCGGTTCAGGCGGCGGAGCGGCGTCTCGGACGGAAGCCGACAATCGGACGCCATGAGAAGACTATGGGAATTCCGAAAATGCATTCCGACGGAGCAGGAGAGTTTCGTTCGCAGGACGGAGAAAAGGTCATGCTCGTCACCGATCTCATCCATTCATGCTCGAACGACAAGGTCGCGCAGGCGGCGACTTTCTGCATCGGAGGCGTTTTCGCCGAGAGAGTCCGCGCCGTCGCGCAGGAGAATGGCGTCAGCGAGGGACGTTTCGTCTCTGTCGTGGTGCGCGATTTCGCGCAGAGGGCCGATGAGGCGGAGCGCGCGCAGCTGGCGCGCGAGATGGCCGGCTCCGATCAGCCGATCCTCAGTGGGCTGCGCAAGGTGGTCGAGAAGGCGCTGGAAGGCGGCGCGCAATTCGCCGATGACGTGAAAGGCTTCGGTCTGCCTTTCCTGCGCGACGGCGGGCTCTCCTTCGACGCCGCGGCTCGCCTGCAGCGCGCCGCGCGCTGAGGCGCGCTTCGCGCTTCTCGCCAGCGGCCTCTCTTGCCGTCGGCGCGCCGAGCGGCGACAATAGCGCCGCTCGGCCGTCTCATGGTCGAATCGGCAAAGGCGGGGCATGGCCGGACTGATCGACGAAGCGCAGATCGTCTCCATTCTGACGACCTATGGCTATTGGGCCATATTCTTCATCGTCGCGCTGGAGAGCGCCGGCATACCGCTCCCCGGCGAGACGACATTGGTCGGCGCGGCCATTTACGCCGGCCACTCCGGCAATATGGACATTCGCTTCGTCATTCTGGCCGCGGCGGCCGGCGCGATCTTCGGCGACAATATCGGCTTTTGGGTCGGGCGCGAGTTCGGCGTGCGGCTGCTGATGCGCTATGGCTCGCATATCGGCGTCGGGCCGCCGCAATTGCGGCTCGGGCAATATCTCTTCATGCGCTGGGGCGGCGCCATCGTGTTCTTCGGCCGCTTCATCGCGCTGCTGCGCATATTGGCGGCCGTGCTCGCCGGCGCCAATCGCTTCGATCCGGTGAAGTTCCTGGCCTACAACGCCGCGGGCGGCATTTGCTGGGCGTTGGTCTTCGGCCTCGGCGGCTATGTCTTCGGCGCGGCCATCCATCGCATCGCCGGCCCGATCGGTTGGCTCGGCCTCGCCGGCGCGATTCTCGGCGCCTTCCTGCTGTGGCGCTATTGGAAAATCCACGAGGAGCGGCTGACGAAGGAGGCCGAGGCGCATTTCGAGCGCATCGATCATCGTCCGCCGTGACGCCAGACGTCAGCTATGCGCGAGGCGAGCGAGCGCCAAAACAGCTCCGAGAATGACGAGCGTCTGAAAGCCGATCGTTCCGAACAGCCATTTGATGATCTCGGCTTTCGTGGCCTCGATCTTCGCCTCGAGGCGCAGCTCGGCTTTTTCGATCTTCGACTCCAGGTCCGTCTTTACGGTGGCCAGATCGGCTTTCGTCGCCAGCTCCTGGCTCGTCGCCTCGGCGAAAGCCTCCGCTGTCGCCTTGGCCTGAGCATGCGGAACGCCCGCGGCCTCGAGCTTCTCCATGCCTCACGCCTCGCTGTCGGCCGGCCGCGGCGCGAGGCGCCCCGCCTCCCAGCCGATGATCGCCTGCTTTCGCGTCAGCCCCCAGTGATAGCCGGTGAGCGCGCCGCTCGCTCCGAGCACGCGATGGCAGGGCACGATGAAGGAAACGGGATTGCGCCCGACAGACGCGCCCACCGCTCGCGCGGCGCCGGGCTTGCCGAGCCGTCGGGCGATCACGCCATAAGTGGTCGCCCGGCCCATGTCGATGTCGAGCAGCGCCTCCCAGACCGAAACGTCGAATTCCGAGCCGATCAGCACGAGGCGCAAGGGCTGGTCCGGCCGCCATTCCGCCGGATCGAAAGCGCGCCGCGCATAAGCCGCGGTCGCCGCGCCATCGAGCGAGAATCGCGCCTTCGGCCAGCGGCGGCGAAGATCGTCCAACGCCTCCGCGCGCGCGCCGTCGACGAAGCCGAGCCCGGCGAGGCCGCGCTCTGTCGCGACCAAAATCGCCTCGCCGAAAGGCGAAGGGTGGAAGCCGTAGCGCATCTCCAGCCCCTCGCCGCCGCGCTTATATTCGCCCGGCGTCAGCGCCTCATGCGTCACGAAGAGATCATGCAGGCGCGAGGGGCCGGAAAGGCCGAGCGATAGCGAGGCGTCGAGCAGGCTCGTCTCGCCGCCGAGCAGCGCGCGCGCATGGCGCAGAGTCAGCGCCTCGAGGAAGGCCTTGGGCGAGAGTCCCGCCCAGCGCCGGAACAAGGCGCGCAAATGCGCTTCGGACAGGCCCGCCGCCTCCGCCATTTCCTCGACCGAGGGCTGCCGACGCCAATTCTCGCCGATGAAGCGGATCGTCTCCGCGACCTTGGCGTAATCCTCCTGCGGCCGCGTTTCGGCGAGAGGAGGGATGATGTCGGTGCGCAGGGTCATGCGGCGCATCATGGCGCGCGCGGCCGAGCGCCGCCACCCGAAAACGAGCCGCCACCCGAAAACGCGTCAGGAATAGAAAGGCCCGCGCTTGGCCGTCGCCAGCGCGCGCGAAAGCTCCTCGGCGAGCGCGGCCTTTTGCTCCGGCGCGAGAAAGCCGCCGATCTCGATACGCTCGCCGCGCGAGACGAGCAGCACGCGCTGCATGCCGAACTCCTCGTCCTCTTCCGTCTCGAGCCGCAGCCAATAAGTGTCGAAGCGCCGCTCCCGCCGCAGGCCATAGGCGCTCTTCTTGACGATGACGAGCTCGAAAGGGGTGAGGCTGATGCTCTCGAAAGCTCTGGCCGAACGAAAGCTCACGCGCAGCGCGACATAGAGCGCCAGCACGTCGAGCCCCATGAAGCCGACGACCGGCCAGGCGCCGAGAATATAGAAGGGAACCGACAGCGCGCATGTGCCCGCGCCGAACAGCAGGATGAACACATGCGCCTGCCGCGGCGTCATCGAGCGATGCGGGATCAGCCGCGTCTGATAAATGGCTTCCGCAGAAGGTGCGCTCGCTGTCACGCCGCCGCCTTTCGTTCTCCAGAATGCCGAGTTATAACGCCTTTATGCCGAACGAAAAGAGCTCGCTCGCCAAGGCGCGGCGTCCCGCATCGCCGCGCAGCCGCGAGGCTGCGCGCATCGATGAGATTTTCGCGCGTCTCGAGGCGGCCGATCCGCATCCCAAAGGCGAGCTCGAGCATGTGAATGTCTTCACTCTGCTCGTCGCCGTGGTGCTCTCCGCCCAAGCGACCGACGTCGGCGTCAACAAGGCGACGCGCGCTCTGTTCCAAATCGCCGACACGCCGCAAAAAATGCTCGCGCTCGGCGTCGAAGGACTCTGCGGCTATATCAAGACGATCGGCCTCTATCCCACCAAGGCGAAGAATGTCATCGCCCTCTGCGCGCAGCTGATCGAGAAGCACGGCGGCGAGGTTCCCTGCGACCGCGAGGCGTTGCAGGCGCTGCCCGGCGTCGGCCGCAAGACCGCCAATGTGGTGCTCAACATCGCCTTTCATGTGCCGGTGATCGCGGTGGACACGCATATTTTCCGCGTCTCCAACCGGCTGCCGCTGACCAAGGGCAAGACTGTCGAGCAGGTGGAGGCCGGCCTCGAGAAAATCGTGCCCGAGCGCTTCAAGCTCCATGCGCATCACTGGCTGATCCTGCATGGCCGCTATGTGTGCAAGGCGCGCCGGCCGGAATGCGAGCGCTGCATCATCGCCGATCTCTGCCGTTTCGAGGGCAAGACGATCTGAGAGGGCAAGACGATCTGACGGCCAGCCCGCCCTTTTCGGGCCGGAATGTGCGCCAGCGCACGAACGCCGCCCCGCTCTCCCGCTAAACCACAGCCATAGTCCGGCCGCGTGGAGGGAGGGGTCATGGGTTTCGAATTCTCCGCCCCTCGCGCGCGCCGCATGCAGGCCACGAATCAGAAACCAATCATTAACGTAGCCCATAAAAAAGGCGGGTCGCGGCCGGTTTCGCAGGCGCCTGCGCGGACCGGCCTGAAGTGGATTATTTTCAGACAATTAGAGAGAAACCAAAGGCCGGCCGAGCACAATCTCTGCGCTTGTCGCGCCGCGCGCGCCGACTTATACGAACGTCTCCGCTTTCGCGCGGCCAGGCGCAGTTTCCAGCGTTTCGCCGTCACATCACGGCTCCATGCCCACTCTCTATCATCATCCGCTCTGCCCCCATTCCCGCTTCGTGCGGCTGATTCTCGCCGAATACGGGATCGAGACGACGCTGGTCGAGGAGCGGGCGGCCGAGCGGCGGCGGGAGTTTTTGACGCTCGACCCGGCCTGCAAGACGCCGGTGCTCGTCGACGACGACGGGACCGTGATTCCGGGCGCGAGCGTCATCGTCGAATATCTCGAGGATTGCCTGCCGCCGGATTTCCGCGGCTTGCGGCTGATGCCGCTCGGACTGCACGAGCGCATAGAGACGCGCCGGCTGATCGAATGGTTCAATGTCAAATTCTTCGACGAGGTGACGAATTATCTGGTCACCGAGAAAGTCTACAAGCGCTTTCTCGCGCCGGAGATCGGCGGCGGCGCGCCGGACATGGATCTGCTGCGGGTCGCGCGCGCCAATTTGCGTCCCCATATTCGCTATATCGGCTATCTGACCGAAGCGCGGCGCTGGCTGGCGGGCGAATCCCTCACCTATGCGGATTTCGCCGCTGCGGCTCATCTCTCCTGCGTCGACTATCTGGGCGACGTGCCATGGGACGAGGACGAGACGGTCAAGCATTGGTATCAGCGGATCAAGTCGCGGCCGGCCTTCCGTCCCCTGCTGGCCGATCGCGCGCCGGGCATGACGCCGGGGCCGGTCTACGCCGAGCTGGACTTCTGAGCCTCGAGCAGACGCTGCGCGGCCGCGCGGCCGCGCTCGGCTTCGATCTCTGCGCCATTACATCCGCCGACGCTCCCGCCGAGGCCGGCGAGCGCCTCGCCCAATGGCTCGAATCCGGCGCCCATGGCGATATGGAGTGGATGGCGGAAACCGCCGAGCGCCGAGCTGCGCCGAAGGCGCTGTGGTCGCAGGCGCGCTCCATAATAATGCTCGGCGTCGATTATGGCGCGTCCGGCGATCCGCTGGCGACGCTGGAGAAGCCCGATCGCGGCGCCGTCTCGCTCTATGCGCGCCGACGCGACTATCACGAGGTCATCAAGGGTCGGCTGAAGCAGCTCGCCGGCTTTCTGCTGGCGCAGGCCGGCGGCGGCGAGGTCAAGGTCTTCGTCGACACGGCGCCGGTGATGGAAAAGCCGCTGGCGCAGGCGGCCGGGCTCGGCTGGCAGGGCAAGCACACCAATCTCGTCTCGCGGCGCTTCGGCTCCTGGCTGCTGCTCGGCGCGATCTTCACCGATCTTTCGCTCACGCCCGATGCGCCGGAAGAGGATCATTGCGGCTCCTGCCGCGCCTGTCTCGACGCCTGCCCGACCAAGGCCTTTCCGGCGCCCTACCGGCTCGATGCGCGGCGCTGCGTCGCCTACCTCACCATAGAGCACAAGGGCCAGATCCCGCGCGAGTTCCGCGAAGCCATCGGCAATCGGATCTTCGGCTGCGACGATTGCCTCGCCGTCTGCCCCTGGAACAAATTCGCGCGAGCGACGCGGGACGCCAAGCTCGCCCTGCGCGAGGATCTCTCCGCGCTCCCCCTCGCCGATCTCGCCGCGCTGGACGACGCCGGCTTTCGCGCGCTCTTCGCGGGAACGCCGGTGAAGCGGCTCGGCCATGCGCGCTTTCGGCGCAATGTGGCGATCGCCATCGGCAATTCGAAAAACCCACGGCTCGCCGCCGCTCTCCGGCCGCTGCTCTCCGATTCGTCGCCGCTCGCGCGTGGCGCATCCGTCTGGGCGCTGGCGCGGCTTCTCCCTGCGGGAGATTTTTCCGCTCTCGCCGGGAAAGCTCTCGCTGAGGAAAAAGACGTAGCGGTGCGCGACGAGTGGGCAAAAGGACACACCTGACGAAAAAGTGACGCCGCGACGCAGATTGCCGCGGCGCAACGCCGGCGCATCCATGGATTCGCCACAGCACAAACAGTAGAGTTCTCTGCGCCGCCCTCGGGCGCGCGCCTCACGCCGAACGCCGCCGCCATGCCCAATGTTTCGCGACGCACAATAGATGATCCAGCCGCCGAGGCGGCGCGCCTTTTGGCGCGTCTCAGCATCATGCTGCTGTTCATCATCTCGCAGCTCGCGCCGATCCTGACGCGGCAGACCATCTATATTCTGCTGCCCATCGGCGCCGCCCTGCTGCTGCTCTCGGCCAGCCTCGCGCCAGAGTCGCGGCGGCTCCGCGAGATCGCCGTGCTGGCGCTGACGCCGACCGCCCTCGCCGCTTTCTTCTTCGTCGGCTGGACGGGATTGTCGCTCGCCTGGACGCCTTTCGGCGCCGGCCCGGCGGAGCGCTACGCCAAGAGCGCCGCGACCTTGGCGCTGGTCGCCGCCGCCTGCGCTCTGCTGCCGGCGCGCACCAAGACCTCCAATCTCAATCTCCTGCCGATCGGCACGGGCGCCGCCGCCGCGGCCCTCGCCGCCGTCGCTCTGCTCTCGGCGAATGGCGGCGATCCGCCGCTCGATCTCGACAGCAATGCGCTGCAGCGCGCCGGCCTCGGCCTGGCGCTGGCGATCTGGCCTGCGCTCGGCGCGCTGGCGCTGCGCGGACGCTGGGTGTCCGCCGCCCTTCTCGCTCTCGTCAGCGTCGCCGCCTGCCTGCTGGCGCGCGCCCCCAATGCGCTGCCCGCGCTGATGGTCGGCGCGCTGGCGCTGGCGCTGTCCTTCGGCAAGGCGCGACGCGCCGGCTCGCTGCTGGCGATCCTCTCGGCGGCGCTGATCCTGCTGGCTCCGCTGGCGCCGATTCTCGTGCATCTCGTCGCGCCCGAGCGGCTGCCGGCCTTCGCCGCCCCGCTCGAGACATGGGGACGAATCATCGCCAATGACGGGCCGCGGCTCCTCATCGGCCATGGCTTCGGCGCGGCGGTCTTCGGCGTCGCCGGGCATTATCTCTACCCGGACACGCCGCGCAGCCTGCTGTTCCAAGTGTGGTTCGATCTCGGCGTTCTCGGCGCGCTCGGCCTCGCCGCCGTCGTCGCCCGCGCCTTCTATGTCATCGGACGGACGCGGCCGGTGCTCGCGCCATTCCTGCTCGGCGGCCTGGCGACGGGTCTGACGATCTGCGTGCTGGGACCGGCGGCCGAGCAGCTCTGGTGGCTGACGCTCGCCGGCCTCAACGCGATCGCCTACGCTCTCGTGCTGAAGGGGCAGTTCCGCACGCGCCGCCCGCGCCTCGAGCCCAATGGCGGCATGGGGCGGCTCGTCGTCCGCTGAAACGGGCTCGTTATTGCGGGCAGGCGATTCCGCGGGCGACGCTGACCTGACCGTCCGAGCCTTCGACGCGAGTGACCGCCAGCACGCAATCCTCGTCATCGGCGCCATAGGCGCGGCCGATCAGAATCGCCGGACCATCGCCGAAGGGACGCAGCACGGTCGCGCTGTCGCCGAGCGTCGTCCTGGTGATGAGAGAGGGCGTAGCAGGCGCCTCGAAACGCGCGCCGAGCGACGGCGTGGCGGCGACGGACGCGCCGAGGCTGGCCGCGACCGTCACGGCGAGAAGAATTCGTGAATTTCTCGACAGGACCGAATTTCTCGACAGGACCATGATTCGACGCTCCCGGCGAAGGGCCGACTGGAGCGAGGAACTCTCCCCGAAGCGTCGGCCGCGCCTCTCATGGGCTGTAACGCGGCGACGTCGGCGATGGTTGCAGAGACCGTAGAAACCGAAAGGCGAGGCCGGAGCCTCGCCTCAATGCCTCGCCTCGCGCCTCACTCGCAGACGCGAGTGGGACGATAGCCGACGACGACGCCATATTCGTCGAACACCGGACGACGCTCGCGCCAGCAGCGATAGGGCGGCGGCGCTTCATAGACCGGGGCCGGATAATAGGCCGGCGCGCCATAATAGGGCGGGGGCGGCGCAACCGGACGCGCTGCGCCGCCGGCGAGCGCGCCGAGCGCGAAGCCGCCGATGCCCGCGGCGATGGCCGCGCCCGGATCGCCCGCAGCGGCCGGCGCGGCCGTCACGATCGGCGCGACGCCGAGGCCGAGCGCGACGAGCGCGCCCGCGATTTTTCGTGCCGAAATCTCCCTCATGACTCTCTCCATCACACCAGGGGCGTCGCTCGAACGGCCTGTCCCCGAGTCGCGCCCACTAGCCGCGCGCCGAGCGCGTCGATGAAAGCCAGAAAACGTAAATGAACGGCGAAAACGTGGCCGTGCCCCGCGCGTTTTTCTAATTTTCGACGGGTGATGCGCTCACGCCACAGCGTCGCGGCGCGGCGGCTCGGGAATGGGAAAACGCAGCGCGATTCGCGTGCCCTTGCGACGGATGGCCGGGCTCTGCGCGACGATGGAGCCGCCCATCGCCTCGACGAGGCCCCGGCAGATGGAGAGGCCGAGGCCGGTGCCGGCCTTGCGCCCGTCGATGCGCCCGCCGCGGTAGAATTTCTCGAATATGCGCTCGAGATCGGCCGGCTTCACCCCCGGCCCTTCGTCGGTAACGGTGAGCAGCAGCTCGTCGCCGTCGCGGCGGGCGTAGACCGAGGCCTGGCCGCCGCCATATTTATGCGCATTGTCGAGCAAATTGAAAACGATCTGCCCCAGCAGGCCGGCGTCGCCGCGAATGGCCGGCAGATCGGGCGCGAGGCTCGCCGAAACCTTCAGCTGCGGAAACTCCTTGCGGCTGCGCTCCATCGCGGAGCGCACGGCGTCGCCGACATCGACGAGCTCGCGCCGCGGCGCCAGCGCGCCCGATTCGATGCGCGACATATCGAGCAGATTGACGACGAAGCGCGACAGCCGCGCAGCCTCCTCCTCTATGGACACGAGCAGATCGAGCCGATCCGTATCGGCGAGCCGATCGCCGAGCTGGCGCAGGCTGGTGACGGCGCCGGTGATGGAGGCGAGCGGCGTGCGCAGATCATGCGAGAGCGAGGCCAGCAGCGTGCTGCGCAGCTTCTCATTCTCCTCGAGCGCGGCGGCGCGCACCGATTCCCTCACCAGCAGCGCGCGATCGACCGCTATGGCGGTCTGCTCGAGAATTGCCGTCAGCATGCGCTCATTCTGCGCCGAGGGCGTCTCTTGCGCATTCTTCGGCTCGAGGCCGATCACCGCCACGACGCCGCGGGTCGTCGCCAGCGGACGAAACGCGAAACGAATGTTCGGCAGCGTACCGCTGCGCAATCCCGCCGGTTCGGCGCGCTCATAGGCCCAGCGCGCGGCGCCCGCCTCCTTGGCGTCCAATTGGTCGATCGGCGGCCAGGCGGCGGCGATCGTCAGCTCGCCGTCGTCGGGCGCGAGAAGCACGGCGCTCTTGGCGTCGAGCGCCTTTTGCGCATGCATGGCGGCGGCCCACATCACCTCGTCGAGCGAGGCCGCGCTCGACAATTTGCGCGAGAATTCGAACAGCGATTGCGCCGCCTCCGCCCGCGCGCGCATGGCGCGCGACTGCTCGCGCACGCGGCCGGCGAGCGTGCCGGTCACTATGGCGACGAAAGTATAGACGAGCAGCGACAGAAACTCGTGCGCCTGCGAGATGGTGAATTCATAGCGCGGATCGACGAAGAAAAAATCGAAGGCGAAGAAGGAGAGAATGGAGGCCGCGACGGCCGACCACACGCCGGCGGCGAGCGCGCAGAACACGACGGAGGCGAGAAAGATCATCCCGAGGTTGGGAAGATGCAGCCACATGTCGAGCGGCCAGGCGACGAGCGTGGCGCAAGCGACGGAGGCGAATGTCGCGCCGACGCCGCGCCAGAATTCGCCATGAGCGGAGCGCGCCTTGCGCGGCCGCGCTTCTTCCTCGGCCTTCGCGCGGCTCTCGGTGATGACCTGCACGGCGATATCGTCCGAGCGCCGCACGATCTCATCGGTCAGCGATTTGCGCCACAGCCGCGCCAGCTGACCAGCGCGCGAGCGGCCGACGACGATCTGCGTGATGTTCTCGCGCCGCGCGAATCTCAGCGCCTCGCCGGCGAGATCATGGCCGGAGACGCGCTCCACCGTCGCGCCGAGACGCTCGGCCAATCGCAGCGCCTCGTCGATGCGCCGCGCGCGCTCGGCGTCCTGCTCCTCTTCGCCCGCGCGCTCGAGATGCAGCGCGATCCAGGGCGCATTGAGCCCGGTCGCGAGACGCGCGCCGGCGCGCACGACGAATTCCGACAGACGATCGGAGCCGACGCAGACGAGCAGCCGCTCCGATGTCGCCCATGGCCCTTCGATCGCGTTCTGCCGCAGATAATCGACCATCTGATCGTCGACGCGCTCCGCCGTGCGGCGCAGCGCCAGCTCTCGCAACGCCGTGAGATTGCGCGGCGTGAAGAAATTCTGCACGGCGCGGCGCGCCATGTCGGGCACATAGACCTTGCCCTCTTTCAAACGCTGCAGCAGCTCGTCCGGCGTCACATCGACGAGCACGACATCGGCCGCGTCCTGCAGCACGCGATCGGGAACCGTCTCGCGCACGGCGACGCCGGCGATGCGCGAGACGACATCGGCGAGACTCTCGAGATGCTGAATATTGAGCGCGGTCCACACGTCGACGCCGCTGTCGAGCAGCTCCTCGACGTCCTGCCAGCGCTTCGGGTGTCGGCTGTCCGGCGCATTGGTGTGCGCGAGCTCGTCGACGACGATGAGCGCGGGATGACGCGCGAGCGCGGCGTCGACGTCGAACTCCTCGAGCGTGCGGCCGCGATATTCGATCTTGCGGCGCGGCAGAATCTCGAGGCCTTCCGTCAGCGCCTCCGTCTCGCGGCGCCCATGCGTCTCGACGAGGCCGATGACGACATCGACGCCATCGGTCTTCAAGGCGCGAGCGCGGGCGAGCATTGCGTAAGTCTTGCCGACGCCCGGCGCCGCGCCGAGAAAGACGCGCAGCTTGCCGCGCTTCTCGCGATCGGCGAGCGCGAGCAGCGCGTCCGGGTCCGGCCGACGTTCGAATTCGCTTCCCGTCTCCGCCATTGTCCTTTAGCTCTCGCACACGCTGCGTCACGACAAAATGCGGGAGGCGCGCCGCACGCGCAAGCGCGGACACGGCGAAATCTCGCGCTCACGCCCGATCTTTACGCAGCCCTTATGCGCCTCCCGCAAATCGCGAATGGCTTCCTTACGGCGAGGCGACGCATCGTGCGGCCGTCCACCCTTCTCGAGGAGACGAGCATGTTTCAGATCATCAGCGCGGCGATCGCCGGCTCTGCGCTCATCGTCGCCTATGCCGCGGCCTGGCGCATCTATCGAAGCGCCTGGGAGCGAAAGGCGACGCCCGCGCTCGCCCCAAGACTCGTCCCAAGACCCGCGACCCGCGCGGGCGCACTCATCCTGCTGCTGCGCCGCCGTCGCCTGATGAGGGCCCGCCACGCCGGGCCGCGCGGCGGAGATCTCGCAAAGGCGTGATATCGCAGAGCGCGGGCGGCGCGATGCGCCGCCCTCTTCCGTCCGGCGACGCGAGGCCCTATTGAAGGGCCGACCTCAATTGTCCCGGATCACAGGATGAATGTTCTCCTCATCGGCTCCGGCGGCCGCGAGCATGCGATCGCCCGGGCGCTCTCGAAAAGCGCGCTTCTCACTCGACTCTACGCCGCGCCGGGCAATCCCGGCGTCGCAGAGATAGCGGAGCTCGCGCCTCTCGATGTTTCGGATCACGCGGCCGTCGCGGCTTTCTGCGCAGAGCGGCGCATAGAGCTCGTCGTCGTCGGGCCGGAGCAGCCGCTCGTCGAAGGGCTCGCCGATTTCTTGCGCGCAAAGGGAGTCGCGGTCTTCGGACCGTCCAAGGCTGCGGCGCAGCTCGAGGGCTCCAAGGGATTCGTCAAGGATCTCTGCCGCGCCAACGCCATTCCGACCGCCGATTATCAGCGCTTCGACGATGAGGCGAAAGCGCTCGCCTATTTGCGCGCGAAGGGCGCGCCGATCGTGGTGAAGGCGGACGGTCTCGCGGCCGGCAAGGGCGTCGTCGTCGCCGAGACTCTCGAGGAGGCGGAGGCGGCGGTCGCGGCCATGTTCGCCGGCGCCTTCGGCAAATCCGGCGCGGAAGTCGTCATAGAGGAGAAGCTCGAGGGCGAGGAAGCCTCCTTCTTCGTGATCTGCGACGGAGAGCGCGCGCTGCCTTTCACATCGGCGCAGGATCACAAGCGCGTCGGCGACGGCGACACGGGGCCGAACACGGGCGGAATGGGCGCTTATTCTCCGGCGCCCGCCTTCACGCCGCAGATAGAGGCGCGCGTGATGCGCGAGATCGTCGCGCCGACTCTGCGCGCCATGCGCGAGATGGGCGCGCCGTTTCAGGGCGTGCTCTTCGTCGGGCTGATGCTGACGAAGGATGGGCCGAAGCTCATCGAGTTCAATGTGCGCTTCGGCGATCCCGAGACGCAGGCGATGCTGCCGCGCCTCGAGGATGATCTGCTGGCGCTGATGCGCGCCGCCGCCACGGGCGCGCTGCCGGAGAAGCCGCTGCGCTTCTCGCCGCAGACCGCGCTCACCGTGGTGCTGGCGGCGAAAGGCTATCCGGGAACGCCATTGACGGGCGCGGCGATCAACGGACTCGCGCGCGCCAGCGAGATCGACGGCGTCTTCGTCACCCATGCGGGCACGCGGCGCGAGGGCGACGCGCTCGTCGCCGCCGGCGGACGCGTGCTCAATGTCACCGCGCTCGGCGACACGGCGCAGGCGGCGCAGACGCTCGCCTATCGCGGCGTCGACGCGATCGACTGGGCCGAGGGCTTTTGCCGCCGCGACATAGGCTGGCGCGCGATCACGCGCGAAACATGAAACGCGAGAGGAGGAGGCCGCATGGACAAGATCGCGCCCAATCTCACCGGCGTGCCGGAAACCATGTTGTGGACGCTGCACAATCGCGCCGGCGAGGCGTTGCGGCCGGACGGATTGCTGCATGATCCGCGGCTCGTCGAAATCTATCACGCGCTCGACTATGATTATGAGGCGAGCTTCGGCAAGGCGCAGCCCTCGCACGCCAATCGCGCCGTCGTCTTCGACACTGCGCTGCGCGCCTTTTTGGCGGCGCATCCAGACGGCGTGATCGTCAATCTCGGCGAAGGCCTGGAGACCCATAGATTCCGCGTGGCCGACACGGGCGAGGCGCTGTGGATCACCGTCGATCTGCCGGAGTCGATCGCCATACGCGAGCGCTTCATAGAGCCCGACGAGCGCCATCGCCATGTCGCGCTGAGCGCGCTCGACCGCCGCTGGTTCGAGGAGGTTCCGCGAGAGCGACCCGTCTTCGTCACGGCGCAAGGGCTGTTCATGTATCTTCCGCCGGAGGAAACAGCGTCGCTGCTGCGCGACATGGCGCAGCGCTTTCCGAAGGCGAGCCTCTTGTTCGACCATGTGCCGCGCTGGCTCTCGAAAGAGACGCTGAAGGGCCGCAAGCTGACGCCGAATTTCACCATCCCGCCCATGCCCTGGGGGATCGACCGCAGCGAGATCGCGCCCACATTGCGAAGCTGGGCGGCGATCGAGACGGTGGAGCATTTCGACTACAGATTGTATCGCGGATGGCGCGCGCTGCTGTTCGGCGGACTCATGCGCCTCGCGTTTTTCCGCGAGCGCATGCCCGCGATCACGCGCGTGACCTTCGCCTGACGCGCGACCGAGCATCGGCCTTATTGTCGCCACGGTGAAGCTGAAAGGCTTCGATGCGTTACGCCCTTCGACAAGATTGACGAAATTTGTCCGAACGCCATTTCGACGATCGAAAAGCTCCTTACGGCGCATGTCGATCGGAATTTCGTAAGGAGCCGATTCATGAGCGACGACAGCTGGGATCATGACGAAGCAGCCGATTTCGTGAAGAAAAGCGCGCAGCCGGGCATGGCGCGGGAGCTGCTGCGCGCCGCCTCGGCGCCGCTCGACAAGAATTATCCCAATATTTTTATCGCCTATTACTCTTTGCCCGATTGGCTCGCCACCTACAGCCAGCCCGGCCCGTCACGGTTCCTCGCCTCGTCGCAACCGCATTTCAAACGCACGGCCGTCCGCCGACGTCCATTCCCGCAAGTCGTTCACGAATACCGATTTGCCGCGCATAAATATCAGCAGGATGTCGTCGACGCATTCGCGCCGATCCGGGGCGCCAAGACCGGGCAGGCGCTGCTCGGGGAGATCGCCGCCAATAAGCGTCGCTCCGTTTCGATCATGCCGCATGATCATTGGGCGCATGTGTTGCTGCCCGGCCCGCTCAACGCCACGCCGCGGCCGATTTTTCCCAAGACGGACCTCGGATATGTGACCGACGGCTTGCGCGGCAATAATGCGGATTCCTATGCGAAAGGCGCGCCGATCCGTGACGACGACAACGCGCCCGCCGGCGGCGTCGGCACGGGGAGAGGCTCCGATGTCGTGCTCTACTATTCGCCCGCGGATTGGCTGGCGAAAAACGCCTCTTCCACTGGAGCGCTGCCAGACGAAGTGCTGTTTCACGAGCTTATCCATGTGACGCGGGAGCTGCGCGGCCTGCAGACGCGGCTCCCCGTGGACGGAGGCGGCGGTTATGGAAACGAGGAAGAATATCTCGCCACGATGCTGACCAATCTCTATCTGTCGGAAAAGGGCGTGGCTCTACGCGGAGCCTATGACGGCCCTGGCGGCCGCCCGGGCAAAGTCGAGGTGAATGGCGAGACCATGTTCTATGTGATCGCCGCTCCGCCGAAGAACTGGGATGTCATGACGAACCCGGACGCGTTCTACGACAATCCCGGCAAGACGAGCATGTCTCCCGAGGCTCTCATCACGCGCTTCATGAACGGCCAGACCGGCTTTTATCGCGATTTGGCGATGCTTCCCGAAAGCCGGCCCAAGTTCAATCCGATCCGGCAATATGAGTTTCGTCATCGGCCGAGATCGGGCGCGCGTCGTTCCTATTTCATCGACGGCGTCTGAATTTCTATCCGAGACTGAGACTTGACAGTTCGGGGCGGCTGCCGATTATGCAGCCATGACGAAGCGACGGCAGAGATTCAGCGCGAGAGGGCTCCCGACATTCGGGCGCATCGTCGTGATTTTGTCCCTGCTTCTCGGACTTGCGATCAGCGTCGCGCCCGGCTTCGCCGCGCGCGCGGCCTATGTCGACGAGGCTTCGCTCGTCGCCGCGGAGCCGGAAATCTGCGCGCTCTCGCATCACGCATCCGACTCCGACCATAGGCGCGAAGGCTCGGGCTGCTGCTGCCTGCAGGCGACGACACGACGCGATGTGACATTCTTCGTCGCGATCCTGTGCGGCGTCGCCAAATTCGCCGCTCCCGACACGCCGTCATTCGCGGCGCGCGCCGACGCCACGCGTCGCGCCGGCGTCGCTCTGCCGACCACGCCCTGGCTTTCGCGGGCGCCGCCCTCCTTCTCCTGATCGGTCCGCTGCGGCTTCGCCGCCACACCCTTTAGACCCGCGCGCGCTCACGCCGCGCCAGGAGATAATTCGTCATGACCAGAAGCATTCTCTCGCGCGGCGTTTCCGCCGGCGCGCTCATCGTCGCGTCTCTTTCCTCCGCCATGGCGCAGGAGGCGCTTCCCTCCATCGACGTCGCCGGCGAGGGCGTCCCGCGCGATGCGGGACAAACCATCGCCGCGCCGGGATTTTCTCCCGAGAAAAAGGCGCTGCCCATCTATCGCGATCCGACAGGACAGACCTTCACCACCGTCAAGCGCGAGGATTTCAAGACCTCGCCGCTCGTCACCATCGGCGATCTCGTCGAATACAGCCCCGGCGTCTCCTTCAAGCAGGGCAATGGCCCGCGCGACATGACGCTTTCCATCCGCGGCTCCGGCGCGCGCATCGGCGGCGCCTTGCGCAATATCGTGCTGCTCGAGGACGGCTTCACCATGACGCAGCCGGACGGATTCTCGCGCACCGACACCACCGATCCGCACGCCTATGCGGCCGTCGACGTCTATCGCGGCCCCTCCTCCGCTCTGTTCGGCAATTGGGCCAATGGCGGCGCCATCAACTTCCGCACGCGCACCGGCGCGGAGATCGACGGCGTGGAGACGGGCCATGAGGCCGGCAGCTTCGGCTATCTCACCAATTACACCGCCATCGGCAAGAAATACGGCGATTTCGACATCGCCCTCTTCGCCAGCGACGCGCGCGGCGAAGGCTCCACCACCCATACGGATTTCAACACGCAGACGGTGAATCTGAAGGCGAGCTACGAGGCGACGCCGACCGATCGCTTCACCTTCAAATGGGTCCATAATCAGCTCTACGGCAATGTGCCGGCGCGCATGTCGCTCAATCAGTTCTACTTCAATCCCTATCAGCGCGGCTGCTACGGACTGCCGACGCCCTCCACCGCGATCAGCCGCAGCCTCTGCGGACAGACGGCCGTCTTCCTCAACGGAACCAATGGCGCGACGGCGCAGGTCTCCGCGCTGCAATCGGGCTGGCATCGCAACGACCGGCGCGACATGCTGGGCCTGCGCTGGGAGCACGACATAGACGCGCAGACCGTTCTGCGCACGCAATTCATCTATGACGACAAGGATTTCTACCAACCGATCGACACGCCGGTCACTTATGGCGACGCGCCCTCGATCAACATATCGTCCGACCTCACCCATCACGGCGCGCTGCAGGGCCAGCAGCTGACCAGCAATTTCGGCGTCTGGTACAATCACGCGCGCTTCACCACCTATTCGCAAAATCTGCTCGGCTGGGGCAATGGCGATCTCGGACCGCTGCTCACCAATAAGCAGGAGATCATGCATTCCAATCTCGGCGCGCGCTTCCGCGAGGAGCTGGAGCTGGCGCCGGATGTGACCGGCGTCATCGCTCTCGCGAGCGAGATGAGCAAGGTCGCCGCGCTGTCCTCCTCCGTCTCCTATCCCTCCGGCGCGCTGACCGCCGTGCCGGCCAATCGCACCTATTGGAATTTCGCGCCGGAAGCCTCGGTGACATGGCGGCCCGATCGCGAGTGGAAATTCTACGCCCGCGCCTCGAGCGGCTATGGAACGCCGCAATATGGCTTCCTCTTCGTCAATCAGCAGGGGCTCGACGGCAATAACACCGGCCTCAAATCGCAGCGCAACTCGGGCTTCGACGCCGGCTTCGACTGGACGCCGACGGAGACGTTGAAAGTCACGCTCAACGGCTTCTACGAATGGTATCAGAACGAGATGCTGACGCAGTCGCCCGGCAACGGCCTCAAGAACTACACTTATAATGCGCCGGGCTCGGTCCATCGCGGCGCGGAATTCCTGCTCGACTGGCGGCCTTTCGACGGTTGGCGGCTGCTCGCCAATTACGCCTACAATAATCAGATCTTCACGAGCTTCATCGAGCAGCGCGGGCCGAGCTCTTACTTCGACCGCGCCGGCTATAAGATTCCCGGCGTCGCTCCGCATGAGCTGACGACGCGCATCGGCTACGACATTCCGCAAGGCGACTTCAAAGGCGTCGGCGCCTATTTGGAATATGTGCTGAAGAGCTCCTATTTCATCGACAATGGCAATCAGCTCACCATTCCGGGCTATGGCCTCGTCAATCTCAACTTGCATTATGATCGCGACGTCTCGATCGGCTTTCTGAAGAACATCTCCGCCTTCGTCGAGGTGCGCAATGTGTTCGACCGGACCTATGTCGCCTCGGCGACGGTGATCTCCAACTCGCTCACCTCGGGCTTTCAAAATCCCGGCTTCGTGCTCGCGCAGAATGGGACCAGCTCGATCTATGCGGGCCAGCCGCGCGCGATACAGGGCGGGGTGCGGTTCAAATTCTAAAAACTGTCAAATCGGTGGCGTGAGCGCTAGATCAGGCGCGCGCCGCCGCTCCGCGCGCGCATCATTCACACGCCCCGCTTATCCCCAATTCTCCTCATCGACATGCGCCGACAATCCGAAGAGGCTCGGCGCAACATCGTCTCTCAACCTGCGCCGATCGAGATAATCGCCGCCATTCTGCGATCGGAACGGAATGGGCGCATCCTCGAAGAGGCCTTCGACTCGACGCCGCCAAGCTTGTTTCGTCATTTCAGCCTCCGCAGCGGTCGCGATATGGGCCGCGCCATAGACGACATGAGTCGGGAGCACGTCCATTCCCGGATAGAACAATGCGCCATGCGTCAGCGGAAACAGAATATGCTCTATCGGGCCATTGACGCCGCGCAATCCGTAATCCGCCGCGGCTCCCCCGGCGCAAACCGAGACGAGCGCTCTCTTGCCTTTCAGCGCGCCGTCGCCGTATCGGTATCGGTTGCTTCCGTCCTTATAGCCATAGCCGAATCCAAACGCGTAGACGCGCTCGATCCAGCCTTTCAAAATCGCCGGCGCGCCGAACCACCAGAGCGGAAATTGTAGAATGACGGCGTCGGCGCGCTCGAGCTTTTCCTGCTCGGCGACGACATCGGCCGGCTGTCGCCCGGTCGAATAGGCGTGACCCGACTCCGCAATGAACGACAGCCGATCCGGGTCGGCGCGGCTCGGAAAATCATCGGCGTCGAGCACGGCTTTCCAGCGCATGCCATAGAGGTCCGACAGCATGACCTCACAACCTCGCGCGCTCAGCGTCTCGACAGTGACGTCGACGAGCTGACGCGTCAGCGAGGTCGGTTCGGGATGGGCAAAAACGACGAGCGCCTTCTTGGTCATAGATTTTTCTCCACACGGCGGCGAAATTTGTCGCCGCCGCCGTTCGGAGCCTGTTTTGAGCGATGGGAAACCATATGTGAAATCGATTATTTTCTGAGCTATGATCCATAGGATGGATATCAGCCGCATCGACCTCAATCTGCTGGCGACGCTCGAAGTCCTGATTTCCGAGCGCAATGTGACCAAAGCGGCGGCGCGGCTCCATCTCAGCCAGCCCGCCGTCAGCGCCCAATTGAACCGTCTGCGAGACCTGTTCGGCGACCCGCTGCTCATTCCCGCGCGTCGCGGAATGATCCCCACGGCCAAGGCTCTGGCGCTGATGGAGCCATTGCGCCAGTCGCTGGACCAATTGCGCGACACGCTGCAAAGCCATGACGATTTCTCGCCTGCGCGCGCCGAGCTGATCATCGCCATCGCCTGTACCGATTATGTTCAGGCCGTAGTCGTCATGCCGCTCGTCCTCGCCTTACGGGAAAAGGCGCCTGGCGTGAGAGTCGCCGTTCGCAATTTGAATCCGGCGCTGTTGGATCAGCAGCTGGCGGCCGGCGACGTCGATTTGGCCATAGCGACGCCGAAGCCCGGCCAGCCGCATCTGAGAACCCGCCGCCTTTTCGACGAAACCTATGTGCTCATCGGCCGACGCGATCATCCGGGTCTCGAAGCCGACTTGACTGTCGAGCAATTCGTCGCATTGGAGCACGTAATCGTCTCGCCGTCGGGAGGCGGCTTCGCTTCGCCGATCGACGACGCTCTCGCCGCGCTCGGACATAGGCGCAAAATCGTCATGTCGGCGGCGTCCTTCCTCTTCGTCCCGGAAATCGTGTCGATGAGCGACCTCGTGGCGCTCGCGCCGCGAAGACTCTTGCGCGGCCGACAAGACCGGCTGTCCTGCATCGAGCCTGCATGGCTCACGGAGCAATTCGCCGTCGACCTGATCTGGCACGAGCGCAACAATAGTCACGCGGGTCAGCGTTGGATTCGCGAATTGATCGTCGAGCTGACCGCCCCGACAGAAAAAAAGGAGCACCCGGCTCCGGCCCGGCTCTCTCGACCCCGCCGCAGGACCCCGTAACGGGCCGCGAGGACCGGCGTCGACTGGTAGGTCCGCCGCCGTTTCGCCAAACGAACGTCGGAAATACTCCCGAGATGACGGGCGCCCCGGCGCCGGCTATCGTTGTTGCAGCGCAACGAATCGCGCGCGCCAGCTCGATCGGGGGTTGAACCTGCGGCCGGTTTCGTGTGATTGCTCTCTCGTCTCTTCTGGATCGTCGGCTCGATGACGCGCAGCTTTTTCATCGTCGCGCCCGGCGTCGCCGGAGATTCTCGCGGAACGGAGGCGGGCGGCGCGTCCTTCCTCGCCGAATCGAGCTTTTCTGGCTCGAACGCGAAGCTCTCGCCGTCGTTTTTCCGCAATGCGGCGTTCGAATGTCGCTTCTGACATGAGCTTGAGAGCGGACCCGGCCGAACGTCTGACAACGCCGCCCGCGAGCGAGGCGCCTGCGAGGCGCCGGCTCGCGCCCATCATCCTGTCCGCTCTCGTCCATATTCTCGTCCTGGCGGCTTTTCTGCTCGAGCAATTGCTGCTGTCGAGCGAGAGCCCGACGACCGAGCAGGAAATTCCGCTGGAGGTGGTCGCCGAGGCGCCGCAGCCGCCGCCGCAGGAGCCTCCGCCGCCGGAGCCCGAGAAGGAGGAGCCGAAGCCGGAGGAGAAGCAGAAGCAAAAGCCGCCGCCGCCGCAAAAGCTCGTCGACGACGAGAAGCCGGCCTTCGACGCGCCGCGCGCGCCGAATCAGGAGAAGGCCGATCGCGACGCGCCGGATCAGGAGACCAAATCCGCCCGCCGCGAGCCGCCGAACGAGCAGCACGCCGCCAAGCCCACGCAGGAAAAATCCGCCGATCCGCAAAAGCAGCAGGCGGCCAAGGCCGAGCCCGCGCCGGCCGCCCCCAAGGCGGAGGAGGACAAGGCCGACGCCGAGATCGTCGAGCAGGCCGAGCCGCAGAAGGAAGCGCGCATCGACGACAAGCAGGGCGAGGTCGAGATCAAGGCCTCGCCGGAGCCCAAGCCCAAATCCATCGCCGATCAGCTCGCTTCGCTGGAGCCGCTGCCGGACTTCAAGCTCTCCGGCTCCTCCAAGCCGGCGCCGGTCAGCGGCGGCACGGCGAAGACCACCTATCTCTCCGTGCTCTTCGGCCTCATCATGCGGCATATGAATGTGCCGCCGTCGCTGCGCAACAAGACGACGCCCAATCACGGCGTCGTCGTGTTCTTCATCGACGAGGGCGGGCATCTCACCCATCAGGCGGTCTATCGCTCGAGCGGCTTCGCCGAGCTCGACAACGCCGCGCTCGCCGCCGTGCGACGCGCCGCGCCTTTCCCAGCGCCGCCCTACGGCCATCCGCGCGGCATTCAATTCCACTTCGATCCGAAATGAGGGCGTTTTGAGCGTGATGTCGGCGCCCGCGCGTGATGCGGCAGTAGAGAGCGCGCTGCTGCGCGTGACGGGGCTTTCCAAATCCTATCTCGGACCGCAGGGACCTCTGCCCGTGCTGCGCGGCGTCGATCTCGCGCTCAGCGCCGGCGAGAGCCTCGCGCTGATGGGCGAGTCGGGCAGCGGCAAGAGCACGCTGCTGCATCTCGTCGCCGGGCTCGACCATGCCGATGGCGGCGCCATTCACGTCGATGACGCCGAAGTGACGAAGCTCGACGACGAAGGCCGCGCGGCGCTGCGCCGCAAGACGCTCGGCGTCGTGTTTCAGCAGTTCAATCTCGTGCCGAGCCTCACCGTCGGCGACAATCTCTCGCTGCAGGCGCGGCTCGCCGGGCGCTACGATCGCGATTGGCGCGACGCGCTCACCGAGCGCCTCGGCCTCGCCGCTCTGCTCGATCGCTATCCCGAGCAATTGTCGGGCGGGCAGCAGCAGCGCGTCGCAGTCGGCCGCGCGCTGGCGCCGCGTCCGCGCCTCTTGCTCGCCGATGAGCCGACCGGCAATCTGGACGAAGCCACGGGCGACGCGGTGCTCGATCTTTTGCTCGAGCTCTCCGCAACGGCGGGTGCGGCGGTGCTGATGGTCACGCATAGCGCGCGGCTCGCGGCGCGACTCGACCGCCGCGCCACGCTCGCAGGCGGAAGGCTGGCGCCGTGAGGCAATTCTTCTATGCGCTCGCCACGCTCGCCAGCCATTGGCGTCGACGCCCCGGCCAATTCGCCGCGCTCTTCGTCGGCCTCGCCGTGGCGACGGCGCTGTGGAGCGGCGTCGCGGCGCTGAACGATCAAGCGCGCCGCAGCTATGATCGCGCGGCCGGCGCGCTCGGCCTCGGCGGCGCGCCGAGCCTCGTTGCGGCGAGCGGCGGATTTTTCGCGCAGGACGCTTTCATCGCTCTGCGGCGCGCCGGCTGGAAGGCGTCTCCCCTTCTCGAGGGGACGATCCGCCTCGGCGACAAATCCATTCGCCTGCTGGGCGTCGAGCCGCTGACGCTGCCGAAAATCTCCAGCGACAAGCTGCCGGCGGGCGAGGATCTGAATGACTTCCTCGGACCGCCCGGCCGCGCGCTGATCGCGCCGCAGACATTGCGCGCGCTCGGCCTCGTCGAAGGCGCGACGCCGACGATCAGTGAAGCCGATCGGCTGCCGCCGCTCGCCATCGCCAAAGATCTCGCGCCGGGGATGATCGTCGTCGATATCGGCGTCGCGCAAAACCTGCTGCATCGGCCGGGGCGGCTGTCGCGCCTGCTGCTCGCCGAGGAGCCCGCAGCGGGCGCGCCGCCGCTCGAATCCATCCTTGACGAGCCTCTTCGCCGCGTGGAGGCGGATGAGGCGCCGGAGCTCGCCAAGCTCACCGAGAGCTTTCATCTCAATCTCACCGCCTTCGGCCTTTTGGCCTATGTGGTGGGCCTGTTCATCGCGCATGCGTCTTTCGGCCTCGCCTTCGAGCAGCGCCTGCCGATCATCCGCACGCTGCGCGCCATCGGCGCCTCCTTGCGCGCGCTCACATTGGCGCTGGTCGCGGAGCTGACGCTGCTCGCCCTGCTCGCCGGCGCTGCGGGAATGGCCGGCGGCTATCTCATCGCCGCCGCGCTGCTGCCCAACATGGCCGCCAGCCTCGAGGGGCTCTATGGCGCCGAGCTCGACGGCGCGCTCGGTCTCGCGCCTTCCTGGTGGCTCTCCGGCGTCGGCATGGCGCTGCTCGGCGCCGCGATCGCCGCAGCGAGCGGGCTCGTCAAGACTCTGCGCCTGCCGGTGCTCGCCATTGCGCAACCTTTCGCCTGGCGCGAGGCGCAGCGACATTGGCTCTACCGCCAATCCGCGCTCGCCATTGTCGCGCTCATGGGCGCGGCGGCGGCGCTGCTCTTGGGCGAGGGAATGGAGGCGGGCTTCGCCTCCATGGCGGGGCTGCTGCTCGGCGCCGCGCTCGCATTGCCGCTGCCGCTCGCCGCAATGCTGCGGCTCGGCGAAAGACGCGCGCAGGGACCGCTCGCAAAATGGTTCTTCGCCGATGCGCTGCAGCAGCTCCCCGGCCTCTCGCTGGCGCTGATGGCGCTGCTGCTCGCGCTCTCCACCAATATAGGCGTCGGCTCCATGGTGGAGGGATTCCGCCGCACATTCGTGCAATGGCTCGACCAGCGCCTCGTCGCGGAAATCTATTTCGAGGCCGCGAGCGACGCGCAAGCGCGCCGTATCGAGACATGGCTCGCCGCCCGTAGGGACGTCGCCGCCGTCCTGCCGCTGTGCAAGGCGAAGACGACCCTTCGCTCCCTCCCCGTCGGAGGCTCTTGGCCCGTCGAGATCGTCGGCGCGCCGCCGCACGAAACCTTCAGCGCGCATTTTCCGCTGCTCGAAGCGCGCGCCGACGCTTGGGGCCACGTCGCGCGCGGCGATTCCGCGCTCGTCAGCGAGCAGCTCGCGCGGCGCCTCGGCCTCGCGCTCGGCTCGACCTTGGAGATACCGACGCCCACCGGCGATTGGCGCGTCGAGATCGTCGGAATCTATCCCGATTACGGCGCCGCCAAAGGCCAGCTCCGCGTCGATCACGACGCGCTCTCGTCGCGCTGGCCGGACGCGCGCCGGCTGGACTATATGCTGCGCGCGCGCTCCGAGACTGCGCCGGAGATCATGCTGACGCTGCAAGCGGAATTTAGCGCCGGCGTCGCGCGCATCATCGATCAGGCGGCGCTGAAGCAGCGCTCGACCGACATATTCGAACGCACATTCGCCGTCACCGCCGCGCTCGACGCGCTGACGCTCGTCGTCTCGGCGATCGCGCTTTTCGCCAGCCTCACCACGCTCGCCGCGGCGCGCGTCCCGCAGCTCGCGCCGCTGTGGGCGGCGGGCGTCTCGCGGCGCAGCCTCGCTCTGCTGGAGCTCGCGCGCGTCACGCTTTTCGCGGCGGCGACGGCGCTCGTCTCCGTGCCGCTCGGCCTCGCTCTCGCTTATGATCTCGTCGCCATCGTCAATGTGCGCGCCTTCGGCTGGCGCCTGCCCTTTCACATTTTTCCATCGCAATGGCTCGAGGTCTTCGCGCTGGCGCTGCTCACCGCCGCGCTGGCCGCGCTCTTGCCCATTCGCCGCCTCGCGCGCATCGCGCCGGCGTCGCTGCTCGCGGTCTTCGCCAATGAACGCTGAAGCGCTGCGCGCGCTTCTCCTCGCGCTGGCGCTCTGCGCGGCTGCGCCGGCGCGCGCCGCCGGCTTCGCAGGCCTCGGCGACGACGCGCAGGGCTTCGCCGAGCCGCAAAAGGGCCACGCGCTCGTCTTTCCACGCGATCATGGCGCGCATCCCGAGTTTCGTATCGAATGGTGGTATCTCACCGCCAATCTGACGGATGAGAACGGCAAAGCCTATGGCGCGCAATGGACCTTGTTCCGTCACGCGCGCGCGCCGCATGACGGCGAAGGCTGGGACAGTCCGCAAGCTTTCGTCGCGCACGCCGCCGTCACCACGGATGCGCTGCATCTCTTCGCCGAAACGCGCGCGCGCGGCGGCGTCGGACAGGCGAGCGTCGAAGCGGCGCCATTCCACGCCTTTATCGACAATTGGTCCTTTTCCGCGCGGGAGCCCAATCTCTCCGGCGGCAAAGTGTCCGCCATCGCGCCGCGCTTTCGCTACACGCTCGCGCTCACTGCAGACCGGCCGCTCGCTCTGCATGGCGAGGCGGGCTTCAGCCGCAAATCGGAGAGCGGCCAGGCTTCATATTATTACAGCCAGCCCTTCTTCACCGTCGAAGGCGCGCTCGCCATAGACGGCGCCGAGCGCAAGGTGAAGGGCCGCGCCTGGATGGATCACGAATGGAGCAGCCGGCCGCTCGCAGCGGATCAGAAAGGCTGGGACTGGTTCTCGCTGCATCTCGACGGCGGCGGCGAGCTGATGCTCTTTCGTCTGCGCAGCGACAAGACGCTTCCCTTCGTCTCGGGAAGCTTCATCACGGCCGATGGCGCGACGCGCGCGCTCACACGTGACGATATTTTCCTCGAGCCGCTGGAGCAGGGCCTCGTCGCCGGCCGCCTGCTGCCGCTGCGCTGGCACCTGCGCGTGGCGAGCCTGCATCTCGACATAGAGACGAAGCCCCTCAATTCGCAGAGCTTCATGGGCGTCGGCGTCGGCTATTTCGAAGGGCCGATCTCATTTTCCGGCGCGCAGAACGGCGTCGGCTATCTCGAGATGACGGGCTACTGACGCTTCGGCCTCGTTTGGCCGCCAAAGCTTGATCCGAATGTCATCGGCTCTATCCATACTGGGACGCTTTCTTCTGACGCAACGCTCGCGCTGGACCCGATCCGGCGGCGCTCCGCCGAGGGGATTTCACACATGTATCTATCGCCGACATTTTTCCTCGATCTCGGCCTGCGCACCATCGCGCGCAATCCTTTCTTCAGCCGCGATCGTCCCGTCCTCGTCGAAGGCGAGAGCGATTTTCGCTTGCTGGAAGGACAGGAAGGCCTCGTCGTCACGCTGGGGCCGAACACCTGCTTCTTCGATCGTCCCAATCGCTCCGTCTGCCGCTGGCCGGGCGTGAGGACAATTCCGCGCCAGAGCCCGCACGAAATTCCGCCGCGCTCCTTTTTCGCCAATGAGGGCAGCGCCTTTCTGCAAATCTTCTGCGGCGGCGGCGACGTGCGGCTCAACCGCGTCACCACCCTCGCCGATCAGCGGCAAATTCTCCTTTCCGCCGGCGACGGCAATGTCGTCGAGAAGATCGATCTCTCGGAACTCGCGCGCGACGGCGCGCCGCCGCTGAAGTTTCTGCAGCCCGCCTATCTCTGCTCCTCGGCCGAGGTGGCGATACGCTCGACGCCCTGCGACGCCGCCACGATGAGCTGGGCGCGCGCGCCCTATGTCTATCGCGCGGAAGAGACGGACGACGCGGAACGGCAGGCGATTCTCTGCCTTTCCGGCCGCACGATGGTGTGGTGCGAGCGCCTCGCGCCCGGCGAGAGCCGTGATTTCGCGCTCGGCAATGTCATCGCCGCGACAGAGAATATCGACTCCAAGCTGCGCCCGACGAGCCTGCGCCATCCCGACGACGCGGAGACGAGCGACGATGGGCCGATCGCCTTCGCGACCAAGCCCGTGCGCACGCGCTTGCGCGAGTTCGCCGAGGCGACGGGCATTTTATTCGAATCGATGCGCGCGCGCGAAGGCTTCCTGGTGTGCGAATTGACCAATCGCTCCGACCGACCGGCCTATGTCTATGTGCAGCTCAACAAGACCGGCTTTTATGGCGGCTCCGGCTTCGTCGGCTTGATGGTGAAGCTCGTCTCCGCCTTCTTGCGAATGTCGCATCTGCCGCTGCGCGCGTGACGCCCTATCCGCGATCGGGCAATGGCAGGCCATTCTCGACGAGCACGCTGCGCAGATCGAGGATCGCCGGAAATATCTCCTGATTGCGATCCTCGCCCTGCGCGTCGAAAGCCGCCTGCTCCAATTCGCAAATCCAGCGATCTTCCGCGAAAATGCCATTGGTGAACCAGACGATCGCGGGCCAGAAGAGATCGAGCAGGAAGGAATGCTTCGCCGGCCGCTTGATCATGATCATGCCGAAAGTGTGATTGATCTTCTGCCCGCGATCGACCGGAATATAGCAGTTCCACAGATCGAGCGCCGGCTCGCGCGCGCCCGCGGTAAAGAATTTCAGCGTCTGATAGGGATAGTCGGTGCGGATCACCATTCGATCGCCCGGCGGCGTCGCCAGCGCCTCGGCCGAAAGCGGCGCGCGCTTCAAGCGCCATTTGCCGCGATTGAGAATGAAATTCTCGCCGAAGGGCTGCCGGCCGCTGACGCGGCGAAAGCTGTAGGTCGCCTCCGCCCAGGCGTCGCCCCTGCGGCTGCCGAGAAAATAGGTCTTGATTCCGCCCATCAGCCGGCGATGCAGAAACTGATGATTCATATCCATCAGATTCTCGTGCATGAAGCTGTAGTGGCAGCCGGCGCGGCGGTTCAGATAGCGGATTTTGTAACGGCTGTCGGTCGCCGAAGGCACATCGGGGAAAGGCGTCAGCTCCGCGCGCGCGGCGTCGCCCGGAAAGACGAAGACGAGCCCATAGGCCTCGCGGCACGGATAGCTGCGCACGCCGGTCGCGGCGCGGCTGCAATCGGCCGCATAGGGCAGCGACACGCAGGCGCCGCTCGCGTCATAGGCCCAGCCATGATAGCCGCAGCGTATCGTCTCCTCCTCGACCACGCCGGCGCTGAGCGGCACTTGCCGATGCGCGCAACGATCCTCCAGCGCGAACACGCCGCGACGCCCGCGCGCCAGCACGATCGGATCGCCGGCGAAAGAGCAGCGATGCGTCTTGCCTTTGCGCACATCCTCGCTGCGCGCGACGGGATACCAGAAATTCGGATCGAGAGCGGTCTTGCGTATATCGCGGGACACAGCCGTCCGGGCATCGGTCGCAATCGTCGCCGCCGTATCGTCCGCCATGCCCGTTTCCACCGACCCGAAATCTCACGCAGCACGCCTCTTAATAAAAAAGCCTCCCGGGGTAAACCTCTCACTTCCTTCGTGAAAAAGCCGGACGCCTGTCATTCGATCGTCACTTCCACGATATGGGACGCGCCGGGGCGCAGCGGCAGGCGCGCTTGAATGCGGTGCGTTCCCGGCTGCATGGGCCAATAGACGGGCTCATCGGCGTCGGCGAGCCGAAACGGCCGGCCGTCCACCATCCAGAGTATCTGCTCCACGGAGCCCGGCGCCGATGCGCGCAATGCGAGACGATTGAGCTCCGGCGGCAGCTCTGGATTGCGCCAGACATGCGTTTTATGCTCGGGCGTCGTGATGGCGAGCTCGACAGCCTCGTCGCGCGACGCCGGCCGCGCGGCGAGCTCCATTGCGCCGCGCGTCGGCGGCGCCTTCTCGGGCCGCACCCATTCGACCAGCGTCTCGCCGCAGCGGCCGTCGCTGCGGCCGCCGGCGAGGCACATTTCCACCGGAACGCGCCCCTGCGGCGGCGGAAAGGATTCCGTCTCTATCTCGCCGGCCTTCGCGCCATGGATGAGCGTCAACGCCGCATGCGCGAGCCGCGCGCTGGATGCGGCGCCGCTCAGCCGATTCATCGCGCCGGCGTCGCCCCGCCCGATCCATACGCCGACAATGGCCTTGCGCGAATAGGCGATGGTCCAGGCGTCGCGATAGGCCTGCGAGGTGCCGGTCTTCACCGCCACGGCGAAAGGATATTCGAGCGGCCCATAGCGCGGAAAGCTTGGCAGGCGCGCGAGCGGATCGGCCAGCATGGAGGTGACGAGCCGCGCCGTGTCGCTCGACATCACGCGAATGGAGCGGCGCCGTCGCTGCTCTTTCGCAAAGACGAGATCGGAGAGCACGCCATCTTCCGCGAGCGCGCCATAGGCGCGCATCAGATGCTCAAGCCTGGTCGGCAATGCGCCGATCGCCATGGAGAGGCCGAAGGATTCGGCCGGGGCCTCGAGATCATGCAGGCCGAGATCGTGCAGAAATTGAAAATTCGCCTCGAGCCCGACGCGGCGCATGAGATTGGTCGCCGGCACATTGCGCGAATTGGCGAGCGCCTGGCGCGGCAGCATCGGCCCGAGAAACGCGCCATCGGCATTGTTGACGCCGGATGCGCCCTCTGGAACGTCGGCGAGGAGATCGGTGGGCTCCAGAGCGCCGCGCTCGAATGCGAGCGCATAGACGAAAGGCTTCAGCGTCGAGCCCGGCGAGCGCAGCGCGCGTGTGAAATCGATGGCGCCGTCGCGCCAGTCGCGATAATCGGAGGAGCCTATATCCGCGAGCACGGCGCCCGCGCCGCGCTCCACCACCATAAGCGCGACCTGCCGCGCGCCGGCGGAGCGCCAGAGCGAGAGATAACGCCGCGCAAGATGCGCGAGCTTGTCCTGCAATGAGAGATCGATGGTCGCGCCGATGCGCGGATCATACGGCGAGGCGGGCGCTATGAGGCCTTCTCGCGCCAGCGCCTCATAGCGCAGCGAGAGATGCAGCGCATCCGGCCGCCGCGCCGCGCCGACAGGACGCAAGCTCGCGAGCTGCTGTGTCGCGAGCGCGATCTGCGCGGGCTCGACGAGCGCCTCGCGCGACAGAAAAGCCAGCGCGCGAGCGGCGCGCGCCCGCGCGAGCACGAGCCCGCTCTCGCGAAAGAGATTCATGCGGCCGGGCGATTGCGGAACAGCGGCCAGCAGAGCGATCTCCGCGAGCGAGAGATCCTCGACCGGCTTGTCGAAGTAAAAGCGCGCGGCATGGGCGATTCCATGGCTGCCATTGCCATAGGGCGCGAGCCGCAGATAATGCGCGAGCACCGCCTGATGGCCATGGCGCGAGGCGAGCGCGATCCCCGTCGCCGCCTCCGTGATCTTGGCCGCAAAGCTGCGCGGCGCGGGATTTTGCATGCGCGCGACCTGCATGGCGATGGTGGAGGCTCCCTCGCGACGCTTGCCTCCGACGAGATTGCGCCACGCCGCGCGCAGCAGAGCCCGCGCATCGACGCCCATATGCGAGGCGAAGCGCCGATCCTCGAGCGCGAGCGTCGCGAGCGCGACACGCGGCGGAATTTCACGCAGCGGCCAATAGCCATAGTCGATCCGCGCCGCGTCGCGCGCGCCGATCTGCGTGAGAAAAGCGCCGTTGCGATCATAGACCATCGGCGTCGGCCGCGGCGCGACGAGCTGCGCGCGGGAAAGGGCGGCATGGGCGAGGAGGGCGGTCGGAAGAAGCGCGATGATAAAGAATAGCAACCAGAGCGCGGGCCTCCTCCTTCTCCCACTCGTGGGAGAAGGTGTCGCGCGAATGCGCGACGGATGAGGGTCCGGGTGGCCGCGAGAGCCCTCATCCGGCTCACTACGTTCGCCACCTTCTCCCGCAAGCGGGAGAAGGAATCCGCGCTGCTTCCTCACTGCGCGATTTCCACGCGCTTGCCGGCGCTCTGCGCTTGCAGGCCCTTCTTATACATCGTCTCGACGACGCCCGGCGGCTCGGTGAAGGCGCCCGCCGTCTGCGCCTTGGCGCGAAAGGCGAAGCGGTAACTTCCCTTCGGCAATCGGTCGTAAGCGTAGAACACGCGATCGTCGCCGAAGGAGACGCTGGTCGGCGCCAAAGTCGGCGCGATCGACGGCTGCGCCTCCGCGGGCGCCGTCGCGAGATTGGGATTCAAAGGCTCGAAGCCGGCCGGCAGCGGCAGCGAGATCGCGACATGGGTGCGATCCTGCGGATTGACGAGCTCCGCCGTCTCCTCGATCACATCGCCGATGGCGAGCTTAACGACGCCATTCTCCGCCGCGATTTTTTCCAAAGGCGCATCCGCCTTGCCGACGCGCAGAATGTCGCGCGTCAGCGCGAAGCCTTCGCTCACCGGCAGAGCTTTCGCGCCGCTCTCTTTCGGCTCGTAGCGCGTCTCGACCAGCGCCACGATCGGCGCCGTTCCACGATTGACGATCGTCAACGCCGAAGGCGCCGCGCCGCTCTCGCGCAGGATGGGATTATTGGCGTCCAGCGTCAGCAGGCGCGGCGGCGCGCCCTCCTGCGAGAGCTCGATCTGCAGAGGCGATTGCGGACGCCGCCACACTTCCGCCAGCGCGTCGATCGCCGCGGCGGTGGCGTTGGTCGAGCCCCAGCCGTCGCCCTCGCCCAATCGCAACAATGCGTCGCGCAACAGCCCCGCGCGCGGGTCGGACGGTGAAGCGACCGTGACGGCGCGCAGCATCTCCGCGAGCGAGCGCGTCTCGGAGGGGAGGATCACCGGATTGCCGCCGTCCGCCGCCTGGCCCGCATAATATTGCGCGCCATTGCGCGAGAGAATCTTCACGCGGCTCCACAGCGAATCGAGCAAGGAATCGACGATGCGCCGATCGCCAGATTGCGCGCGCACGGCGGCGCGCGTCAGCTCCGCCACGCTGGCATTGGCCATGAAATCGGCATGGCGCGACAGCTCGGCCACATAGGATTCGTCGAGCTTGCCGCCGTCGGCGAGCGCGATCAGCGCCTCGACACGCTCACGCAATTCCTCGCCGGAGAGCAGGCGCGGATAATCCGAGCGCAGCGACAGCTTCAGCACATTGGCGAGACGATCGGCGAGCGGCTTGTCGATCGGCTCGCCCGCGCGCTCTGCGCCGACGAGGAAAGAATAGGCCCAGGCGGTGAGCGACACATTTCCGCGCGCGCGCGGCCAGAAGGCGACGAGCCCATCGGCGTCGACGGCTTGATCGATCGCGCGGATCGTGTTGCGCACATCGCTGGAAAGACGACTCTCTAGCCCTGCGGCTGAGAGAATCGGCGTGAAATTCTTGAGCGCCAGCGCCGAGCGCGCGAGCGAGAGGCGCTGCTCGGTGCAGCCGTAAGGATATTCGACGAGCGCGTTCAATCCCGCGACGAGCCGCACCAGAGCGGGATCGCCGGCGATCGTCACGTCACGGCGGAAGGAGCCGGGCCGCGCGGCGTCGGTCGCGGCCACGAGGGCCTTGCTCTCGCCGGGCGCGATCTCGACGATCTCATAGCGTCGCACCGGCAGACGATCCGGCCTGATCGGCAATTCGATCTCCACCGCATCGCGCGCATGGTCGGCGTCGCGCTCCACGCGAAAATTCAGCGTCACGCTCTCCTTGCCGGGCGCCGGCTCCGGCACGCTCGCGCGAACGTCTATGCGCGCGGGCTTGCTCGCGATCCAGCTGAAAGCCTGCGGCGCATTGCTCGCCAACGTCAGCCCTTCCGCGGCGATCGAGGCTCTGCCGCCGCCGCCGGGCCCTTCGACGATGCGCGCGAGCACGGACACATCGAGCGCATCGCCCGGCCGCAGAAAGCGCGGCAGCACGGGCTGCGCGACGAGCTCCTGACGAATGAGCATCTCGCCGGTCGCATAGCCGAAGCGATCGGCGCCGCTCGCCGCTTTGGCGCGCAGCTTGAACACGGTGAGCGAGTCGGGCAGCTTCACCTTGATTTTGGCGATTCCATCGGCGCCCACTTTCACGCTCGGCAGATAGATCGGCACGGGCGTGAAATTCTTGCGCACGCTGACATTGGTTTCCGCGCCCCATTCGTCGAGGCCGGCGTCACCGCCGGGAATCTCCTCCAGCGGAATCTTGCCGAAGGCGAGATTGCGCGTGTCGCGCGCGGCGAGCTTCGTCTCGCGCTCGACGATGAAATCCGGCAGCGGATCGAGCGGCCGTTCCTTGGCGAGCGACAGCACCGCCTGATCCACCATCCAGAATGTCGCTTCTCCGGCGAGCGGCTTGCCGAGATCATCGGACAAGCGCAGCGTGACCTCCACCTCCTGCCCGGGCCGCGCCTTCGCGGGATAATCGAGCTTCGCGGTCACGATATTCTTGACCGGCGTGACCTCGATCCATTTGGTCGCGGCGATCGTCACCGGCTTGCCCTGGTCGATATTGGAGGCCGGCGCCGGCGCGCTGTCCTTCAAGCGTCCGCGCATGATGAGGAAATGCACGGCGAGCTTCGGCGTCTGCTCCTTGCGCAGCGCGAGCGTGTAGCGCCCGAAGCCATTGGCGATGTCGATGAGCTGATAATCGAACACGCCATTGGGCTGCTCGACGATGGCGAGCGCCTTGGCGTTCTGGAACGGCGATTGAACGATGAGCGTCGCCGTCTCCCCCGGCGCATAGGCTTGCTTGTCGGTCGTGATGGTCGCAGTGGAGGCCGGAGGACGCTGGAAGGTCACGGGCGTATTGCCGCCGACGAAGAAATCGACGCTCACCTGCTGACGGCGGCCGATGCGATCATAGGCTTCCAGCTGCACGACATAGACGCCGGCCTCGCGCGCCTCCAGCTCGATTTTCTGCGCCTCTTTCGCGCTCGTCAGTCTGCGCTCGAGGAGCGTCTCCTCGATCACCTGCGTCACATATTTCGCCGCGCCCTGCGCAAAATCGGACGCTTGCAGAGTCGACGCCCAATTGCGCTTGATGAAGCGCATGGTGACGGGAAGTCCTTCCACCGCCTCGCCCTTGCCGTCGAGCGCGAGAAATTCCGGCGTCACCGCGCCGGGCCGCTCCACATAGCGCGGCAGCTTCACGCCGAGCGTGAAAGGCGGAACGGCGATGACATTCTGCACATTGCGCACCTCTATTCCATCATCGCCGGTGACGGTCGCCTCGATCGAATAGCGGCGCGGCTGCGCGGTCGGCTCGATCGTCGTATCGAAGGTCATGCGCGAGGCGCCGCCGGCGTCTGTGCGCGCGTCGCGCTCCAGCACCGGCGAGGATTTGAACTTGCCTTCGCCGGAGAAGCGCGCGTCGCTCGAGAAGAGAAAGCCTTCGCGTCCCGGCGGCTGAAACACATGCGGAAACTGCACGGCGCGCCATTTCACCGGCCGTTCCGCGACGAGACCGCCGGCGAAATAGCGCGCGATGAGATCGACATTGAACTCGCCGTCGAGCGGAACGATCTGCGGCGCGTTCAGCGCCACCTCGAATGTCGGTAGCCGATAGGCCTCTTTCTTGAACGAAAACTGTCCGCAAGAGGCGGTCTGCGGCGCGTCGCCCTCGGCCTCCGCGCTCTCGCTCGGCTCGGCGTCTTCGCCTTTCGTCTCGCTCTTCTTCGGCTTTGCGCCATCGGGCTCGAAACGCAGCGAATAATCGCCGGTCGCCGGCGTCTGCGCGTCGAATTTGTGATAGAAGCTCCCCGCCGCGTCGAGCTTCACCGGAATGCGCCATTCCTGATTGCCGGGGCCGGAAACGACCAGCGTTCCGCCGGCTTTCGCAATGGAGAGAGCGCCATCGCGATAGGCGCGCACGAAGCCCTTTACATGCACTGCCTCCTCGGGCCGATAGATCGGCCGCTCGGCGAAGACATGGCAGAGCGTGCGCGGCTCTTCCTTGCGCGGCTCCTGCGGATTCGTGGTCCAGGCGAGCCAAGCGCCGTCCGGCTTCGTCCAATTCTCGCGCGCATATTCGGAGGGGCCGTCATTGGCGTCCAATAGGAGCGTGTCGAGGCCCTTGGTCACGACGATGCGGCGCACGTCGGCCTCCGCGCGCTTGCCGGGATCGAAGGCGAAGAAGCCGGAATTGTCGGTGGTCCCGCGCGCGAGCGTGACGAATTTCTCGCCCTTCACGCCTTCGAGCCGCACCTCTGCGCCGGAGACGGGCTGCGCGGTAGCGAGCGAGGTGACGACGAAGCGGACGCGCGCGCGCTCCTCTATCGCGCTCAGCGACAGATCGGTCACTTGCGCGCGCAGCCAATGGCGCTTCTTCTCATCCACGGCGCGCAGGCCGATGAGATAGGTTCCCGGCTGTCCGGCGCCGGCGATCTTGGCGAATTCGCTCGCGAGATCGAGGCCGAATTTCGCGTCGGCGCCATTGCGGCGGATCGGCAGATCGAGCAGCGCGGAAACAGCGGGCGAGCCCAGCGCCTTTATGCGCGCGGCGATCGCCTCGGCCTCCGGCGCATCCGTCTCCGCCCAATGCGCGGGCTCATTGCCGGGCAGCGGCGGCGCGGCGCTGTCCTGCGTCTCGACGCCGCTCTTGGGGAAAGGCCAGAAGTCGCGCGCGAGCGGATCGATCGCATGAATGCGAATGTCGGCGCGGTCGTAGCCGCGTCCGCGCAGCGGCAGCAATTGCGGTCCGAAACGCTCGACAAGCCCTTGCGCGGCGTCCCATGCGAGCGCTGGCCGGTCGCGATCGAAAGCGAAGCGCAGCGCGAAGCGCGAGGCGAGCGCGCGCTTTCTGACGTCGTTCAGAGCGCCCGGCGCGAGCGCCAGCTCATAGACGCGATCGGATAGAAACTTGCCGTAGACATTGAGGCGCTTGTGGTCGATCTCGACAGAGAGATCGTCGACCGGCGGCGAGATGCGCAGCGCCTCGCGCGCGCGCAAAATATCGATCTCGCCCGGCTGCTCGGTGAAGCTCAATGTCAGCCGGCGCCGATTTGCGGGCTGGTAATTGGAGACGGGCGCGGAGTCTTCCTCGCCCTCCGATGAAGTCGACGCCGGCGGGACGGCGTAGCCGAAGGTGCAGCGCAGCACGCCGTCCTGCTTGTCGTCGCTCCAGCCGCGGCCGCAGCTCGCCTCGGTGACGGCGAAAGGCGCGGCGGAACGCGCGCGCAATTCGAATATCTCATCGTCGAGGCCGGGCTCGTCGGCGAGCTTCAAGCGCAAGATCGCGACGCGCCCGTCACGGATCGACTCGCGCAGGCGTATGGCGACGCTCTGCGCGGCGTTGCGATCGGCGCGCTCGAGCGGGCGAATGTCATAGTCCTTCGGCGTCAGCAATTGTCCGCCGAGCGGCGAGATTCCGGGCGCGGGACGCAATTCGATCGTCAGCAGCCGCGCCAGCGCGGCGACGTCCACGGGCTCGGGAAAAGTGAGCGTGATCTGCTCGAGATCGGCGATCGGATCGGCGCTCTCGGTCGGATTGGTGGAAGAGGGCGTCGGCAGCAGCGCGACGAGCCGCATCGCCGCGGCGCCCGCCTCTATGTCGACGCGCTGCAGCGGCTTCCACGGCTCGGCCGGACGAAATTGCAGCGCGCGCGCGCCGATCCAGCGCCATTCGCCGGCGGGCTCGCCGGAGAGCTTGGCGAATTTCTCATGCGCGTCTTCCGGTCCGCCGGTCTTGGGGCCGATGTCACGATCGAAGAAAATGGTGATGGGATCGAAGCTGCGCAGAAATTTGTCCGGCACGATGCGCGCGCCATCGGCGCGGCGCAATTGATCGAAGGACGCCGGCTCGGCGCGCAGCGGCGCGGAGACGGAGAGACCAGAGAGAAGAAGCAGAGCGAGGAACGCGCGCGACAGAGCGCCTCTGCAAAGGACGCCCGTCATCGCGAGGAGCGAAGCGACGAAGCGATCCAGGGGTCGCCCTGCGACTCTGGATCGCTTCGCTCCGCTCGCGATGACGGCGGTGAGACTCGAGAAAAGAAAAAGAATGCGTTTCATCGCCGAGCCTCGAATGGGACTGAGGGCGTTTGTCGAATGCGGAAAGCTCATCTGCCGCTCTTCCTTCCGGCCTTTTCCAAAAACTCCGCCGCCACTTCCTGCGGCGGGCCGGAGGGCGGCGGCGCGAGGCCGCGTAGAGCGAGGCGCACGATCGTCGCTGGCGCGTCAGTGGGCGCGCGCGCCTCCACGAAATAGCGGCCGGGCTCGAGGCGTATTATCTGCGCGGCGCCTTCGCCGAGAGTTTTGCCGGCGGCGTCGAGGAGACGCAGAGCGGCGCGATCCGGCTCCGCGCGCAGGCCGAGGCCGATCTCGCCCGCCTTCGCCGCCTCGAAGGTGAAGAGCGCCACGCCGGCGGGGCCGAGCGCGATCGGATCATTGACGCCCTCTGTCACCGGAATGACCGGCGTCGTCGCAATGCTCAGCGCGCCGGAGAGCGCGCCGTCATGCGGCGAAAAAATCTCGATGAGCGCGCGGCCCGGCGCGGCGTAGCGATGCAGCTCCACGCCAGCGGGGAATGTCTCGACCTCGCGCGCGCCATTCCGCGTGAAGGCGAGAATCGCCGGCGCGCTCGTGCGAATGTCGACGACGACTGGCGCCCTGACATCGAGCGCGAATGCCTGCGCTTCTCCACCGAGCGTCGCGGCGAAAGGCGCGGTCACGTCGCGCGGCGCGGCGGCGGGCCAGGGCGATTTTCCAGCGCGCTCGATCCAGGCGGCGACGAGGCCCGGCGCATGGGCGATGGTCGCCTCGCCCGGACCGGCGAGCGTGAGCGAGCGGCCGCGCAGCACGCGTCCATCGACGCCGAGGAACACGGCCTCTCCACCGGCGGTGACCAGCCGATCGCCCGCCTGCGCCTCGACGAGATGCGCCGTCTCGCCGGCGGCGCCGTAGAAGCGCTTGATCGCTTTGCTCGCCGTGATCGGCTCATGGCGCTCGGACGAGGAGGCGACGCGCGCGGGCGCGGGCGCGTCGGTGAGATTGACGAGCCATAGCGCACGGGCGCCCTCGAGGCGACGCGAGAGCGGCGCGCCATCGGCGAAAGCGGCGAAGGCGCGCGGCTCCTCCGGCGCGGAGAAAGCGGCGAGGCCGCTCGGAAGATCGAGCGCCAGAGCGCCGGCGCCGTCGAAGGCGACAGGCTGCGCCGTGAGGGGCGGAATGACGCCGGAGAATTGCGCGCCGGCGCGAAGAGGCGCGGCGAGCGCGACATCGATCGCGCGCGCCGTCAGACGCAAGGATTGGGCGTCGCCGGCGTTCCACAGACGCGGCGGCTCCTTGCCGGCGAGCGCCAGAGCGGCGCCCGGCGCGACGGCGAAGCCGCGTCCCGCCGAGACGCCCGGCTGGCCGAAGGCCGAACGCGCGAGCCACAGCCGCGCCTTGCCGGAGGGCGGCGCGGCCGCGGGCAGAATGGCGCGCTCATTCTCGCCGAGCGTGAGCGGTATTTCAGCGCCGCTGGGCGCGAAGGCGACGACGCGCGCCTTGGCGGCGCAATCGCCCTGCGAGAGCAGCCACAGGCTCTCCGATTGCGGCGCCAGCGCGCCGGCCGAAGCCGGGGCGAGCACGCGCCCCGCCGCCGAGCCCGCGACGAGCGAGGCCGGCGCGGCGCCGATCGCGACCAGAGTCGAAGACGGCGCGGCGACGAGGCCGACGCAGATCTTTGTCGCGAGCCCTTCGATCGGCGCCGGCTCCAGCGCTATGTCGCCGAAGCCGCGCGGCGTGCGCGTGAGGCTGCGCGCGGCGAGCGTGACGGGAGCGTCCGCGCCGCCGATGGTCCAGACGCTGGCGCGCCATTCGCCGCTCTCCGCCGGCCAGGCGGCGACGGGCGTAAGGCCGCGCTCGCGGCCGATGACTCGCCAACGTCCGTCGGCCTCGCGCTTCTCGATCGACAGCGCCGTCTCGCGCGGCGATTGCGCGGCGACGATCATCAGCCGCCCCTCCGACGCGGCGGGCAGCGCCAGCTCATGCGCGCCGGGGCCGGCGATGGTCTTCACGCCGGCGAATGTCAGCGCCTCGGCCGGCGCCGAGACGGGCAGAGCGAGGCTCACCTCGACGCCCTCGGGCTCGGCCGGCTCCTCCGTCTCCTGCGCGACCTCCTCGCCTTCCACGGCGGCGCCTTCGCCTTCGTCATTCTGCTCCTCGGCGGCGGCGGGTTGCGGCGCGCCCTTCAGCTCATCGAACCGCAGGCGATAGGCGCCGGCGGGCAGGCGGCGGGAGAGCGAGACATTCCAATCTTCCGCGCGGCCCTCGAGCCGCTCGATCACGGCGCCATTCTCATCCTCGAGCGCGCCGATCAGCTCCTTGTCGCCGAAGCTCGCAATGTCGACGACGCCATCGCGCGCGATGGAGAAAGGCAGAGCGGCGGGCAGATCGACGAAGCGCGGCGCGCCCGGCTGCAATTGCGTCGATGTGAGCGCGATGCGGTAATCCAGACGATCGTCATGGGCGAGGCTGCGCGCCTCGACGCGATAGGCGCCGGCGGCGAGCCTGCCGGAAAATTTGCGGCCGCCGGCGAATTTGCCGACGCTCTTGCGCGCCCCGTCGAAAATCTCCGCGACCATGCCGTCGCTCACATCCAGCGCAATGTCCGAGTCGCCGGCGAGCGCGAAGCTCCACACATCCGGGTCCCGCGGCGCGCTCTTGGCGAGAGGTTCACGCCATTGCAGCTTCTGCGGCGCGTCGAAAGGCAAAGCATGCGGGCCATGGCCCTCGAGCGGCGCCGGCGTCACGATTCTGCGCAGACGCGCGACGAAGCGCCCTTCGACATCCTCCGGCAGCACGACGAGGCGATAGCTTCCCTTCTCGAAACGGCGAGTGAGACGCGTCAACGGGCCGGGCGCGGCGAGCGGCCAGCCGTCCGCCTCCTCGAGCCGCGCCCTCCATTCCTTGCCGAGCCCGGCGAGATCGAGCCGATAGAGTCCGTCCTCGGGAATATCGATCGGCACGACCGCCCCGTGGCCGCCGTCCAGCGCGGCGCGCGCGGCGCCTTCGCCGACGATGGGCGCCGTCGTCGTCATCGCCACGCTCTTCACCGAAAGGCCGAGATGGCCGGCGGATTCGCGCGCGGTGACGGCGGCGCGATAGGCGCCGGCGCGCAAATAGCTCGTCACCAGCGCATTATGGCCGGGACCATTGTTCTCGCCCTCGCCGAGATGCGGCGCCAGCGCGGCGCCGAGCGTGAGGCGCGTCTGCAATCGGCCCAAGGTCTCGACGCGATAGAGCCCGCCTTCGGCCACATCGAAACGGAACTCCCGCGTCTCGTCGCGGGAAAGATCCAGCCAGGCGGGCTTGGCGGCGGAAATCGTCGCCGGCGGACGCTCCTTTACCGCCTCTGCGGCGGCCGCCTCCACATCACGCGCATAGACGAGGGCGAGCGCGCCCGGTTCCGCTCGCGCCGGCAGCCGAATGGTCGCGAAGCGATTGTCGTTCTCGATTTTTTCTTCCGTGATCTGCGCGGGCGCGCTCACGCCCTTGTCGTCGACGACGAGAATCCTGCCGCCGCGCGGCGTGCGCACCGGCAGAAGATATTCCGTCGCGGCCGGCCGCCACAAAGGCGCGGCGCCCTTCTCGAGATCGGCCGGCAGAGCGATGACGCGCGGGCCCGTCAGCAGGCCCGGCGCGCTATTGGCGAGAATGAAATGCGAGGCAGCGCGGTCGAGCCTCTGCTCGCCGAAGGAGATCGCCGCGCGGGCGGGCGGGCGCGCAGGAAGCTCCGGCGAAAGGCCGGGCGGGCCGAGCGTCAGATCGACGATTCCGACGGCGCCCTCCAGCGGCTCGAGCGAGAGAACATAAAAGCCCGCCTGAAGATCATAGCGGCTCGGCAGGCGGCCATCGGCGCGCGGCGCGGCGGCGCCGAAAGCGGGCTCGATGAGGGCGCGCAGCCGCGGCCCCTGCGCCGAGATCGTCACGGGGCCGCTGTCGGTCGCCTCGAACAGCAGAGTGGTCGGCCCGCGCAGATTGAACTTGCCGCGATAGGCGCGGCCGCCGCCGATCTTGGGAAGGTCCGACGCCAGCACGCGCGTCTTGCCATTTTCCGTGCGCGCCAGCAGCGCGGTGGCGGGGACCTCGTCGACGCCCTCGCCGGCCACATCCATGGCGACGAGATTGGGTCCGTCCGTCTCGATCGGCGCGCGGCTCGCCCGGCGTATCGCCCGCAGCGAGAAGGCCTGCCCCTCGAGGCCGGAGACTTCGACGAGGCCCAAAGTCTTGCCGTCGCCGCCGAGCGAGACGATCGCGACCGGCTCGCGGCTCGTCTTGTCGATCGCGGCGGAAGCCGGAACGCCGGCGCCGCGGCGCGCCTCGAGGCGGGCGGCGACGGGCTTGGGCAGTTCCAGGCGGAATGTGTCATAGCTCGCCGGCGCCTCGAAGCGCGCCGAGCCGAAAGCGCCGATGACGCCATTGGCGACGCCCGCGGCCAGCGAAGCGGGCTCGAGGAGATGCAGGAGAAACGGCTGCGCCGCGCCGCCCTCCGGCCAGACGATAGGCTCGCCGCCATAGGCGATCGCGACATAGCGGCCGGGCTCGACCGCGCCTTCCAGCCGCAGCCGGGTCATCTGACGGCCGGGCTTGGTCTCGATCGTCGCGCGCGCGGGCGAAAGATCGACGAGCTCGCCGCTCGCCTTCCACAAACGCAGATCGCGCAATGCGCGGCCCAGCGCCTCCACGCCGACGCGGCCCGAGGCGCCGACCTCGAGCGAATAGCTCCGCTGGGCGAGATCGCCGAGCTCGGCGGAAAATGTCTTGCCCGGCGCCAGCGCCTCGCGCGCGCCCTGCTCCTGAAACGCCTCGGCGGTGAGGCGCGCCTTGCCGGCCGCGCCTTTCGCGCCGAAGAGCCGCAGCTTGTAGACGCCCGCGTCGAGCAGCAGATCGAGCCGCCCGTCGCGCTGGCCCGCGGCGCCCGCCGTCTCGCCGGGGCCGGCGATCATATCGACGAGCCCAATGGCCACGCCCGAGGCGCTATGCGCGGCGATTGCGTAGCGGCCGGGCGCCGGAATGGTCAAAAGCGCGAAGCCGTCGCGATCGGCCGGCGCCTCGCTCGCAGAAAATCGGCCGGGGGCGGCGTGCTGCTCGACGCGCGCCGGCTCCACTCGCGTCTTGGCGGCGGGCGCGGGCTCCGACGCCGCATAGGAGACGAAGGCGCCGAGCGACAGGCAGGACACGCCGAAAGCGATTGCGATCTTCAGAAGCAAAGCCCCGATCATGCGCAACATGACATCCTCCGCCGCGACGCGCCGCGACTTGCAACGCTCGAGCTTACGCCGCCGCTTGTTTCCGAGTCGAGCCGGACTGTCGCGCGACGCCTCTCCATGGGCGGAAGGAAACGCGCTTTTTCGAGGCGCCGCCGTGCGCGACCGCACAATACGACGCCGATGTGACGCTTCGCTAAGAGATCGCGCGCGCCGCCGTTAACCTCGAGAGAAAGTGAATTTGCGCCGCGCCCCTGTCTCCAGCCGGCCGCGCGCTACTTGCGCCGTCGTGAGGCATCATCATTGCCGAACGGCATGCCTATTACGGAGGTCTTGAATGAAATCGAAAATCGCATCCGTCCTCGCCGCCGCCGCCCTGCTCGGCACGGTCGCCTCGGCCGAGGCCTTCCCGCGCGTCGTCACCGATCTCGCCGCCTTCCGCACGGGTCCGGGCGTCGACTTCCTGCCCATCCTCGCGGTTCCCCCGCAGGCGGTGGTCGATGTGCAGGGCCATATCGGCGGCTGGTCGCGCGTCGCCTATGCCGGCAAGATCGGCTTCATCGCCAGCTCGCTGCTCGCGCGTCCGATCGTCGTGCGGCCGGTCGTCACCTCGGTCGTCGTGGCCCCCGCTCCGGTGGTCGCCGTCGCGCCGGCTCCGGCCGTCGCCATTGCGCCCGCTCCGGTCGCGGCTCCGGTCGGCCTCATCACGGCCCCGCTGCGCATCTTCGAGTGATCGCGACGCGGTGAGACGAGCAGGCGCGCGGAACAGGCTTCCGCGCGCCGTTTCGTACGTGCGCCGCGCGCGAGATGCGCGGACAGAAAGCGAGCGCGCGTCCTCTCTTTCGATGCTAGGATTTCGGGGCCGAATCTTTTTTTAAAATTCGTTTCGAGCGAGGCTCCATGCGCTCCTTCTTCCTTTCTTGCCTCTGCGCGCCTGTCCTTCTCTTCTCGTCGCAGACGCAGGGAAAGCCCGCCAAGGTCGGCGAGCTCGTCAATCTGCGCTCCGGCCCCGGCCTGAGCTTCGCCGCGCTTCTCGCCATTCCCCCGGACGCCGTGCTCGAGGTCGCCTCCTGCCGCGGCGATTGGTGCCGCGTCACTTACGCGGGCTCCGCCGGCTATGTCGCGCAGCCGGCGCTCGTCGCGATCGACGCGCGTCCGGTGGAGACGCCCATTCTGCCGCCGCTCGGCGCCTATGTGTGGCGGCGCGAGATTCCGCCGCTCTATGATCCTTACGACTCCGCCGGCCCATGGTACACCGGCCCTTGGGCCTATGAGGGAACCAACGCCGTGCAATGGCGCTATGGGTTTCCCGGCGGCTATGTGCCCTGGTATCGCAACGCCGTCTGGCGCCCGGGCTTCGGCTGGTTCTGACAGGAATGAATCGCCGACGTGAAAACGTCGTCGCGCGCGGCGCGCCTTCACGCGCGCGCAGGCGCCGCGCATTGCGACAAATAAGCGCGCGTCTCGTTTTATGACGTTTGCGCGCTGCGAAGCGCATGTGCGAAAGTCCCAGAATTCCAGGGAAAATAACGCACGATTTTCATTCGCCTGTGACATTTGTGCGCAGCGCGGGACGCGCGCCGCATTTCTTGATCGATGTCAAATCGCATCGCCGCGCGAGCGATAGACTCTTACGCGTGATCAAAGACGAAAGGCATGGCGCGCGAACACGCGCTCAACGCCTTCCCGCCAGTCTGCGAGGATCCCTCCCATGGCGCCGAATGACGCTCCCGCAAAATCCGTCACCTTTTCAGAAGCGGCGTTGACGCTTCTCTTCATCGCCTTCGCGGCCTTCGCCGGCTTCGTCGCCTCGCGCGCGCATACGCCGGCCTACGCCTTCCACGCCGCTCTCTTCGGGCTCGGCTCCATCGTCGCCGTCTTTGCTCTGCTGAAGCGCTACGAGCTGCGCGGCGCGCAGGCGCCCGCGCCCTTCATCGACGGGCGGCCCAATTACAATTACGGCCCGATCCGCTTTTGCGCGCTCGCCGCATTGTTCTGGGGCGTCGCCGGATTCGCCGTCGGCCTCTATATCGCGCTGGAGCTCGCCTTCCCGGCCTTCAATCTGGATCTGCCCTGGATCAACTTCGGGCGCCTGCGGCCCTTGCACACATCGGCGGTGATTTTCGCCTTCGGCGGCAATGTGCTGCTCGCCACCTCCTTCTATGTCGTGCAACGCACCTGCCGCACGCGGCTCGCCGGGGAGATCGCGCCCTGGTTCGTCGTTCTCGGCTATAATTTCTTCATTCTCATCGCCGGCACCGGCTATCTGCTGGGCGTCACGCGCGGGCACGAATACGCCGAGCCGGAATGGTATGCGATCCTATGGCTCGTCGTGGTCTGGGTCGTCTATCTCATCGTCTTCCTCGCCACATTGGCCAAGCGCGAGGAGCCGCACATCTATGTCGCCAACTGGTTCTATCTCGCCTTCATCGTGACGGTCGCGGTTCTGGTGCTCGGCAACAACACGGAGATTCCGATCTCTGTCTTCTCGCCGAGATCGGTGATCGTCTGGGCCGGCGTGCAGGATGCGATGATCCAATGGTGGTACGGCCATAACGCGGTCGGCTTCTTTCTCACCGCGGGCTTTCTCGGCATAATGTATTATTTCGTGCCCAAGCGCGCCGAGCGGCCGATCTATTCCTACCGCCTCTCCATCGTGCATTTCTGGGCGCTGATCTTCCTCTACATCTGGGCCGGCCCGCATCATCTGCACTATACGGCGCTGCCGGATTGGGCGCAGACGCTGGGCATGACCTTCTCCATCATGCTGTGGATGCCCTCCTGGGGCGGCATGATCAACGGCCTCATGACTCTCTCCGGCGCATGGGACCGTCTGCGCACCGATCCCGTGCTGCGCATGCTCGTCGTCTCCGTGGCCTTCTACGGAATGTCGACATTCGAAGGGCCGCTGATGTCGGTGAAGGCGGTGAACGCGCTGTCGCATTACACTGATTGGGGCATAGGCCATGTGCATTCCGGCAGCCTCGGCTGGGTCGGCTTCGTCTCCTTCGGCGCGCTCTATTGTCTCATTCCCTGGGTCTTCGGCCGCAAGCTCTATTCGCTGAAGCTCGTGGACTGGCACTTTTGGACCGCGACCATCGGCATCGTCTTCTACATATCGGCCATGTGGGTCGCCGGCATCATGCAAGCGCTGATGTGGCGCGCCTACACGCCGCAGGGATTCCTGGAATATTCCTTCATCGAAACCACAGAGGCGCTGCATCCCGAATATGTGATCCGCGCGGCGGGCGGCGGCCTCTTCCTCATCGGCGCGCTCATCATGGTCTACAATATCTACAAGACGCTGCGCGCGCCTTCGGCGGCGAGCGCGACAGAATTCTCGCCCCTTCCGGCCCCCGCGCAATAAGAGGAGAGAGACATGTCCGACATTGCGCGCAACGCGCCGACCGGCGGCCTGCAGAAGCGGCTCGAGACCAATTCGATCCTGCTGCTGCTGGCGATCCTTCTGCTGGTCTCGATCGGCGGAATCATCGAGATCGTGCCGCTCTTCTATCTGCACAACACGATCGAGAAGGTGGAAGGCGTGCGGCCCTATTCGCCGCTCGAGCTTTCCGGCTACAACATCTATGTGCGCGAAGGCTGCTACACCTGCCATTCGCAGATGATCCGCCCCTTGCGCGACGAGGTGGAGCGCTACGGCCATTACTCGCTCGCCGCCGAGAGCATGTATGACCATCCGTTCCAATGGGGCTCGAAGCGCAACGGACCGGATCTGGCGCGCGTCGGCGGGCGCTACTCCAATGATTGGCAGCGCGACCATTTGCGCGATCCGCGCTCCGTCGTGCCGGCGTCGATCATGCCGGGCTATCCCTTCCTCGCGCAGGCGCCGCTCGACTCCGAGCATATCGTGGAGCAGATGAAAACGCTGCGCCTCGTCGGCGTGCCCTACACGGATGCGCAGATCGACAACGCCAAGGCCGATCTTTCGGCGCAGAGCGCGCCGGACGATCCGGGCGCCGAGGCGCTGCGCCGCCGCTATCCCAATGTCGTCGTCAACGATCAGACCGGCAAGAACGGCGTCACCGAGGAGGATGCGCTCATCGCCTATCTGCAGCATCTCGGCGTCTCGGTGAATTTCAAGCTCTATGACGACAAAGCCGCAGTGAATGTGAGGTGAGCCATGACCACTTACGAATCGTGGCGAGAGCTTTCGGCGAGTTCGGGCCTTTTCTTCTTCGTCGCATTGTTCGCCGGAGTCCTGGCCTATGCGCTATGGCCCTCCAATCGCGAAAAATTCCGACGCGCCGCCGAGACGCCATTGCGAGAGGACTGAAGACATGTCGACGCGACAAGCTCACAGCGACGCGGCCCGCATCGATCCGCATTCCAAGACCAAGACCACCGGCCATGAGTGGGACGGCATAGAAGAGCTCGACACGCCGCTGCCGCGCTGGTGGGTCATCACCTTCTATGCGACCATCTTATGGTCGATCGGCTATTTTCTCGCCTATCCGGCGCTGCCGACTCTTTCCGGCGGCACGCAGGGCCTCATCGGCTGGCATTCGCGCGCATCGGTCGCGCGCGACATGGAGCAGCTGAACGAGATTCGCGGGCCCGTGCTCGAGCGGCTCGCCAATGCGCCATTGGAGGAGATAGAGGCGCGGCCGCAATTGCTCAGCGCTGTGCGCGCGCTCGGCGCCGCCGCCTTCGCCAATAATTGCGCCGGCTGCCACGGCGCCGGCGCGCAGGGCGCAAAGGGCTATCCCAATCTCAATGACGATGATTGGCTGTGGGGCGGCAAGCTCGCCGATATTCGCCGCACCATAGAGCATGGCGTGCGCTGGGACGCCGACAAGGAGACGCGCAGCGAGACCATGCCCGCCTTCGGCCGCGACGGCATGCTCGACGCGAAGCAGATTTCCATCGTCGCCGATCAAGTGCGCGCGATGGCGAAGCTTCCCGGCGGCAAGGCGACGGCGCAAGGCGCCAAGCTCTTCGACGACAATTGCTCCGTCTGCCACGGCGTCGACGGCAAGGGCAATCACGACATGGGCGCGCCCAATCTCACCGACGCTCTGTGGCTGTTCGGCTCCGACAAGGAGACGATCGCGAGCCGCATCGCCAATGGCGGCGGCGGCGTGATGCCGGCGTGGAAGGATCGCCTCGACGAGCCGACGATCAAGGCGCTCACCATCTATGTGCATACGCTCGGCGGCGGCGAGTGAAGGAGTGGAAAATGACGAGCGCCGATATGGGCAAGGCGAAGAGCGGCTCGCTCTACGCGCCGCGCAAGGCGATCTATCCGAAAGAGGTCGAAGGCGCGTTCCGCCGCATCAAATGGGGGCTGCTGGCCTTCACTCTCTCGGTCTATTATCTGCTGCCTTTCGTGCGCTGGGACAGAGGCCCCGGCGCCCCGTCGCAAGCGGTGCTCGTCGATTTTCCGCATCGCCGCTTCTATTTCTTCTTCATCGAGATCTGGCCGCAAGAGGTCTATTATCTCACCGGCCTCCTGATCCTCGCCGCGCTGGTTCTGTTCCTCATGAACGCGCTCGCCGGGCGCGTGTGGTGCGGCTATCTATGTCCGCAGACCGTGTGGACCGATCTCTATCTCGCCGCGGAACGCTGGATTGAAGGCGACGCGCGCGAGCGCGCCCGCAAGGACGCTGGACGGCGCACGGCGAAAATCTGGCGCGAGAAGATCGCCAAACATGCGCTATGGCTCGCCATCGCCTGGTGGACCGGCGGCGCATGGGTGCTCTATTTCGCCGACGCGCCGACGCTGGTCTATGAGCTCGCGACCTTCCAGCCGGGAATCTCGGAAGCCTATATTTGGATCGGCATACTCACCTTCACCACCTATATGCTCGCCGGCCATATGCGCGAGCAGGTGTGCCTCTATATGTGCCCCTGGCCGCGCATACAGGCCGCGCTCACCGACGAATATGCGCTGAACGTCACCTATCGCTATGATCGCGGCGAGCCGCGCATGTCGCTGAAGCAGGCGAGCGCGCTGCGCCTCGCCGGCGCGCCGGCCGGCGATTGCGTCGATTGCGGCCAATGCGTCGCCGTCTGCCCCACGGGCGTCGACATTCGCAAGGGCGCCTCGCTCGGCTGCGTGCAATGCGGCCTGTGCATAGACGCCTGCGACGCCGTGATGGCGAAGATCGGCCGCTCCGCGCGGCTCATCGCCTATGACACGCAGATGAACTGCGAGCGCCGCCGCAAGGGCGAGGCGCCCGTCTACAAGCCGCTGCGCGCGCGCACCATCATCTACGCCGCGCTCATTCTCGCGATCGGCGCGCTCATGACCGCAAAGCTGGCGACGCGCGAGGACGCAGCCCTCTCCGTGCTGCATGATCGCAACCCGCTCGCCGTGACGCTCAAGGATGGCAGCATTCGCAACGCCTACACCATTCGCTTCGCCAATATGAGCGCCGAGCCGCGCCGCTTTCTTCTGGAGACGAGCGGCGTCGAGGACGCCGAGGTGGAGATCGTCGGCGTCGAGCCCGACGCCGAAGGCCGCATGATCGTCGGCGTCGGCGCCGATCAGACGCGCGAGACGCGCGTGCTCGTCACATGGCGCGGCGCGCGCAGAGCCAAGGGACAGACGCCGATCCTCTTCACCTCCAAGGAACTGGAAAGCGACGCATCCGTCACAATGAAAGACGTGTTCGTGACCCCGTGAGGAAAAAGCCATGTCGCACATAAATCTGATGCGCGCGGCGCCCCAGCGTCGCCTCGGCGGTTGGCAGGTTCTTCTGCTGCTCGTCTTCTTCTTCGGCGTCGTCGCTTCGGTCAATGCCGTGATGATCTACGCCGCCCTCTCCACCTTCCGCGGCGAGGAGGTGAGCCGCGCCTATGAGAGAGGCCTCGCCTATAATCTCGACATAGCCGGCGCCCGCGCGCAGAGCGCGCGCGACTGGAAGGTGGAGGCGACGATTCTCCGCCGCGGCGCCTGGGAGAATCTCGTCTCGGTCACGCTGCGCGACCAGAATGGCGGCCTGTCGGGGCTGAAGCTGATGGCGGAAATCCGCGCGCCGGTCGACGGCCGCAAGGATGTCGCGGTCGATCTCGCAGAGATTGCGCCGGGCCGCTATGAGGCGCCGATCGTGATCGAATCCGGCTTCCGCGATCTCGTGCTGGTCGCGACGCGCGACGGCCGCGAAATGTTCCGCTCGAAGAGTCGTATCCGCATCGATTGAGCGCGTCATGACCATGGACGTCGATTTTTCCGCTCTCGCGACGCGCGGCCGCAATGGCGCGCTGCGCCTGGAGCTGGCGCTGGACGGCATGACCTGCGCCGCCTGCATCTTCGAGATCGAAGCGGCGCTGAAGGCCATTCCCGATCTCGTCGCAGCGCGTGTGAATTATGCCGATCGACGCCTCTCGCTGGAATGGACGGCGCCCGATTTCGACTTCGCCGCCGTATCGGAAAGACTGCGACGCATGGGCTATCGCGCGCGGCCGTTCGAGCGCGAGAGCGGCGAGAGCGCGGAGCGCGAGACGGCGCGGCGCCTGCTGCGCTGCCTCGCTGTCGCCGGCTTCGCCACGGTGAATGTGATGATGCTGTCCGAGGCCGTGTGGCTCGGCGGCGATATGGACGAGACGACGCGCGATTTTTTCCATGGCGTCTCCGCGATCATCGCTCTGCCGGCCACGGCTTTCGCCGGCCAGCCCTTCTTTGCGAGCGCCTTCGCCGCGCTGCGCGCGCGGCGGCTGAACATAGATGTGCCGATCTCGCTCGGCGTGCTGCTGTCGCTCGCAATGTCGGTCTATGAGACGCTCACCCACGCGCCGCACGCCTATTTCGATTCGGCGACCATGCTGCTCGCCTTTCTGCTGCTGGCGCGCTATCTCGATTGCGCCATGCGCCACAAGACGCGCGCCGTCGCCGCCAATCTCGCCGCGCTGCGCGCGCCCGCCGCGTGCCGCATCGCCGACGACGGCGCGCAAAATTATGTTCCGCTCGCCGCGCTAGCGCCGGGCGATCGCGTGCTGACGCGGCCGGGCGAGCGCATTCCTGCAGATGGCGTCGTTCTTTCCGGCGAGGCGAGCCTCGATGAGAGCCTCGTCACCGGCGAGACGCGCCGCCGCAGCGTTTCTGCGGGCGATACGGTCTATGCCGGCGCGCTGAATTTCGACGGCGCGCTGACGATGCGCGTGCAGGCCGCCGCCGGCGACTCAGTCATCGACGAGATCGAGCGCTTGGTGGAGAAAGCGACGGCGGCGCGCTCGCGCTATCTGCGCCTCGCCGATCGCGTCTCGCGCCTCTATGCGCCTCTCGTTCATCTCGCCGCGCTCGGCGCGCTGCTCGCATGGCTCTCGGCCGGCGCCTCGCTGCATGATGCGCTGGTGACGGCGATCGCCGTGCTGATCGTCACATGCCCTTGCGCGCTGGCGCTCGCCGTGCCCGCCGTGCAAGTCGCCGCGAGCGGCGCGCTGTTTCGCGCCGGCGTGCTGCTCAATTCCGACGATGCGCTGGAGCGTCTCGCCGAGATCGACACTGTCGTCTTCGACAAAACCGGCACGCTGACGACGCCGGAGCCCTGCGTCGTCAATGCGCAGGAGATCGAGCCGGAGCTATTGGCGCTCGCCGCGCGGCTCGCGCATTCGAGCCGACACCCACTCGCCAGCGCAGTGGCGCGCGAATATCCGCGCGCCACTGCGATCGAAGGCGCGCGCGAGGAGCGCGGCGCCGGCGTTATCGGCATTGTGGAGAGCGTCGAGGCGCGGCTCGGCGATCTGCGCTTCTGCGGCGTCGATGGCGTCGCGACGGACGAAGACGCATCCGTCATCGCCTTTCGTCATGGCGAGCGCGCCGCTCTGCTGCGCGTGAGGCAGACATTGCGCCATGATGCGCGCGAGACGATCGTCGCGCTGCGGCGGCGCGGCTTGCGCGTGCTGATCTTGTCCGGCGATCGCGCCGCGCCGGTGGAGGCGACGGCGCGCGCGCTCGGCGTGACGGAATGGTGCGGCGCTCTGAAGCCGGCCGATAAGGTGGCGCGGCTCGAGGCGTTGCGCGACGAAGGACGCAAAACTCTCATGATCGGCGATGGGATCAATGATGCGCCTGCGCTCGCCGCCGCTCATGTGTCGCTGTCGCCGATCGACGCGACGCAGATCGCGCAAGCGGCGGCCGACGCCGTGTTTCTCGGCGAGGGCCTCGCGCCCATCGTCACGACGATCGACGCGGCGCGGCTCGCCCGCGCCTTGATGCGGCAGAATCTCGCTCTGTCGCTGCTCTACAATATCGTCGCCGCGCCGCTCGCAATGGCGGGATTGCTGACGCCGCTCATCGCCGCCATCGCAATGTCGAGCTCCTCGCTCATCGTCACGCTCAATGCGCTGCGCGCCGGCCGCCATCGCTCCGACGACCGGGCGGACGTGGCGAATGAGCGTCAGCCGAATCGACGCATGGCCATAGAGAAGGAGTCGCCCGCATGAATGTCCTTCTCTTTCTGGTTCCGCTCGCTCTGCTGCTCGGCGCGCTCGGCCTCGCGGCTTTCGTCTGGTCGCTGAATGCGGGTCAATATGAGGATCTCGAAGGCGCCGCCGCGCGCGCGCTCGCCGACGATGACGTCGAGGATTCGCGATCATGAGCCTGCAATTCGATCCGCTGCTCGCGCGGCCGAGCGAGACGCTCTGTCTCTGCCCGCGCATGGGCGAGACCGACGACCCGCCATCGACGCTGCGGCTCGCGCTCGGCTTCGGGCTCGGCGTGCTGGCGCAGGCTTTGGCGCTCTCGCAATTGCCGCAGGCGGCGCTGCTGATCGCGCCGCGCGCGGATGAGATCGGCTGGCCGCTGGCGCTGATGCTCATCGGCGCGGCGCTCGCCTCGTTTCCGGCGGCGCTGCTGGTCGACGGATTCGGACGGCGCGCCGCCTTCGCGCTGGGGGCGAGCCTCGGCGTCGGCGGCGGCCTGCTCGCCGCCTTCGGCATGACGCGCGGACATTTCCCGGCGCTGTGCCTCGGCGCGCTATGGCTCGGGCTGGCGCAGGGCTTCGGACTCTTCTATCGCCACATAGCGGCCTCGGCTCGGGGCGGAGTGAGCGTGCTGGCGGGCGGCGCGCTCGCCGCGCTGGCGGCGCCGCTCGCGGCGTATTGCGCAGAGCTCGCGGGGGGCGGAGCGGCGACCTTGCTCTGCGCATCATTGCTGCAGATTTTCGCGCTCGCTCTTGCGGTGCGCGCGCCGCATGGCTTCGCGCGGCCTCGGGACGAGGGAGAGGAAGAAGATCGCGATTGGCTGACGCTCAGACTCGCGCTGCTGACGCTCGCCGGCGCGGCGGCCTGGGCGATCATGGCGGCGGCCATGCTGCGCGGCCCCTTGTCGCTCTCGCTCTGCGGAGCGGCCCAGAGCTTCATCGGCGGAGCGATGGCTTGGCATCTGCTCGCAATGTATGGCCCCGCCGCGCTGGCGGCGCGCTGGCCGGCGTTTTTTCCTGCGCTGAAGAGCCTTTGCGCCGGTCTTCTGCTGCTGGCCGGCGCTTTCGCGCTGCTGCGCCTCTCCGCCTCGCCCGCGCTTCTGGCGGCGGGCATGGCGACGATCGGCGCCGCCTGGTCGCTCGCCAACATCGGCGCGCTGCGGCTGTTGCACGCGGGCCGGCGGCCGCCGCCGGCCGCGCTGGCGCTGCATGATCTCTGCCTGCTCGGCGCGGCGGCCGCGGGCGCGCTGGCGCTTTGACCCGATTTCGCCGCATGCTTTTCGCAAATTGCTGAAATCGGCGTAGACTCCCCTCCCGGATGGGCCTGCGCGGCCGGCGCTCGCGCGCTAAATTGCCCGGCGAGGACGAGAATTATGAGCTTCTGGCGCAAGAAAGAGAGCAGCCGCGGCGAGGCTTCGCCGACGCTGGAGGCGCTGGTGCGGCGCTCGCGGGCGGCGCTCGCGCTCGAGCGGCTGGCGCGCGTCGCCGCCGGGCTCGCCACATTGCTGCTGGTTTTTCTCGCGGTCTCCTTCACCGGCCTCTGGCTCGGCGTCGGCGCGAGCGCCCGGGCGCTCGGCGTCGGCGCTTTCGCACTGGCGGCCCTATGGATCCTCGGGCGCGGCCTTCTCGCCGGAGCGCCGCGACGCCGCGAGGCTCTGGCGCGTCTCGACGCCTCGCCCGGCGCGGAGCATCGGCCCGCCGCCTCGCTCGAGGACACGCTCGCCGGCGGCGTCGACGATCCGACGACGCGCTCACTCTGGGCGCTGCATCGCAGCCGGCTCGAGCGCAAGCTCGCGGCGATAGAGGTGACGCCGCCGGACCCCGGCCTGCCGCAGCGCGATCCTTTCGCTCTGCGCGCCGCCGCTCTGGTGGCCGCGGTGGCCGCGGCCTTTGTCGCGGGGCCGGATCGCGAGACGCGGCTGCTCGCCGCCTTCGATTGGGAGAGCGGCCCCGCCTCGGCGACAGGGGCTCGGGTCGACGCCTGGTTCGAGCCGCCCGCCTATACGGGCCGGCCGCCCATCGTGCTGCCGCAGCGCGCCGAAGGGCCTTGGGCGCAGGTTTCGGTCCCGGTGAATTCGACTTTGGTGTTGCGCAGCCTCGGCGCGCGCGGCGCCGCCACGACCAGCGGCGGCCTCGCGCCGATCGAGGGCGGCAAGCAGAAGCCGGCCGGCGGCGAGGCCGAGGAGCGCTTCAAGCTCGCCGGCGACGCCGCTCTGGCGCTGCGCGGCGCCGGCGAGTTCCGCATTCAGGCCATCCCGGACCGCCCGCCGTCCATCGAGATCACGCAGCCGCCGCGCAATAATGCGCGCGGCACCATGACGCTCGGCTTTCGCACCGACGATGATTATGGCGTCATCGCCGGCGAGGCGGTCGCCGCCCTGCCCGGCTCGGCGCGGCCGAGCCGCTCGCTCTATCCGCCGCCGCGCCTCGCTTTGCCCGTGCCGCCGACCCGCGGCGGCCTCGGCGAGGCCAAGGCGACGCTCGATTTCTCCGACCACCCTTGGGCCGGCGCGCGCGTCGCGCTGACGCTGGTCGCCCATGACGAGGGCGGCAATGACGGCTTCTCCGCGCCGCTGGACGTCACTCTGCCGGAGCGCCGCTTCGCCAAGCCGCTGGCCCGCGCCCTCGCCGAGCAGCGCCGCAATCTGGCGCTGGACCCGGATCATTCCGCCCGCGTGCTGACGGCGGTGGACGCTCTGTCGCTGGGCTCGGCGCTGTTCGAGACGCCCTCCTCCATCTTCCTGGGTCTGAGCGCCGCCAAGGCGCGGCTGCAAGCGGCGCGCGACGACGCCGATCTGCGCGAGGTCGCCGATCTTTTGTGGGCCATGGCGCTCTCTCTCGAGGAAGGCGACGTCTCGCAGGCGGAACGCGATCTGCGCGCGGCGCAAAAGGAGCTGCGCGAAGCTTTGGCGCGCGGCGCCAGCGAGGAAGAGATCGCCAAGCTGACGCAGGACATGCGCGCAGCGCTGGAGAAATTCCTGAACGGCCTCGGCCGCAAGAGCGGCGAGAAGGCCGAGCGCTCCGCCCCGCAGCAGGGCGATCAGCGCGTGCTGACGCCGGACGATCTCGACGCCATGCTGAGCGAGATCGAGAAGGCCGAGCGCGCCGGCGATCTCGCCGAGGCGCAGCGCCTGCTCGACGATCTGCAGGATGTGCTGGAAAATCTTCGCCCCGCGCAGGCCAGCCGCGCCGACCCGCGCGCGCGGGAAATGTCGCGCGCGCTGGACGAGCTCGACAAGCTCACGCGCGAGGAGCAGCAATTGCGCGACGAGACCAATCGCGGCCAGCAATCGGGCGGACAGCAATCCGGCGGCGAGCCGCGACGCGGCGGCAAGGGCCAATCCTCTGCCTCCGACGACGCCCGCGGACGGCAGAAGGCGCTGCGCGACCGCTTGGAGCGCGAGCAGGACCGGCTGCGCCGCGCCGGCGAGGCCTCGCCCGATCTCTCCGACGCCGACAAGGCGATGAAGGAGGCCGAGAAGGCGCTCGGCCCCGGCGGCGAGGGACCCGGCCGCGCCGTGGACGCCCAGGGCCGCGCGCTGCAGGCGCTGCGCCGCGGGGCCGACCAGCTCGCCTCCCGCATGCAGGGCGACGGGGAAGAAGGCGAGGGCCAGAACGGCCGCCAGGGCCGCCGCGCCGGAATGCGCCCCGGCGAAGGCGCCGATCCGCTCGGCCGCCCGACCGGCCGCCAGCGCGGCCAGGAGGCCGGCGCCCATTACGATCCGCTCGGCCTGCCGCCCGCCGTGCGCGCCCGCCGCGTGCAGGAGGAGCTGCGCCGCCGTCTCGGCCAGCCCGAGCGCCCGGCGGAGGAGCTGGATTATTTCGAGCGGCTGCTGCGGCGGTGAGGCGCGCTATGACGGACCGTGACGCCGCTGAGGCGCACGGAGAGGCGACGTAATCGATCCAGTCGAAGCCGAGCGCGAAGGCCCGTTCAGTCGTCCTCCCCCGCTCGGAGCGAGGCGGCGGCGGCGTCGACGGCTGCTCGGCGAATCGACTTGGCGATTTGCTCCGCCAGGCGATTGCTCTTCATAGAACGCGCCAGCGTCAATCCGCCGATCAAAACGCCGAGCATCGACCAGGCGCGAGAGAGTCGCTGCTGCTCGTCTCCGCCCGGCAAGCCATCGGCGACGAGGCCTGCGATCTTTTTCATTTTCGTTTCGAAGAGGGCCTTTACCTCGGGTTGCGATCGCGCGACCTCGGGCGAAAGGGTCGTCATCGCGCAGCCGCATGCGAGATCGTCGCGATGAGCCTTGCCGAGATAATAATCGGCGAAGGCTCGCACCCAGTCGGCGCCGTGCTCGCTCTGATACTGCGGAACGGCTCGGATCACCTCGTCGAGCCCGAGTTCGAGCGCGTCGCGAAACGCGCCGTCCTTCGAGCCGAAATGGGCGTAAAAGGCGCCCGACGTGACGCCCGCCGCCTTGGCGATGGCGTCGACGCCGACCCCCGCATACCCATGGCTGCGGAAGCTCCGACTTGCCGCATCGCGCATGCGCTCGCGGGTCTGCTCCTTCTTTGTAGACATCCGCCCTCGATGGTTTTTATCACGATCGCTATATTTCTCGTTGACAAGATAACGGTCGTTATCCTAGGTTTGATATATCGATCGTTATATTTCTAGAACAGCCGGGGCGCAATGCCCCGACCGGCGATCGCCATTGCGGAATGGCGCGGCGTTCTGGCCGCATAAATCAGGAGAAAAATCTCATGCTCGAGAAAATCCTATCCCGATCGACCCTCGCGGCTGTGATTGCGTTGACGGCCGCGTCGGGAGCCCAGGCAGAAAACCAGACCTGCATGACGATCGGCGGCGTAGCGATACCGAATTTTTTTGCAGAAGGAGACAATCCGATGATCATTTCCGCCGCGCTGACCGGAAGCGTGAACACGGCGGCTGGAAAGATCATCGCGCAACGACAAACCCCGACCGGTCTCGAAATGGATATGGAGCATTATTTCGGTCGAGACGACGGCGGCGCATTTCAGACCAAGGATCTGGCCATTCTTACCGCCGTTCCGGGAAAACCCGGTCGGTTCATGATCGAGATTTCCTACCACATCCAGGAAAATGTGACCCGTGGGACGTTGAAGGGTTACAAAGGGAAGTTCAACAGTTACGGGCTCGTCGACCTGCGCGATCCAGAAAATTTGGTCGGCCTCGTCCGCTACGCCGGCGACATCTGCAAATAGGGCGTTTCAAAAAAAGCGCCGCCGGGCGACGCTTTGCGGCCCGGCGGGTTCTCTCGCAGCGAACAGATCGACTCCACGCGCTCGACGCGCGCAATAGGAGGATCACCCGCTCGACGCAGAGCCGAAATCCCCCGCCTCGCGCTCCCCGCTTGCCCATCGCCCCCCGCTCCATTAGTCATTGAACCGCAACGGAGCGAGCGCCTCCGGGAGGGTGCGGCCCCATGATGTCCAGCTGGTCCAACATCGCCGTCATGGGCGCGGTCGCCGTCGTCGCCATTGTCGTGCTGCTCGGCCTCGGCAATGTGCTGCGTGGCGGCGACGGCAATCTCTCGCAAAAGCTCATGCGCTGGCGCGTGGGCTTGCAATTTTGCGCTCTGCTGCTGATCCTGGCGATCCTCGCCTTTCGTCACTAGAGCAAGAGCCGCCGAAAATGGTCCGCCTCGACAAGATCTACACGCGCGGCGGGGACGCCGGCGCCACTTCCCTGGTCGGCGGCGAGCGTCGCCGCAAGGACGATCTGCGCGTCGAAGCCTATGGCGCGGTGGACGAGACCAATGCGGCCATCGGCCTCGCGCGGCTCGACACGGGCGAGGACGCCGCGCTCGACGCCATGCTGGCGCGCATACAGAATGATCTCTTCGATCTCGGCGCAGAGCTGGCGACGCCGGTGAAGCCCGGCGAGTCACTGCCGGAGAACAGCCTCTCCATCGTGCAATCGCAGGTCGATCGGCTGGAGCGCGAGATCGACGAGCTGAACGCCTCGCTCGCGCCGCTCAAATCCTTCGTGCTGCCGGGCGGAACGGCGGCGGCCGCGCATCTCCATCTCGCCCGCACGGTGAGCCGCCGCGCCGAGCGCATAATGGTGGCGCTCGCCAACGCCCCGGAGGAGGCCGTCGGCACCACGGCGCTGCGCTATGTCAATCGCCTCTCGGATTTCCTCTTCGTCGCCGCGCGCTATGCGAACAAGGACAGGGGCGACGTGCTGTGGACGCCGGGCGCGACGCGCTGAGACGACCGCCATGCCCGCGCCGCTCCCCGTCATTCTCAGCGCTCACGATCCGCGTTGGGCGCAGCTCGCCGCCGCGCGCGCCGAGCGGCTGAAGGCTCTCGGCCCGCTGGTCGAGGCCGTTCATCACATCGGCTCGACCTCCGTGCCGGGCCTCACAGCCAAGCCCATCATCGATCTTCTGCCCGTGGTGAGCGATCTCGCCGCGCTCGATGCGCGGCGGAGCGAGGTGGAGGCGCTCGGCTATGAGTGGCACGGCGACTATGGAATAGAGGGGCGGCGCTTCTGCACCTGCTCGGACGTCGCCGGAGCGCGCCTCGCCAATGTGCATTTCTTCGCGGCCAATTCGCCGGATGTGGCGCGCCATCTCGCCTTTCGCGATTATTTGCGCGCGCATCCCGAGGCGGCGCGCGCCTATGAGCGGGAGAAACGCCGCGCCAGCGCGCTGCACCCGGACAATTCCCACGATTATACCGATGAGAAGGCCGCTTTTGTGAAGGCGATGGAAGGCGAAGCGCTCGCCTGGTGGGAGAGGAATCGACCGCTCGCGGAGTGAGCCGCCTCAGCGCTTGCCGTCGATCCAGCTCGCGAGCTTCAGATCGGTCAGCGCGCCGATCTCCGTCCGCAAGGAGCCATTGGCGGCGACGAAAGCGGTGAAGGGCAGCTCGCCCTCCCAATGGCGATCGACCTCGAAATAGAGCCGCTCGACGAAACGATCGGCGAAAGCGAAATTGACGGACTGCTTCAGCCCCGCCTTCTCCATGCGCGCCAAGGCGCGGTGACGATCGCTCTCCGGGTCGGCGTTGACGAAGACGAAATCGACGCCCGGCGTCTCGCGCGCGAGCTTGCCCCATTCGGCGAGCTCCGAGACGCAGATGACGCAGGTGACTGACCAGAAATGCACGATGAGCGGACGGCCGGCGTGCGCCTTGCGGATGGCCTCGAAAGAGCCGCGCGCGAAAGGCGCCACCTCTTGCGTGCGCGCCTCTTGGGCCTGCGCGGCTGGCAGCCGTCCGAATTGCGGCCATGCGAATTGCGCCATTGCGCAGGCCGCGAGGCCGGCGGCGGCCAATAGCGCATGTCTGATCCTCGGCCGCATCGTCTCTCGCTCCTTCTCGCGCCCCCTCCTACCCTTAGCGGAAATCGGCCGCAGAGGCGAGCGGCGCCCTCGGCGGCAGAAAATGCGGCGGATGATTTGCGCCTGTCGCATTGTGTTGTTAAGTCTGGGACCCGCGGCGCGGCGGCGCGCCGACCAACCGATCCGCCCATGTCCGACACAGCCGACACCTCGACCGACGCGGCCGCGCGCAAGACCGCGGCCGCCAAAGCCTCGATCGCCGCGAGCGCCGTGCTGACGCTGGCCAAGCTCGCGGCGGGCCTCGCCTCCGGCTCTCTGGCGCTGATCTCGGAGGCCGGCCATTCGGCCGCCGACGTCGCCGCCACAGTGCTGACCTATGTCGCCGTGCGCCAGGCCGAGAAGCCGGCGGACGAGAAGCATCATTATGGCCATGGCAAGGTCGAATCGCTCGCCGCGCTGATCGAGACCGGCCTGCTCTTCGGCCTCGCGCTGGTGGTCGCCGGCCAGGCGGCGCAGCGGCTCGGCGACACGGATGTCGAGATCGACGCCGGCTGGCCCGTGTTCGCCGTGCTGATTCTCTCCATCGTCGTCGATTTCGCGCGCGCGCGGCGGCTCGGCGCCGTCGCCGAGGAGACGCAGAGCGACGCGCTGGCCGCCGATGCGCTGCATTTCACCAGCGATCTCGTCTCCTCGGCGCTGGTCATCGTCGGCCTCGCCGCCACGCGCGCCGGCTTTGCGCAGGGAGACGCGCTCGCGGCTTTCGGCGTCGCGGTCTTCATCGCCATCGCCGGCTACAGGCTCGGGCGCCGCACTGTGGCGACGCTGCTCGACGCCGCGCCGCAAGAGCTGGTGCCGCAAATACAAGACATTCTGCGCGCCGCCCCCGGCGTGATCGCGGTAGAGAGCCTGCGCCTGCGCACCGCCGGCCCCATGGTGATGGGCGAGGCCGTCATCGGCGTCGCGCGGACGCTGCCGCTGGAGCGCGCCGCGCGCATAAAGGAAGACGCCAACGCCGCCATCATCCGCGCGATTCCCGGCGCGCAGATCACCCTCGCCACGCGCCCGATCGCGCTCGACGACGAGACGGTGCTGGAGCGCATTCTGCTCGTCGCCGCCCGGCGCCGCATACAGGTGCATCACATCATCGCGCAGACGGTGGGCGAGCGCCTCTCCATCACGCTGGATCTCGAGCTCGACGGCGGCATGTCGCATGGGCGCGCGCATCAGATCGCCTCGGACCTCGAGCAGGCGATCCGCGAGGAGTTCGGCGAGGCGATCGAGATCGACACGCATATAGAGCCTTCCGAGCCGCAGCTGCTCACCGGCCAGGACGCCGAGCCGCAGACGCGCCGCGCCATCGCCGACGCGCTCGCGCGTCACGCCGCGCGGGGCGGAAAGGTGGTGAATGTCCACGACGTTCGCGCGCGCGAGACGGGGGAAGGGCTCGTCGTCAATTACCACTGCTGCGTCGATCCGCAGCTCTCCGTCGACGCCACGCACGCCGCCGTCGACGAGGTGGAGCGGGCGGTGCGCGGCGAATTTCCGAACATCCTTCGAATTGCGGGACATGCGGAAATAAACGACCATTCCTGAGCGCGCCGGAACGCGCGGCGCGCAGTGTCCATATTGTCTTTTGAGCAGAATGCAGCTATCCGTAGCGCGGAATAATGGAATAGTTTTTTCGAGGCCGAGATCATGTCGAACGTCACGGGCAAAGCCTATGGAATGAACGTCATTACGCCGATGAAGCCCTGGCGGACTTGGTTCAATCGCTTCAGCTTCATGATCTCGCGGTCGATTCCCTCCTCGCTCGGCGGCCTGCTCGGACTGCGTTTCATCCATTTCGCGCGCTGGGCCATCATCAAGCGCGACCAATGGCCCGATCTCGGCCAGGGCAAGCAGCAGCTCGCCAATGACTATCTGCTGTTCTGCAGCAATTTCAACGGCACCTGGGACCAATATATCGACGCCTTCGCCGACGGCCTGCCCAATGGCCTCGATCTGCTCTGGTACACGAGCACGAAATATCCGCATTCCGTGCCGATCACGCCGTTCAAGAATTACATTCGCGCCAATCAGATCGACACCAATTACTATTACAATTCCGTTCCCGGCGCCGCGCAGCGCGACGTGACGGCCGCCCTGCGCGTGCGCGAGGCGCTGCTGAAGCTCGAGGCGAATCTGCAAGCCTCGACGCCGGAACAGTTCCGCGCGCTCTACGTCCGCTATCTCTGCACGGTGCAGAACGACCTCGGCTATGAAGGTCGCGCGCCGGTCGCCAGCAATGATACGGAAAACGCCGAGATCAATCGCGAGGACTATCTGCACTTCGCCGGCGAGCTGGCGACGAGCGCCCGCTGACGCATCCGTCCGCCAGACAGAATTCACGTTTTCAAAGAGGCCGTCATGCCGACCTTCGATAGCGGAGCCTATTTCCTCACGACGCTCATTCCCGTCAGCACGGCGACGATCGTCGAGGATGGCGTCCCCACTTCGCCCGTGCACGCTCTGCGCAAGCATTTGTCGCTGATGCCGCGCGGCGAGCGGAGCCCTTTCGCCACCAACACGACCAATCATTTTGCGCGTCTCGTCGTCATCGACGACGTGGACTACAATGGTCGCGAGCAGCCCAACACGCTGCTGGTCGCCGCCAGCCCCGAGCTGCCGATCGACCAGAAATACAAGGACATGCTCAATCCGGTGATCGCGCAGCGGCAAGATCACCTCTCTTGTCCCTTCCTGTTCTTCTCCGCCGATTTCGACTCCAAGACGGGCTCGGACGCCGAGCGCGACGCCTATCTTCGCGATCTCTGGACGCAATCGGAAGGCGAGCTGCGAAAAGTCTTCAAATATTGTCTCGGCTTCGAGGCGCGCGTGCGCGATGCGGCGAGCTTCGCCAAATATGTCGCCGACTGCCAGATCGAGACGACCATGCCCTTCCATGATTATTGGGCGCATGGCGTGCCGGCGGACAAGCTGCCGAGCGTGGCGCTGAAGACGGTGGGCCTCGCGGGTCTCGGGATTTTCGTGGTCGCCGCGGCGCTGGTCTATTTCTGGCTGCTGCCGCATTTCCTGCACGGCTTCATCGGCGCGCTGCTGGCGATCGCCGCCGGCGTCGGCGTCGCGGGCCTCGCGATCTATCTCTATATTCTCGACTTCGGCAAAAAGCCCTTCCCCGCCGCGCCCGACTCCACTTTGCCGGATGTGCTGAAGGCGCTCTATCTGCGTCGCGAGCTCACGCGCTTCGCCATCGACAATCAAGTCGACGCCGCCGGGACGGATCCGGCTTCGGCGCAGCGCCTCTATGACGCTTTCAAAGCTTTCATCGACGCCAACAAGCCGGGCGATGTCGAAGGACCGACGCAAAAGCCGGGCGCAATCGGAATCTAGGGGCGGAAAATGTCAGTCGTTCTCGACCTCGCGGATATTCAGGGCAATATTCTCGAAGCCTATCCCAAGCAGGGCTATTTCAAGGGCCGCACAATTCTGCTGAACATCGGCGGCGACTCGAAGACGAGCCGCGCCGCCAATGGCCGCCATTTCGTGACGAGGCTGCTGCCGCGCGTCACCACGGCGCTGGCGGGCGCGAGCGTCGGCGATGCGGTTCGGCCGCCGGCGGTCGCCGTCAATGTCGCCTTCACCTTCTACGGCCTGCTCATGCTCGGCGTGCCGACGCGCACGCTGCGCGGCCTGCCCGACGAGTTCATCGACGGCATGGCCGCCCGCGCGCGCATGCTGGGCGATGATTTCAGCGGCGACCATTGGCAGGAGAAATGGGACACCGTCTGGCAGAACAAAGGCAAGCCGCCGGAGGCCGCGGTCCATATTCTCATCGTACTCAACCAGCATTACACGGCGAGCGCGGCCGATCTCGACGCGACGACGGAGGCGATCGTCGCCCTCGCCGCGGAGAATGGCGTGAGCGTTCTCGCCGGTCATAATCCGCCCGGCAAGGAGCAGACGCTCTATCAGGACATTTCGGCGATCTTCGACGAGCACGGCCGGCCGACGCCCAAGGAGCATTTCGGCTTCTCCGACGGCATCAGCGATCCTGTTTTCGAGGGGCAATATCCGGCCGACAAGCTGCAGAGCGCCGCGATCGGCCAAGGCGCCGTCGATGGCAATGGCGCTTGGCGCGCGCTGGCGGCGGGCGAATTCCTGCTCGGCTATCCCGATGAGGCGCAGGAGATTCCCGGCGCCGCCATGCCGCTCGCCTTCAGCCGCAACGGCACCTTCATGGCCTATCGCAAGCTGCATGAGCATGTCGGCGCGTGGAACAGGTTCATCGGCGAGCAGGCCGAGAAATTCGCCGCCTTCCGCGGCATTCCTGTGGTCGAGGCGCGCGAGACTCTGCTCGCCAAAATGGCCGGCCGCTGGTCGGACGGCGTGCCGCTGATGAAGGCGAAGGACTTCGCCGAATGGCAGGCCTTCAACGAGAAATTCCCGCAGAACTCGCCGGAGCGCGAGCGCGAGCTCGTCGACTTCACCTATCGCAAGGACATCGACGGCGAGCAATGCCCGATGACGTCGCATACGCGCCGCGTGAACACGCGCGACGCGCTCGACCCTTGGGTGCAGACGAATCCGAAGCTGGCGTCGGGCTCCGTGCTCAATAATCGCCGTCGCATCCTGCGCCGCGGCCTGCCCTACGGCTCCTCCGGCCCGGAGGCGACGGATGACGGCGATCACGGCATTGTGATGCTGGTCGTCTGCTCGAGCCTCGCGCGCCAGTTCGAATTCGTGCAGCAGCAATGGATTCATTATGGCCTCGACGCCAATGCGGGCAATGACACCTGCCCCATCGTCGGCAATCACTCGCAGGGCGAGGCCCGCAACGGCCCCAAGGCCAAATTCGTGGTGCCGTCCGAGCAGGACTCGGGCAAGCCGCCGTATGTCGCCGAAGGTCTGCCGCAATTCGTGGAGACACGCGGCGGCGAATATTTCTTCGTGCCGAGCCTCACCGCTCTGCGCATGATCGGCATGGGCACGGTCGATCCGACCTGAGGACCCCAGCGGGAAAAAGACGATGACCTTGTTGAAGAACATCTTCGCCGCGCTGCGCGCCTATGCGCTGACGCTCCTCGACGCGGTCGTCGCCCTTTTCTCGCTGATCGCGACGACGGCGCGCGCGCTCGTCACCGGCAAGGGAACGCTGAAGGAGCGTTTGGTCGGGGCGCTCACGCGGCCGAGCTCGCTGATCGAAATATTCGCGATCTTCCGCGCCGTGCTGCCCAATTTCGTGATCGGCAAGCAGCTGATCACCAGCTATGAGAACAATGGCACGGCCTTCGTCCTGCGCGCCACGGATGTGATCGAGGTGCTCGACCGCGAGGAGGATTTCGCCGTCGTCTATGAGCCGAAGATGCGCGCCATCACCGGCGGCGCCAATTTCTTCCTCGGCATGCAGAACACGGCGCAATATCAGCACGACACCTCGCTGATGAAGCTCGCCATGCGGCGCGACGACGTGGAATCGGTGGTGACGCCGCTCGCCCGCGCCCGCGCCGAGGCCTATGCGAGCGCCTTCCCCAAGCGCATCGACGTGCCGCAGGAGCTGACGCTGCGCGTTCCGGCCGCCATCGTCTCCGATTATTTCGGCGTTTCCGCCCAGGCCGAGACCGACGCCATCCAATGGGCGACCAGCCTGTTCTGGTGGCTGTTCGTCGATCTCAAAGGCGAGCCGGCGATCGAGACCAAGGCGCTGATGGCCGCCGCCGATCTTCGCGCGGCGATCGACGCCGCCATAGCCGCGCGCAAGGCGAGCGGCGATAAGAAGGACGACGTGCTCGGCCGCGCGCTGGAGTTGCAGAAGGGCGCGCCGGAATTCGACGACATCGCCATTCGCGACAATCTCATCGGCCTCGTCATCGGCGCGATCCCGACCATTTCCAAAGCCTCGGTGCAGGCGCTCGACCAATTGCTCGACCGGCCGGAGGCGCTCGCCGGCGCCCATGCCGCGGCCGTGGCCGGCGACGAGGCGCTGCTCGGCGCCTATCTCTTCGAGGCGCTGCGCTTCAACCCGGTCAATCCGGTCATCTACCGCCGCGCCAATCGCTCGACGGTGATCGCCGCCAACACTTTCCGCGCCCGCAAGATCCCGGAGGGAGCCATGGTGCTCGCCTCCAATCTCTCGGCCATGTTCGATCCGCTGCAGATCGACAAGCCGAACGAGTTCCGCGTCGATCGTCCCTGGGGCAATTACATCCTCTGGGGCTATGGCATGCACACATGCTTCGGCGCCTATATCAACCGCGCCGTGATCCCGGCCATTCTGCGCCCTGTGCTGGCGCGGCCCAATCTGCGCCGCGCGGCCGGCGCGGCGGGCCAAATCGACGTCTCGACGCCCTTCCCGCAGCATTTCGTGGTAGAGAGCGACTGACGGGCGGCTCCAGCGCGGCGCCCGTCGCCCTTCTCCGATGACGAGAGGGAAATGCGCTCCGCCGCGCCGAAGGAAAAGCCCAAGTGTCCGACGCCAACGCCGATATAGACGCCCTGCCCTTCGAGAAGGCGATTCAGGAGCTTGAGGAGATCGTCGGCAAGCTCGAGAAGGCGAGCGTCTCGCTCGACGATTCGGTGAAGCTCTATGAGCGCGGCGAGGCGCTGAAGAAGCGCTGCGACACGCTGCTGCGCGAGGCCGAGGCCCGCATAGAGAAGATCACGCTCGGCGCCGACGGCGCGCCCAAGGGGACGGCGCCGCTCGACGTGGAATGAGCCCGCCGGCGCTTCGCTTCTTTTTAAACTGCAGAGCCGTCATTGCGAGGAGCGCAGCGACGAAGCAATCCAGGGGCCGCCCAACGGCTCTGGATTGCTTCGCTTCGCTCGCAATGACGGGCGAGAGGCGAGGGTTTCGCGCCCGAAGCGCTCACTTGCGGATCGTCACCTTGCGGCCGTCGCGAATATCGGCGGGCGGGTCGATCGCCACGGTCTCGTCGCCCGTCAATCCTTGATCGACATCGACATTCGTGCCGAAATCGCGCGCGATGTTGATCTTCGCGAGGCGCACGACATCGTCCTTGCCGATCACCGCGACGCGCGGCCCCTCCGCGCCGAAGAGGATGGACTGCGCGGAAACATTCACCAGCGGCCGCGGGCGCGGAATGTCGAGCACGACGCGCACGAACATTCCCGGACGCAGCTCGCCGGTCGGATTGGGGACATCCACCTCGGTGAGCAGGGTGCGCGAGGCGGAGGCGAGCGAATTGGCGTTGCGCGCGATGCGCCCCTTGAAGCTCTTGCCGGGCATCTCCGGCGCCTCGACCTTGGACTCGAGACCATCGACGAGGCCCGACGCCTCCGATTGCGGCACTGAAACCTGCACACGCAGAATATCGTCGCGCGCCAGAGAGAAGAGCGGCGTGCCGCTATTGGCGTCGGCGCTGACGAGATCGCCCACCTCTATGTTGCGCGCCGTCACCACGCCACGGAAGGGCGCAGTGATGTCCTTGAAGCCGACGAGCTGCTTCAGCCGATCCACATTGGCCTGCGCCGCGGCGATATTGGCCTGCGCGACCTCTACGCCCGCCTCGGCCGATTGCAGATTGGCGGCCTGCGTCTCGACATTGGCGGCGTTGGTGTCGTTGTTCTGCTTGCTCTCGTAATTGTTTTTCACGAGCTGCGAGCTGCGGCCGTAGGTCAGCTTGGCGAGGTTGAGACTGGCCTTGCCTTGCTCGACCTGCGCCTTGGATTGCAGGAGCTGCGCCTTGTTGAGCGCGAGCTGCGCCACCGCCTGCGCATATTGCTGATCGAGATCGGGCGCGGAGATGCGCACGAGAAGGTCGCCCTGCTTCACCTTGCTGCCGATATCGACGCGCCGCTCGGCGATATAGCCGGTCGCGCGCGCGAAGACTCTCGCCTGCTCCCAGGCGAGAGTCTGGCCCGGCAGCTCGATATGCACGGGGCCGGCGACTTTCGTCACCTTCGCGGCGCGCAGGCTGAGCGTCGCATTGGCCTGCTCTTGCTGAAACGCCTGCGCGTCATGCTCCTGCGCCGCATGGCGACGCAGGCCGATGAGCAGCACGAGCGCGAGAAGCGCGAGAAGAATCAAGAAAGGGAGCTTGCGCAGGCGCGGCGGCGGCGCCTCATGCACGCCGACGCCGGTCGAAGCGAATCCGCGTCCCTGCGGCTGCGACATCTCGGTCATAGATAATCCCTCGGAGGCTGCACCTCTCCACGTCGCAGCAGCGAATAGAGGAAAGGCACGAAAAGCAGTGTCGAGCATGTACCGAAAGCAATGCCGCCCATCACCGCGCGGGCCAGCGCGGCGTTCTGCTCGGCGCCTTCGCCGAGCGCGAGCGACATGGGCAGAAGGCCGACGAACATCGCCGTCGCCGTCATGATGACGGGACGAATTCGCGTCAGCCCGGCCTCGATCGCCGCCTCCTCCGCGGAGACGCCGGTCGCCTCTCTATGCTCGCGCGCGAAAGTGACGAGCAGGATGGAATTGGCCGAAGCGACGCCGACCGACATGATGGCGCCCATCAGCGACGGGATGGAGAAGGTCGTGCCGGTGACGTAGAGCGCGAAGACGATGCCGCAGAAGGCGATGGGCAGAGCCAGAATGACGACGAAAGGATCGCCCCAGCTCTGGAAGTTCACCACCATCAGCAGATAGACGAAGATCATCGAGGCGACGAGGCCGAGGCCGATGCGCGCGAAAGCCTGATTCTTGCTGTCGATCTGTCCGCGGATGACGATGTAGTTGCCGGGCTTCAGCTCCGGCTCGATCTCCGCGATCGCCTTGCGCAAATCCCGCTCGACGCCGCCGAGATCGCGGTCCTGAATATTGGCGTAGACGTCATAGGTCGGCTGCGTGTTGGAATGATCGGCGACGCTCTGCTCCACGCCGCGCTTCCATTGCGCGACATTGGTCAGAAGATCGACCTGCGCCGAGGAGGCGCCGGTGAGATCGGAAATCGGCGTGTTGGCGAAGGCGTTGAGCGAGGCGATGCGATATTCCGGCGTCTGCACCGCCACCTGATAGGGAATGCCCGTCACCGGATCGGCCCAGAAATTGGGCGTCACCTGGAAGGAGGAGGAGAGCGAGATATTCACATTATTGGCGATCTGCTGGACGCTGACGCCGAGCTGCTGGCCCTTCCAGCGATCTATGTCGACGAAGAATTCCGGCGCGTCGAGAATCTGGTGAATATGCGCGTCGACGACGCCGCGCACTTGCGTCACGCGATCCAAGAGCTTGCGCACGATGATCTTATTGCCCGGCGCGTCGCGCCCGACGATGCGCAGCGCGATCGGCGCGGGAAGGCCGAAGTTCAGGATCTGCGTCACGATGTCGGCCGGCTGAAAATAAAAGATCGAATCCGGAAAGCGCTGCGGCAGGACCTCGCGCAGCTTGCGCATGTAGTCCGCCGTCGGCGCATGGCCATGCGCGAGCGAGATCATGATCTGCCCGTCATTATAGCCGACCGTGGTGCCGTCGGAGAAAGCGTAATTATAGGTGATCTGCGGCAGGCCGATATTGTCGATGACCAGAGCGAGATCATGCGGCGGGATCGTCTCGCGAATGGCGTCCTCCACCTTTTGGAACAGGCGCTCGGTCTCCTCTATGCGCAGGCCGGAGCGGCCGCGCACATGCAAGGTCATCTGGCCGGCGTCGATCTGCGGATAATAATCCTCGCCGACCGAGACGAACAGAAAAGCGCCGAAGGCGAAGACGCCGGCGACGAAGGCGAGCGTGCGGCCCTTGTGGCGCAGCACAGCGACCAGCAGCAGCGCATATTGGCCGCGCAGCTTCTCGAATCCATGCTCGAAGCCGAGCTGAATGCGCGTCAGAATGGCGGCGAAGCCGGTGCGGCGCGCATCGCTCTCGCGCTCGCTCTCCGCGTGATGCTCATGGATGAGCAGCTGGTCCATCAATATGGGCACCAGCGTTCGCGACAGAAAGTAAGAGGCCAGCATGGCGAAGACGACGGCCAGCGCCTGCGGCACGAAGAGAAAGCGCGCGGCGTCGGTGAGGAAGAGCACGGAGACGAAGGCCGCGCAAATGGCCAGCGTCGAGATCAGCGCCGGCTTGGCGATGCCGGCGGCGCCCTCCGCCACCGCATAGCGGAAATCCTTGCCCTCCTCGAACAGGCGATAGGTGTTCTCGATGGCGACAGTCGCGTCGTCCACCAATATGCCGACCGCGAGCGCCATGCCGCCGAGCGTCATGATGTTGATCGTATGGCCGAGCGCGCTGAGCGCGGCGAGCGAGGCGAGGATCGACAGCGGAATGGAGATGACGACGATCAGCGTCGAGCGCCAGGAGCCGAGGAACAGCAGGATCATCAGCGCGGTGAGGCCCGCGGCGATGACGCCCTCGTGCAGCACGTCCGATATCGCATTGGAGACGAAGACCGACTGGTCGAACAATTCGGCGATATTCGTGTCCTTGGGGATCGCCTCGCGCAGCTTGGCGATGCCGGCCTTCACATTCTCGACGACATTGAGCGTCGAGGCGTTGCCATTCTTCAATATGGTCAGCAGCACGGCGCGCGAGCCGTCGACGCGCACGATATTCTGCTGCGGCGGGCTGCCGTCGCGCACCTGCGCCACATCGCGGATCAGCAGCGGCGCGCCATCGGCGACGCGGATCGGAATGCTGTTGAGCGTCGTCAGCGCGTCGGGCGTCGAGTTGAGGCGCACGACATATTGCAAATCGCCGAATTTCACGAGGCCCGAGGGCACCACCAGATTGCCGGCGGTGATGGCGTTGACGACATCGAGCGGCGTGAGGCCGCGCGCCTGCAGCGTTGCCGTGTCGAGATCGACCATGATCTGGCGCTGCTTGCCGCCCCAGGGCGTCGGCAGGGTGACGCCGGGCGTCGTCGTCAGCTGCTGACGGACGCGATAGAGGCCCATGTCGTAGAGCTGCTGCTCATTGAGGCTCTTGCTGGAGAGCGCGAGCTGAATGACCGGCACTTGCGAAGCCGAATAGCGCACCACTGTCGGCGGATTGATGCCGGGCGGCATGAGCGCGCGAATGGAGTTCATCGCCGACACGACCTGCGTGATGGCGAGCTCTATGTTCACATCCGGCTGGAAATAGATCTTGATGACCGCGACGCCCTGCAGCGTCTGGCTCTCCATATTGCGAATGCCATTGACGTTATTGCTCGTGGAGAGCTCGGCGTAGGTGGTGACGCGGCTCTCCATCTCGGCGGTGGAGAGGCCCGTATAGGTCCAGATGACGGTGACGACCGGAATATCGACGTTCGGAAACACGTCCTTGGGCGTCGACACGATCGCCGCGCCGCCGAGGAACGTCATCAAAATGGCCAGGACGTAGAACGTCAGCCGAAACTTGAGCGCATATTTGACGAGTTCCATGGACGCCTTCCACTCTCACCACGCTGCGGGCGCCGCCGTCCGCTTCGCTTTCGCCTCGTCCGATCCCTCGACCGTCGTCAGCCGACCGCGCTTCGCGCCTTCGGCTTTTTCGTCGCGCAGCTCATTTTCTCGATCAGATTGCCGCGCGCCGTCTCCAGCACGCGCATCAATGTCGCGCGGTCCTCGTCGCTGACGCCGGCCAGCGCCTCCTGGCGGGTCGCCTCGGAGATGGGCGCTATGGCCTCGACCAGCGGCCAGGCCGCATCGGTGAGGAACAGCAGCCAGACGCGCCGGTCGGTCTCGTGCGGCCGGCGCTCCACCAGACCCATCCCCTGCAGCCGATCGACCGTGCGGCCGAGGGTGATGGGCTCGAGATCGAGCATTTCGGCGAGCACGCACTGGCTGACGCCCTCATTGCGCGACAGATAGGCCAGGGCCTGGGTCTGCGCGCGGGTCAGGCCCAATTCGCGGGCATTCTGCTCGAACCGCTTGCGCATCAGCCGCGCCGCGTCATGCAGCAGAAAGCAGAAGGTCGTTGGCGGCGGCGAGGGCATTAGGCGCGCTTTCTATAGCAATGCTTTTGATAAGCGTGCTTATTAAATAGGTGCGGCGCGCCGAATTCAAGCCCCGCCCGAGCCGGCCCCGCCCTACGGAAGAAAATTTTGGCCCTATTTAGGATGAGGGCAGGAGCCGATTGCCGCGCGCGCCGTCGCGCCTATCGTAATTATGGCAATTCGGCGCCGAGGCGGTCCGAGCCATCGGGCGCGGAGCCAAATGGGAGGATGACGGGAATGAGGCTGCTATTGGCTTGCACATTCTTGCTGATCTGCGCGGCCTCGGCCGACGCCGCGCAACGCGGGTCGGCCCGCCAGCGCTCGGCCTGCACGGACGACGCCTATAAATTCTGCGAGCGCTATGTGCCGGACGCGGCGGCGGTGGAAAGCTGCCTGAAGGCCAATATCGGCGGGCTCAGCCGCGCCTGCAAGGCGCAGATTCAGGGGGCCGCGGCCGCCAAGAAACGCGGCCGCCGTCACTGAGGCGCCCGCGGCTCACATGCGCCGCGCGAAACGGCGGATGTCGACGCCGTTCTGGGCGAGAAGATCGCGCAAGGCGGGCGGGAGATTTACCACGCGGGTGGCGTTGCCGTCATATTGGCAGGCGCTGCGCAGGCTGACGTAATGGCCATAGATGCGATTGGTTTCCTGATCGCCGATGACCGAGCGCGCCTCGCCCAGAAGATAACCGACTTGATCTTCACTGTATTGCGACACCAGCTGGCAGCCGACGGCGACCTTTTCGGCGAATGCCGGAAAAGAGACCAAGGTGACAACGGCCGCCGTTGCGAGAATCTTCATGCTGTTTCCTCGATATTGCAGGGTGAGGGCGACCTGGTGTCGCGCCGATCTTCGTATCTGACCTCCTCTCTCTTTCGGAGCTTCTTGGCCGAAGTTTGGCTCGAGGCCTTGGGCGCGCCGCGCGCGGCCGCGCGCAAGGGGCGTCGAAAAGCGAAAACACGGCTATGTTCAACGGAATGTTTACGCTTAACGCCAATGTTCGGGGCCAGATAAGTCTTTTTCGGGACTTTCGGCCCGATCGTAATGTGTAAAGCCCGCTCGAGACGGGCGGTTGGAGTAGAGTCATGAGCTTGTCCGCTTCCAGCGGTGACGACCTCCCCTATGCCTCCGGCCCACTGAGGGCGCGCCCGCTCGGCAATCTCGCCGCAGTGTCGATGGGCGTCGCGGCGCTTCTGGTGCTGCTGGCCGCGCTCGCCTTCGTCCGCGCGCCGTCGCAGGAGGCCGCGGTAGCGCCGGCCGCCGCGCCGACGGCGAGCCCCGCGCCCCGCTATGCGAATGCGCCGGCCTCGGCGCCCGCGGCCCCCGCGGAACGCGTCGCCGCCTTCCGGCTCGAGGCGCCGGAGATCGACAAGGATCCGAAGATCACCTTCGATCAGCCGCTCCCCTCGGGCGGCCGCCAGGAGACGCACGCCTTCGGCGCCTTCGACACGGGCCGGCCCTATCTGCGGCTCGATATTCTGCAGCCCGCCGGCGAGAAGCTCGGCAATTCCGACTTCTTCCTGGATGTCGCGCGTCACGCCGCCCAGGCCGGCCTCGGCGTGGTCCGCATCGGCCAGCCGACGCCGCTGGTGACGCGCGCGGGCGCCTTCGAGGCGGCGGAGATCAAATTGTCGCTGCGCGAGGGCGGCGTCGCCGCCGCGGCGGCCGGCGAGCGCAGCTGCCTCGCCATGCGCCTCGTCAACGCCAGCCTGTCGATGGAGATCGCCGGCATCGCCTGCGGCGCCGGCGCCAAGCCGATCGACCGCCGCGCCATGGGCTGCCTGCTCGATCGCATCTATTATCTGCCCGCCGGCGACAATAAGGCGCTGGCTCGCTCCTTCCCCAAGACGGAAGGGCCGGGCTGCCTCGCCGCCGCCCCCGCGAGCGACGGCGAGCCCGCCAAGCCCGCCGCGAAAAAACGCGCGGCGCGCCACTGAGCGCATGCCTACCTAGGGGCGGTTCGGCGCTTTCGCCGGACCGCTTTCAGCTTTCATGAGGCGCCATTCGCGACCGCCGGTATCGCTCGGCGACGCGATTGGTTATGATCCTGTCGATATCGGAATCAGGAGATGAGGATGCGTCATTTCGTTAGTTTGTCGGCCGGACTCGCCTGCCTTCTCGCCCTCGCGACGGCGGGCGAGGCGCTCGCCAAAACGCATCGCTCCGCGCATCGTCATTTCATTCCCGCGGAGGGAATCGTCGTGGCGACCGGCCCCATCCCCTATGTTCGCCAGCCGCTCGTCGTTCCGCGCCGCAGCTGGCTCGATCCCGGCCCGGTCGTCCCGGTCGGCTCGACCAATCGCTATTTGGTCGATGCGACCTATTTCGCCTATCAGCCGATGGAGGACAATCAGCGCAGCTGGTTCATGCAGGAGACGCTGCCGAACCGCCGCCGCTTCGAGGTTCTGCCCTATCGCGACGGCATTGCGCCGATCTGGTGGCCCTGAGCGCCGCCTCGAGGCTCCGTTGTTTTCGGCCGGCCCGCGCTGCGCGAGCCGGCCTTTTTCTTGACTTCCGCCGCCTGCACGGATAATGACCCCCAGTCCGGCGCGGGGAAACCTTCGCCGGCCCGCACCCGTGGTCGCTCCTGAGCGGCCTGTCGGCCGGTTTCCGGCAGAGGAGGGCGCGTTCTTTTGACGCGAGAGGCACGCCTCGTCGCGCGGGAACGTGGTTCGGCGACGCTCGCCTCTGACCGAGGCCGGGCGCGGCGTCTCGTTTTCGCGCTTTTGCGAGGCTGCGAAAAGGAAGAGGACGCCGGCAAGTGACGAAACGCGCCGAAGCCAAATATAAAATCGACCGCCGTCTCGGACAGAACATTTGGGGCCGCCCGAAGAGCCCGGTGAACCGTCGCGAATACGGCCCCGGCCAGCACGGCCAGCGCCGCAAGGGCAAGCCCTCCGACTTCGGCACGCAGCTCAAGGCCAAGCAGAAGCTCAAGGGCTATTACGGCAATATCTCCGAGAAGCAGTTCCGCAAATATTATGCGGAGGCCATCCGGCTGAAGGGCGACTCGGGAGACAATCTGATCGGCCTGCTCGAGCGCCGTCTCGACGCCGTGGTCTATCGCGCCAAATTCGTGCCGACCGTCTTCGCCTCGCGGCAGTTCATCAACCACGGCCACATCAAGGTGAATGGCCGTCGGGTGAACATCCCGTCCTATCTGGTGAAGCCGGGCGACGTCGTCGAGGTGAAGGAGAGCTCGCGCCAGCTCGTCATCGTCCTCGAGGCCGTCGGCCTCGCCGAGCGCGACGTGCCGGAATATTACGAGGTCGACCATCAGAAGCTGACGGCCAAGCTCACGCGCGTGCCGCTCCCCTCCGAAGTGCCCTATCCGGTGCAGATGGAGCCGAATCTGGTCATCGAGTTCTACTCGCGCTGATCGACTTTCGCCGGCCCGGAGCTTTCGGGCCGGCGTATCTCTATCGTCAGGCCGTCGCGCTGGGCCGCGCGGAGGCCGCGGGACGGAAGGGCGTATCGTCCTCCGGCGCGATCGGCGCATAATGGCCGAAGCGAAGATTATGGCTCGCGCGCCCTTTGGTCAGCGCGCTCAGCGCATCCCCATAGCCCAGCAGCTCCGCGAGCGGCGCGGTCGCCGTGATCCGCGTGGTCTCGTCGCCCTGCTCCGCCTTCAACGCCTGCGCGCGCCGGCCGCGTAAATCCTCGATCGCCGCTTCCGCAATGTCATTGGGCGCGACTGTCTCGACGCTCATGATCGGCTCGAGCAATTCGCTGCTCTTGGCCAGAGCCTCCCGCGTCGCCGCGCGCGCGGCGATCTCGAAGGCCAGCACCGACGAATCCGAGCCATGGCCGGCGCCGTCCACCAGAGCCGCTTTCAGTTCCACCACCGGCCGGCCGAGAATGACGCCGCTCTCCACCACAGAAACGACGCCGCGCTCCACCCCATCGACGAATTCCGCCGGAACGGCGCTCTCCGACGCGCGGTTCTCGAAAATCTCGCCGCCCGCGCCATCCGTGTCGAAGACGAGCTTCACGCGGGCGTATTGGCCGGGCCGCTTATGGGTGAAATCGATTTCCTGGCGCCGCGATAGACGCTCGCGATAAGCGACGCGCGGCGGGCCGATGATCGCCTCGACAGGCGACAGCTCCTGAAAGCGCGCGACGATCTCTCGCAGCCGCTCCTCGCTCGCCGCCTCGAGCAGCGCCTGCGTTCCGCCGATCGCATCGAGATCGGAGACGCGCAGTCCGGGCGCGCCGGCGGATAGCCGCGCGAGCGCCTCGACGAGCTCCTCCCAATCGCGTGCGTGCTCGGGCTCTATCGTCACCGAGACGAGCAGCGGCGAATTATTCATGACGGCCTCCCCACTTCTCCCATCGCCGGCGGCGAATCGGAAGCAGGCGAGGCTAGCGGCGGCGTATGACAGGACGTCATACGCCGCGCTCGAGCCCGCTCAGTTTCGGCGGGCGAGGGAGCGCAGAAAGCCTTCCATATCCTCGGTCAGCTCCTGATCTATGGCCGGCGCCAATTTCAGCAGCAGATTGGCGACGAATGCCTGATCATTGCGCTTTTCCTCGAGCACCTCGCGCAGCACGGGGACATTGTCCTCGATATGGGTGAGGAAGGAGATGCCCTTCTCCAGCGTCTCGGTCCAGCGCTCGCGGCTCCACAGGGCCAGCGGATACATGATCTCGTGGACGAAATTGGATTTGCGCGCCTGCTCGAAGAAGCGAATGCCCGCGTTCCAATTCTCCTTGGCGCGCATGGGCGGCGGCGGAATGTCGCCGAGCAGCATCTTCTTGCCGGCGGCGCCGACATGATCCTCGAGGCTGATGGGCGGGTCCATCGGCGTGCGGAAGGCCCACAGCGAGGTCGAGCCGGGGAAATCCTTGCCCATGGCCTCGGTGAGCGCCGCCTCGACCTTGTCGGCCGCCGCCTTGTCGCCCTTGAGCGCCGCCGTCATGAAGAAGGCGAAAACCGCGTCGCCGCCGTAAGTGACCGCCGCTGCGGCCTTCAATTGCTGGTCCGTGAGCTTGGGCGTGACGCCGTCGGCGGGAACCGTCACATCGCCGGCGCGCAGCGCGGTGATGAAGGTCGTGATCTCCAGCCAGCCCATATAATTGGCGATGAAGGCGTCGGGATCGACATAGACGATCGCCAGATTGAGAGGCTGCTTGCGCTTTTGCAGTTCCGCCATGTCCGTCATGGGTTATCCTTCCTGTCCCCAGTTTTCGCAGTCCCAGGCTATGCTTGGGCGCTCGCTTCCCGAGCCCCTCTCTCGGGCGCGGCGCCCGTCCTCACTCGTCCGCCAGCATCACGCCGGTGATGCAGACGTCGCCATCGTCGATCACGAGCGAGAGAGGCGTCAGCTTTCCGCCTTGGCACGGGCCGATGAAGCAATGGCCGGTGTCGAGATCGAACTGGGCGTGGTGCCGCCCGCATTCGATGAAATTGCCCGACTCGTCGAGGAAATTGCCGGGCGAGGTGTCGAGGCGCATCTGCTCATGCGGGCAGGAGTTCTCGAAGCCGTAGAAATTATTTCCCTTGCGGGTGATGAGGATCGGCCACGGATTGGTGTCGCCGTTGTCATAGGCGCGCATCAGGACAAAGCCATGGGCTTGGCCGTCCTCTATGTGGCCTGTGCGACAAATCACAAACAGATCGTCCATGGGCTGACCCCTTTCGAACAAACATCCACGCTCCGTGCGACCCGGAGCGGACCCGTGAAATCGGGTAGCAAGCGATGAGCCAGCCTGATCCGACGCTTGACGATATGGTTAGATCACTATACGAAGCGGTTTCGAGAGAGTCGGATCGCGCGCGCAGCGCCCCCTCCCCGACCCTCCCCCGCACGCGGGAGAGGGAGGAGATGCGGCGCTTGATCGAGGCTTCGCGAAACGTCGACAGCCCCCCTCTCCCGCGAAGCGGGGGAGGGTGAGGGAGGGGGCTCCCCCGAATTTTCGAGGACCCGGATCAATGAACGCGCCCGAGCCTGACGAAGCAGCCGCCAGCGCGCGCGCTGAAAACGCGCTCAAAGCGCAGCTCATCGGCAAGATCGGCCGGCTGATGAAGGAGCGCGGCTTGAAGCAGGTGGAGGCCGCCGGCCTGCTCGGCGTCAAGCAGCCGGACGTCTCCAAAATGCTGCGCGGCGATTTCCGCCAGTTCTCGGTCGAGCGGCTGCTGCGTTTTCTGGTGGCGCTGGGACAGGACGTGGAGATCGTCGTCAAGCCGCCGAGCGGCGCGGAGGCTCCGGCGCTGCGCGTCGCGCGTCTGTGACGCGGATAGACCATTCTTTTGGAAAAGCGAGAGACGAAGGGATCATGATGACCCAGCTGCGAAGGAGCGCGAAAATATGACCGCGACCGCCCTTGCGATCGAGCCGAAGCGCGACGACGCGCTCGACCAGAGCATCGCGCGCGCGTCCGGCGCGTTGCGCGCGCTCGCCAAAGGCGACGGCCATTGGTGCTTCGAGCTCGAGGCCGACGCCACGATTCCGGCCGAATATGTGCTGATGCGCCATTTCCGCGACGAGCCGATCGATCACGCGCTCGAGGGCAAGATCGCCGTCTATCTGCGCCGTATCCAGGGCGAGCATGGCGGCTGGCCTTTGTTCCGCGACGGCGCCCTCGATATGAGCGCCAGCGTGAAGGCCTATTTCGCGCTGAAGATGATCGGCGACGACATTGACGCGCCGCATATGAAGCGGGCGCGCGAGGCGATCCTCAGCCATGGCGGCGCCGCGCGCACCAATGTCTTCACGCGCGCGCTGCTGGCGCTCTATGGCGAGATTCCCTGGCGCGGCGTGCCGGCCATGCCGGTGGAGATCATGCTGCTGCCGAAATGGTTTCCCTTCCATATCGACAAGATCTCCTATTGGGGCCGCACCGTCCTGGTGCCGCTGCTGGTGCTGCAGACGTTGAAGCCGCAGGCCGTCAATCGGCTCGGCGTGCATATAGGCGAGCTGTTCACCACACCGCCGAACGAGGTGAAGAAATGGCCGACCGGCGCGCATCAGCATCCGGCGCTGGTCGCATTCTTCGGCGCGATCGACAGGCTGCTGCGCGCCGCCGATCCTTATTTTCCCAAAGGCCCGCGCCAGCGCGCGATAAAGGCGGCGGAGGCTTTCGTCACGCAGCGGCTGAACGGCGTCGATGGCCTCGGCGCCATCTTCCCCGCCATGGTCAACAGCCTGCTGATGTATGAGGTTCTCGGCGTCCCCGCCGATGACGAGCGCATCAGGCTCGCGCGCGAATCGATCGAGCGTCTGCTCGTCGTCAAGGAGGACGAGGCCTATTGCCAGCCCTGCGTCTCGCCCGTGTGGGACACGGCGCTCGCCTGCCACACGCTGCTCGAGGTCGGCGGCGAGGCGGAGGAGGCGCGCGCCCGCGCCGGCCTCGACTGGCTCGCGCCCTTGCAGGTGCTGGATGTGAAGGGCGATTGGGCCGTGCAGCGGCCGAATGTGCGCCCCGGCGGCTGGGCCTTCCAATACGCCAACGCTTATTACCCCGATGTCGACGACACCGCCGTGGTGGTGACGGCGATGGATCGCTCCTACGCCGGCCGCTCCGACCGGCCCTATGACGAGCGCATCGCCCGCGCGCGCGAATGGGTCGAGGGGCTGCAGAGCAAGAACGGCGGCTGGGGCGCCTTCGACGCCGACAATGAATATTATTATCTCAACCACATTCCCTTCGCCGATCATGGCGCTCTGCTCGATCCGCCGACCTCGGACGTCTCGGCGCGCTGCGTCTCCATGCTGGCGCAGCTCGGCGACACGATCGAGACCAGCGCCAGCATGAAAGCCGGCGTCGATTATCTGCTCGCCGAGCAGGAGCCGGACGGCAGCTGGTTCGGCCGCTGGGGAATGAACTATATATACGGGACTTGGTCGACGCTCTGCGCGCTCAACGCCGCCGGGCTGAAGCCGGAACATCGCGCCATGCGCCGCGCCGTGGATTGGCTCGTCGCGATCCAGAACGAGGACGGCGGCTGGGGCGAGGACGGAGACAGCTATAAGCTCGACTATCGGGGCTATGAGAAAGCGCCGAGCACTCCCTCGCAAACGGCCTGGGGCGTGCTGGCGCTGATGGCGGCGGGCGAGGTCGGCCATCCGGCGGTCGCCCGCGGCATAGCCTATCTGCAGGCCAATCAGGATGCGGATGGCCTGTGGAAGGAGGAGCGCTACACCGCCACGGGCTTCCCGCGCGTCTTCTATCTGCGCTATCACGGCTACGCGAAATTCTTCCCGCTGTGGGCGCTGGCGCGCTATCGTAACCTCGAAAGGGGCAACAGCAAAATTGTCCAGACCGGACTCTAATCGTCGCTTGGACGGCCCGGATGAGGTGGAGCCCCCGCGCTTCCTCATCATCACGGGGCTGCTGAGCGAGCGCGCCTGCGCCGAGGGCGAAGGTCTGGTGCCGATTTGCAGCGGCGCCGACACTGAGGGCTTGCGCGCCGCGCTCGAGCGCACGCAGGGCTTCGCGCTCGCGGGCGTCGTCAGCTTCGGCATAGCGGGCGGGCTCGATCCGGCGCTGCGGCCGGGCGACGTCGTCATCGGCGCCTCGGTCGTCGCCGAGAACAAGCGCTATGAGACGAGCGCCGAGCTGTCATCCATTTTGAGCGAAGGTCTCGGCGCCTCGGGCGGCAAGATCGTCTCCGGCGTCATCGCCGGCGTCGAGGCGCCCGTGCTCGACCCCAGGGCCAAAGCCGCGCTGCGCAAGCGGACCGGCGCCGCCGCCGTCGATATGGAAACCCATATCGCCGCCGATTTCGCCGAGCGCCGGCGCCTGCCGCTGGCTGTGGTGCGCGTGGTCAATGATCCGGCGGCGCGGGCGCTGCCGCCGCTGGCCACCTCCGCCGTCACGCCGGACGGCGGCGTCGATTTCCGCGCGGTGTTTCGCGATCTCGCCCGCGAGCCGCGCCAGATCGGCGATCTCATTCTCGCCGGTCTGGACTTTCGCAAATCATCGGCGACCTTAGGCCGCTGTGGGCGTCTTCTCGGCCCGCTCCTTAGCCTCGGCCTCTCGGAGCTCTGACAGAGTCGCGACATTCTTGTCGAAGACGTATTGCGCCGGCCGCTGCTTCTCGAGCGAGATGTCGGGCGCGAAATCGCCTTCCGTCCTCACGCCGCGCAGAGCGACCAGCGCCGCCTTCCACGGACGCGCGACGGCGTCCTTCACCGCCGTGGCCTCGAAGCCGCAATGGACCATGCAATCGGCGCATTTCTCATAATTGCCAACGCCGTAGGAATCCCAATCGGTTTCGTCCATCAGCTGCTTGAAGGTCGGGACATAGCCCTCGCCCAGAAGATAGCAGGGACGCTGCCAGCCAAAGACGGTGCGCGCCGGATTGCCCCAGGGCGTGCAATGATAGCTCTGATTGCCGGCCAGAAAGTCGAGGAACAGCCCCGACTGCACGAAGGCCCAGTCGCGTCCGCCGCGTCCGCGCTTCAGAATGCCGCGGAACAGCTCCTTGGTGCGCGCGCGATTGAGAAAATGCGCCTGATTGGGCGCGCGCTCATAGGCGTAGCCGGGCGACACCGTCATGCCGTCTATGCCGATGCGCTTCACCTCGTCGAAGAAATCGGCGACGCGGGCCGGATCGGCGTCTTGGAAGAAGGTGCTGTTGATGGTGACGCGGAAGCCCTTGGACTTCGCCAGCTTGATCGCCTCCACCGCGCGCTTGTAGACGCCGGTCTGGCTCACCGCGCGATCATGCATCTCCTCGTCGCCGTCGAGATGGATCGACCAGGTGAAATAAGGGCTCGGCTTATACTGGTCGATCTTTTTGGCCAGCAGCAGGGCGTTGGTGCAGACGATGGCGAATTTCTTACGCGCCATTATGCCCTGCACGATCTGCGGCAGCTCCTTGTGCAGCAGCGGCTCGCCGCCCGCGATCACGACGACCGGCGCGCCACACTCGTCCACCGAGGCGAGGCAGTCCTCCGCCGAGAGGCGCTTATCGAGAATATGGTCCGGGTAGTCGATCTTGCCGCAGCCGGCGCAAGCGAGATTGCAGCGAAACAGCGGCTCGAGCATCAGCACCAGCGGATAGCGCTTCCGGCCGGCGAGATGCTGGCGGAGGATATAGCCCCCGATCGACATGATGTAGCGAAGCGGAATGGACAAGAAAGCTGTTCCTTCCAGGGACCGGCTCTTCGACAGAGCGGCGCGGAGGCCGCCCGGCTTCGACGCGCGACAAACACAGCGTCGGAACGTGTCGTCTAACACGAAAGCTCGACTGCGCAAACCGGCGGCCGAGATCGCCGGCGACGGCGACTTCAACCCGAGGATATGGCGTTTTTCAGGCCCGAGCGGATCATGATAGGGTCGCGGCCCGAAAACGGAAACGGCGAGAGGGAAGTTTGCCCGGCGTGATCGTCAAAATCTGCGGCTTGTCCACCCTGCCGACGCTCGAGGCGACGATCGCCGCCGGCGCCGATATGGCCGGCTTCGTCTTCTTCGAGAAAAGCCCGCGCCACATCACGCTCGAGACGGCGCGGGAGCTCGGCCGGGTCGCGCAGGGACGCATCCGCAAAGTGGCGCTCACCGTCGACGCCGACGATTCCGCGCTCGACGCGATCGTCGCCGCTCTCGCGCCGGACCTTCTGCAATTGCACGGCCGGGAGACGCTAGAGCGCGTCGCCGCCGTGAAGGCGCGCTTCCGCCTGCCCGTCATCAAGGCGATCGGCGTCGCCGGCGCCGCGGATGTCGCGCGCGCCGCGGTCTTTCGGGAGGCCGCCGACATTCTCCTCTTCGACGCCAAGCCCGCGCCGAACGCCGCCGTCCCCGGCGGAGCCGGGACGGTCTTCGATTGGGAGCTGATGCGCGGCTACGGCGGCGGCGACTGGATGCTCTCCGGCGGCCTCGACCCCGCCAATGTGGCGGAGGCGCTGCGGCTGACCGGCGCGCCGGCGGTGGACGTATCCTCTGGCGTCGAGCGCGAGCGGGGCGTGAAGGACGAGGCGAAGATCGCAGCCTTTGTCGCGGCGGCGCGCGGCGCATCTGTCTGACGATCTACGGCGCTTTCATCGGAGCGGCGGAGGGTCTAAGACAGCGCCGCAGCCGAGGCGAGGAGGACCGACATGAACGACCAGACCCCCAATTCCTTCCGCAACGGCCCGGACGAGAACGGCCGCTTCGGCCTGTTCGGCGGACGCTTCGTCGCCGAGACTTTGATGCCGCTGATCCTCGACCTCGAGCGCGCCTATGGGGAGGCCAAGGCCGATCCCTCCTTCCAGGCCGAGCTGGACAGTCTGCTGAAGCATTATGTCGGCAGGCCGAGCCCGCTCTATTACGCCGAGCGCATGACCGAGCATTTGCGCGGCCTCACGGCGGCGGTCGGCGGCGAGGGCGGCGCCAAAATCTATTTCAAGCGCGACGAGCTGAACCATACCGGCGCGCATAAGATCAACAATGTGCTCGGCCAGATTCTGCTCGCCCGCCGCATGGGCAAGAAGCGCATCATCGCCGAGACCGGCGCCGGCCAGCACGGCGTCGCCACGGCGACCGCCTGCGCCCGCTTCGGCCTCGAATGCGTCGTCTATATGGGCGCCGTCGATGTCGAGCGGCAAAAGCCCAATGTCTTCCGCATGAAGATGCTGGGCGCCGAGGTCCGCCCGGTGCAGTCCGGCGCCCGCACGCTGAAGGATGCGATGAACGAGGCGCTGCGCGATTGGGTGACCAATGTCGCCGACACTTTCTATTGCATCGGCACCGCCGCCGGCCCGCATCCCTACCCCGCCATGGTGCGCGATTTCCAATCGGTGATCGGCAATGAGGCGAAGGAGCAGATGCTCGAGGCGGAAGGGCGGCTGCCCGATTCGCTCGTCGCCTGCATCGGCGGCGGCTCCAACGCCATCGGCCTGTTCCACCCCTTCCTCGACGACGCCTCGGTCGAGATTTACGGCGTCGAGGCCGCCGGCCATGGCCTGGACGTCGAGAACGGCCACGCCGCCTCGCTGGCGGGCGGACGGCCGGGCGTGCTGCACGGCAACCGCACCTATCTCTTGATGGACGACGACGGCCAGATTCTCGAAGGCCACTCGATCTCCGCCGGCCTCGATTATCCCGGCATCGGCCCGGAGCATTCCTGGCTGCGCGACATCGGCCGCGTGACCTATCTCTCGGCCACCGACAAGGAGGCGCTCGCCGCCTTCCAGCTCTGCTCCAAGCTCGAGGGCATCATCCCGGCGCTGGAGCCTTCGCACGCGCTGGCCAAGGTGATGGAGCTGGCGCCGCAAAAGCCGCAGGATCACATCATGGTGATGAATCTGTGCGGACGCGGCGACAAGGATATTTTCGCCGTGGCGGAGCATTTGGGCGGGATGTGAGCTTGCCGGCGGCTCGAGGCGAATGCTCAAAGTGCAAGTATTCTGCAGAGGCGAGCTGATCGGACGCTGTGACCTCTACGCGCTCGACCCGCCGATGGGCGTCGTCTCCGGCGAGCTCGAGCCGACGCCCGCCTATGGAGCCATTCGCGCTCATATCGACGCCGCGCTCCGGGGCGTCGATGATTGGGATTCGCTCAGACTTGAGATCGTGACCGAAGACGGCAGCTTATTGGGCGCCGTCGGTGGCGTGATGATCGAAGATCTGATTGACCGCGCGAGCGAGCCGCCAAATCTCGTCGTCTGCGGCGTCGACGCGCAGCCCACAAAGTTCGAGGAATGGTTCGGCGCCGATCCGAACTATTTGAACTATTACGGTCGATAGAACGCCGCATGAGCGCGGGTGCGACATTGCCGGCCCTTTGCTCAAGGCGTCGACTAGGGCACGAATGTCACGCCGCCTCGACTTCCGCCTTGATCCGCTCGCCGAACTCGCGTTCCGCGATCTCAAGATCATATCTGGTCTGCAAATTCATCCAGAACGCCGCGCTGTTGCCGAAGTAGCGTCCCAGCCGCAGGGCCGTCTCCGCGCTCACGCCGCGCTTGCCGGCGACGATCTCGCCGATCCGATTGGCGGGCACGCGCAATTTCAACGCGAGCGCATGAGCGCTCAAGCCCCGCGCCTCGAGTTCCGCGGCCAGAGTGCGCCCCGGATGGATCGGCCCGAATCGGAAACCGCCCGCAGGCGCTTCGAAGACGTCTTCGCCCTTCTTCGCCATAACGACCTCAATGATAATCGACGATCTCGACCTCGAAGGCGTCGCCGCCGTCGAAACGAAAGGCGATTCGCCACGGGCCATTGACCTTTATCGCCCATTGGCCCTTGCGGTCGCCCGACAGCCGATGCAGGCCGACGCTGCGCAATGGCGGCAGATCGTCGAGCGAGGCGGCGCTGTCGAGCTCCGCCAGACGCTGGCGCGCCAGTTCGGTGTCGAGGCCGGAGAACTTCGACTTGCCGGTCTCGAGAAACTGGGGTGTCGCCGTTCCTTTGACGGATCGTATCATATGTGGAGCGTATGACGCTATCCGCAAGCGAGCAACTCGAACCCCACCCCGCCATTCCCCTTCGCCCTCCCCTATGCTATCGCCTGCGGCCATGAGCACACGCATCGACGCCCGCTTCGAAGCCCTGCGCGCCGAGGGCCGCGCCGCCCTCGTGACCTTCGTCATGGCCGGCGACCCGGACCTCGAGACCTCGCTCGCTCTATTGAAGCGCCTGCCCGAGGCCGGCGCGGATCTGATCGAGCTCGGCATTCCCTTCACCGATCCCATGGCCGACGGCCCCGCCATTCAGGCGGCCGGCCTCCGGGCGCTGCATGCGGGCATGACGCTCAATAAGACGCTCGAGCTGGTCCGCGCCTTCCGCGCGCAGGATCAGGCGACGCCGATCGTGCTGATGGGCTATTACAACCCCGTCTATGTGCATGGCGTGCCCGCCTTCCTCGAGGAGGCGAAGGCGGCCGGCGTCGATGGGCTCATCATCGTCGATCTTCCGGCGGAGGAAGACGCCGAGCTGTGCCTGCCGGCGCGCGCGGCGGGGCTCAATTTCATCCGCCTGGCGACGCCCACCACGGATGATAAGCGCCTGCCCAAAGTGCTCGAAAACACGAGCGGCTTTGTCTATTATGTGTCGCTCACCGGCATCACCGGCGCGGCGCTCTCGGATTATTCGGGCGTGTCGGAGGCGGTCGCGCGCATCAAGCGCAGCACGCCTCTGCCCATCGCCGTCGGCTTCGGCGTCAAGACGGCGGAGAACGCCGCAGAGATCGCGCGCTATGCCGATGGCGTGGTGGTCGGCTCGGCGCTGGTCGACGCGCTGGCGAAATCGCTCGACGCCGAGAACCGCGCCGGTCCGCGGACAGTGGAGGCGGTGACGAGCCTCGTCGCCGATCTCTCCCGCGGCGTGCGCGGCGCGCGGTCGCAAGAGGCGAAGAAGGACGAGCCCTTCTCGTTGAAAGGCGCCCTGGGAGCGATCGCGAGGCTCTGGTCATGAACTGGTATTCCAACGTCGTTCCGCCCAAGATCAAAGCCCTCATCAAGCGCGAGGCGCCGGAGAACGCCTGGGTCAAATGCCCGGAGAGCGGCCAGCTCGTGTTCCACAAGGACATTGAGGACAATCTCTATGTCGTGCCGGGCTCCGGCTATCACATGCGCATTCCGGTGGAGGCGCGGCTCGCCGGCCTCTTCGACAATGGCGAGCATGAGGTCGTGCCGACGCCGGAGGTTCCGAGCGATCCGCTGAAGTTCCGCGACATCAAGCGCTATGTCGACAAGATCAAGGAATATCGCCTCAAGACCGGCCATCAGGACGCTGTGACCATCGCCTATGGCAAGCTCGAAGGCGCGGCCGTCACCGTCGCGGTGCAGGACTTCGAGTTCATGGGCGGCTCGCTCGGCATGGCGGCGGGCGAGGCGATCATCGCCGGCATGACTCACGCCATAGAGAAGCGCACGCCCTTCATCATCTTCACCGCCTCCGGCGGCGCGCGCATGCAGGAGGGCATGTTCTCGCTGATGCAGATGCCGCGCACCACAATCGCCGTGCGCCGGCTGCGCGAGGCGCGCCTGCCCTATATCGTCGTGCTCACCAATCCGACGACCGGCGGCGTCACCGCCTCCTACGCCATGCTGGGCGACATCCACATCGCCGAGCCCGGCGCGATCATCGGCTTCGCCGGCGCGCGCGTCATCGAGCAGACGATTCGCGAGAAGCTGCCCGAGGGTTTTCAGCGCGCCGAATATCTGCGCGACCATGGCATGGTGGATATGGTGGTGCCGCGCACGCAAATGCGCGAGACGCTGGCGCGGCTCTGCGCGCTGCTGACCAAAGCGCCGCGCCGCGCGGCTTGACGGAACGAAAGCAGATATCATGGATCAGCGCGACGCGATTCTGACGCGCTTGCTGGACCTTCATCCCAAGAAGATCGATCTGTCGCTCGGACGGACCGAATGGCTGCTGGCCGAAATGGGCCATCCCGAGCGCCGGCTGCCGCCGATCATCCATGTCGCCGGCACCAATGGCAAAGGCTCGACGCTGGCCTTTCTGCGCGCCATTCTGGAGGCCGCCGGACAGCGCGCGCATGTCTACACCTCGCCGCATCTCTTGCGTTTCAACGAGCGCATCCGCCTCGCCGGAACGCTGGTGGACGACGCCCGCCTGCAAAAGGCGCTGGAAGATTGCGAGCGCGCCAATGGACAGCGGCCGGTGACCTTCTTCGAGATCACGACCGTCGCCGCCTTCACGCTCTTCGCCGAGGAGCCCGCCGATTGGCTGCTGCTGGAGACGGGCCTCGGCGGGCGCTATGATTCGACCAATGTGATCGAGAGCCCCAAGGCGACGATCATCACCTCCATCTCGCGCGACCATCCCGAGTTTCTCGGCGATACGATCGAGAAGATCGCCTATGAGAAAGCTGGCATATTGAAGCGCGGCGCGCCCGCGATCATCGGCTTTCAGCAGCATGACGGCGCCCGCGACGTGCTGGAGCGCGAGGCGCGGCGCGTCGGCGCGCCGCTCTCCGTCGCCGGCGAGGATTTCCATATTCGCGAGGAGAACGGCCGCTTCGTCTATGAGGACGAGCGCGGCCTGCTCGATCTGCCGCTGCCGCGCCTGCCCGGCCGCCATCAGCAGGCCAACGCCGCCGGCGCCATAGCCGCGCTGCGCGCCGTGGCGCCGCATATCGGCGCCGAGCATATAGAGGCGGGCCTCACCCGCGCCGAATGGCCGGCGCGGCTGCAATTGCTCTCGCGCGGACGGGTGGCCGATCTGGTGCTGCCGGGCTCGGAAGTCTGGCTCGACGGCGGCCACAATGACGATGGCGGCCGCGTGCTCGCCGAGGCCATGGCGCAATTCGAGGAGAAGAACGCCCGCCCGCTGGTCTTCGTCTGCGGCGCGCAGGTGACGAAGGACATTCGCGCGCTGATAAAGCATTTCGTCGGCCTCGCCGGTGAGGTCGTCGCCGTGCCGGTGGAAGGCGAGCATAAGAGCTGGCCGCCGGAAGAGATCGCCGCCCTGGCCTGCGCCGAGGGCATGAGATCGGCGGCCGCGCAGAGCGTGGAGGAGGCGCTGGCGATCATCGCGCAGCGCAGCTATGCGGTTCCGCCACGCATATTGATCGCCGGCTCGCTCTATCTCGCCGCCGGCGTGCTGGCGCTGAACGGCTCCGTCATAGAGTGAGCGACCCTTCTCCCGCGCGCGGGAGAAGGCGGCCCGGCCATGGGGCGGCCGAGAGGACGCCCGTCGCAAGCCCGACAGACCGTCACCCTTTCGCGAGCGCTTCCAGCAGCTTGTGGGCGGCCGGACCGGAGGACGCCGGATTCTGTCCGGTAATCAGCAATCCGTCCTCCACCACGTAGGGCGCCCAGTCCGCGCCTTTCGAGAAGAGCCCGCCCTTGGCGCGCAGCTCGTCCTCGACCAAAAACGGCACGATTTTGGTGAGGCCCACGGCCTCCTCCTCGCTATTGGCGAAGCCCGTCACCTTTTTGCCCGCGACCAGCGGCTTTCCGTCCGGGCCCGCGACGTGGCGCAGCACGCCCGGCGCATGGCAGACGAGGGCGACCGGCTTTCCCGCGCGGATGAAGGATTCGAGCAGAGCGATCGAATGCGCATTCTCGGCGAGGTCCCAGAGCGGACCATGGCCGCCGGGATAGAACACAGTGTCGAAATCCTCCTGGCGGACGTCGGCGAGCGGGACCGTCCGCGCGAGCTGCGCCTTCGCCGCCGCATCCGCCTCGAAGCGTCGCGTGAGGTCGGTCTGGAAATCCGGCTCATTGCTCTTGGGGTCGAGCGGCGGCTGGCCGCCCGCGGGCGAGGCCAGCGTGATCGTCGCTCCGGCGTCCCGGAAGGCGTAATAAGGGGCGGCGAGCTCTTCCAGCCAGAAGCCGGTCTTGCGGCCGGTGTCGCCGAGCCGATCATGCGATGTGAGCACGATGAGAATTTTCATGGGGCCGCTCCGTCGTCTCGCTTTTTCGCGCAAGCGCTCGCCCGAAGATAAGGAGCCCACCCGCGGACGCCCACTCGAATTCGCCTGCGGCGCCACTTGGATTTCGGAAGAATTTGCTCCACAAGCGTCCTGCCTCTCCCGCCGCGGGCCGAGGCGAGATCGAAAGAGCGCCTGATCGATGACCCTTATGTTGACGAGCGTCGCCAGCGTGGCGGAAGCCGAGATCGCCGCCGCCGGCGGAGCGGACGTCATCGACTGCAAGGACGCCGCCCGTGGCGCTCTCGGCGCTCTGCCTTCGGCCGAGATCGCGGCGATCCTGCGCGCCGTCGCCGGCCGCCGTCCGGTCAGCGCCGTCGTCGAGCTGCCGCATGATCCGGCCGCGGCGCGCGCGGCGATCGAGGAGACCGCGGCGCTCGGCGTCGCTTTCGTCAAATTCGCGCTGCCGGCGACGCCCGACGCCGATGCGCTGATCGCGGCTCTGGCGCCGATCGCGCAGCGCGTGCGGCTCGTCGCCGTGCTTTTCGCCGATCTCGGGCCGGACCTCGACGTGCTGCCGCGCCTCGCCGCGGCGGGCTTCGCCGGCGCGCTGCTGGACACGGCGCACAAGGGCAAGGGAAGGCTCATCGAGCATTTCGACATTGGCGCGCTCTCCTCCTTCGTCGAGCGCTGCCATGCGCTCGGCCTCGAGGCGGGGCTCGCCGGCTCGCTGGAGGCGCCGGACGTGCCGCGCCTTCTGGTGACGGGCGTCGATGTGATGGGCTTTCGCGGCGCCCTCTGCCGCGACCACGACCGCAAGAGCGCGTTGGACGCCGGCGCCGTCGCGCTGATCCGCGACCTCATCCCCGGCGGCCCGGCGCGCGCGAGCGGCAAGGGCTCGGCGCTCGCCGCCAATGTCGATTGGTCGCTGGTCGTCGGCCACGGCTATCTCGAGAGCCGCGAGCGCACGCGCGAGGTGGACCATGTCTTCGTGCGCGATCTCGTCATTCCGGTCGAGATCGGCGCCTATGATTTCGAGCGCGGCCGCACGCAGCGGGTGCGCTTCAACGTCGATGTCGATGTGACGCGCGTCTCCGCCGGCGGCGACGACATGCGCAATGTCTTCTCCTATGACGTCATCATGGACGCGATCAAGATGATCCTCGCCTCGGGCCACATAGAGCTCGTGGAGACGATCGCCGAGCGCCTCGCCGAGCTGGTGCTGCGGCACGAGCGCGTGCAGGCGCTGACCGTGCAGGTGGAGAAGCTCGACGTCGCGCCGGGCGCGGTCGGCGTGCGCATCCGCCGCGAGCGCCAGGCCGAGACCGCCAAGGTTCACAACCTCTTTCCGGGCCTTCCCGATGCCGCCGAGCCCGAGCGCTGAGACGCGGCCTCTCGTCGTCAAGCTCGGCGGAAGCCTCGCCGCCTCCCCCGCCTTGCGCCGATGGCTGGCGGCGCTGCGGCTCTATCCCTGGCCTCTCGCCATCGTTCCCGGCGGCGGCCCTTTCGCCGACGCCGTGCGCAGCGCGCAAGAGGTTCTGCGCTTCTCCGACGCGGCCGCGCATGACATGGCCATAATGGCCATGGAGCAATATGGGCGCGCATTATGCGACCTCGAGCCGGGCCTCCGTCCCGCCGCGACGCTGCGGGAGGCGACGGCCGCGCATGCGCAGGGCGCGATCGCAGTCTGGAGCCCGGTTGCGATGACGCGCGCCAATCCCCAGATTCCAGCGAGCTGGGACATGACGTCCGACAGTCTCGCGGCCTGGTATGCGCATGAGGCGGGAGCGCGCGCGTTGCTGCTCGTGAAAAGTGTGGATTGGCGCGCATCCCCACCTCCCCCTCGAGGGGGGAGGTCGAGCGCCGAAGGCGATCGGGAGGGGGTGACGTCCCGAGTCTCGGGATCGACCCCACCCCGGACCGCTCCGCGGTCCGACCCTCCCCCTGAAGGGGAGGGTGAGGGCGCAGCATCCATCGTCGATCCCTGCTTCGCGCGATATGCGCGCGGGCTCGACGTCTTCATCGCCGGCCCCGCGGCGCTGCGGGAGGCGGAAGAAACATTGGCGCGCGGCGGCCTTCCCGGCGCGCGCTTCGATTTCACCAGAGAGCAAAGCATCGCATCATGAAAAAGGTCGTCACGCCGCGCTGGGGCTGGGCGCTCACCGGCTCGGGACATTTCTTCACCGAATGTCTCGACATCATCCGCTCGCTCGACCATGTCGATCTCTTCGTCAGCAGAGCGGCGGCGGAAGTCATCCGCATGTACAAGCACAGGCTCGAGGACATGCCGGACCATGTGCGCGTGTTCAAGGACACGACGGCGAGCTCGGTTCCGGTCGGCGGCTTCTATCACAGCTATTACCACACGCTGATCGTGGCGCCGGCGACCTCCAACACGGTCGCCAAATTCGTCTATGGCATCTCCGACAATCTCGCGACCAATGTCTTCGCCCAGGCCGGCAAATGTCGCGTGCCGACGGTGGTGTTCGCCTGCGACACGGCGCCGGAGCTGGAGACGCAGGCGCCCGATCGCAAGGTGATGGTCTATCCGCGCCGCATCGATCTCGAGAACACCGACAAGCTGAAAACCTTCGAGGGGACGCAGGTCGCCGAGAGCCTCGCCGCCCTGCACGAGGCCGTCGAGCGCCGGCGCCGCGAGCTTTCCGCTCGGGAGCCGATCGGGAATGTCTGAGCGCCTGCTGTTCCTCACCGGCCATCTCGCTCTGCCGCGCCTCGAGCGCATGCTGGCGGGCTTCGGCGAGGAGGCGAGGGACTGGCGCATCCACGACATTGGCGTGAAGGTCGCGGCGCTGATGACGCAGGAGATCATCCTGCGCCGCCTGCCGCGCCCGCTCGCCGCCGATCGCGTCATATTGCCGGGCCGCTGCCGCGCCGACCTCTCCGCTCTCGCAGAGGCCTTCGGCGCCCCTTTCGAGCGCGGGCCGGAGGAGATCGCCGATCTTCCGGCGTTCTTGGGCAAGCGCGGCGGCAAGGCCGATCTGACGCGCCATGACATGCGCATTTTCGCCGAGATCGTCGACGCCTCCATCATGAGCGTCGCGGAGGTGATCGCGCGCGCGACCATGCTGAAAGAGGCGGGCGCCGACGTCATCGATCTCGGCTGCCTGCCGGACACGCCCTTTCCGCATATGGAAGAGACGATCGTCGCGCTGAAACAGCGCGGCTTTTCCGTCAGCCTCGATTCGGCCAAGCGCGAGGAGCTGGAACGCGGCGCGCGCGCCAGCGCGGATCATCTCTTGAGCCTCGACGAGCATACGCTCTCACTATTGCCGGATAATTCGCCGCTGGTTCCGATCCTCGTGCCCAATCCGCACGGCGATCTCGACTCACTGCAACGCGCCGCGCGCATCGCCGAGCGACGCGGAATTTCCTACATTCTCGATCCGATCCTCGACCCCATTCACTTCGGCCTCGCCGCCTCCATAGAGCGCTATGTCGAGACGCGCCGCCGCGAGCCCCGCGCCGAAATGATGATGGGCACGGGCAATCTCACCGAATTGACCGACGCCGATTCCTCGGGCGTCACCGCCGTTTTGCTGGGTCTGTGCTCGGAGCTGGACATTCGCCATCTGCTCACTGTGCAGGTGAGCCCGCACACGCGCCGCACGGTGCAGGAGCATGACGCCGCGCGGCGCATGCTGTTCGCCGCGCGCGCCGACGCCGCCCTGCCCAAGGGCTATGGCGACGCGCTGCTGCAAATCCACGATAAGCGGCCCTACGCCGCGACGCCGGAGGAGATCGCCGAGCTCGCGCGCGAGCTGCGCGACGACAATTTCCGCATAGAGGTCGCGGCCGACGGCATTCACATTTACGCGCGCGGCTTTCATCGCGTGGCGCAGGACGCCATGTCGCTCTTTCCCGAGCTCGGGGTCGACAAGGACGGCGCGCACGCCTTTTATCTCGGCGCGGAACTGATGAAGGCGGAAATCGCTTTTCGTCTCGGCAAGCGCTATCGGCAGGACGAGCCGCTGGACTTCGGCTGCGCCTCGGATCGATCGCAGGAGGACGAGACGCGCCAGCGCGAGGCCGGGCATACGCTGCGCAAGGCGCGGGAATGATCGCGAGCGCGCGCCCCCTCCCTCACCCTCCCCCGCTACGCGGGAGAGGGAAGCGGCGAAGATTACGCGAGACCGCGATGAAGCGCGGAATCCGCCTCCTCTCCCGCATGGCGGGGGTGGGCTGGGGAGGGGGCGACCCCGAGCTTTCGACGAAGGTCAGCAGGAGCGCCCGATGCCGATGATCCGCGAATGCGTCGTCACCACGGTCGGCCCCACGGGCCAACATCATATCGCGCCGCTCGGGCTCATCGAGCAGGACGGATTCTGGGTCATCGCGCCCTTCCGCCCCTCGACGACGCTCGCCAATCTCGAGGCCGCGCCTTTCGCCACGGCGAGCTTCATCGATGATGTGCGCATCTTCGCCGGCTGCGTCTGCGGCAGGAGCGGCTGGCCGATGGAGCCGGTCCCCGATTGGCCGGCACCGCGCCTTTCCGCCGCCCTCACCCACGCCGAATTGGAAGTCGTCCGTAACGAGGCCGACCCGCAGCGGCCGCGCTTTTTCTGCCGGATAAGAAAAATCGTCCCCCACAAGCCCTTTTTGGGGTTCAACCGCGCGCAATCGGCGGTCGTCGAGGCCGCTATTCTGGCGACGCGGCTCGGAATGCTTCCCCGCGAAAAAATCGACACAGAATTGGCCTATCTCCGCATAGCGATCGACAAGACGGCCGGAGCCGCCGAGCGCGAGGCGTGGGAGCTGGTGACGGCCAAGATCGAGGCTTATCTTCAAACGCAGTCGGAATGACCGATTCGCCCCTCGGGGGCGGAACGGCGCGGCGCGCCGGCGGCTCGCTCGATTAAATTTCGACACAAATTTTCACGAAGGATGGACCATGTCCGAAGCTATGACGACAGAGCATCTCGAGCATGCCGAGCACGCCGAGCATGTCGCCCATGAAGGCACGCCCTTCATGACGCAAGTGTCGCTGACGATCGCGATATTCGCAGTGGTCGCCGCGACCATCGGCAGCCTGGAGACGATCGAGACCGCCGCCACGCTCGGCGCGCAGAACGCCGCCGCGCTGAGCCAGAGCAAGGCGAGCGATCAATGGGCCTTCTTCCAGGCCAAGAGCATCAAGAAGAGCGTCAATGAGGCGGTCTCCAAGCAGGGCGGCCCGCAGGCCGAGCCGCTTGCCCGCGAGGCCAAGCGCTATGACGACGAGAGCAGGGCGATCAAGACCGACGCCGAGGCCCTCGAGCATCGCGTCGAGGAGCATTTGCACGAGGCCGAGCATCACGAGCATCGCCACCATATTCTGACCATGGCGGTGACGCTGCTGCACGCCGCCATCGCCATAGCGACGATCGCGATCATCACCCGCGGCCGCAAATGGCCGTGGTATTCCGGCCTCGCTCTCGCCGCCTCCGGCGTTCTTCTCGCCGGCTACGCCTATATTTGAGCGTGGCGCTTCGGCCGGGCCCGCGGCTCAGCGTCGCGGCCGCCCCGGCCGAAGCCGGCCCGAAATCCGCGCATTGCCGAGTTTTCGTTCTTTATTTCGTAGACTTGTCTTATTTTTGGCGCCGACCGGCTCGCGCCGAGCGCGCCTCGCCCCAGCGGAGCACGGGTTGCTTTTTCAGCCGCCATCGCAATCTCTCCGCTTGTGGAGTGTCTCCGATGTCTGCACTGAGCGAATGGCTCTTCGGCGTCGACAATCTGACGCCGCATGGTTTCTGCCTCCTCTGGGAGCCGGGCCTGATCTGGCTCTTCGCGATCTCCGACAGCTTGATCGCGCTGGCCTATTTCTCCATCCCGCTGGCGCTGGTCATCATCGGGCAGAGACGCGCGGACCTCGTGTTTCGGCCATTGCTCTGGCTGTTCGCCGCCTTCATCCTGCTCTGCGGCGCCACGCATTGGCTCGATGTCTTGACCTTGTGGAAGCCGATCTATGGCGTGCAGGGAATCGTCAAAGCGGCCACGGGGCTCGCCTCGCTCGGCACCTCGATCGCGCTGTGGTGGTGGCTGCCGAGCTTTCTCGCTCTGCCCTCGCCCGATCAGCTGCGCAGGGCCAACGCCGCGCTGCTGGAGAGCGAGGAGCGCTTGGCCCATGCGCAGAAGATGGAGGCGATCGGCCAGCTGACGGGCGGCATAGCGCATGATTTCAACAATGTGCTGCAGGTGGTCATCGGCTCGCTCGGCGTCATAGAGCGGCAATTGGCGCGCGGGCGCGCCGAGGAGATCGGCCCCTCGGTCGCCGCCATTCGCAAGGCGGCGAGCTCGGCCTCCAATCTCATCGATCGCCTGCTCGCCTTCTCCCGCCGGCAGACGCTGCTGCCGCGCGTCATAGAGCCGGATAGGCTGGTCGTCGGCCTCGAAGATATGCTGCGGCGCACGCTCGGCTCCGGCGTCGAGCTCGATCTGCGGCTCGGCCGCTGCCGACGCAGCGTCGTCTGCGATCCGTCGCAGCTCGAGAGCGCGCTGCTCAATCTCGCCATCAATGCGCGCGACGCCATGCCGGCCGGCGGCGTCCTCGAGATCGCGACGGCAGATCGCCGTTTGGACGCCGACCCCGACGATCCCGACGCCACGCCCGGCGATTATGTGGAGATCAGCGTGAAGGACAATGGCGCCGGCATGAGCCGCGAGGTGCTGGCGCATGTCTTCGAGCCTTTCTTCACCACCAAGCCGACCGGGCGCGGCACTGGCCTCGGCCTCTCGCAGATTTATGGTTTCGTGAAGCAGTCCGGCGGCTTCGTGCGCATCGACAGCGCGCCCGGAAAAGGGACCAATGTGCGCCTCTATCTGCCTGGGCGCGATCAGAGGGAGGTTCAGCCGGCGGAGGCTATCGCGGAGCAAAAGCAAGGCTGCCCCGCCGCACCCTGCGGAAAGATGCTGCTCGTCGAGGATCAGCTGGAAGTGCGAATGCAGATCGCCGACACGCTCGAGGAGATGGGCTGCGAGGTCATAGAGGCCGATGACGGAAACGCCGGGCTGAAGGTGCTGGAGTCTGAGCAGAGCCTATGTCTGCTGGTCACAGATGTCGGCCTGCCGGGCGTCAGCGGACGCCATCTGGCCGAAGCCGCCCGCGCCGCCCACCCCGATCTGCCCATATTGCTCATCACCGGCTATGCCGGAAAATCGCTCGACAGTCTCGATCTCGCATCGAACATCGAAGTTCTGCGCAAGCCCTTCACGCTCGAGGAGCTGACCGAGCGCGTGCGCATTCTGCTGTCGCGCGCCGCGGCCGCGGAATAATTCGCTCAGCCGGAGGCGAGCAGGGCGACCGCGCAGGCCGGCGCGCAATCGGCGGCGGCGCTCGCGGCCTCCGGGACCGCGTCGATGAATTCGGCGATGTCGCGATAGGCGCGGCCTTCGGCGAGAGCCAGGCGCGCGACGAGCGCGCGGCCGACGCCGGCGCCGATGATGGGCGCGTCTTCCGCCACCGCCGCGCGCGAGCGCAACAGCGCGATCTGATCCTCGATCGAGCGCATTTGCGCGCGGGCGAGAAAATCGGCGAAGGCGCGCCATTGCGCGGGCGAGGCCTCGGCGGCGTCGCGGCCCGCGAGGCGGGCGAGGCGCGCGATCGATTCGGCGACGCTCTTGCCGCGCCCGTCCGCGGTCGGCTCGGCGTCCTCTGCGGCGAGATCGCCGGTCACGCGGCGCACATCGGCCATGGTCGCGAAATTCTCGCGCGCTGGCGGCGTCCAGCGGCCCGCAAAGGGCGCGAGCGTCGCGCCGGCGAGCGGATCGCCGCGCGAGAAGCCCGTATAGACAAGCTCGCCATTGGCGAGGCGCTCGGCGTCGCCGCCGCCGATGGCGCCGACGCGGCCGCCGGAAATGGGGACGAGATCGGTCGTCGTCGAGCCCATGTCGACGAACAGCGCTTGCGGGAGTCGCCGCGCGACCAGCTCCGCGCTCGCCCGCCAATTGGCGGAGGCGATGGCCTGCGCCGCGCCGCGAACCTCGGCGAAGGGCAGGAAGCCGCCCTCGCCGGCGTAGAACAGCGTTTCGCCCTTCACGCGCCGGGCGACCGCGGAGGCGATGGCGGCGACGCCGGCGGCGCGCGTCTCGAAAGCGTCGGAGAGCTCGGCCGTCATGGTGATGGCGAAACGATCGGCCGCGCCGAGCCGGGCGGTCGCCTCCTCTATCGCGCCCTCGAGCCGCGCGAGGCCGTAATGCGGATTGCAGGGCAGCAGCAGCACCTCGACGATCCGCCCATCGATGGCGCGCGCGGCCTTGAGATGCGCGCCGCCTATGTCGAAGCCGATGACGCTGGCCATGAGCCTTTCCGTTTCGATCGCGCGCGACGCGCCTTCAAAAAGCAAAAGGGGAGCCGCGAGCGGCTCCCCCGAAGATAAGCGATCCGGTCGGAGCCGTCAGTTGGCGCCGAAAGGATGCTTGACGTCGTTGCGCTTGGCGACGACCTCGGCGGCCTTCGGCTCGCCCTTGATGGCGCGCGCGATGGCTTCCTTGGTGGCCTGATAGTTGTACTCTTGGATCTTCTTGTCGTCGTTGGCGTCCCAATGGATGAACACGCCGACCGAGATGAACAGGTCATCGGCCTCGGCGAGCGGGATCACGCCCTCGGCGACCGAATCGGCGACCGCCTTGGCGACGCCGGCCTGAGCCGGTCCGAACATCTGAACGGCCTGCTTGGCGTTCTTGATGGTGACCTTGTTGAACAGGATCGTGTTCGGCTTGGCCAGCAGGTTCGGCGCGACGACGGCGAGCAGAGTGGTGAAGCCGTCCTTGTTGTTGACCAGCGCATTGGCGAAGGCGGTCTCGGCGGCGCTGCCGCGCGGTCCGATCAGCAGGTCGATGTGAGCGACCTCATTGCCTTCGCCGACGAGCGACTCGCCGACCAGAAGCTTGTTGATCACGGCCATTTTCTTTTCCTTATGGCTTATCGCTGGGGGAATCCGAGCGAGGGAAGACGAGCCGCCGTCATCAATCATTTTCGCATGACAGCGGCAAGTCGGGACGAAACCGTCGGGACGAGGCCCGATCCAGATTCGAGCGGCTCAGAGCAGGCTGCGCGCCAGCGCGAAAGCATGGCGGAAGTCGAGGCGCAGCGGCTTGTCGGAAGTGGTCATCTGCTTGAAGAGACCAGCCTCCGTTCCGTATTTGATGTCGCCGATGGCGAGCGCGCCGATGCCGAGCGCGCCCGACGGCAGCTCGACGCCCTTGTCGTGCAGCTTGACGCCCTCGACTCCGAGCGGCGGCACGGCGTTGACGTCCGCGGCGATGAGCAGCGATTTGGCGGCGGCGAGATCTTCCGCGGACAGAACCTGCACGCCGGCGCGGGCCGCGCAGAGCGCGATCTCATGCTCGACGAGGAGCGCGCGCACCTGCTCGGCCTTGCTGCCGTCGGCCGGCGTCACCTTCACGCCGAAGCGCTTCTCGATCTCCTCGGCCTGGGCGGTCACGCGCTCGAGGCCGCTATAGCCGACGATCGTCACCTCGGCGCCCTCGAGCGCGGCGATGACGGCGGAGGAATAGCCGACGACGCCGGTCGCGCCATAGACGACGATCTTGGCGCCCTTGAGCTCGCGGCCCTTCTTGTCGCGCAGCACCTTCTCGACGAAGGCGACCATGGCGCCGGCGGTGGTGAAGGAGCCATAGGGATCGGCGAACAGCGAAATCTCGAAGGGCTTCAGCAGGGCCTTCTCGGCGGCGTCCAGCATGTCGAGCGCGAGCACGGCGTCACGGCCGGCGAAGAAAATTCCGGTGCGCAGGGCGGCCGAGGGCGCACGGGAGAACATCGCGTCCTGCACCAGCGCCGTCACCTCGTCGAGAGTGACATTCGTATAGGGGACCGCCACGTCGAAGCCCGCGTCGATCGCCATGTTGACGTCGAACGGGCTCATATGCTTCAGCGTGCTCAACATATGAAGGATCGATTTGGCGGCCATGGGAAATTCCTAACCTTTCTGTCCTTGCCGGCGTGCGAGCGCGCTGCGCGCCCTGCGTGACGCCCGAGCTTAGCCAAGCTTTCGGATGAGCGATACCGGGACGGCGGGCGCGGGCGGAGCCCGGTCTCGAATGGCGAGACGCATAGACCGCAGAACGGGACGAATGTCCAGCCTATTGTCCCGACTCTGGACAGCGCAGGCGCGGCGGCGGCCTCAATAGCCGAAAGGCGAGGACCCAAAGGAGGAGCCGGCGCCCGGCGGATCGAAGCGATAGCCGTCGGCGCCCCAGACCGGCGCCGGGCGCGCGGGCGCGGCATAGGCGGGCGCAGGAGCCGCGTAGGCAGGACCAGCGTAGGCAGGAGCGGCGGCCGGCGGCGGCGCATAGGCCGGACGGCGGGCGGAGCGCCTGGCCTCGGCGGGAGCGGCGGCGACGAGCGCGCCGGCGAGCAGGACGATCGCAAAGCCGCCGATTTTCATGATTCATGCCCCCATCGGCCGCAGATGCGGCTCCGCTGGGGAAAATCGGGCGGCGCAAGGCGCCGTCAAGGCCCCGCGCGAGGGCTTATAGGCCAGCGCTTTTCTCGAGATATTTTATTGCCATCGGCTCGAGCTGGGCGCATTCTTCGCGCCCATGTCGGACGAGGCGTCTCTGCTCGCGGCCAACGCCGCTTATTATCGAGCCTTCGTCGCCGCGGACCTGGACGGGATGGCGGCGATCTGGGGCGACGAGGAAATCTGCTGCATCCATCCCGGCTGGCCGCCGATCTTCGGGCGCGAGCAGGTGCTGGCCTCCTTTCGCGAGATTTTGCGCAATCCCATGCAGGACCCGGTTCTGCGCCGCAGCGAGCGCGCGCTGCTCAGCGGCTCCGAGGGACGCATCGTCTGCATAGAGATGGTCGGCCAGGCGGCGCTCGTCGCCACCAACAGCTTCCGGCTCGTCGACGGCGCATGGCGGCTGGTGCATCATCAGGCGAGCCCGCTGATGGTCCAGAGCGAGCCGCCGCCGACCCCGCAGGCGCCGCCGACGCGCTCGCTGCATTGACGGCGGGTTCGCCGAAGCTTCACAGGATCGCCATGAAGGCGACATCCCCTGTTGACCTTTCGCCGCCCCTGCCTCTATAAGACCGCCCAACCAAGGGCTCGCCCCCCGGGGCGCGGGGCCTTTGCGCGATTTTCATGTCATACGGCCATCGAATGGCGCGGCCTCCCGCGCTCTGCGCCGATCGAAAGGAAAAGACAATGTCCCGCCGTTGCGAACTGACCGGCAAAGGCGTGCAGACGGGCAATCTCGTCAGCCACTCCAACCGCAAGACGCGCACCCGCTTTCTGCCCAATCTGGTCAATGTGACGCTGGCCTCGGACGCGCTGGCGCGCTCCGTCCGCCTTCGCGTCTCGGCGGCGGCTCTGCGCTCGGTCGAGCATCGCGGCGGCCTGGACGGCTTCCTCGTCAAGGCGCGCGACACGGAGCTCTCCGACGACGCCCGCGCGCTGAAGCGCGAGATCGTCAAGAAGCTGGCCGCCGCCCCCGCGACCGCCTGATCTCGACGGCCTCGGATGCGAGCCTGAAGGCTCGCGGTCCAGGGGCCGTTTCGGACCGCGAGCCTCAAGGGCTCGCTCTCATCCGAAAGCGAAGACAATTAGACCCCGCGCCCTGGACAAGAGCGCGGGGTCTTTCCTGTTGCAGCCGCCCTTGCCGACGCGAGCCCCCAGCCGCGCGCCGGCAATCGCTCCGGGCGGCGGGTCAGCCCCAGATCGACAAAGCTACGCTGAGCAGCAGGGGAAGGGTGGCCAGCGAGAAGATCGCGGCGACGCAGAGAACCCTCTGGACGTCGAGCGGCTCGTGAGACGCCGCGGGCAATCCCGCATTTCGAACTTTGCCAAAGGAAATCATACGCAACTCCCTCGTCACTCTCGGACGGCCGATCGCTCGGACATCCGATCGTCACTGCACGCGCACCAGACGGTCGCGCCGAAATATTAATGCAACAGCCGCCCTGAAGGTTCCCCCGCCGACTCGTTTTCGGCGCGGTTGAGCGCTGGTTGCGAAATTAACTCGACTTAAACTCATTCACCATTCGGTGAAATACGAGAGGCGATTCGCGGCGCGAACGGCCCCCTCCCCAGCCCTCCCCCGCTACGCGGGAGAGGGAGCAGATTTCGCGCTTCATCGACATTTCGCGCAACGTCGCCGCCTTCCCTCTCCCGCGCAGCGGGGGAGGGTGAGGGAGGGTGCGCTACGCAACCCCTCACGGCGCCGCGGCGAGGACGCGCGGCCGCGGCGGCGCCGCGCGTTGCGGAGCGCGCGAAGGAGCGGGCGCGGCGTTCTCGCTGAACAGCTCGGCGAGCTTCTCGGTCATCGCGCCGCCCAACTCCTCCGCATCCACAATGGTCACGGCGCGGCGGTAATAGCGCGTCACGTCATGGCCGATGCCGATGGCGATCAGCTCGACGGGCGATTTGGTCTCGATCTCCTGAATGACATGCCGCAAATGGCGCTCGAGATAATTGCCCGGATTGACCGACAAAGTGGAATCGTCGACCGGGGCGCCGTCGGAGATCATCATCAGAATGCGGCGCTGCTCCTGCCGCGCCAGCAGGCGGCGATGCGCCCAGTCGAGCGCCTCCCCGTCGATGTTCTCCTTCAGGAGGCCCTCGCGCATCATCAGGCCCAGATTGCGGCGCGCGCGCCGCCAGGGCGCATCGGCCGCCTTGTAGATGATGTGGCGAATGTCGTTGAGCCGGCCTGGGTTCGGCGGCTTGCCGTCGGCGATCCAGCTCTCGCGCGATTGGCCGCCCTTCCAGGCCTTGGTGGTGAAGCCCAAAATCTCCACCTTCACGCCGCAGCGCTCCAGCGTGCGGGCGAGAATATCAGCGCAGGTCGACGCCACGGTGATCGGCCGGCCGCGCATGGAGCCCGAATTGTCGAGCAGCAGCGTGACCACCGTGTCGCGGAAATTCGTGTCCTTCTCGCGCTTGAAGGAGAGCGGCTGCTGCGGATCGATGACGACGCGCGGCAGGCGCGCGGGATCGAGCATGCCCTCCTCGAGATCGAACTCCCAGGCGCGGTTCTGCTGCGCCATCAGCCGCCGCTGCAGGCGATTGGCGAGCCGGCCGACGACGGAGGAGAGATGCAGGAGCTGCTTGTCGAGATAGGAGCGCAGGCGATCGAGCTCCTCGGCGTCGCAGAGATCCTCCGCCTTCACTGTCTCGTCGAAGCGCGTGGTGTAGGCCCTGTATTCGCCGCCGGAGCGATCGGACGAGGAGGTCGGCGGCCGCCGCGTCTCCATCGCCTCGTCCACATCGCCTGAGTCGATCTCCTCCAGCATCTCGCTGTCGAGAATCTCTGCGGCTTCGCTCTCGCCCTTCTCCAGCGCCTCCTCGGAGGCGGTGGCGGTGTCCATCTCGGAGGAGCCGGACTGCTTGTCCTCCTCGGTCTCCTCGCCCTCGGCCTCATCGGGATTTTGCGGCTGGTCCTCGCTCGGCTCCTCGGCGTCCTCCTCGCCGCCCGCGCTCTCGCCCTCGAGCTCGAGGGACGCGAGCAGGCGATGCGCGAGCTGCGCGAAGCCGCGCTGATTCTCGAGCGCCGAGACGAGCTTGTCGAGATCGGCGCCGGCGCGCTCCTCGATCCACGGGCGCCAGAGATCGACCGCCTTGCGGCCATGCGGCGGCGGCGCGATGCCGGTCAGACGCTCGCGCGCGATGAGCGCCAGCGCATCCTCGAGCGGCGCGTCCTCGCGCGTCTCGATCTCCGAGAAGCGGGCGCGCTGATAGCGATCGTCGAGCATGGCGCCGATATTGGCGGCGACGCCGTCCATGCGGCGCGAGCCGATCGATTCGACGCGCGCCTGCTCCAGCGCGTCGAAGGCGGCGCGGGCGTCGGGCGATTGCGGTTGCACGCGGCGATGCACCGCCTCATCATGGCAGGCGAGACGCAGAGCGATGGAATCGGCGTGGCCGCGCACGATGGCGGCGTCATGGGCGGTGAGCTTGCGCGGCGGCTCCGGCAGGCGCGCCTTGGCCTTGTCGTCGGCGCCGAGCAGCATGGCGCGCTCCGGCGAGAAGGAGACTTCCAGCTCCGAACGCTTGGCCATGGCGCGCATCGCGCCGGCGACGGCGCGCTTGAACGGCTCTTGCGGAGCCTCCTTCGGCGAGGCTGGTTTGCGATTGGATGCCATGGAAGTCCGTTCGATCGTTAGCTCTGCGTCCGCCGCGGGCGAATGCGCCTATATAGCCTATGCCGGATCGGCAGTTATGAAAATCGGCGAAGACGAAATCCCGCGCGAATTCCCGCGGCGCCCGAGTTTCTCCTTCGCTATCAGCGATTTGGGACTCCATGTGACGAGCAGATGACACGATCTCATGATAAGCTATTGAAATTTTTACTGTTTTTTCAAAGCTTCCGGTCAATTTCTCGCGCCGGAAGCCCCCGAATCCGAGCCGAGCCATGCATGAGACCGCCTCCCGATATGGAGTCGTCACCGAATTTCGCGACGTCGAAGCGCTGTGCTTCAAATGGCAGGTCGAGGCGCCGGACGGCGGCCTGCCGCCTTATGAGCAGATCGCCCTGGGCAGCCTCGGCCGGCTCGCCGACGATCTGGCGCTGGCGGCGCGCGGCGCGGATGGCGGCTTCGCCTTCTCCTATGGCGGCGGCGCCTTCGAGGCCTGGCTGGGCGCGTCGCTGCGCGGCCTACGGCTCGATGCGCTGGAGCGCAATTACCGCGACGCCATCGGCGAGGCGCTCGAAGCGGCCGAGGCGAGCGGAACGCCGGCCGCGGCCATCGCGCGCAGCATTCGCGGCGGGCTGGTGCAGGCGTGCGAGATCGTCGCCTTCCCGATGTCGAGCCATTGGGGCGCGACGCTATTTCTCGTCTTCGCGCGCGAGCGGACCTCCAAGCATGATCTCGTCGACGCCATCTATCGCGCCACCGACGGCGGGCTGACGACGCTCGCCGCCGTCCACTCCGGCCGCGACATCGTCGATTTCGTCATTGTGAGCCTCAACGCCAGCGCCAGCCGGCTCTTCGGCGGCCCAGAGCGCGATCTGCAATGGCGACGCATCAGCGAGATCGTCCCGGCCTGGATGACCGACGGGACCTTCGAGCGCTTCGCCGCCATTTTCCGATCGGCGCGGCCCGACACATTCGAGGTCTCGCATCGCTCGGCCGAGGGCGGCGCGCAGCATTTGCGGCTCTCCGCCGCGCCCATGGGCGATCTCGTCGGCGTGACGCTCACCGACGTCACGGCGCTGAAGGCGCGCGAGGCCTCCTTCCGCCTGCTGTTCGAGAGCAATCCCATGCCCATGTGGGTGCATGATCCGCAGAGCCTGCGCATCATGGCCGTCAATGACGCGGCGGTCGCCCATTATGGCTACGCCCGCGAGCGCTTCCTTCGCGCCACCTTGCTCGACCTCTATGCGGAGGAGGAATGGCCGGCGGTGCAGATCGCCCATGAGAACCCGGCCAATCGCCGTCCCTCGGACCGCATATGGATCAATCGCACAGCCGAGGGGCGCGAGATAAAGGTGCAGAATTACGCGCGCGAGATCGCCTTCGACGATCGTCCCGCGATATTGCTCGCCATCGTCGACGTCACCGAGCAGCGCGAGCAGGCCGCGCGCATCGCCCATCTCGCGCATCATGATCCGCTCACCGGCCTCGCCAATCGCGCGCTCTTCCGCGCGCGGCTGACCGAGGAGCTGCAGCGGCTCGACAATGGCGCGGCGAGCCTCTGCGTGCTCTATCTCGATCTCGACGGCTTCAAGGATGTGAACGACGCCTTCGGCCATCCGGTCGGCGATCGGCTGCTGATCGCCGTCGCCGAGCGTCTGCGCGAGACTCTGGCGCCGGGAGATATGGTGGCGCGCGTCGGCGGCGACGAATTCGCCATTGTGCAATCGGGCGCCGGAGCGAGCGAGGCGGACCGGCTCGCCGAGCGCATCGTGAGCGCGGCGAGCCTCCCTTATGAGGTGGACGGCCATGTGGTGACGGTGGGCGCCAGCGTCGGCGTCTCGGTCGCGCCGATCGACAGCGGCGACGCCGACACGCTGCTCAAGAACGCCGACATAGCGCTCTACCGCGCCAAGGCGGACGGGCGCGGGCTGCATCGGTTCTTCGAGCCGGAGATGGCGGCCTCCATTCTCGTGCGGCGCACGATGGAGGCCGATCTGCGCCATGCGCTCGCCGCCGGCGAGTTCGAAATCTACTATCAGCCGCTCATCGACATTGTGACCAATCGAATCGTCGCCTCGGAGGCGCTGCTGCGCTGGTTCCACCCCATGCGCGGCTCGATTTCACCCAATGAGTTCATCCCGCTCGCCGAGGAAACCGGGCTCATCACGCCGATCGGCGAATGGGTGCTGCGCGAGGCCTGTCGCGAGGCGGCGAGCTGGCCGGAGCCGATCGGCGTCTGCGTCAATCTCTCGCCCGCGCAATTTCGCTCGCGCTCGCTGGTGCAGTCGGTTCTATCGGCGCTGGCGGCGAGCGGCCTCGCGCCGCAGCGGCTCGAGCTGGAGATCACCGAATCGGTGCTGCTCGCCGAAAACCACGCCAATCTCGCCGTGCTGCATCAGCTGCGCGGCCTCGGCGTGTGCATATCGATGGATGATTTCGGCACCGGCTATTCCAGCCTCAGCTATCTGCGCTCCTTCCCCTTCGACAAGATCAAGATCGACCGCTCCTTCGTGAAGGAGCTGCCGGAGAATCAGGAATGCGGGGCGATCGTGCGCGCCGTCGCCGGAATCGGGCAATGTCTCGGCGTCGCCACCGTGGCCGAGGGCGTGGAGACGCATGAGCAATTGGCGCGGCTGCGCGCGGAAGGCTGCACGCAGATGCAGGGCTTTCTATTCAGCCGCCCGACCCCGGCGGCGGAGCTGCGGCGCATGCTGGAGGGCGACGGCGAGATCTGGACGAAGGCAATGAGCGCTGCGTGAGCTCTGCGCCGCGGCGAGAGGGAGAATGGTGGGGGAAGTAGGACTCGAACCTACGAAGGCATAGCCAGCGGATTTACAGTCCGCCCCCTTTGCCGCTCGGGACATTCCCCCAGCTTCTCGACGGACCCTAGAGGATAGGTCCCGCGAGCGACGGCCCTGTGAAGGGCCGGTGAAGCAGGGCGCATATGGGGAATTTGCTCGCCCGCTGTCAACCCGAAAATGACCGAAGGCGTCGCCGGCCCGTCGCCGGCTCAGGACTGGCTCTGTGACTGGCCCTGCGCGCGGGCGACGCTGACGCGCACTTCCGCCGTCTCGTCGCCGCCGCCGGAATGGGCGGCGCGAATCGGCGCGGCGCCCAGATGATCCAGCGCCACGGCCACGCGCACATAGCTCTCGTCCGGCGAGGCGCCGCGCGTCGGGTCGAAGCCCACCCAGCCGAGCCCCGCCACATGCGCCTCCGCCCAAGCATGGACGGCCGCGCCGGCGTCGGCGCGTAGCGCGTAGCCGGAGACATAGCGCGCGGGAATCTCGAGGCTGCGCGCGCTGGCGATGAAGACATGCGCCGCATCCTGCGCCGAGCCGCGGCGACGCGCGAAGATGTCGGAAGCCGCGACGGCGCCGCTGGTCGGCCCCTCCGCCACGACGAAGGCTTCGTGCTGCGCGCCGACCAGCGCATGGAGCTTGGCCAGCGTCTCCTTCTCGCGCGCCGTCGCCGCCAGCGCGAAATCGCAGATCGCGTGATCCGCCTCGGTCAGCGGCGTCTCGCGCAGATAGAGCTCCGGCGGAAAACGCTCGATCGCGCCGCGCGCGACGCCCGCGGTGTCGAAGGTCTCGACCGCGCCTTCGACCACGGTGGTCAGCGCCTCGAGCGGCCCCTCGACATAAATGCTGTGCACGACATTGCCGAAAGCGTCCTCGCAGGCGCGCAGGCGGCAATCGCGATCGACGTCGATGCGCCAGTCGAGAACATGCTGCCCGTCGTAATTGCGAGGGGTGAGCGCCAGCTTCTGAATCGCCGCCTTGGCCGGCTCCGCGTAACGATAGATCGTCTCGCGCCTGACTCTTATGTGCATCTTACACCGCAAAGGGAGCCGGAAACGCCGGCTCCGACACGTCTCATTCTAGAAAAGATACTGCTCCGACACCAGAGCCCCCAGCCGTTGATTATCGGCGATGAAGCTCTGAATGAAATCATGCAGGCCATTGTGGAACACATTCTCGATGGTCGCATGCTCGAGCTGGCCGAAGACGGTGCGAGCGTGGCGCTGCGCCGGGCCTTGCTTGCCATGCGATTTGCCGAGGCGGTCGAGATTTTGCACCACGCTCTCATAGCAGGCGATGAGCGAGCGCGGCATCTCCGGCCGCAGGATCAGGAGATCGGCGACGAGCCAGGGCTTCAGACTGTCGCGATAGACCCAATGATAGGCGGTGTGCGCGGAAACGGCGCGCAGGATTGCCGTCCATTGGAAATAGTCGAGCGAGCCGCCGACCGCCTCCGTCTCCGGCAGCAGCACATGATATTTCACATCGAGCAGGCGCGCGGTGTTGTCGGCGCGCTCGAGATAGAGGCCGACGCGCGAGAACCAATAGGCGTCGTTGCGCAGCATGGTCCGATGCGCGCCGCCATCGTAAGCGGCGGAGACCTGCTTCACGAAATCGAGAAAGCGCGTCACCTCCTCGGCGGAGCGGCTCGCCTGCTCGAAGGCCTTGAGCTCGAGGAAGGCGCCGTTGATCGCCTCCCACATCTCGACAGTGAGCGCGGTGCGCACGGCGCGGGCGTTGACGCGGGCGAGCTCGATGCAATTGCGGATCGAGCTCGGATTATCCGGCGAGAAAGCCAGAAATTGCGTGACATTGGCCTCGTCGACCGTCAGCCCCGCCGCGTGAAAGGCGGGCGCGGCGCCGGAGGAGAGCAGCGCGCTCTCCCATTCCGTCTCCACGCCGCCATAGGCGCGGGGAAGCGTGGCGAGGCGCCGGGACGCCTGCAATATGCGCGCGAGGAAATCCGCGCGTTCCATGTATCGGGCCAGCCAGAAGAGGTTGTCGGCGGTGCGTGAGAGCATGAGATCCCGTCGTTTCGGCGCGCTGTTCTTACTGTGAATTCGTCATGCGCGCGCGAGCGGCGCATCGTCGATGATCCATGTGTCCTTGGTTCCGCCGCCTTGGCTGGAGTTCACGACGAGAGAATTCTCCGTCATGGCGACGCGCGTCAAGCCGCCCGGCACCACGCTCGCGCCATTGGAACCATAGAGCACGAAGGGTCTGAGATCGACATGGCGGGGCGCGACGCCGCTCGCCACCGACACCGGGCAGGTGGAGAGGGCGAGCGTCGGCTGGGCGATGAAATTGGTGGGATTGTCGGCGAGCTTGGCGGCGAATTCCGCGATCTGCGCCTTCGTCGCGTGCGGGCCGACCAGCATGCCATAGCCGCCGGAGCCATTGACCTCCTTCACCACCAGCTCGCCCAAATGGTCGAGCACATAGGCAAGAGCCTCCTTCTCGCGGCAGCGCCAGGTGGGAACATTCTTCAGCAGCGGCTCCTCGCCCAGATAGAAGCGGATCACCTCCGGCATATAGGTGTAGATGGCCTTGTCATCGGCCACGCCCGTTCCGACTGCATTGGCGAGCGTCACATTGCCTGCATGATAGGCGCCCATCAGACCAGCAACGCCAAGAGCGGAATCGGGGCGGAAGGCCAGAGGGTCCAGGAAATCGTCGTCCAGGCGCCGGTAGATCACATCGACGCGGCGCGGCCCCTCCGTCGTGCGCATATAGACGACATCGTCCTTGACGAAGAGATCGCGTCCTTCGACCAGCTCTATGCCGAGCTTGTCGGCCAGAAAGGAATGCTCGTAAAAGGCCGAATTATATTGGCCGGGCGTCAGCAGCACGCTCACCGGATCGGCCCCCGCCCCGCGCGGCGCGGCCGAGCGCAGAGTGGCGAGCAATTGATCGGGATAATTCTCGATCGGCGCGACGCGATGCAGCCCGAAGAGATCGGGCAGCAGGCGCATCATCACCTCGCGATTTTCCAGCATGTAGGAGACGCCGGAGGGCGTGCGGGCGTTGTCCTCCAGCACATAGAAGCCGTCATCGTCGGTGCGGATGATGTCTATGCCGGCGATATGCACGAAGATGTCGTGCGGCACGCGGCGCCCCGCCATCTCCGGCCGAAAGGCGGGATTGCGATAGACGAGCTCGGACGGCACCACGCCCGCTTTCAATATCTCGCCCGGGCCATAGAGATCGGCGAGGAACAGATTCAGCGCCTTCACGCGTTGAATCAGGCCCTTCTCGAGCTGCGCCCATTCGGCGCGGGCGATGATGCGCGGCAGAATGTCGAAGGGAATGAGCCGCTCGGTCGCCTCCTGCGAGCCATAGACCGCGAAGGTGATGCCGATGCGCCGAAACAGCAGCTCCGCCTGCGCCCGGCGGGAGGCGAGAAACTCGGGCTCCACCGAGGTGAGCCATTTGGCGAGCTTTTCATAAGGAACACGGGTCACGCCGTCGACGCCGTCCATCTCATCGAATTTCGCCACCTTCGAAAGCACGTTCTCGCTCTCCCTCGAGGTTTCGGCGCGCCGGACGATGCGCCTTTGCGGCAGAGCATGGCAAGAAGCGAGCCAGACGGCTCGAGCGTCGCCGAAACCCTTTTCGACCCGCTCCGTCTTCTAATCCGTTTGTCGTTGACAAGCCATGCGGCGCGCCGCAAAACCAAGAGCGTCGGCGCGATTTTCGAGTCGCTCGGCGATTCACACTTGCGAAGGACTCATGGGCAGTAGCCTCGGCGACAGCCGCCTCGGCGCAACCGCAGCAGACTCGTCTGCGCGCGTCGCGCCTCACACAGAAGCCCGCGGCCGAAAGGACCGCGTGAGAGGCGTCGCCAGAGCCTAGCGCTCCCCGCCGCTCACGCCTTCGGCCGCCACAAAGGCCAGAAGGACGAGAGCGATGAAGATGTTTTCCCGCCCCTATGCGACCCTCCGCCTGCGCTCGGCGCAGAGCGGCGTCACGCCCATCGCCGCGCCTGCGGAGCTGCGCGATCTGCGTCTCGCCGGACGCCGCACGCGGCCGCGCGCCGCATGGGCGATCGACGCCGCGACGCGCCGGCCCGTCTGCCTCTGGGACAAGGAGACCGACACGCCCGGCCGCGCCGAGGACGAGGATGCGCAGAGTCGCCAGCGCGGCTTTCCGCATCGCCGGGCGCGCTTCTTCCGATGGAGTCGCGAAAGCCCTTCCGCGCGTCTCGCATCGCGCGCGATCGGACTGCGATAGAAGGCGCTTCCATCGTCATCAAAGCTTCATGACGCTGAACTGTAAAGGCTCCGCTCGTACGTTTTTCTCTTTCGCGCGTGCGACATGAAACTCTGCCAATATGCGAATCGCATAGAGAACGAACGACGAGCCGATGCATTTCCGAATTCTCGCCGCTCTGGCGACGCTGACTCTCGCATTCCAATGCGCGAGCCCATCGACCGCCGCCGACAAGCCGTCCGCTACGTCCGCCCCGCCCGCCTTCACATGGGCCGGACTGCATGTCGGAGTGAACGCCGGCGGCGGCCTGCCCATTGCGAGCGGCGGAACGCTGCAGGCCGGCAGCGGCTTTACGAGTAGCGCCTTCGACCTCGCCGCGCCGAATCGCGACCGCGCCGGAGCGAGCTTCGGCGCGCAGATCGGCTATGACTGGCAGCACGGGCCTTGGGTCTATGGCCTCGAGACCGATTTGAATTTTCTCGGCCTGCGCCGCGCCTCCACGGGAATTTTCCCGGCGCCCGCCGCCTATCGCCCACTCGGAATCACGGCCTATGGGCTGACCTCGGACGAGAATGGCGATTACTTCGCCAGCATTCGCGCGCGCCTCGGCTACGCCTTCGACCGCACGCTGTTCTACGCCACTGGCGGAATCGCCGCCGGCGGCTGGCGCGGCGCGTCCAATCTCGTCTTCTATGAGGCGGGGCCGCTCGGCCTGTTCTTCGCGCCGCTCTCCAAATCCTCACGCATGAAATATGCGATCGGCGGCGGGATCGAGCAGGCGCTCGACGACCATTTCTCGGCGCGGCTCGAATATCTCTTCGTCAATCAGCAATTGCAGAACCGCGTCTACGACAATAACTTTTCCTTCCAATTCGCCGCGCGCCAGCGCAGCGAGGCGCATGTGCTGCGTCTCGGCCTGAACTACCGCTTCGATCCGCAGGAGGAAGCGCGCGCAGACGCCAAGAGCGACGACGAGAAGACGTCCGACGCGGCCAAGAGCGAGGACGCAGCCGGCGACGACAAGGCGAAAAAGCGCGGCGAGAAAGGCAAGCGCGGAAAAAAGGCGAAGGACGAGAAAAAGAAAGAAGAGAAGGACGACAAGAAGGACGAGGAGATCTACAGCTTCCACGGTCAGACGACCGCGGTCGTGCAGGGCTATCCCAAATTCCCGGCGCCCTATTCCGGCTCGCGCAGCTTTCCGCCCAAAGGCCTCGCCGACGCCGGCTCGACCAGCAATCTCTTCTTCGGCATGCGCGTTTGGGACGGCGGCGCCGTCTATCTCAATCCCGAGGTCGACATGGGCTACGGCCTCGCCAATTCCGTCGGCGCCGCCTCTTACGTGAACGGCGCCGTCGCAAAAGTCGGACGCGCCGCGCCCTATATGCGCTTCCAGCGCTATTTCCTACGCCAGATCATCGGGCTCGATGGCGGCGAGAAGGTCGAGGACCCCGAGACCGGCTCCTATAACGAGGTGCTGGAATCGACGCAGAACCAGCTGTCGGGCAAGGTGGACAAGGATCGTCTGATCCTCACCATCGGCAAGTTCAGCGTGCCGGATATTTTCGACGACAACAAATACGCCCATGATCCGACGACGGGCTTCTTGAATTTCGGCGTCAACACGCTCGCCGCCTTCGACTACGCCGCCGATTCCTGGGGCTACACCTATGGCGCGGCGTTGGAGTGGAAGCAGGATTGGTGGACGGCGCGTGGCGGCTTGTTCCAGCTCTCCGAGATTCCCAACGGCCCCTATATCGAGCCGCAGATCGGCCGCCAGTTCATGGGCGTCGCCGAATTCGAGGCGCGCTACGATCTCCTCGAGCAGCCGGGCGTGATCAAATTCCTGGCCTTCGCCGACAATGGCAATCTCGCCAAGGTGCAGGACGCCATCGACTTCGCCTACCTCACCGGCAATTTTCCGCCGGACGTCAACAATCCATGGATTCGCAAGCGCCATGTGAAGGTCGGCGGCGGACTCAATGTGCAGCAGCAGCTCTCCAAGGAGGTCGGCGTCTTCCTGCGCGCCAGCATGTCGGACGGACGTTTCGAGACGGTGGACTACACCGACATCGACCGCTCGCTCTCGGCCGGCTTCACCGCCTCCGGCGCGCTGTGGGACCGCGACAAGGACGAGATCGGCGGCGCCATGGTGTTCTCCGGCCTCGCCGGCCCGCGCGTGAGCTATTTCGGCCTCGGCGGAACCAGCGTCTATATCGGCGACGGCAGGCTCTCCTACGCCGGCGAGAAAATGCTGGAGACCTATTACAAATACAACGTCCGCGACGGAGTCGAGCTGACGCTCGACTATCAGCTCATCGGCAATCCCGCGCATAATTCCGTGCGGGGGCCGGTCAATATCTTCGGCCTGCGGCTGCACGCGCAATTTTGAAGATTTGGGCGTCTTGGCCGATTGTTCTACAATTGGCTGGTGATGACGAAGGCGCGCGACGATTTCACTCTGCTCTGGCTGCAGGCCGGCAGCTGCGGCGGCTGCACGATGGCGACGCTGGAGCGCGGCGCTTCCGGCTGGTTCGAGGAGCTGCGCGGCTTCGGCATGCGCCTGCTCTGGCATCCGAGCGTGAGCGAGGAGACCGGCGAGGAAGCCCGCGCCATTCTCGCCCGCGTCGAGCGCGGCGAGCAAAAGCTCGGCGCGCTCTGCATAGAGGGCTCCATCCTCCACGGGCCGGAGGGCACCGGCCTTTTCAACAAGCTCTCCGGCACCGGCCGCAGCATGCTGGATTGGGCGCGCGCTCTGGCGCCGCGCGCCGATTATTGCGTGGCGGTGGGAAGCTGCGCCGCTTTCGGCGGCGTGCCCGCCGGCGCGCCCGACCCGACGGGCGCCAGCGGGCTGCAATATTCCGGCGTCGATATGGGCGGGGCGCTGGGGCCGGATTATCGCTCGGTCAAAGGGCTGCCGGTCGTCAATGTCTCCGGCTGCGCGCCGCATCCGGGCTGGATCATGGAGACGCTGCTCGCGCTCTCGCTCGGCCGCTTCACGCAGGCCGATATGGATGATTACGGCCGGCCGCGCATTTTCGCCGACCATCTCGCCCATCACGGCTGCAGCCGCAATGAATTCTACGAGTTCAAGGCCAGCGCCGAGGACTTCTCGGAGCGCGGTTGCCTGATGGAGCATTTGGGCTGCAAGGCGACGCAGGCGGTCGGCGATTGCAATCAGCGCGCCTGGAACGGCGGCGGCTCCTGCACCCAGGCGGGCTCGACCTGCATCGCCTGCACCTCGCCCGGCTTCGAGGCGACGCGCGGCGTCCATCGCACGCCCAAGATCGGCGGCATTCCGGTCGGCCTGCCGCTGGATATGCCGAAAGCTTGGTTCGTGGCGCTCGCCGCCCTCTCCAAATCGGCGATGCCCAAACGCGTGCGCGAGAACGCCCGCAGCGACCGTGTCGCCCGCGCCCCGACCCCGGGGACCGAGAAGAAGAAGCCATGAGCCGCATCGTCGTCGGGCCATTCAATCGCGTCGAGGGCGATCTCGAGGTGACGCTCGACGTCGAGAATGGCGTGGTGCGCGAGGCGCGCGTCTCGGCCTCGCTCTATCGCGGCTTCGAGCAATTGCTGCTCGGCCGTCCGGCCGCCGACGCGCTGGCGATCGCGCCGCGCATCTGCGGCATTTGCTCGGTCTCGCAATCTCTGGCCGCCGCCGCTGTGCTGCGCGCCGCCCAGCCGATCGCGCCCGCGCCCAACGGGCTGCTCGCCACCAATATCGCCCATGCGGCGGAGAATATCGCCGACCATCTCACGCATTTCTACGTCTTCTTCATGCCGGATTTCGCCCGCGCCGCTTATGCCGGCCGGCCCTGGCACAGCGCCGCGGAGGCGCGCTTCAAGGCGGTCTCCGGGGCGGCGCTGCGCGAGGCGCTGCCGGCGCGCGCGCGGCTGCTGGAGACGATGGGGCTGATCGCCGGCAAATGGCCGCACAGCCTCGCCTTCCGCGCCGGCGGCGTCACGCGGGCGCTGGCGCTGGGCGACGAGATGCGGCTGCGCGCCCTGCTCGCGGATTTTCGCGCCTTTCTCGAGCGCACGCTCTTCGCCGCGCCGCTCGAGACCGTGACCGCCCTCTCCTCGAGCGAGGAGCTCGATCGCTTCGCGGACAGCGCCGCCGGCGATTTTTCCGCCTTCCTCCGCATCGCCCGCGATCTTCGCCTCGAGGAGATGGGACGCGGTCCCGGCCTGCTGCTCTCCGCCGGAGCCTATCTCGGGCCGGAGGGCCATCGCTTCCCCGCCGGCCTCCTCGACACGAGGACGGGCGGGCTGCGCGAGCCGCCGCTCGATCATGTCGAGGAGGATGTCTCGCACGCCTATATGCGCGACACCGCCGCCGATCCTGCGCGCGCCGACACGCTTCCCGACATTCGCCGCGAGGGAGCCTATAGTTTCGCCAAGGCGCCGCGGCTCGAGGGCCGCGCGGTGGAGGTGGGCGCTCTGGCGCGTCAGGCCGTCGCCGGCCATCCGCTGATCGGCGATCTGCTCGCGCGTGGCGGCGGCTCCACCGTCCTCGCCCGCATCGTCGCGCGCGTCCTGGAGATCGCGCTGCTCACCGAGGCGATGGAGGATTGGACCCGCGCGCTGGCGCCGAGCGAGCCTTATTGCGCGCCGGACGCGCCGCTCGCCGACGGCGCCTTCGTCGGCTTCGTCGAGGCGGCGCGCGGAACGCTCGGCCATTGGGCGAGCTTCCGCGACGGTCAGATCGAGCGCTATCAGATCATCGCGCCGACGACCTGGAATTTCTCGCCGCGCGACGCCGCCGGCAATCCCGGCCCGCTGGAGCAGGCGCTGGCCGGGCTCGATGTGGGCGAAGCGGGCGCGACCAATGTCGCGGTGCAGCATATCGTGCGCTCCTTCGACCCCTGCATGGTCTGCACGGCGCATTGACTGTCTAGACTCTTTCCGCGACTGGAAAGCGGCTTCTCCTCGCGACGCCCTCCCCGAGCGAAGAGATTTTCGGCAATCGCCTGAGAGCCTGGAAAGATTCTCCTTACCCTCGCGCTGGCCCGCATCTTGCCGTTCTCTCCCCAAGCGGCGCCTTCGCGCGAATGCCGCATTGCACAAAGGTGGGGAAGGAAATGGCCGCCATCGAAACCTTCTACGACGTCATTCGCCGTCAGGGCGTCACGCGCCGCAGCTTCACCAAATTCTGCTCGCTCACCGCGGCGAGCCTCGGCCTCGGCCAGACCGCCGCCATGCAAATGGCGCAGGCGCTGGAGACCAAGCCGCGCATTCCGGTGATCTGGATGCATGGGCTCGAATGCACCTGCTGCTCGGAGAGCTTCATCCGCTCGGCGCATCCGCTGGCCAAGGACGTCGTGCTGTCGATGATCTCGCTCGACTATGACGACACCATCATGGCCGCCGCCGGCCATCAGGCCGAGGCGATTCTCGAGGAGACGAAGGAAAAGTACAAGGGCAAATATATTCTGGCCGTCGAGGGCAATCCGCCCCTGAACGAGGGCGGCATGTTCTGCATCGACGGCGGCAAGCCCTTCGTCGAGAAGCTGAAATGGATGGCCGAGGACGCCATGGCGATCATCGCCTGGGGCGCCTGCGCCTCCTGGGGCTGCGTGCAGGCGGCCAAGCCCAATCCGACGCAAGCGACACCGATCGACAAGGTCATCAAGGACAAGCCGATCATCAAGGTACCCGGCTGCCCGCCCATCGCCGAGGTGATGACCGGCGTGGTCACTTACGTCACCACTTTCGGCCGGCTGCCGGAACTCGACCGGCAGGGCCGGCCGAAAATGTTCTACTCCCAGCGCATCCACGACAAATGCTATCGCCGCCCGCATTTCGACGCCGGGCAGTTCGTGGAGGAATGGGACGATGAGGCGGCGCGCAAGGGCCATTGCCTCTACAAAATGGGCTGCAAGGGTCCGACGACCTATAACGCCTGCTCCACCGTGCGCTGGAACGGCGGCGTCTCCTTCCCCATCCAGTCCGGCCATGGCTGCATCGGCTGCTCGGAAGAGGATTTCTGGGATAAGGGCTCCTTCTACGACCGGCTGACCAAGATCAACCATTTCGGCATAGAGCATAACGCCGATGAGGTGGGCCTCGCGGCCGCGGCCGTCGTCGGCGGCGCCGTCGCCGTCCATGCCGGCGTCACCGCGGTGAAGCGCATCACTGCCAAGCACGAAGGGTAATCGCGCGACAGCGCAACCCTCGCCCCTCATGCTGAGGAGGCGGCGTAGCCGCCGTCTCGAAGCACGAGGGGCGAGTTCCAGAGGGCGCGCGTGACGCTTCCCTCGTCCTTCGAGACGCGGCCTTCGGCCGCTCCTCAGGATGAGGGAAGCTCCTACTGGCCACTCTGGACAAGAATTACACCGGCAACGGCCGATCTCGAGGAAACGCGATCATGGGCATTCAGACGCCGAACGGCTTCAATCTCGACAATTCCGGCAAGCGCATCGTCGTCGATCCGGTCACGCGCATCGAGGGACACCTCCGCGTCGAGGTCAATGTCGACAAGAACAATGTGATCCGCAACGCGGTCTCGACCGGCACCATGTGGCGCGGCATAGAGGTCATTCTGAAGGGCCGCGATCCGCGCGACGCCTGGGCCTTCACGCAGCGCATCTGCGGCGTCTGCACCGGCACACATGCGCTCACCTCGGTGCGCGCGGTGGAGAACGCGCTCGGCATCACCATTCCCGAGAACGCCAACTCCATCCGCAATATGATGCAGCTGGCGCTGCAGGTGCACGATCATCTCGTGCATTTCTATCATCTTCACGCGCTCGACTGGGTCGATGTGGTCTCGGCGCTCTCCGCCGATCCCAAGGCGACTTCGGCGCTGGCGCAGTCGATCTCCGATTGGCCTTTGTCCTCGCCCGGCTATTTCAAGGATCTGCAGATCCGCTTGAAGAAATTCGTCGAGTCGGGACAGCTCGGCCCGTTCAAGAACGGCTATTGGGGCCATGCGGCCTATAAGCTTCCGCCGGAAGCGAACCTCATGGCGGTCGCGCATTATCTCGAAGCGCTCGATTTCCAGAAGGAGATCGTGAAGGTCCAGACGATCTTCGGCGGCAAGAATCCGCATCCCAACTGGCTCGTCGGCGGCGTGCCTTGCGCCATCAATGTCGATGGCAATGGCGCGGTCGGCGCGATCAATATGGAGCGCCTCAACGACGTCACCTCGATCATTCAGCAGTCGATCGACTTCGTCGAGAAGGTCTATCTGCCGGATGTGCTCGCCATCGGCTCCTTCTACAAGGATTGGCTCTATGGCGGCGGCCTCTCCGGCAAGAATGTCATGGCCTATGGCGATATTCCCGAGCACGCCAATGATTTTTCTCCCGGCAATCTCGGCCTGCCGCGTGGCGTGATCCTCAATGGCAATCTGAAAGAGATTTTCCCGGTCGATCACACCGATCCCGAGCAGATCCAGGAGTTCGTCACCCACTCCTGGTACAAATACCCGGACGAGACCAAGGGGCTGCATCCCTGGGACGGAATCACCGAGCCCAATTACAAGCTCGGCCCCAACGCCAAGGGCACGCCGACCAATATTCAGGAGCTGGACGAAGCCGGCAAATATTCCTGGATCAAGGCGCCGCGCTGGCGCGGCAACGCCGTCGAGGTGGGACCGCTGGCGCGCTATATCGTCGGCTACGCTCAGGGCAAGGCGGAGTTCAAGGAGCCGACCGACGAGTTCCTGAAGAAGCTCGGCGTGCCGGTGACGGCGCTTTTCTCGACGCTCGGCCGCACGGCGGCGCGCGCGCTGGAGGCGCAATGGGCGGTGCGCAAGATGGAGCACTTCCAGAACAAGCTGATCGCCAATATCAAGGCCGGCGATTCCTCCACCGCCAATATCGACAAATGGAACCCGCAGGCCTGGCCGAAGGAGGCCAAGGGTTTCGGCTTCACCGAGGCGCCGCGCGGCGCGCTCGCCCATTGGATCAAGGTGAAGGACGGCAAGATCGAGAATTACCAATGCGTCGTGCCGACCACTTGGAATGGCAGCCCGCGCGATCCCAAGGGCAATATCGGCGCTTTCGAGGCCTCGCTGATGGACACGCCGCTGGCCGATCCGCAAAAGCCGCTCGAGATTCTGCGCACCATCCACTCCTTCGATCCCTGCCTCGCCTGCTCCACGCATGTGATGAGCGAGGACGGCCAGGAGATGACGCAAGTCAAGGTTCGCTGAGGAGGCGAGGTCATGACCGAGGCGACGCAAATCCATGGCGTGCTCGACGCTCACGGCGAAAAAGCTGCCGAGCTGCAGAGCGTCTATGTCTATGAGGCGCCGGTGCGGCTCTGGCACTGGATCAATGCGGCGGCGATCGTCGTGCTGGCGACGACGGGCTATTTCATCGCCTCGCCATTGCCTTCGACGCCCGGCGAAGCGAGCTCGCAGTTCCTGATGGGCTATATACGCTTCGCGCATTTCTCGGCGGGCTATGTGCTCGCCGTGGCGCTGCTGCTGCGCATCTATTGGGCCTTCGTCGGCAACGAGCACGCCAAGCAGATTTTCTATCTGCCGGTGTGGGACCGCCAATGGCTGTCGGGCATTCTCTACGAGGCGGGCTGGTATTCCTTCCTGGTGAAGCAGCCGAAGAAATACATCGGCCATAATCCGCTCGGCCATCTGGTGATGCATCTCTTCATGCTCAACCTGGCCTTTCTGGTGGTGACAGGCTTCGCGCTCTACTCCGAGGGCGAGGGCCGCGACAGCTGGCAATACAAGCTGTTCGGATGGGTGTTCGCGATCTGGCCGAACAGCCAGGACGTCCACACCTGGCATCATCTCGCCATGTGGGGCGTCGTGCTCTTCGTGATTATCCACATCTACACCGCCGTGCGCGAGGATATCGTCTCCCGCCAGAGCCTCATCTCCTCGATGATCTCCGGCGAGCGCGTGTTCCGCGACGAGGCCGACAAGTGAGATCGTCATCGCGCGGAGCGACGCGACGAAGCAATCCAGAGTCGCGAGACGGCCCCTGGATCGCTTCGCTCCGCTCGCGATGACGGGAGAATAAAGCGATGCGCACTCTCATTCTCGGCATAGGCAATATTCTCTGGGCCGATGAAGGCTTCGGCGTGCGCGCGGTGGAGGAGTTCCATGCGCGCTATGAGACGAGCGGCGACGTCACCATTCTCGACGGCGGCACGCAGGGCCTCTATCTGGTGCAATTCGTCGAGGCCTGCGATCAGCTGCTCGTCTTCGACGCCATAGACTATGGGCTCGAGCCCGGAACCTTGCGCATCGTGCGCGACGGCGAGGTTCCGCGCTTCATGGGCGCGAAGAAGATGAGCCTGCATCAGACCGGCTTTCAGGAGGTGCTCTCCGCCGCCGATCTGCTCGGCCGCTATCCCTCGCGCCTCGCGCTGATCGGCTGCCAGCCGCAGGACCTCGAGGATTGGGGCGGCCCGCTGACGCCGCCGGTCGTCGCCGCGATCGAGCCGGCGCTCGACGCAGCGGTCGCGACTCTGACAGAATGGGGCGTCGAGCTACGCCCACGCGCGGAGAGCGCGCAGAGCTTCCAGCGCCTGCTGGCGCATGACCTAGACCACAGCGCCTATGAGAGGCGCCTCGGCGCCGCCGATGAGGAGACGAGACCATGAAAACGATCCGTTTCGCGGCTGCCGCCGCCGCTTTTCTGCTTCCGGCGACGGCCATGGCGCATCCGGGCGCGCATCCGAACGATCTCGCCTATGACATCGCCCATATTTTCACCGAGCCGGATCATCTGCTCGCCATGGCGATGGCGCTCGGCTGGGGCTCGATGGTCGTCGCCGTGGGCCTCTGGTTCAAGCCCTGGCGCGCTTCCTCCTGGCGCTGACGGAACGCGAGCATGTGCGTCGGCTTTCCCATGACCGTCGTCGAAGGCGACGCTTTCGAAGCGCTATGCGAGCGGCGCGGCGAACGCCACGCCGTCTCCATGGCGCTGGTCGGCGCGCAGCCCGCCGGGACCAAGGTGCTGGTCCATGTCGGCACGGCGGTCCGCGTGTTGGACCCGCTCGAGGCCGCGCAAATCGACGACGCTCTGGACGCAGTGGAAAAAGCCCTCGCCGGCGAGAATGTCGATCATCTTTTCGCGGATCTGGTCGACCGCGAGCCGCAGCTGCCCGAATTCCTGCGCAAGTGACCACTCTGGAAAACTTCTATCCAGAATGATAAGCTACATTCCAGATACGGCCTGCCGAGCCTTCGGCTCCTGCTGGAAAGCTTCTTTCGACTCAGTCGCCTAGCGCGTCGCCGTCGCGAGCCGCCCATGGCATGGCGATTGCGGCCTCCTCGGCAAAAATAAAATGGGAGGACCGCATGTCCGGGTCGTTGCAGCTGGCGCTGAGCGAAAAATCCGGCGTCGCTCTGCTGGACGAGACCAATATCGACGCTTTTCTCACGCCAGAGCCCGGCGCGAGCGCGCATTCTCTGCTCTTTTTCGGCGGCGATCCCGCGCAGCGCAGCGAGACCCATGATGTGGCGATCATCTTTCCACAGCTGGTCAAGGCCTTCGCCGGCCGGCTGCGCGCCGCCATCATCGCGCCCGCGGCCGAGAAGACGCTGGAGGGACGCTTCAGCGTTTGCGTCTATCCGAGCCTCGTCGTGACCTATGGAAGCGAGACGCTGGGCGTGCTGCCGAAAGTCTATGACTGGTCCGAATATCTCTCTCGGATCGAGGCGCTGCTGCAATTGCAGGCCGCGCCGCCGAAAGAGCCGCGCGTGCGCATCACCTTCACGGAAGGGGAGACGAGTTCATGAAAGCCGGATTCTGGGTTTCGCCGGACGGCGCCGATGAAGCGATGACGGTCATGCCGATCGGCTATGACGCCGAGGCCGAAACCAAGCGCAGCGTCATCTCTTTTCTCGCGACCGCGACCGGCGAGCAGGCCGTCGCCGAATGCCCCCGCGCCGCCGCTCTGCTGCCGCAGCTCGCCGATGCGCTCGCCGCGCAGCGCGCCGATGCGCCGGGCAAGCTCTTCGACATCACCGACTATGAGGCGAAAGAGCGCGAGCTCATCGGCCAAGTGCTCGGCGAGGGCGAGGTGAGCGGCGTCGCCGCGCTCCCCGACGGCGTCACCGCGCAAATCCTCGAGGCCTCCATGGCGGGCCTGTGGCGCGTGCGCTTCACCGATGCGCAAGGACGGCTCACGGCCGATTATCTCGAGATCGCCGCCATTCCCCATGTCGTCGAGCGCGCGGCGAAAGTCACCGCCGAGCGCATCGCCATAGGCGCGGAGCCCGAAGGCGCGATGAATGTGATGCCCATGCTGGCCGAGATCGACGCCCGCATGCGCGCGCACAAAGCCGGCGATCCGTCGCATGTCATCAATTTCTCGCTTCTGCCCGTGTCCGAGATCGACATGGAGCATTTGCAGCAAACGCTCGGCAATGGACCCGTGCAGCTGATCTCGCGCGGCTATGGCTCCGCCAAGATCACCGCGACCGGCGCCCGCAATGTGTGGTCGGTGCAATTCTTCAACGCCATGGGCACGATCATCCTCGATACGCTGGAGATCGGCGACACGCCCGCCGCCGCCTGCGCCGCCGACGAGGATTTCCACGATTCGGCGGAGCGTCTGCGCGAGATTCACGAGGCCTATTTCACATGAGCGACGAAACGCTTCGCGATATCGCCCCCGACGCACGCATGGAATGCGGCGTGTGCTGGCATGTCTATGATCCGGCCGACGGCGATCCCGTCTGGCAGATTCCGCCCGGCGTCGCCTTCGCCGATCTTCCCGCCGACTGGCGCTGCCCCGAATGCGACGCGCCGCAAGAGAAATTCTTGAGGTGCGAGAATTGAGCGACGCCGCGGCGAGAGGCGAGAAGCTCGCGGATTTCTACCGCCGCGTCCATGCGACGTCGATGCGGGACTCCGGCCTCTGCAACGAGGCGCTCACGGTGGAGCCCGTCGGCTTTCGCGACTTCGGCCCTTATGCGCTGGGCGTGATCGTCACGCCCTGGTTCGCCAATCTCGTCGTCGCCGCGCCGCGCGAGGGCGCCGAGGCGCCCTTCCCTGATCCAGCGCGGCTGCAATTGCGCTTTCCCGCCGGCGACGTCGATTTCAATGTCAGCGAGATCGACGGCTTCGGCCGCATCGCCGCCTGCTCGCTGTTCTCGCCCATGGATGAGTTCGCCGATCACGACGCCGCGCGAACAGCGGCGCACGCGGCGCTCGACGCATTGCTCGATCCAACGCTGAACGAAGCGCCGAAGCGCGAGACGGAGCCGACCGCCGCCCTCGATCGGCGCGCATTGTTCGGCGGCCGTCGACGCGGCGACGAAGAGGCCTCGCCATGAGCGCGGGCGCCGATCTCGGAGGGCTCGGCCCCGGCGCGATCTCCATCGTCGCCGAGCTCGCCGATGAGCGCATTTGCTCGGTGCGCGTGCGCTCGAGCCGGCCCGCGCATCTCACGCGTCTGTTTCGCGGCCGCCCCGCCGCGGAAGTCGCGCCGCTCGCCGGACGGCTGTTCTCGCTCTGCGGCCTCTCCCACGCTTTCGCCGCCTCGCGCGCCATCGCCGCGGCGCGCGGAGACATTCGCAAGCCCACGCCGCAAGATCTCGTCGCGCTCGATTGCGAGCGCCTCTCCGAGACATTGCGCGCGCTGGCGACAATGGCGGAGGACGCGGTTCCGCCGACCGCCCTGCGCGCCGTTCTGACGCTGACGCGCGAGCTCGCGACAGGCGACGCGCGCGACCGCGCCGCGACCGCCGCCCGTCTGCGCGCCGAGACGGCGAAGATCGGCCTGCTGGACGCTATGGGCGGCGATACGCCTTTCGGCAAATTGTCGCGCGCGCTGGCGCGCAGCCCCGCCATAGCCGCGAGCGCGCCCGATGCGCTGCGCGCAGAGGACGACGCCCTCGTGCTGGAGGGAATAAGAGCGCAGGGCGAAAGCTTCAGCGCTACGCCCAGCATCGCCGGCCGCGCGCCGGAGACCGGCGCATTCGCGCGTCATTGGCGCGAGACCGATCTGTCGCGCGGCGCGATCTGCGCGCGCTTTTCCGCCCGCATGATCGATCTCGATCGGCTCGTGGCGCGCCTCTCCAATGGCGCGGAAGACTCTTCGCGCAGCGACGCTCCCGCTGCGCGCGAAGCCTATTGCGCGGTCGAAACTTCGCGCGGGGAGCTGTATCATTGGGTTCGGCTCACACCGGACGATAGGATCGAGAATTATGCGATCATCGCGCCGACAGAATGGAATTTCCATCCCGCCGGACCTTTCGTCGCCGCCCTGCTCGGCGCGCGCATTCCGCGCGCCGCGGCGGCGCAGACGATCACGCGCCTCGCCGGCCTTTTCGATCCTTGCGTCGCCTTTCACGTCGAGCTGCGCGAGGCCGCCTATGCATGAGATGGCGCTGACCGAGAGCATCGTCGAGCTGATCGAGGAAGAGAGCCGCAAGCAGGGCTTTTCCCGCGTGCGCGTGGTGCGGCTCGAGATCGGCGCGCTGAGCCATGTGGAGCCGGAGGCGATCCGCTTCTGCTTCGAGGCGGTGACGCATGGCGGAATCGCTCGAGGCGCGCGGCTCGACATATTGCGCATTCCCGGCGAAGGCTGGTGCCTCGATTGCGCCAAGACCGTCGCCGTCCAAGAGAGATTTGGTCCTTGCCCGGACTGCGGCGGATATCATGTCCAAGTCACCGGCGGCGAGGATATGCGGGTGCAGGAACTGGAGGTCGACTAATGTGCACGGTCTGCGGCTGCGGAACGTCCAGCATCGAAGGAAAGCCAGAGCATAGCCACGACCATCCGCATGATCATGCGCATGATCATGCGCATGATCACGCTCATGGCCACGCTCACGACCATCATCATGGTCATGATCACGATCACCACCATGATCATGACCACGACCATCATCATCATGATCACCCGCATCCGCACGATCACAACCATCCTCACGCGCATGATCACGATCACGATCATTCGCACGACGATCACGGCCATCGTCACGATTATGGCTCCGGCCCTGCGGGCGTTCACGTTCCCGGCCTCAGCCAGGAGCGCATCGTCCGCATAGAGCGGGACATTCTCTCCAAGAACAACGACCATGCGCGCGAGAACCGGGTGCGCTTCGAGCAATCCGGCGTCTTCGCGCTCAACTTCGTCTCCAGCCCCGGCTCGGGCAAGACGCAGCTGCTCGTGCGCACGATCACCGATCTGAAAGACCGCTTTCCCATTTCCGTCATCGAAGGCGACCAGCAGACCTCCAATGACGCCGAGCGCATCCGCGCGACCGGCGTTCCGGCCTTGCAGATCAACACCGGCAAGGGCTGCCATCTCGATGCGCATATGGTCTCGCGCGCGCTCGCCGAGCTTTCCGTCGCGCCCTCCTCGCTGCTCTTCATCGAGAATGTCGGCAATCTCGTCTGCCCCGCCGCCTTCGATCTCGGCGAGGCGCATAAGGTCGTCGTGCTCTCGGTGACGGAGGGTGAGGACAAGCCGCTCAAATATCCCGAAATGTTCGCGGCCTCCGATCTGATGCTGCTGAACAAATCCGATCTTCTGCCGCATGTGGAGTTCGATGTCGGCCGCTGTCTCGCCAATGCGCTGAAGGTCAATCCCGATCTGCAGACATTGGTCGTCTCCGCGCGCAGCGGCGAAGGCATGGCGGCCTTCTACGCCTGGATCGAGGCGCGCGCGGCGCGGGCCGCCGCGAGAAGCGCGCGCGCCGCCGCGGCGAAGTGAGGAGAAGAGGCGCATGCCGTCGAACGAGGCGACGAGGCTGAGGCTGCGCGTGACCGGCGCCGTGCAGGGCGTCGGCTTTCGTCCTTTCGTGCATTCGCTCGCCGACCGCTACGCCCTCGCCGGCTTCGTGCGCAATGATTCTCGAGGCGTGCTGATGGAGGTGGAAGGCGCGCGCGTCGATGATTTCGTCGCGGCGCTGCGACGCGAGCCGCCGCCGCTCGCGCGCATCGACACGCTGGAATGCGAGACGATCACGCCGCTGCGCGACGCCAAATTCTCGATCGAGCCGAGCCACGACGGCAAGACGCAGACGCGCATAACGCCGGACGCCGCCGTCTGCGACGACTGCCTGAATGATCTCTTCGATCCGAAGAGCCGTTTCTATCTCTATCCTTTCGTCAATTGCACCCATTGCGGCCCGCGCTACACGCTGACGCGGCGCCTGCCCTATGATCGCGCACAAACCTCTATGGCGCCTTTCGCTATGTGCGAGGATTGCGCGCGCGATTACGCAGACCCGACCAATCGGCGCTTTCACGCGCAGCCGATCGCCTGCCCGAAATGCGGTCCGCGGCTCGCCTATCTGGGGCCGCAGGGTGCGAGCCTGAAGGCTCGCGGTCCGAGCGCCGCAATGGACCGCGAGCCTTCAAGCTCGATCATCCAGCAAATCGTCGCGACTCTCCAAAACGGCGGCATTGTCGCGCTGAAGGGAATTGGAGGCTTTCATCTCCTCTGCGATGCGCGCAATGAGGCGGCCGTCGCCGAGCTGCGCCGCCGCAAGGGCCGCGACGCAAAGCCTTTCGCCGTGATGGTCGCCGATCAGGATTCGGCGATGCGCGCGGGCGTCTTCGACGCGCAATCGCTGCGCCTGCTGCAATCGCGCGCGCGGCCGATCGTCATCGTCGAGAAGCGCGAGGAATTCGCGCCTTCCGTCGCGCCCGGCCTCTCGCGCATCGGCGTCATTCTGCCCTATGCGCCTCTGCATCATCTGCTGTTTCACGCCGCCGCGGATCTGGCGCTCGTCGCCACCAGCGCCAATCCGAGCGGCGAGCCGCTGATCGTCGATGACGGCGAGGCGCGCGAGAAGCTCGCCTCCATCGCCGATCTCATCGTCGGCCATGATCGCGCCATTGTCGCGCGCGCCGATGATAGCGTGACGTCCGTCATCGCCGGAGCGCCCGCCTTCTTGCGTCGCGCGCGCGGCTTCGTTCCCGAGCCCATAGCGCTCGCGAGCGACGGCCCCGACACTCTGGCGCTCGGCGCGCATCTGAAAACCACCATCACCGTAACGCGTGGGCGCGAGGCTTTCGTCTCGACTCATATCGGCTCGCTCGACGATCGCGCGACAATCGACTTCTATCGCGAGACCATTGTGCGAATGCTCGATATTCTCGATGTGAAGCCCGAGCGCGTCGCCTGCGATCTCCACCCCGATCTCGCCTCGACGCGCTACGCCGAAGAGACGGGGCTGCCCGTCATTCGCGTGCAGCATCACGCCGCGCATATCGCCGCCATCGCCGCCGAGCATAAAATCGACGGCCCCGTTCTCGGCGCCGCGCTCGACGGCTATGGCTATGGCGACGACGGCGGCGCCTGGGGCGGCGAACTGATGCTGGTCGATGCAGGCAGCTGGCGCCGCCTCGGCCATATCGCGCCGCTGCCGCTGCCCGGCGGCGACCGCGCCGCGCGCGAACCCTGGCGCATGGGCGTCGCTGCGCTCGCCGCGCAGAATCGCTGCGGCGACGCGTTCGATCGCTTTCCGGGCATGGAGCTCGTCGGCAAGGTGGCCATGCTGGCCAGCGCGCCCAATGTCGCGCGAACGACGAGCCTCGGCCGCATGTTCGACGCCGCCGCGGCGCTGCTCGGCGTGCGGCTCGTGCAGCAATATGAAGGGCAGGCGGCGATGGAGCTGGAGGCGCTGTGCAAAAGCACGCGTACGCTCGCCAATGGCTACGCAATAGAGAATGACATTGTCGATCTGAGCAAGCTCTTCGCCGCTCTGCTGAAACCGGGCCTCGCCGCGACGCAAGGCGCCGAGCTGTTTCATGGAACGCTGATCGAAGCGCTCGCGCAATGGCTCTGCGCGGCGGCGCAGGCGCGAGGCGTTACGCGCGTCGCGCTCGGCGGCGGCTGCATGATGAATAGAATTCTCGCCGAAGGCCTCGTCTCGCGCCTTCGCGACTTTGGAATAGAAGCGCTGCTCGCGCGCGCGGCGCCGACGAATGACGGCGGACTCTCGCTCGGCCAAGCCCATATTGCGCGAATGAGAAAGGTCTAAAGCAGATGTGCCTCGCCATTCCCGCCCGCGTCGAGGAGCTGCTGCCAGACGATATGGCGCGCGTCAGCGTCGACGGCGTCGGCAAGCTGGTGTCCGTCGCGCTCGTCGATGGTCTTACGATCGGCGATTATGTCGTGCTGCATGTCGGCTATGCGCTCGCCAAGATCGACGAGGAAGAGGCGATGGCGACGCTCGCTCTGCTGCGCGAGGCCGCGGCGCTGGGAGAGGCGCAATGAAGCATGTCGACGAATATCGCGACGGCGATCTCGCCCGCGCCATAGCGCAGCGCATCGCCGCGGAAGCGCAGAGCGATCGTCAATATCGCTTCATGGAATTTTGCGGCGGCCATACGCATGCGATCTCGCGCTATGGCATAGAGGATCTGCTGCCCGAGAATATTCGCCTCATTCACGGCCCCGGCTGCCCCGTCTGCGTGCTGCCGATGGGCCGCATAGACGACGCCATTCGCCTCGCCGCGCGCGAGGAGGTGACGCTCTGCACCTATGCCGATCTGATGCGCGTGCCCGCCTCCGGCGGCTCGAGCCTGATGAAGGCCAAGGCCGACGGCGCCGATATTCGCATGGTCTATTCGACGCTCGACGCCATCGCCATCGCCGAGAAGGAGCCGCAGCGCCAAATCGTCTTCTTCGCCATAGGCTTCGAGACCACGACGCCGCCGACCGCGCTCGCCATTCGCCTCGCGCAGAAGAAGGGCCTCACGAATTTCTCCATCTTCTGCAATCATGTGCTGACGCCGGCGGCGATGCAGGCCATTCTCGACACCGACAATGGCGTCGAGATCGAAGGCTTCGTCGGCCCCGCGCATGTCTCCACCGTCATCGGCTCCGCGCCCTATCGACGCTTCGCCAGCGATTATCGCAAGCCCGTCGTCATCGCCGGCTTCGAGCCGCTGGATGTGCTGCAGGCCATTTTGATGCTGCTGCGGCAGATCAACGAGGGCCGCTGCGAGATCGAGAATCAATATCGCCGCGCCGTCACCGAGAACGGCAACGCCAGAGCCATCGACGAGGTCGCAGAGATTTTCGAGCTGCGCGAGGCCTTCGAATGGCGCGGGCTCGGCGAGATTCCAAAGAGCGCGCTGAAGCTGCGCGACGCTTACGCCATATATGACGTGGAGCGCCGCTTTTCCATGGAGACCAAGCCGGCGCGCGACAATCCCGCCTGCGAATGCGGCGCGATATTGCGCGGACAAAAGCGCCCGCAGGATTGCAAGCTGTTCGGCGTCGCCTGCACGCCGGAGACGCCCATGGGCTCCTGCATGGTCTCGTCGGAAGGCTCTTGCGCCGCCTATTGGGCTTATGGAAGATTCCGGCAATATCAAAACGAAGCGCGGAAAGCGTCATGAACAAGCATGAGCCGGCAGGCCGCAAGCTCGATCTCCGCAATGGCCGCGTGGAGCTGTCGCATGGCTCCGGCGGACGCGCCATGGCGCGGCTGATCGGCGAGATTTTCCACGCCGCCTTCGACAATGAATGGCTCGCCGCCGGCAATGACCAGGCGGCCTTCGACATTCCCGCCGGGCGCATGGCGATGACGACGGACGGCTATGTCGTCTCGCCTTTGTTCTTTCCCGGCGGCGATATCGGCAAGCTCGCCGTGCATGGCACGATCAACGACATCGCCATGGCCGGCGCGCGGCCGCTGCATATGTCGGCGAGCTTCATCATAGAGGAAGGCTTTCCGCTCGCCGAGCTGAAGCTGATTGCGCAGAGCATGGGTGAAGCCTCGCGCGCGGCCGGCGTCGCCATCGTCACCGGCGACACAAAAGTGGTGGAGCGCGGCAAGGCGGATGGCGTCTTTATCTCGACGAGCTGCATCGGGATCATACCGGCCGGGCTCGCGCTGTCCGGCGACAAGGCGCGGCCGGGCGATGTGGTGCTGCTCTCCGGCTCGATCGGCGATCATGGCGTCGCGGTCATGTCGAAGCGCGAAAATCTGTCCTTCGATACGGAAGTGCTGTCCGATACGGCGGCGCTGCACGAGCTGGTCGCCGCTATGGTGGAGACCGCGGGCGGCGCCATTCGCCTGATGCGCGATCCGACGCGCGGCGGCGTCGCGGCGACTCTCAATGAGATCGCGCATCAATCGCGCGTCGGCGTGCGCATAGACGAGAAAGCCATTCCCATCGCGCCGCAAGTGGCCGCCGCCTGCGAGCTGCTGGGGCTCGATCCTCTGCATGTGGCCAATGAGGGCAAGCTGCTCGCCGTGGTCGCGCGCGAGGCCGCCGATGCGCTGCTCGCCACGATGCGCGCGCATCCGCTGGGCGCAGAGGCCGCGCGCATCGGCGAGATCGTCGCCGATGAGCATTGCTTCGTGCAGATGACGACCGCCTTCGGCGGCGGCCGCATCATCGACTGGCTATCCGGCGAGCAATTGCCGCGCATCTGCTAGAGTGCTTTTGGTTCGAGGCGAGGCGTCGAGATGAACAAGCGCGAGGACGGCCGCGAGATGGAGAGCGAGGCGACGCCGATCTCCCGCGGCGCCACTGTGCTCATCGTCGACGATGAGAAGCGCTCGCTCGAATCGCTGCGCCGCGTGCTCGGCGGCGAGTTTCAGATCGTCTGCGCCAGCAGCGCCGCCGAGGCGGAGGCCGTGCTCGCCGGCGATCTGGTGCAGGTGATCCTCTGCGACCAGCGCATGCCGGGCGAGAGCGGCGTCGAATTTTTGACGCGCGTGCGCGAGCATTGGCCGGAGCCGGTGCGCATGATCATCTCCGGCTATACGGATGCGGAAGATATTATCGCAGGAGTCAATGAGGCCGGCATTTTCCAATATGTCACCAAGCCCTGGGATCCCGACAAGCTCATCCAATCAGTGCGCGAGGCGGCGCAGCTCTATGCGGCGCAGAAGGATGGCGGCGCCGCGCCGCCGCTCGAGGCCAAGCCCTCGCATGAGCGATTGCAACGGCTCGCCAGCGACAGGCGCCGCGCGGAACGGCGCATGTTCGAGTTCGGCCGCATCGTCCATGCGCCGGAAAGCCCGATGCGGCAGACGCTCGCGCTGGCGCGGCGCGCGGCGGAATACGACATCTCCGTGCTCATCACCGGCGCCTCGGGCACGGGCAAGGAATTGCTGGCGCGCGCCATTCATCACGGCTCGGCGCGCGGCGAGAAGAGCTTCGTCGTCGAGAATTGCGGCGCGCTGCCGGATGAATTGCTCGAGAGCGAATTGTTCGGCTGCAAGAAAGGCGCGTTCACCGGCGCCTATCAGGATCGCGTCGGCCTGTTCGAGGTCGCGGACGGCGGCTCGATCTTTCTCGACGAGATCGGCGACACCTCGCCGTCCTTTCAGGTGAAGCTGCTGCGCGTGCTGCAGGAGGGCGAGATTCGGCCGCTCGGCGCGCAGCGTCCGCGCCGCGTCGACGTTCGCGTCATCGCCGCCACCAATCGCAACATCGTCGCCGATGTGGAGGCGGGGCGCTTTCGCCGCGATCTCTATTATCGCCTCGCCGCTTTTCCCATCCATCTGCCGCCGCTCGTCGAGCGACGCTGCGACATCGCCATCATCGCCGCGCGCATACTCGTCGCCGTGAACCAGACTTTCAATCGGCGCGTGCCGGGCTTCGAGCCGGAGACGCTGCGCCTGATGGAGCGCTATGGCTGGCCCGGCAATGTGCGCGAGCTGCACAATGAGATTCAGCGCATGGTGGCGCTGAGCGACGGCGACGCCAATCTGCCGCCCGGCCTGCTGTCGCCTTGCATCGCCGATCATCGCGCGACGACGACATGCGACGATCAGCAGCGCTTCACGCTGAAGGAGCGCGTCGAGATGCTGGAATGCGCGCTGATCAAGGAATCGCTGGAGCGCAACGGACGCAACATCAGCCATGTGGCCGACGAGCTCGGACTGTCGCGCGTCGGCCTGCGCAGCAAGATCGCCCGCTATGACATATCCCGCGTCGTCGATGACGAAAGCTGACGTCAAATCCTACGCCAAGCATGGCGATCTCATCGCGCTCGTCGCCGGCAAGGAGGAGATCGCTCTGTCGGAAGGCGGCGAATCCGTCTGGCTCGAGGTCATCAAGAAGATGGACGAGGTCTATGCGGACCTCATCGGCTATGAGGCCGATCTCGAGCGCAAGAATGGCGAGCTGGAAGCGGCGCGCAATTTCATTCAGAGCGTCATCGCCTCCGTCTCCGACGTGCTGATCGTCTGCGACGAGCGCGGCGCTATTCTGCAGGTCAATCCCGCTTTCGAGGCGCTCGCGGGACACGGCGAGGCGGAGCTGAAGGGCGCCAGCGTCGCAGCGCTGTTCATCGCCGAGGACGAGGCGCGCGCCGCCGCCATCGTCGCCGGCCAGGCGCGCGATCCGACCAGCGTCGAATTGCGCTTTCGCACGAGCAACGGCCCCTCCGACCTCATGGCGATCAATTGCTCGCCTCTGTTCGATTCGGATGGACGCAGAGCCGGCGCGGTCTTCACCGGCCGGCCGATCGGCGAATTGCGCCGCGCCTATGAGGCGCTGCATCGCGCCCATGTCGATCTGCAGCAGGCGCAATCGCGCCTCGTCGAGCAGGAGAAGATGGCGAGCCTCGGCCGGCTCGTCGCCGGCGTCGCGCATGAGCTCAATAATCCGATCAGCTTCGTCTATGGCAATATTCATACGCTCGACCGCTATCGCAGGGCGATCGCCGCCTATCTCGAGGCGATCCATGCCGGCGCGAGCGCGAAGGAGCGCGAGAAGCTGCGCCGCGCGAGCGGCATCGACGCCATTCTCGGCGATCTCGAGCCCTTGATCGACGGCACGCTCGAGGGCGCCGTGCGCATCAGCGAGATCGTCAAGAATTTGCGCCGCCTCTCCTTCAGCACAAAGGCGCCGCGCGAGGCGGTGTCATTGTCGAAAGTGGTGGAGACGGCCGCGCAATGGGCCTCGCGGAGCAAGAAGGCCAAGGCGCGCATCGTCGCCGATCTCGAGCCGGAGCTCTACGCTTCGGGACAGAGCGGGCAAATTCATTCCGTGCTGGTCAATCTCATCGACAATGCGCTCGACGCCGTGCGCGAGGCGGAGCGGCCGATCGTCTCCATCACCGCGCGCGGTGAAGGCGATTGCGCGATCGTGATCGTCGAGGACAATGGCAAGGGCGTGCCGGAGGCGCTGCGCAGCCGCATCTTCGAGCCTTTCTTCACCACAAAGGCGGTCGGCGAAGGCACGGGGCTCGGCCTATGGATCAGCTATTCCATCGCCCATGAGCATGGCGGCTCTATCGAATACGACACGTCGCCGGAAGGCGGCGCGCGTTTCACGTTGCGGCTGCCACGCGCGACGGAAGCCGAGACGCGCGACTTGCGAAACTGACTTGCGAACCTGAAGACCCGCGGCCCGAGTGGGGCGGAAGGCCGCGAGTCTTCGGCTCCGCTTGTCGCCTTTTAGGAGGCGACGACGCGAATCTTATTCTCCGCATGGCCGTGATGCGCGTCCTCGACATCGACAGCGCCCACTTCGCGCGTTTTCGAGTGATCGGCGGCGAGCACGAGATAGACCGCCGGCAGCACGAAGAGCGTGAACAATGTGCCGATCGACAGGCCCGAGGCGATGACGAGGCCCATATTGTAGCGCGAGGCCGCGCCGGCGCCGCTCGCCATGATGAGCGGCAGAACGCCGAGCACCATCGCCGCCGTCGTCATGAGGATCGGCCGCAGGCGGATCGACGTCGCTTCTATGATCGCCTCATATTTCGACTTGCCGAGATGCTGCTGCTCATTGGCGAATTCGACGATGAGAATGCCGTGCTTGCTGATGAGGCCCATCAGCGTCACGAGGCCCACCTGCGTGTAGATGTTGATGCTCGCGCCGCCGAAGCCCAGCATGATGAAGACCAGCGCGCCGGCGATCGACATGGGCACGGAGACGAGAATGATGAGCGGATCGCGGAAGCTCTCGAATTGCGCCGCGAGCGCCAGGAAGATGATGATGAGCGCGAAGCCGAAGGTCCCCGCGAAGCCGCTCGACTCCTGCACGAATTGGCGTGACGAGCCGGCATAGTCGATCGTGTAGGCGGGCGGCAGCGTCTGCGCGGCGACTTCCTTCAGCGTCTCCAGCGCCTCGCCGGCGATGACGCCGGGCGCGGCGACGCCGGAGATGGTGAAGGAGTTGATCTGCTGGAAGTGATTGAGCGACTCCGGCACGACCATGGTCTGGAACTTCGCCACCGTCGACAGCGGCACCGAGGAGCCATCCGCGGTCTTGATGTAATAGCTCAAGATCTGATCCGGGTTGAGCCGGAACTGCTGCGCCATCTGCGGGATGACCTTGTACGAGCGTCCGTCCAATCCGAAATATTGCGTGTAGCCGCCGCTCAGCCCCGTCGTGAGCGCGCCACCGACGTCGAGCATTCGCAAGCCGAGCTGCGCGGTCTTCTCACGGTCGATGACGAGCGACATTTGTGGCTGGTCGATCTTCAGATCGGTGTCGAGGAACATGAACTTGCCCGTCGCCAGCGCCTTGGACAGGAAGTCGTGCGAGATATCGTTCATCTTGTCGAATGTGTCGGTGCTCTGCACGACGAACTGAATCGGCAGACCATTGGAGCCCGGCAGCGGCTGCGGCTGGAAGGTCACGAGACGCTGACCAGGCACAGAGCGCGCGAGCTCCTGCTGCAGCGTCTGCTGCATCTGCTCGGCGGTGATCTTGCGCTTGTCCGGCGGCGTGAGAACGAGTCCGCCGAAGATGAGGCCCGGCGTGACGATCTGGAAGGAGCTGGTCATCTCGGGATGCTTGGCGAAGGTCTGGTATACCTGATCGCCATAGAAGAGCTTCTGCTGCAATGTGGCGTTGGGCGCCGAGGTGGATTGCGCGAAGACGACGCCTTGATCCTCATTGGGCGCGAGCTCGTTCTTCGAATTGGAATAGAGCCAAAAGATGCTCGCGAGCACGAGGCCGCCGAAGACGAGCGTCACCGGCACGAAATGCAGCGAGCGCTCCAGCAGGCTCCGATAGCGCTCCTTCACCCAATCCATCTTGTCGTCGATAAATTCGACGATGCGCGTCTCCAGCGTCTCATGGCCCGGCTGCGGCGGCTTCAGCACCAGCGCGCAGCTCACCGGCGAGAGCGTGAGCGCGATGACCGCCGAGACCGTCACCGAGCCGGCGAGCGTGAAGGCGAATTCGACGAAGAGCGCGCCGGTGAGGCCGCCCTGAAAGCCGATCGGCACATAGACGGCGATCAGCACGATGGTCATGGCGATGATCGGACCAGCGAGCTCACGCGCCGCCTGCAAGGCCGCCTCGAAAGGCTTCATTCCGTCGGCGAGATGGCGGTTGACGTTCTCGACCACGATGATGGCGTCGTCGACGACGAGTCCGATGGCCAGAACCAGCGCCAGCAGGGTGAGCAGATTGATCGAGAAGCCGAGCGCCAGCAGAATGGTGAATGTGCCGATGAGCGACAGCGGGATGGCGATGATCGGTATGACCACCGAGCGCCATGAGCCGAGGAACATGAACACGACGCCGGTGACGATGAGGATCGCCTCGATCAGCGTGTGAATCACCTCGTCGATCGAGCTGTTCACGAAATCGGTCGTGTCATAGACGATATCGCTGTGGAGACCCTGCGGCAGCGATTTCAAAATGTCTGGATAGGCTTCTTTCACGCCTTTGACGACATCGAGGAGATTGGCGTTGGGCGCGACGAGAATGCCGATATAGACCGCCTGCTTGCCATTGAAGGCCACGGCGGATTCGTAATCCTCCGAGCCGAGCGTGACATTGGCGACGTCGCGCAGCTTCACATTGGCGCCGTTCACCTGCTTGACGACGAGATTGCGGAATTCCTCCAGCGAATGCATCGAGGTGGCCGCGGTGAGCGTCACCTGCACCATCTCGCCCTTGGTGGAGCCGAGGCCTGCGATATAGTCATTGCCCTGCAGCGCGGCGCTGAGCTCGCTGGCGGTGAGGCCATAGGCGGCGAGCTTGACCGGATCGAGCCACGCGCGGAGCGCGAAGGTCTTGCCGCCGATGAGCTCGGCCGTCTGCACGCCCGGCACCGATTGCAGGCGCGGCTGCACGACGCGGATCAGATAATCGGTGACCTGGCTCGACGTCAGAATATCGCTATTGAAGCCGATATACATGGCGTCGGTGGTCTGGCCGATCTTCACCGTGATGACAGGACGCTGCACGGCCGAAGGCAGCTGATTGAGCACAGAATCGATCTTGGTGCTGATCTCGGTCAGCGCCTTGCCGGAATCATAGTTGAGCCGCAGATTGGCGGTGATGGTGCTGGTGCCGACCTGGCTCGTGGAGGTGAGATAGTCGATGCCGTTCGCCTGCGCGATGGCGTTCTCGAGCGGCGTTGTGACGAAGCCGGCGACGGTCGCCGGATCGGCGCCGAAATAGGAGGTCGTCACCGTGACGACCGCGTTTTGCGTGCGCGGATATTGCAGCGTCGGCAAGGTGAAGAGCGAGCGCAGGCCCAGCACCAGGATCAGCAGGCTCACCACCGAGGCGAGCACGGGGCGACGCACGAAAATGTCGGTGAAACGCATGTTCGTCGTCTCCGTTCACTGATCCACGGGCTTGGGATTGGGATCGACCGGCGGCTGCTGCGTGTCGGAAATATTCAGCGGCGAGCCGTTTCTCAGCTTCACTTGGCCAGCGGTGACGACGGTCGCGCCCTCTGTCACGCCTTCCAGCACGGCGACCTCGTCGCCACGCGTCGCGCCGAGACGCACGAAGGTCTGATGCGCGGAGAGGCCGGCGGCCTTGCCGTCCGCCGCCTTCTGCACGAGAAACACCGAATTGCCGAAGGGCGCATAGACGATCGCCGTCTGCGGCAAGGTGACGAGGCGCTCGGGCTTGCCGGTCACAATGTCGATCTGCGCGAACATGCCGGGCTTCAGCTCGAGATCGGCATTGGCGAGGCTGGCGCGCACCTGCACATTGCGGCTCGCCTGATCCACCTTGGAGTTGATCGCGACGATCTTGCCGGTGAATTTCTTGTTCGGAAACGCATCGACGCCGGCGTCGATCGATTGGCCGACCTCTATGCCGTTCAGCGCCTGCTGCGGCAGGGTGAAATCGAGATAGATGGGATCGAGCGCCTGCAGCGTCACGATATTCGTGCCCGCTCCGATATATTGGCCGAGATCGACCGCGCGAATGCCGAGCCGTCCGGCGAAGGGCGCGCGCAAAGTCTTTTGCGCGATCACCGCCTCCTGCTGCGCGACATCGGCTTCCGCGCTCTTGAGATTGGCTTGATCCGTGTCGACCGTCGCCTGGCTCGCGGCGTGAATCTTCAGCTGCGCCTGATCGCGGCGCAGATTTATGCCGGCGAGCTCGGCGGCCGCCTTTTGCGAGGCGAGCTTGGCGAGATCGGTGTCCTTGCGCAATTCCAGCAGCAGCTGGCCCGCCTCCACCTGCTGGCCGGATTGGAAGTGAATCTTCTCGACGATGCCGGAGGCCTCCAGCGAGAGATCGGCGCCGTTCACCGCGCGAAACGTGCCGACCGCGGTGAGCTTGGGCCGCCATTCCTGATAGCCCGCCGTCGTGACCGAGACGGTCTGCGGCGGATTGGCCATGGAGGCGAGAAAGCCCTTGATCATCACGCCGCGAAACACGTTGAAGCCATAGAGTCCGCCAAAGACGAGCGCGACGATCGCGAGCATGATCGCCATCGGCTTCGCCATTGGTCCGAAACGATCCTGCAGCAAGGTTCTAGCGACCATTTCGAGCATCCTCCGCCTGGGCTCTGATCGCCGCGGCGATCGGCGATGTAGCGATAATATCCGTGGGCTTGGCCTGCGAGGCCTCCGTCTCGTCCACGCGGTTCCACCAGCCGCCGCCGAGCGATTGCAGCAGCGCCGCCGTATCGGCGAAGCGCGCCGCTTGCGCCTTCACGCGGTTGAGCCGCGCGGTGAGCAGAGTCTGCTCGGCGTTGAGCACGATCGAATAGGTCGTCGAGCCGGCGCGATATTGCGCGCGCGCGATCTCGAGGCTCTCCGCCGCGGCTTTTTCCGCCGCCACTTGGGCGCGCAGCGTGCCGGCGTCGTGCTTCACCGCCTGCAGCGAATCCGCGACATTCTGGAAAGCGGAAATGACGGTGGAGCGATATTGCGCCTCCGCCTGCTCGAAGGCCGCGACCTTGGCCTCGCGCGTGTGGAACAGCGAGCCGGCGTCAAAAGCCTTCGCCGAAGCCTGAGCGGCGAGCGTGTAGACCATTGTCTGCGGCGAGAACAAAGAGGTGAAGTTCGTCGCCTGCGCGCCGCCGGTCGCAGAGAGCGTGAATTGCGGCAGCATGTTCGCTGTGGCGACGCCGATCTCCGCGCTGGCCTGATGCAGCTGATTCTCGGAGGCGAGAATATCCGGCCGCTGCCGCACCAGCATCGAGGACAGACTGACCGGCAATTCGCCGGGCAGGCGCAGGCCGGAGAGATCGACAGCCCCGCCTTTGTCGGCGTTGGGGAAACGTCCGAGATAGGCCATCAGCAGATTGCGGTTCTGCGCGCGCGCTTTTTCCAGCGGCGGCAGCGTGGCCTCCGCCTGCGCGAGCTGCGCCCGCTCGGACAGCACATCCGCCTGGCTGACGGCGCCGAGCTCGAATCGCTTCTCGAGCAGATCGAGCTGCGTGCGATAGGCCGCGATGAGATCGCGCGTCACCTTGATCTGCGAGGCGTAGGAGGCGTCGGCGATCGCCGCGGTGACGACATTGGCGGTGAGCGCGAGATAGGTCGCCTCGAGCTGGAAGCGCTTCTGCTCGGCCGCGGCCGTGTCGCTCTCCAGCGTGCGCCAGGATTTGCCGAACACATCCGGCGAGAAAGACACCGAAACATTGGCGTTGTGCAGGCCGTAGACGAAAGTCGAGGCCGAGCTGGAAGAGGACGATGACGACGACGAGGAGGACGAGCTCGACGAGGCGAGGCTGCCGAATTGCGCCGTCGTCACCTGCTGACGCTGATAGCTGTCCCCGAGCGTCGCCTGTGGCAGGAAGGTCGCGGAATTGGCCTCTATCGTCTCACGCGCCTGCCGCAGCGCCGCCTCGGCCGCCATTATGTCCGGGTGATTCGCCACGGCCTCGGCGACGAGGGCGGATATCTGCTTGGAATGGAACAGCTTCCACCATTCGCCGGGCACATCGCGGCCATGGGCGAAGCGCTGCGAGGCGCCGCCGGCCGTCGCCGCCGATTCGGTGGAAGCGCCGATTTTGCCATAGCCGGCGCCCGCCGGCGCAGGAGGCGGAACAAAATCTGGCCCGACCGCGCATGCGGAGAGCGACAGCGCCGCGAATGCGGCCGCCCCCCGGGCTGCGGTCCGTGCGATTTCCCGGCAAGGCGCAGTTTTCGCTTGTCGGACTCTGCGTCGCGAAAATTTCGGCATGACCCTCTCGAAAACTGAACCGTTCAGTTTTAATATTAATGCAGAGCCCGAGTGTCAATGCTAAAACTGAACGGTTCAGTTTTTCCCGGGGATGGAAAGACGACGCAAAGGCTGAGACAAGGCCTGCGTGGGACTGCGGCGGAAGGAGGGACGGGGATGACGGGGTTGGACCAGAGCAAATGACCGAAGCAGCGGAGACGACCGCGCCGGAGCCGGCCACGGAGCATGTGCCGAATCGCAAGGAGTGTCAGATTCTCTCCGCGGCGCGCACCCAATTTCTGGAGCAGGGCTTCGCCGAGACGTCCATGGACGGAATCGCGCGCGCCGCGGGCGTGTCGAAGGCGACGCTCTACGCGTATTTTCCCAGCAAGGAAGCGCTGTTTCGCAATCTCATCGAGATCGAGTGCAGCCAAAAATGCACCGACGTTCCCAAGCCCGATTTCGATCTCGGCGCCGAGCAGGCGCTACGCGAGCTCTGCGCGCATTTCGTCGCCCGCTTCCTGACGCGGGAATGGGCCGCTTTTTTCCAAGCGGTGTCGAGCGAGCGCTGGCGCTACCCCGAGCTCTGCCATCGCTATTTCAACAGCGGCAAGCAGAATGTCCTCGATCTCGTCGCCGGCTTTCTCGACGAAGCGAAGGCGAAAGGCCTGCTCGCCTTCGACGACGCCCAAATGGCGGCGGAGCAATTGCTGCATCTCACCATCTCGGATTTGCCCATGCGCGTCGCGCTGGGATTGGAGCTGCGCAGCGAGGCCGAATATCAGCGCGTGATGGAGTCCGGCCTCGCCGTGTTCTTGAAGGCCTATGCGCCTTAGCGATTCCGCCTCTCCCGCTTTCGCAGGAGAGGGGAGATCGCGGCGCTTTCCGTCCGATCGGAAGGCGCTCTAATGCGCAGGCCCCATCGCACGGCGACAGGCGCTCTCGCATTCCTTGCAGACATCCGCGCAGATGCGACAATGCTCGTGATGCTTGGCGTGGCGTCGACACTCCTTCTCGCAGGCGCGACACATATCGACGCAGGCTTGCAGAACGGCGCGCATCGCCGTCTCATCCGTCGGGCTGCGTCGCGACGCGATGGCGCCCGCCGCGAGGCATATGTCGGCGCAATCCTGATCGAGCCTTATGCAGCGGCGCAGATCGGCGACATTCTCCTCGGCGAGGCAGGCGTCGGCGCAGACGGCGCAGGCCTGCGCGCAATCGAAGCAGGCTTCGACGCAGCCGACCAGCGCGGCGTCGGCGCGGCCGCGCATTTGCGGATGGCTGGCGATGATGGCTTCCACATGCATGAGGCGTCCTCCTTTTGTCATTCACGATTTGGCCGAATGCTCCGGCTTGCCCTTTCGCTTGGTCGCGGCGAATTCCTCGAGCTGCTTCTCCGTCATGGAGTCGAGCATGGAGCGCGAGGCTCCTTTGAGCTCGCTCTTTGGAATCTCGCCGCGCTTGGCCGCCAGCGCGGCGCCGGCGGCCATTTGTTGCGCCTTTGATTTGGCGGGCATGATCTCCTCCCTTCGACGCCTGCGCGCCGCGGGAAGGCGACGCGGGGCGGAGGATAACCCCTTCGCGCCGGAGAGGTTCCTTCAGCCGCGCCGCCACAGGCTCCAGCGCGGCGCTCGGCCGCCGCTCGCCAGATAGACGCCGATGGAGACGCAGAGCAGCGCGATCTGCTCTACGGGCGAAGGGATTTCGCCGAGCAGCGGAACGGCGATCAGCGCCGCCATGGGCGGCACGAGAGCCGAAAAGGCCGCGCCCGCAGAAGCGCCGAGCAGCTCAATGCCTTTGCCGAAGAGAAACAGCGCCACGATCGACACGATGACGCCCTGGAAGAGGGTCTGAATCACAATGTCGCGCAATGGCGCGTCCATTCCGTGCAGGCCGTGAAAGACGAGATAGAGCGGCCCATAGAGAATGAGCGAGCCTGTCGAGACCAGCGCCGCGGCATGCAAGGATTCGAGCCGCGACGCGCGCAGCACGATCGCATAGCCGGCCCAAATGAAAGCCGCCGACAAAAGCAGAATATACCCGATCTGCGTCTCGCCGAACGACAATGCGCCCGGCCCGGCTATCGCGGCGCCGCCGAGAGCGATGAGCGCATAGCCGATGAGGCGGCTCGCGGTGAAACGTTCCCGCGTGAACAGAAACGACAGCAGCGCGACGAAGAGCGGCATGGAGCCCGGCAGCAGCGCGCCCGCATGAGCGACCGGCGCGAGCTTGAGCCCGCTGGCGGCGACGAGCACATAAGGCGCGCCGGCGCTGCAGACGAGAATGAGGAGGCGCAGCGGGCCGAGCCGCTCGAGCGCGAGCCCTTTGCGCAGCACGACGGGAAGCAGCAGCGCGCCGGCGGCGCCGAAGCGCAGCATTGTGAGATCATAGACCGAGAGCGTCGTCGTCACGCCGAGCCGCGTGACGACGAGCCAGGTCGCCCAAACGGTGACGGCGGAAACGCCGAACATTGCGCCCGTGGCGTATCGCGCCGTCTGCGGAGCGCTTTCGACGACACCATCGCTCATCGGATATTCTCCTCTTCCAAGCTGCCCCGCACTCATAAGCGAGCGGAGCCGAAAGCGCGAGCCTCTCCTTTTCGCCGCAATTTCGTCGCGGCCGCGTTTGACCTCGCTCATCGCCGCGCCATCTCACGCCCATGTCCGCACCCCTTCCCATAGGCGAGCTGTTCCTGCTCGGCTTCCGCACGCCGCATGTTCCGCCCTGGCTGCGCGATTTCGCGCGCGATTATGGGCTCGGCGGCGTCATCCTCTTCGATTACGACTGCACGGATCGCAAATATGAGCGCAATATTTTCGATCCCGCGCAGGTGAAGGCGCTCTGCGCGGAGATTCACGCGCTGCCGAAACGGCCGCTGATCTTCATCGATCAGGAGGGCGGCAAGGTGCGGCGGCTGAAGGAGGAGCGCGGCTTCGCGCCGCTGCCGAGCGCGCGCCAATTCGGCCGGCTGACCGCGCGCGAGCGGCTCGACGCGCTGCGTCCCGCCTATGCCGAATTACGCGATCTCGGCATAGACGCCGATCTCGCGCCCGTCGCCGATCTCGACATAAATCCCGACAGTCCCGACATCGGCTCGGCGCAACGCAGCTTCTCCGCCGATCCGCGCGTCGTCGAAGATTGCGTCGACGCGCTGGTCGAGGTCGCACGCGCGACCGGGCTGAAACTGTGCCTGAAACATTTTCCCGGCACGGGCGGCGCCAAGGTCAATCCACACGATCATGTGATGGATCTCTCCGATTGCATCACCGACACGCAGGTGAAGATCTTCGAGACGCTGGCGCCGCGCGTTCCCATGGTTCTGTTCAGCCATGGCGTCGTGAATCAATGGGAGAAAGACACGCCCTGCTGTCTCTCTTCCATCGCCATTCGCAAATTGCGGCAATGGGCGCCGCAGACCGTGGTCGTGACCGACGATCTGCAGATGCAGGGCGTGCAAAAGCTGATGACGACGGAAGACGCCGCGCTGCGCGCCTTGCGCGCCGGCGCGGATTTCATCCTCATCGGCAATAATCTGAAGGACGAGCAGGAAGAATCGGCGCGCTATGCGCAAAAGCTTCTCGACGCTTGCGAGACGGATGCGTCGCTGCGCGCCAAGGCCGAAGCCGCGATCGCGCGCATTCGTCGATTGAAGGCGTGACCGCTCACCATTCCTCGGCGGAGTGCTCGCCGGCGACCCAGGTCGATACGATGCGAAGGCTCTGCGGATCGAAAGCCGTCATATCGGCGCGATAGCCGGCGACGAGCCGGCCGAGCCTTTTGCCGAGCCCCAGAAAATTCGCCGGATTGGCGGAGGCGAGAACGAGCGCGCGCTCGAGCGGAAGATCGAGCAGCGCGACGCAATTGCGCACCGCGCTCGCCATATCCAGCGAAGCGCCGGCGAGCGTGCCCTCCTCCGTCACGCAGCGTCCGTTCTCGACGAAAATCTCCCTGCCCTGCAGGACGAATCCGCGTCCGTCGCCGCCGACCGGCGGCATTGCGTCAGTGACGAGCATTGGATGGCCGAGGCCGGCGCGCAGCGCGAGGCGCAAGATCGCCGGATCGACATGCTCGCCATCGACGATGAGTCCGTAATGAGCGGCCGAAGATTCGAGCGCCTCCGCGATCGGCCCCGGCTCGCGGCTGGCGAGCGGGCGCATTGCGTTGAAGAGATGTGTGAAGCCGGTCAGCCCTTCCGCCATTGCGGCGCGCGTCTGCGCGTAATTCGCCATGGAATGGCCGAGCGCGACCTTGCAGCCGGCGGCGACGAGCTCGGCGACGAAGCCCGGCGGCGTCTCCTCCGGCGCGAGAGTGACGAGCGACACGCCGCCCGGCGGCGGCGCGAGCATCTCGACATGATGCGGCGAAGGCGCGCGGCGAAGATCGGCGCGATGCACGCCGAGCCGCTCCGGCGAGATGAAGGGTCCTTCGAAATGCACGCCGAGCACGCCCGGCGCATGTGGGAGAATCTCCGCCACGGCGCGCTCGGCCGCGATCATCTTCTCATCCGTGTCGGTGATGAGCGTCGGCAGCAGCGAGGTCGTGCCGAATTTGCGATGCGCCCGCACGATCGTCGTGATCGCCTCCGGCGTCGGCGAATCGTTGAACAGAACGTCGCCGCCGCCATTCACCTGAATATCGATGAAGCCGGGCGCGAGCCAGACGCCCTTGGGCAGCTCGAGCACATCCGCGCCGCGCGGAATCTCGCGACGCAGAATGAGCGAGACGATGTTCTCGCCCTCTATCACCACGGCGCAGTCGCGATGCGCCGTTTCGCCGTCGAAGACGACGTCGGCGGCGATCGTTCGGCGCGCCTCCTCGCTCATCGCGTGCGCGTCACCTTCTGCAAATGGCGCGGACGATCGACATCGACGCCGCGCGCTGCGGCGAGCCGCGCCGCCATGGCGTAAAAGCTCTGAATGAGGCAGATGGCGTCGGTCTCTGGATGATCGGCGGCGATCGTCGGCAGTCGATTGCGCGTCTCGTCCTCGCGATCCGTCGTGAACAGAGCCGCGCCTTTGCCGCGCAAATCCTCCGCGAGGCGACGCATGCCCCTCGTCGCCTCGTCGGTCGGCGTCAGCATCAGGATCGGATAGAGCGGCGAGACGAGCGACACCGGCCCATGCATGAATTCCGCGGCGCTGAACGCCTCCGCATGGAGATTGGCGGTCTCCTTCAGCTTCAGCGCCGCCTCGCGCGCTATGGCCAGCGTCGGCCCACGTCCGATCGTGACGAGACTTTCCGCACGCGAGAAGGCGTCCACCATTCGCGACCAATCGAGCTCCGCCGCGCGCGCGAGCCGCTCCGGCAGTCGCGCGAGCGCATCGTCGAGCGCGCGATCCTGCGACCACAGCGCGACGAGACGCGCCAGCGCGGCGAGCGAGGCGATGAAGGTCTTGGTCGCCGGCACCGCGAATTCCGGCCCTGCGGCCATTGGTAGAACGAACTCGCATTGCGCGGCGAGCTCGCTCTCGACCTCATTGACGAGGCAAGCGGTGACGGCGCCGCTGCGGCGCGCGGCGGCGGCCTGCTCTATGAGATCATTGCTGCCGCCCGATTGCGAGATCGCGAGAAAAAATTGGCCGTCGAGCCGCAGCGCGCCGCCATAGACGCTGGAGATGTTCGGCGCGGCGGAGGCGACCGGCAGGCCGAGGCCGCGCTCGACGAGGTGCTTGGCGAATGTCGCCGCATGAGCGGAGCTGCCGCGCGCGCAAGTGACGACGACGCGCGGATCGACATTGCGCAAGCGCGCGACGAGCGGCGCGAGGCGCGGGGCGATGAGCTCACGTTGTCGCGCGACCGCCTGCGGCGCCTCGCGCGCTTCGATCGCCATTTGATTGTCTTGCATGGTCATCGGCGGCTCTGCTGCAGCTCTGTCACGCCCCCCGCCCGCGCCCTTATGGCACGGGAGCGCGCGTCGCGCGAGCGCGAAATCCTTGGCGCGGCAGCGTCTTCGCTTGCGAATTCGACTGCGGAGGACGAACTGTTGCGTAAGGAGGAGCACATGGAAACGGAACGTCCGAGCCCACGCTATTCGTCGATCGACGCGTGGGAGCCGCGCGAGATTCTCGACGCCATGATCGAAGGGCAGTTCGCCGCTGTCGCCGCGGTGCGCGCCGCGCGTCCGGCGATCGAGAACGCAGCGCTCGCTGTCGTGCGACGTCTCGCGCGCGGCGGGCGCATCGTCTATGTCGGCGCCGGAACGTCGGGCCGGCTCGCGGTGCAGGACGGCGCCGAGCTGACGCCGACCTTCAGCTGGCCGCAGGAGCGCCTGCTGCTGCTGATGGCGGGCGGCGACGATGCGCTGCTGAAAGCCGTGGAAGGCGCCGAGGACGAGGCCGAACGCGGCGCCGAGCTGATGCGCCGCCATGCGATCGGCGAGGCCGATGTCGTCATCGCTATCGCCGCCAGCGGCACGACGCCCTTCACCCTCGCCTGCCTGCGCGAGGCGGCGCGGCACGGGGCCTTGACCATCGGCGTCGCCAATAATCGCGACGCGCCGCTGCTCGCCGATGCGGAACATGCGGTGTTTCTCGACACGGGCTCGGAAGCGATCGCCGGCTCGACGCGCATGAAGGCCGGCACGGCGCAGCGCGTCGCGCTGCTGATGCTGTCGTCGCTGGTGATGATCCTGCAAGGCCGCGTCTATGAAGGGCTGATGGTCGATGTGCAGGCGTCGAACAAGAAGCTCGCGCGTCGCAGCGAGCGCATTCTGGCGCGGCTCACCGGACGCGAGAGCAAGGAAATCGACGCGGCGCTGCGTCGCGCGGGCGGCAGCGTCAAGCTGGCCTATCTGCTGCTCGAAGGCCATGGACTCGGCGAGGCGCGCGCCGCGCTCGAAGGATCGCGGGGCCATTTGCGCCGGGCGGTGGAGGCGCTGGCCGACGCGCCGGCGGCCGAGAAACAGAAAAAATCCGGCGCGCCGGAGCCCGGTCGGTCCGAATTTTGATGCGTCTTCGATGAAGAGGTATAAATATTCGCCCGAAAGGAATCGCGAGAGCCATGACAGTCAACAAGATCGATGCGCTGCTGGCGCTTCGCAGCGAAGGACGTTTCCTGGTCGGACGTGATCGCATCAAGCTTTTGGAGGCGGTCGCCGAATATGGCAGCATCACCAAGGCGGCGAAGGTCGTCGGCTTCAGCTACAAGACGGCCTGGGATGCAGTGAACGCCATCAACAATCTTCTGCCCAGCCCCGCTTTTGTGACAAAGGCGGGCGGCCGTTCCGGCGGCGGCGCGGAAGTGACGGCGGAAGGACGACGGCTCATCGCCACTTTTCATCGGCTGGAGGAGCGGCTGTCGCGCATCTCTTCGCTCATCGCCGAGGAAGGGCTCGAGGATCAGGACGATTTTCTCCTCTGGAGCGTGGGCGTAAAAATTTCTGCTCGCAATATGTTCCAGACGGAAGTCGTCTCGGTGAAGAAATGGCCGGTCGATGTCGAGGTGACGCTGCGCGTGTCGCCGGAGACCTCCATTCACGCCATCGTCACCAATGACTCGGCGGTGGAGCTCGGCCTCGAGCCGGGACGCAAGACGCTGGCGCTGATCAAATCCTCCTTCGTCCATCTCACCACGCCCGAGCACACGCCCCCCGGCGTGCGCAATCAGTTCGTCGGCGTGGTGCGGCGGCGCATCGACGCCGAGCGCAACAGCGAGGTGCTGCTCGACATTGGCGCGGGCAAGACGATGCACGCCGTCGTGCCGCGCCAGACGGCGGAAGACCTCGGCCTCACCGAAGGCGAGCGGGCCGTCGCCAGCTTCAACCCGACCGACGTCATCCTCGCGGTCGACTGACAATCGAATTCCCTATCGCTGGTAGAAAGATCAATCGGCGGGCTACCCGCCGATAAAATGAGCGCTCGTGTCGATTGACACGCCCGCGGCGGCGCTTTTATGTTTTCATTATGTATCGCCTCGACATAGCGAATCGCCTCGCCCTTCGCCCCAGCCGCCGCAATGTGCTGGCGGCCGTCCCTTCCGCGCTCGGCGTCGCTCTGCTCGGCAGGCCCGCGCGGGCGGCGGACCAGCGCCTCATCGTCGTCACCTCCTTCCCGGAAGAGCTGACGACTCGCTATGAGGCGGAGTTCGAGAAGCTCTATCCCAGCGTTCACGTCCAATTCGTCTGGAAGCAGTCGCGCGACGCGCTCGCTCTGCTGAGCGACAAGGACCAGGGCGGGGCCGATGTCTATTGGGCGCCCGCTCTCGGAAATTTCCCTATATTGCGAGACCGCGGCGCCTTTCAGAAATTCGCCGTCGATCGCGCCGCCCTGCCCGGCCGGCTCGGCGATCAGCTCCTGTCCGATCCGAGCGGCCTGTTCGAGGCCTATGACGTCGCCGGCTATGGCATAGTGGTCGATCCACCCGCCCTCGCGCGCGACGGGCTGAAGCCGCCCAAGAGCTGGAGCGACCTCGCCTCCCCCGCCTATGCCGGCCGCGTCGTCATGCCGATTCCGGCCAAGGTGGGCTTCTCGCCGGCCCTCTATGACATCATCCTGCAATCGGAGGGCTGGGAGCGCGGCTGGGCGCTGCTCGCCGAGATCGCCGGCGGCGCGGAGCTGCTCGGCTCCGGCTCCGGCCCGACGGCGACCGTCAAGGACGGGCGCGCCGCGCTCGGCCTCACCATCGACTTCTTCGCCTTCAACGCGCTGGCCAATGGCGAGAAGCTCGCCTTCGTCTATCCCGAGAAGACCGCCTTTCTGCCCGCCCATATCGCCATCACGGCGGGCACGCAGCGTTTTTCGGCGGCCAAGGCCTTCGTGGATTTCGCGCTCTCCTCCAAGGGCCAGAAGCTGATGATGGAGGCCGACAGCAGCCGCCATCCGGCCCGGCCGGACGCCTATGCCGGCAAGCCGGCGGCAGTGGTCGATCCTTTCGCCCTGCCGCCGGGAACCTTCTACCCCTATGACGCCGAGATCGGCCGGCGGCGGCCCGGCGCCGTCAGCGTGATGTTCGATCTCGCCATCACGGAGCGCCACGCCGAGACGCAGCGCCTTTGGCGCGCCATTCACGCCGCCGAGGCGCGGCTCGCCGCCGCCCCCGACTCTGCAGGCGCCGCCGCTGTGACGAAGGCGCGCAAGCTCGCCGGCTTCACGCCTATTTCCGAGGCGCAGGCGAAAGATTCCGCATTTCTCGATCGTTTTTCCAGCCGCGAGCTGAAGGACGGCGATCTCGCCGCCCGTTGGCGCGCAGAAATTGCATCGGCCCGAGCCGAGGCGCTGAGCCTCGTCGCTTCCGCCGAGCAGCGTCTGTGAGGCGGCGGCTTCTTCTTCCATTCGCGCTGCTTTTTCTCGCCGCCGGCGCGCCTTACGAGAACCTCAAGCTGGACGGCGACGTCTTCTCCAGGCCCCTGGCCGGGCTGGACGAGGTTTTTTTGCGCGGCTTTCGGCAAGGGAGCGCGCTGTTTCATCAGGCCTGGGTCATCGGCCCCTCGCAGGATCAGAACGAGATCACCGGGCTCGGCCCGCTGTATAATCGCCTCTCCTGCATCGCCTGCCATGTGAAGAACGGCCGCGGCCCGGCGCCGGACCCGGAGAATGGCGTCGCCCGCGCCATGGTGGTGCGGCTCGGCCTGCCCGGCCGCGACGCCCATGGCGGTCCGGCGCCGCATCCGGCCTATGGCGGCCAGCTCAATCCAGAGGGCAATCCCGGCGTGCCGGGCGAGGGCCGCGCGATCGTCGCCTTTGACGAGATCGAAACGCGCCTGTCCGATGGGGAGACCGTCTCGCTGCGTCGTCCGCGCCTCTCCTTTCGCGATCTCGCCTATGGGCCGCTCGGCGACAATGTGCGGATCTCGCTGCGCAACGCGCCGCCGGTCTTCGGCCTCGGCCTGCTGGAGGCCGTGCCGGACGACGAGATCAGCAGCTATGCGGTGGGCCAGGGCCGCGGCCGGCCGAACCATGTCTATGACATGGCGGCCGGCCGTACCGCGCTGGGCCGCTTCGGCCTCAAGGCCAATCAGCCGGATCTGCGCCAGCAGATCGCCAACGCCTTCGCCGAGGACATCGGCGTCACCTCCTATCTCTTCCCCGAGCCCAATTGCACCGCCGCGCAGCCGGAATGCCGCGCCGCGGCGGGGCGGGAGATCGAGCTCTCCACCGCGCGGCTCGAGGCCTCGCTCGCCTATATGCGCGGCCTCGCCGTGCCGGCGCGGCGCGATCTCTCCGATCCGCGCGTCGCCAAAGGCGAGGCGCTGTTCCGCGAGATCGGCTGCGCCGCCTGCCATCGCGAGACGATGAAGCTCGGCCCGGTCGGCTTCGCGCCCTGGCTGAGCGGGACGGAGATTCACCCCTATGGCGATCTTCTGCTGCACGACATGGGCGATGGGCTCGCCGATGGGCGCGAGGATTTCGAGGCCGGCCCGCGCGACTGGCGCACGCCGCCGCTCTGGGGCCTCGGCCTCGCCGGGCGCTTTGGAACGCCCGCGGATTTTCTCCACGACGGCCGCGCCCGCACCGTGACGGAAGCGATCCTCTGGCACGGCGGAGAGGCGGAGGACGCAGCGCGGCGGTTTCGCGGCCTGACGCGCGAGGAGCGGGCGGAACTGCTCGCATTTTTGGGGTCGCTCTGAGGGAGCGCGGAATCTGCCCCCTCTCCCGCGAAGCGGGGGCAGGCCGGGGAGGGGGGCGGCGGGACGATGGGACAATCGGGGGAAGAACCATGAAACTCAGCAAATTCGGGCCCTTGGGCGCCGCCAGCGTCGCCGCGCTCATCGCAAGCGGCGCGGCGCTCGCCGGCGAGCAGCCGCAACCTTTCGATCTCGGCGAGATTCACGTCGGCGCCGAGCACAGGACAGCGCCTGCCGACAAGAAGAAGGACGATGGTCCGGCGCCGCTGCAAAAGACCGATTCCTATGGCGGCGTGACCATCAGCAACCGTCAGAATGAGACCTTCCAGCGCGATTCGCTCGATCGCGCCGTCAATCTCGCCGCCGGCGTCGTCAGCAACAGCACCGGCGGCACGCGCAATGAGCAGAACATTTATGTGCGCGGCTTCGACCGCTGGCAGGTTCCGCTCACCATCGACGGCGTTCGCGTCTATCTGCCGGCCGACAATCGGCTCGATTTCGCGCGCTTCATGACGCCGGACGTCTCCGAGGTGCAGATCGCCAAGGGCTATGTCTCGGTGCTGGACGGCCCGGGCGGCATGGGCGGCCAGATCAATCTCGTCTCCCGCAAGCCCACCAAGGCGATAGAGGGCGAGGTGCGCACCGGCCTCGAGTTCGGCCGCGACGGCAGCTATGAGGGCATAAAGACCTATGCGCTGCTCGGCACGAAGCAGGACAATTACTATCTGCAGCTCAGCGGCTCATGGCGCGATCTGCGCGGCTGGATGCTGCCGGCGAGCTACCCGCCGACCAATAATCAGGGCGACGGCTTCCGCGGCAATTCGGGGACCTATGATTGGAGCCTGAACGCCAAGGCCGGCTATACACCCAACGACACCGACGAATATTCGCTGAGCTTCATCCGCCAGGACGGCAAGAAGGGCGCGCCCTATCACACCACCGACGGGCTCGCCAGCCAGCGCTATTGGCGCTGGCCCTATTGGCGCGTGCAGAATCTCTATTTCCTGTCCAACACCAAGATCGGCGATTCTTCCTATGTGAAGACCAAGGCCTATTGGAGCAAGTTCGACAACGACCTCTTCTCCTACAACGACCCCTTCCAGGCCTATCAGTCCTCGGCCAAGGCCTTCCGCAGCTATTACCAGGACTATGCGCTCGGCGCCGATGTGGAGGCCGGGCATGATTTCGGCGAGCTCGACACGCTGAAGATCGCCGGCCACTATCGCTTCGACGAGCACGCCACCTGGCAGGAATATTACGGCGTCAATGTCGCCAATAAATCGACCGGATGCGTCACGAACGTCATCTGCTTCACCCAGCCGATCGTCTACACGCAGGAAGACACTTATTCGATCGCTATCGAGAACACCTTTCATCCGACCAAGGACATCGATCTCGTCGGGGGCTTCGCCTATGACTGGCGCCATCTGCGCAAGGCGGAGGATTTCGTCTTCAACACCGGCGTCATCGGCTATCAGCTGCGGGATGTGCAGGCGCCCAATTTCCAGGGCGCGGCCATCTGGCGCTACAGCGACACCAATAAGGTCTATTTCAACGTCTCCGACCGCGAGCGCTTCCCCACCATATTCGAGCGTTTCAGCTCGCGCTTCGGCGGCGCCACCTCCAACCCCGGCCTGACGCCGGAGCGCGCGATCAATTTCGACATCGGCTGGGCCAGCGAGTTCGCGCCGGGCAGCCGCATTCAATTGGACGCCTTCCACTCCATCGTCCGCAATCTGATCCAATCCGTTCCGGTTCCCGCCTATGGCGCGGGCGTCACCCAGAGCCAGAATGTCGGCGACGGCAGCTTCTGGGGCGGGGAGGTCACGGTCGATTATCGCGCCTCCGACGAGCTGTCGCTGGGCGGCAATCTGACGCTGATGCGCCGCTCCGTCTATGCGCCCTATATCCTCAACTTCCAGCCGACGGGCGTGCCGGACGGCAAAATGTTCCTCTACGCCGGCTGGCGGCCGCTCGAAGGGCTGACGCTGACGCCCAATGTGGAGATGAACAGCAATCGCTGGACCTCGAACACGGCGGGGACGATCTATTATCGGACCGGCGCCAATTTCCTGGTCAATTTCACGGCGGAATATCAGCTCTGCCCGAACATGAAGCTCGAAGGCGGCGTGCGCAACATGTTCGACACCGCCTACACCTTCACCGACGGCTATCCAGAGGCGGGACGCAGCTTCTTCCTCGGCGCCAAGGCGACGTTCTAGGAGCGCTTTTTGATCGAACGGAATCGTTCGATCGATCAGAATTCGCTCCCCCCGCGAGATCGGATTGGCGAGATCGGATTGGATGGCGCTCCAACGGCTCGCGGGGCTCGCCGCGCGGCGGCCCCGACGGCGACGCTTTGCAAGCGGGCGCGGCGCGGCTACCAATGGGGAAAAGGGGCGCGGGTGATTCGTTTCGGCCGCGTTCCCGCTCTGGCCGGCGCCGACTCGAGGCGATCCGGCGGCTCCTTCGGATGGCCTCATGACCAAATTCGCGCTCGACTCCCTCGATCTCGCCGCGCTGCTCTCCTCCCGCGTCTGCCATGACGTGATCTCTCCCGTCGGCGCCATCGTCAACGGGCTGGAGGTGCTGGAGGAGGAGAAGGACGCCGAGATGCGCGGCCATGCGCTGGCGCTCATCAAATCCAGCGCGGCGGAGGCCTCCGCCCGGCTGCAGTTCTGCCGCCTCGCCTTCGGCGCCGCCGGCTCCAAAGGCGCCGAGATCGACACCGGCGACGCCGAGCATGTGACGCGCCAGCTGCTCGCCGACGAGCGCACCAAGCTCGAATGGAGCGTGCCGCGCGTGCTGATGTCGAAGAACAAGGTGAAGCTGCTGCTCAATCTGTGCCTGATCGCCGATGCGGCGATTCCGCGCGGCGGCGTCATCTCCGTCGCCTCCAGCGGCGAGCGCGACGAGATTTCCTTCACGCTGGAAGCCAAAGGCGTGAACGCCCGCATCGCCGCGGCGATCCCCGCCCTGCTGGCCGGCGAGCCGGAAGAGGGCGTCGTCGACGCGCGCGCCATTCAGGCCTATTACGCCGGCCTCGTCGCCCAGGCGAGCGGGCTCGACGTCGTGATCTCCGCGCAGCCGGAGCATGTCACCATCACCGCCCGCCCGGTCGCCGCGCAGGCGGAAGAAGAGACCGAGACCAAGACGGCGCTCGAGGCCTGACGAGCTCGAGCGCGGGGATTTCAGTTCTCTTAACCAGAATGCGTCAAGAATGGCGTCGACGCCGCTCGCGCGGCCTGAGACGAACGACGCCATGGATGAGCTTCTCAACGATTTCCTCGTCGAGACCGCCGAGCACATAGATGCGGCGACGATGGAGCTCGTCTGTCTCGAGAAGGACCCCGGCGATCAGGCGCTCATCGCCAGCCTCTTTCGCCATGTGCACACGATCAAAGGCACCAGCGGCTTTTTGAAGCTGCCGCGCGTCGGCCGGCTGACCCATTCGACCGAGGCGCTCATCGGCGCCTTGCGCGACGGCGCGCCGATGAGCGCCGCGCATGTCACGCTGATCTTCGCCGCCGTGGACCGGCTGAAGGATATTCTCGCCGAAATGGGCCGCTCCGAGGAGGAGCCGGCGGGCGACGACGACGAGCTGGTCGCCGCCCTGGAGCAGGCGACGCGCCGCGCCCGCCTCGGCGAGGAGGAGCCCAAGGACGCCGCGGAGACGAGCGCCGCCGCCGCGCAGACGGAGGCGCCGGCCTCCCGCGCCGCCGCGGCGCCGGGCGAGGCCCATGCGGCGAGCGTCGCCCATATCGGCGAGACGGTGCGCGTCTCGGTCAATGTGCTCGATCGGCTGATGGGCATCGTCTCCGAGCTCGTCTCCACCCGCAATCGCCTGCTCGAACTGTCGAGCGCCTGGGCGGGCGGCGACGAGGCCATGAGCAGCACGGTGCAGACGCTCTCCAACATCACCAGCGATCTGCAGGATGCGGTGATGAGCGCGCGCATGCAGCCGGTGGGACGGCTGTTCTCGACGCTGCCGCGTCTGGTGCGCGATCTCGCCTTCGATCTCGGCAAGAAGATCGTCGTCACGACGGAAGGCTCGGACACGGAGCTGGACCGGCAGGTGATCGAGCTGATCCGCGCGCCGCTCACGCACATCATCCGCAATTGCGCCGACCATGGCATAGAATCGCCGGCCGAGCGCGCGCGCATCGGCAAGAGCGAGACGGGCGTCATCTCCGTGCGCGCCGCCTATGACGCCGGCCAGATCATCATCGACATCGCCGACGACGGCCGCGGGCTCGACGCCTCGCGCATCCATTCCAAAGCCTTGGCGCTCGGCCTCGTCTCGGAAGCCGATATCGCCAAGCTCGGCGACGCCGAGCTGTTCGAGCTGGTCTTCATGCCGGGATTCTCGACAGCCGATGGCGTCACCAAGGTCTCCGGCCGCGGCGTCGGCATGGATGTGGTGCGCGAGAATATTCAATCGATCGGCGGCTCCGTCTCGCTGACCTCACGCTATGGCCGCGGGGCCTGCGTCACGCTGCGCATTCCGCTGACGCTCGCCATCACGCCGGCGCTGATTCTCACCAGCAATGGCGCGCGCTTCGCCATACCGCAAATGACGGTCGTCGAGCTCGTCGGCGTCGGCCGCGGCTTCGAGCATGCGATCCAATATATCCATGATGCGCCGGTGCTGCGCCTGCGCAATGACGTGCTTCCGCTGGTCGATCTCGCGGCGACGCTCGGCCTCGGCCGCCCGGCGCAGGAGGAGACGCGCGACGGCTTCGTCGTCGTGCTGCGCGTCGGCAGCGCGCGATTCGGCCTGCTGGTGGAGACGATCGCCGATGTGCAGGAGATCGTCATCGAGCCGCTGGTGAGCGCGCTGGCGCGGCTCGGCGTCTTCTCCGGCCAGACGATTCTCGGCGACGGCTCGGTGGTGCTCATTCTCGATCCCGCGGCTCTGCTCGATCACGCCGGGCTGCAGCGGCTGGCCGAGCGCCCGGCCGAAGCGGCGACGCCGGAAGTCTTCGTCCCGCGCGCGGAGAAGACGCGCATCATCCTCGTCAAGGCCGGCCCCGGCCCGCTGAAGGCGCTGCCTCTGTCGCTGGTGCTGCGCATAGAGGATGTGCCGCGCGAGCGGCTGATCGCCTCGGACGGCGCCTTCGTCATGGCCTATCGCGACAGCCTGCTGCCGATCATTCCGGCGACCTCGGACATGTCGCTCGACCGCGACGCCTATCCCATTCTCGTGCTGTCGGGAGCGGGCCAGTCCATGGGCCTGCTCACCGAGGAGATCATCGACGTCACCGACGAGATTCTCGACCTGCAGCGAGAGAGCGATTCGGCGCATATTCTCGGCTCCATCCAGCTCGGCGGCGAGGTCGTCGAATTTTTGGACGCCACCTATTTCATGCGCATCGCCTGCCCGGCGGCCGTGGCGCGCGGCGTCAACAAGCGGCATCGCATTCTGCTGGTCGACGACAAGGCCTTCTTCCGCGACATGCTGGCGCCCATACTCGGCTCGGCCGGCTATGACGTGACCACCGCCGCCTCGGCGCCGGAGGCCCTCTCCTTCCTGCGCAAGGGCCTGTCGGTCGAAGCGGTGGTGACGGACACCGACATGCCGGAGATGGACGGCTATAATTTCGCCCGCGCGCTGCATGCGCTGCCCGGCCTCGCCGATCTGCCGGTGGTGGCGCTCGCGGCCCAGGCGGCGCCCAGCGTGCTCGCGGCGGCCGAGGCCTGCGGCATCGCCGCCGTCGCCGGCAAGTTCGATCGACGCGCGCTCATCGAATGCGTCGGCCGCCTGCTCGACAAGGCGGACACCGCGCCGCGCGATCTCGAATTGCGCATCATGTCGGAGCTCGCCGCATGACCCAGACGCAACGCGACACGAGCGGGCGTCGGCGGCAGAGCGACGCGCCCAAGGCGCAGTCGCGCAACTTTACGATAAAGGTGCGCGGCCAGACCTTCGGCCTGCCGGTGGAATGCGTGAAGACGATCTTCCACATCGATCAGGTGACGCCGGTGCCGCTGGCCCCGCGCGAGATCGCCGGCCTCGCCAATCTGCGCGGCCGCATCGTGACCGCGCTGCGGCTGGACCGCTGTCTCGACATCGACGAGGGCGACCGCTCCGATTCCAATCTCGCCGTCTGCATCGAGCACAATGGCGAGCGCTATGCTCTGCTCATCGACGAGACCGGCGACGTCGTCACCTGCGAGGAGGACGACCGCATCCTCTGCCCGACCCATGTCGGCCAGCAATTCGTCGACGCCACCAACGCCTGCTACCGGCTCGACGACGATTTTCTCCCCATACTCGACATAGCCGCGCTGGTCCGGCGCCTGTCGAGAGCGACCGAGACCGGCGGCCGCGACGGCCATGCGAGAGACGCATCCCGAGGAGTAGACATATGAAGCAGATTCTGGTGGTCGACGATTCCGCGGTCATCCGCAAGGTCGCGCGCCGCATTCTCGAAGGGATGCAATTCTCCACCGTGGAGGCGGAGAACGGCCGCAAGGCGCTGGTCGCCTGCGAGCAATCCATGCCGGACGCCATATTGCTCGACTGGAACATGCCGGAGATGGACGGCGTCGAGTTCCTGCGCGCGCTGCGCAAGATGCCGGGCGGCGGCGCGCCGAAAGTGGTGTTCTGCACCACGGAGAATGAGGCGAGCTATATCGCCCAGGCGATGGATGCGGGGGCCGACGAATATATAATGAAGCCCTTCGACCAGCATGTGGTGCGCGCCAAGCTCGAGGACGTCGGCGTCATCTGAGCGCGCACGCCGCGACGGGACATGAGGAGCGCTCTCTCGAGGAGAGCGACGGCGACATGCGGAAATGTGCGGAGCCTCGCCGTTTTCGGCCGGGCGCGCCGCCTCGGGCGGAGGGCGCGCGATGAGCCTCGCCTTCGCGCGGCTGCGCCGTCTCATCGGCTCGCTCGTCGGCGTCTCTCTCGGCCCCGACAAGCTCTATATCGCGCAGAGCCGGCTGGAGCCGATCATGCGCGCGCAGGGCTGCCGCGACCTCTCCGAGCTCATGCGCCTCATCGAGCGGCGCGAGGACGAGACGCTGCTGCAGCGCGTCGTCGACGCGATGACCAATAATGAGACCTCCTTCTTCCGCGACCGCGTCCCCTTTCAGCGGCTGAAGCGCGATTGGCTGCCGGAGCTGATGGCGCGGCGCGCCGAGACGCGGCGCCTGCGCATCTGGTCGGCCGCCTGCTCCACCGGCCAGGAGCCCTATTCCATCGCCATGAAGCTGGCCGAAATGGGCGAGGCGCTCGCCGGCTGGAGCGTCGAGATTCTGGCCACCGATGTCTCGGAGACCGCGCTGACGACGGCGCGGCGCGGCGTGTATAGCCAGTTCGAGGCGCAGCGCGGCCTTTCGATCGGCCGGCTGCTGGCCCATTTCGACCAGAAGGACGGCCTCTGGCGCATTCGCGACGAGCTGCGGGCGAATATCGCCTTCCGCAAGCTCAATCTGCTCGACGATTTCTCTGGCGAGGCGCCATTCGACGTCGTCTTTTGCCGCAATGTGCTCATTTATTTCGAGCCTGCGGTGAAAAGCCGCGTGCTCGGGCGCCTGCGCGACAGTCTCGCCGACGACGGCTGTCTGGTCCTCGGCGCGGCCGAGACGATCGGCGAGCGCATCGGCGGCCTCGCCCCGGCGAGCGACGCCGCCTGGCTGCTGCTGCCGCGCCCCCCGACCGTGGGTCTTGCGGCGATGGGCGTGTGACCCAGGGTCGTTCCGCGCGCATCTTCTCGCTCCGTCTCGCGCTCACCTTGATCTTCCGCGGGCCTTGGCCTAAACGAAGCCGAGGGTCCGCAGTTCACCCAGGCGTCGCCGCCCCGAATGGGGAGCTAAACCTGCGCATTGGCATACGGACGCGAACTTCGGCCCGCGCCTCGTCGTAAGTCGGCGACCGACGACATCCTCTTCGGATCGGCGCGACGTCGAGGAACAACGATGTCCAGAATCACCCTTCCTTTTGCGACGAGCGACATAGGCGCGCTCGCCAAATCGCTGCGCGGACAGCTCACCCAACGCGACACGCCGCCTGGGCACGTCGAGTTGCTCAATATGCTCGCGCGCGGCGCCGGCTATCGGAACTATCAGCATTTTCGCGCCCAAGCTGCGGCGGCCGACCGGCTGGACGCCGCGCCGACGGCCGATGCCGCCGATTATGTCATGGTGGAGCGTGCGGCCCGGCATTTTGACCGCGATGGCCGGCTCATGCGCTGGCCGGCGAAGGCGAGCGTCCAGCAGCTGACGCTGTGGGGCCTTTGGATGCGCCTGCCAGCCGACGAGATTCTCGACGAGCCTCGGGTCAACGCCTTGCTGTCGACGAGGCATTTGTTCGGCGATCATGCCCTCTTGCGACGCGAGCTGTTCAGCGCAGGGTTGCTTTTCCGCACCATAGACGGACGCCAGTATCGTCGAATCGAGCGAAAGCCAACCGTCGACGCTCTAGCGCTGATCCGACGGCTCGGCGCGCAACAGCCGGCCTGATCGAGCGCGCACAGACAAGCGAAGGGGCTCCGTGTGGAGCCCCTTTCGATCTTCCGATCCTCGGCTCGGCGAAGCGCCTCAGGCGGTGATGCGCTCGTCCGCTTCGCTCGGCTCGCGCAGCACATAGCCGCGGCCCCAGACCGTCTCAATGTAGTTGCGGCCGTCGCTGGCGTTGGCGAGCTTCTTGCGCAGCTTGCAGATGAAGACGTCGATGATCTTGAGCTCCGGCTCGTCCATGCCGCCGTAGAGATGATTGAGGAACATCTCCTTGGTGAGCGTCGTGCCCTTGCGCAGCGAGAGCAGCTCGAGCATCTGATATTCCTTGCCCGTCAGATGCACGCGGGCGCCGGAGACCTCGACCGTCTTCTGGTCCAGATTGACGACGAGATCGCCGGTCGTGATGACCGATTGGGCATGGCCCTTGGAGCGGCGCACGATGGCGTGAATGCGCGCCACCAGCTCGTCCTTATGGAAGGGCTTCGTCAGATAATCGTCAGCGCCGAAGCCCAGACCCTTCACCTTGTCCTCTATGCCGGCGAGCCCGGACAGGATCAGAATCGGCGTCTTGACCTTGGCCACCCGCAAGGTGCGCAGCACCTCGTAGCCGGACATGTCGGGCAGATTCAAATCGAGCAGGATGATGTCGTAATCGTAGAGCTTCCCGAGATCTATGCCTTCCTCGCCGAGATCTGTCGCATAGACGTTGAAATTCTCGGATTTGAGCATGAGCTCGATGCTTTGAGCGGTCGCGCTGTCATCCTCTATCAGTAAAACGCGCATTTTCGGTCCCCACCCAGCTCCACCAATCTTCCCCGGACGTCGTCGCGTCGCCCGAGCGTCGACGATGCGCCGAGCTTCGTCGGCCGCCCGCCAAGATCTCTATCTATTTGTCGAAACGCTAAGCGGTAATGGTTAACAAACCCTGACCTTCGGCCCGGCGGCCAACCAAAACCTTAATCGTCGACGGCTAAGGGCCGTCGCGAGCCAGAACAGCGTCTCTCGAGGGGGACGAATCGATCGGCCTTCTTGTTTATACAAGCGGTCCGCCCGGCTGCGAAGCGGCCCGCGGCTACGCAAAGGCCGCGGCGAAAGCTTCGCGAAAGCCCCGCCGCGAGGCTGCGGGGCGCCGCCGCCGCGCCGCGCTCGCGATTGACTTATGCGCGGGCTTTCTCCTATATGCCGGCGCGGCGTCGCTGAGACGCGTTTCGTGCGGGGGCTTGCGCGCCCGTGAAAAAGGCGGAACGAGACGGCCGCAGGGGCGAAAAAAACGCCCGACGAGACCAAAATGAGATCGAGGGCCGTGGCGGCGGCCAGCCGATGACGAGCGGTCGGCGCGAGGCGATGACGGCTCTTCGATCGGCGACCTGAGCGAGCGGAGACCCAAGGTGAAGAGAACTTATCAACCCAGCAAAATTGTGCGCAAGCGCCGTCACGGCTTTCGCGCCCGCATGGCGACCGTCGGCGGCCGCAATGTCCTCGCGGCGCGCCGCGCCCGCGGACGCAAGCGCCTGTCCGCCTGATTTTCGCCGGCTTCTCGGCCAGGGAGGACGGGAGGCGTGAGCGAGAACATTCCAGACGAAACGCGGAAGACCGAGCCGCGACGCCTGCGCAAGCGGCGCGAGTTTCTGCGCGCCGCCGCGAGCGGGCTGAGCCGCGGCGCGCGCGCCTTCAAGCTGCAGGCGGCGGCGCGGGAGGGCGGCGATACGGACGCGCCGCGCTTCGGCTTCACCGTGACCAAGAAGATCGCCGGCTCCGTCGGCCGCAATCGCATTCGGCGCCGCCTCAAGGAGGCGCTGCGGCTCTGCGGCGCTTCCGGTCTGCCGGGCTATGATTATGTCTTCGTCGCCCGGCCCGACGCGTTGACGGCGCCCTTTTCGGAATTGACGGCGCAGATCGTGGACGGGCTGGCGAAGCTCAGGCCGGGCGAAAAGAGCCGGAACCGGCGCAACTCCAAAGACAGGCCGCAGGCGTCATGAACGAATACACCAAGAATGTCCTCATAGCGGCCGGCCTGTCGATGCTGGTGATCGGCGGCTGGGACTATTTCTACGCCTTTCCCAAGCTCGATCGGCAGCAGAAAGAGGCGCAGCTCGCGCAGCAGCAGAAGCCCGGCGCGCCGCAAAAGCCGGCCACCGCCCAGCCGGCGGACAAGGCCGCGCCCGTCGCGCGCCAGGCGCAACCGCAGCAGAGCGTCGCCGCCGCCAAGCCAGTGGCGAAAACGCGCGAGGCCGCTCTCGCCGAGAGCAAGCGCATCGCCATCGACACGCCCTCCATCTCCGGCTCGATCTCGCTGAAGGGCGGCCGCATCGACGACGTCTCGCTGAAAAATTATCACGAGACCGTCGATCCCAAGAGCCCGATCATCGTGCTGCTCTCGCCCGAAGGCGCGCCGCAGCCCTATTACGCCGAATCCGGCTTCCTCGCCTCCGACAAGGATCAGGCGCCGCCCGCACTGCCGAGCAGCGAATCGCTGTGGAGCGCCGATCACGATCAGCTCTCCGTCGGCCAGCCTTTGACGCTCACCTTCGACAATGGCCAGGGCCTCGTCTTCAAGCGCAAGATCTCGGTCGACGACCAATATATGTTCTCCGTGACCGACAGCGTCGAGAATCACGGCCAGGGCTCCGTCACCCTCTATCCCTATCTGCGCGTCTCGCGCATCGGCGCGCTGCAGAGCGCCGGCTACGCCGCTCTGCACGAGGGCTTCGTCGGCGTGCTCGGCGAAGCGGGCCTGCAGGAGCTGAAGTTCGAGAAGGTCGAGAAGGAGCCGCACGCCACCAAATCTTTCGAGGCGACCGGCGGCTGGCTCGGCTTCACCGAGAAATATTGGGCCGCCGTTCTGGTGCCGCAGCAGGACCGCTCGCTGGTGGCGCGCTTCTCGGCTTCGGGCGCCGGAACGACCAAGGCCTATCAGGCCGACACGGTCGAGGCGCCGCTGACCATCGCGCCGGGCGCCTCCGGCTCCGTGGCCTCGCGCATCTTCGCCGGCGCCAAGGTCGTCGACACGCTCGACGCCTATGAAGGCCAGGGCATCAAGCTGTTCGATCGGCTCATCGATTGGGGCTGGTTCTACTTCCTCACCCGGCCGATGTTCCGCATCATCGACGGCCTGTTCCATGTGCTCGGCAATTTCGGCCTCGCCATTCTGGCCGTCACCGTGCTCGTCAAGATCGCCTTCCTGCCGCTCGCCAACAAGAGCTATCTGGCCGTGGCCAAGATGAAGGCGATTCAGCCCAAGATCGCGGAGCTGAAGGCGAAATACGGCGACGACAAGCAGACCTTGAGCCGCGAGCAGATGGAATTGTTCCGCCGCGAGAAGGTCAATCCGGCCGGCGGCTGCCTGCCCGCCCTGCTGCAGATTCCGGTGTTCTTCTCGCTCTACAAGGTGCTGGTCATCACCATCGAGATGCGCCATGCGCCCTTCTATGGCTGGATCAAGGACCTCTCGGCGCCGGACCCGACCAACATCTTCAACCTCTTCGGCCTCATCCCCTTCGACCCGACGCAGATTCCGGTGTTCGGCTCGTTTCTGTGGCTCGGCGTGTGGCCGCTCGTCATGGGCGTCTCCATGTGGGTGCAGATGAAGATGAACCCGGAGCCGACCGACGAGGTGCAGAAGATCGCCTTCGGCTGGATGCCGGTGATCTTCACCTTCTCGATGGGCGGCTTCGCCTCCGGCCTCGTGATCTATTGGACCTGGAACAATGTGCTCTCGGTCGCGCAGCAATGGGTCATCATGAAGCGCGCGGGCGTCAAGTTCGAGCTGTGGGACAATCTGAAGAAGACCTTCGCCTTCCTCAAAAAGCCCGCCTGATCGCGCCTTGACCGAAGCCCGCGACGAGGATTTCACGGAACCGGGCCGGCTGCTCTTCGCCGGCCCGTGCGATTTCATATTCGCCAGCGCGAAATCCGGCGATCTGCCGCCGATCGGCCCGCCGGAGATCGCCTTCGCCGGCCGCTCCAATGTCGGCAAATCCTCCCTTCTGAACGCTCTGACCGGCCGCAAGGCGCTGGCGCGCGTCTCCAACACGCCGGGCCGCACACAGCAGCTCAACTTTTTTGCGCTCGGCGCCGCTCCGGGCGCGGAGCCGCTGCGCCTCGTCGACATGCCCGGCTATGGCTACGCCGCCGTCGGCAAGGAGAAGATCGCCAATTGGACGCGGCTGATGGAGGAGTTTCTGCGCGGCCGCGCCTCGCTGGCGCGCGTCTTCGTGCTCATCGACAGCCGCCGCGGCGTGAAGGATCTCGACGAGCAGATGTTCGATCTGCTCGACCGCGCCGCCGTCTCCTATCAGATCGTGCTGACCAAGCGTGACGAGCTGAAGGTCTCCGAGCGCGAGAGCGCCGTCGCCGCCGTGGAGGCCGCGCTGGCCAAGCGCCCCGCCGCCTTCCCGCGCCTCGCCATCACCTCCTCGCGCACCGGCGAGGGCGTCGCCGAGCTGCGCGCCGGGATCGCGCGGCTATTGGCCGAACGAAACGCTTGAATATTGCAGCCTCGTCCTTTCTAAAAGGATCGAGCTTCATCACACCACAGGCGGACCCATGACCGAGGATTCGGCCGACAGCGCGCTCCAGCAAGCCCGTATTCTGATGCAGGCGCTGCCGCATATGCTGCGCTATGACGAGGCGACAGTCGTGGTGAAATATGGCGGCCACGCCATGGGCGACGACAAGGTCGCGCGCGACTTCTCCCGCGACATGGTGCTGCTCGAGCAATCGGGCGTGAACCCGGTCGTCGTGCATGGCGGCGGCCCGCAGATCGGCGCAATGCTGGGCAAGCTCGGCATAAAATCCGAATTCGCCGATGGGCTGCGCATCACCGACAAGGCGACGATGGAAATCGTCGAGATGGTGCTCGCCGGCTATATCAACAAGCAGATCGTCGGCTTCATCAATTCCGAGGGCGGCCGCGCCATCGGCCTGTGCGGCAAGGACGGCCGCATGGTGACGGCCGAAAAGCTCTCGCGCCCCAATCACGAGGACGGCAAGGCGATCGATCTCGGCTTCGTCGGCGAGGTGGCCAAGGTCGACACAACAGTGCTGGACCAGGTGCTCGGCCGCGAGCTGATCCCCGTGCTGGCGCCCGTCGCGCAGGGCCTCGACGGCGAGACCTATAATATCAACGCCGACACTTTCGCGGGCGCCATCGCCGGCGCGCTCGGCGCCAAGCGCCTTCTGTTCCTCACCGACGTTCCCGGCGTGCTGGACAAGAACAAGCAGCTCATCAAGGAGCTGAAGGTGGAGGATATTCCCGGCCTCGTCGCCGACGGCACCATCACCGGCGGCATGATCCCCAAGGTCGAGACCTGCATGTATGCGATCGAGCGCGGCGTCGAAGGCGTCGTGATTCTCGACGGCAAGCTGCCCCATGCGGTGCTGATCGAGCTATTGACCGATCACGGCGCCGGCACGCTGATAACGAGGTAACGGATTGATCATTGCAAGGAGCGCAGCGACGAAGCAATCCAGGAGCCGCCTCACGGCTCTGGATCGCGTCGCTCCGCTCGCGATGACGAGGCGGCGCGCGCGATGACGGAGCCCGCCGACGAGCCGCGCCTGCTGACCATCGCCAATCGCTTCGCCCATGTCGACACATGGGTCTTCGATCTCGACAACACGCTCTATCCGGCCTCGTCGGACCTCTGGCCGAAGATCGACCATCGGATCACTTTGTTCATGATCCGCCTGTTCGGCCTCGACGGCATGTCGTCGCGCGCGCTGCAGAAGCATTATTACAAGCAATATGGCACGACGCTGCGCGGGCTGATGACCGAACATGGCGTCGACGCCGACGCTTTCTTGAAATTCGTCCATGACGTCGATCGCTCGTCGCTTCTGCCCAATCATTCGCTGGCGGCGGCGATCGCGGCGCTGCCGGGCCGCAAGCTCATCCTCACCAATGGCTCGCGCGAGCATGCGCTGGACACGGCGAAGCAGCTCGCCATCGATCATATTTTCGAGGATGTGTTCGATATCGTCGCGGCCGATTTCATCGCCAAGCCGCATGAGGAGGCCTATGAGCGCTTCTTCGATCGCCACGCCGTGGAGCCGAAACGCTCCGCCCTCTTCGAGGACATAGCGCGCAATCTGATTTTCCCGCATGCGCGCGGCATGACCACCGTGCTGGTGACGCCGGAAGCCGGCCATGAGGAGAAACGCGAATCCTGGGAGATCGCCCATGGCCGCGAGCCTCATGCGGATTTCACCACCAATGATCTCGCGGGATTTTTGGAGGGGCTGACGGCGACGTCACAACCCCAGTAGAGGCCTGATCTTCGTCGTCATCGGACGGCCGGCGGTCCGAAGCTTTCCTCCTCATGCAGGTTTTCCGGCGTCACCCCAGCGAGAAGATCATCGAGAGAGCAAACAGGCACCGTCGCCGGCTCGATCACCACGCGGCCGCCATCGACGCGTAATTCGACGGTCTGGCCGATCTCGAAGCCAGCCTGCTCCATGACGGCCGAGGGTATGCGCACGGCTACCGAGCCGCCCAATTTTTCGACGATCGCTCGCATCAGGATACCTCGCTATTCCCCATCCCCTTCAGAAACTGTCACATTTTCGCAACGGAGCGGCATTCTTTGCAGCGCCGCCTTGACTGTATAGCGCGCGCTATCTTCAAATGCGGCAATGATGCGAGCGGGAGCACATCGGCGTTTGAGAGCGAGCGTGATCGCGCGCGCGCTCGCCTGTCTGCTCATGCTGCAAGGCTTCATCGTCGCGGCGGGGCCGAGTCTCGCCGAGCGAGCGGCCGACGCCGCCGGCTGGAGCGAAGCGCATGCGACCGAGCTCTGCGCTGGCCAGAACGGCGCCGAAAATCCGCTGAGTGACCATTCCTCCTGTGAGCGCTGCATATTCTGCACGCTCGGCGCACGCGGCGTCGCGCTGACCCTCGCCGCGCTCTGGCGCTTTACGGCGATCTCGCCGCCGGAACCAGATTCGCGCCTCGCGCCACGCAGCGCAGACGCGGCCGAGCCCATGACGCCGCCCGGCTGGGCCAGCACCTGGTCGTCGCGCGCGCCGCCCTCCTTCTCCTGATCCGAAACGAAGCGCGGCTCTCTCGCCGCATCTTTCCATCGGAATCGCGCGCACCCGCGTGGCGTCGCGCCAGGAGCAATTTCGCATGTCTCGCAATTCTCTCATGCGCGGCGCATCCGCCGGCGCGCTGACTTTCGTCGTCTTCTCTCCCGCCCTCGCGCAGGAAGCCCTGCCCGCCATCGACATCTCTGGCGAGCATCGCCCCGTCGCCGGCCCCTCACGCGGAAAGCTGCAGACGCCGAATGGCAAGCTGCAGCTCGATGTCGCCTCGCAAACCGGCAGCCGCCTCGGCCTGACGCCGCGCGAGACGCCCTCCTCCGTCTCCATCGTCGATCGCGCCACCATAGAGGCGCGCGGCGCGCAGACGACGCAGGAGGTCATTCAGCGCATGCCCGGCGTCATCGCCTCGGACCCGCCGGGCTCGGCGGGGTCGATCAGCCTGCGCGGCTTCGGCGCGTCGTCGGTGACGCAAATGTTCAACGGCATCACCGTGCAATATGACGCCATCGCCGGCCGTCCGGTCGACAGCTGGCTCTACGACCGCATCGAGCTTCTCGGCGGCGCCTCCTCCTATCTCTACGGCCAGGGCGCCGTCGGCGGCGCGGTGAATTACGTCAGCAAGGTCGCCACGCGCGGCGAGGAGCGCAATGAGGCGCTGCTGATGGGCGGCATGTGGTTCAACCGCCGCGCCTCCTATGGCTTCAACAAGCAGCTCGACGAGAATAATTGGCTGCAATTCGATCTGAGCTACAAGGGCTCGCAAGGCTGGGTCGAGGACTCCAACCATAATTCCGGCGCCGGCTCCATCTCCTGGCTCACCGATATCGCGCCCGGCCTCTCCAACACGGTCGCCGTGGAGTTTCAGAGCGAGCAGCGCGACGCCTATTGGGGCACGCCGGTTCCGCGTCCGCTCGGCGGAACGGGCGCGATCGCCTGGGGAACCTTCGGCCTGCCGGTTCTCGATCTCAAATTCGATCCCGGCGCGCGCTTCAAGAACTACAACAGCCTGAAGCCGGTGTTCGATCAGCAGGTGCTGTGGACGCGCGACATAACGGAATTCAAGCTCGACGAGGAAACGAGCTTCAAGAACACCTTCTATCTCTATCGCGCCGATCGCCAATATCAGGACGTCGAATCCTATCGCTACAATGCGACCAACACGCTCATCGACCGCAGCGGATCCTATGCGACGCGCCATATTCAGAGCCTGATCGGCGACCGGCTGGAGGCGACGAACGAGACGGTGATTCTCGGGTTCAAATCGAAAACGGTCGCGGGCGTCGACTATTCGCTCAATGAGCAGACCCGCAACGGAAGCCTCGAATCCTCGAGCCAGATCGTCGATTCCGTCGATCCTTACGGCTATCAGGCCTATAAGCTCTATCAGGACAATCCGAGCGCCACGAGCTATGTGGGCGGCGCGCGCAGCAAGCTCTACACGCTGGCGCTCTTCGCCGAGAATCGTCTGTCGCTGACAGAGCAATTGCATCTCGTCACCGGCCTGCGTTGGGAGAAGATCAGCCTCGAGCGCTTCAACTTCCGCATTCCCACCGCGCCGAGCGCGTCCAACCCGTTCGGCGATCCCGCCTATTTCGGCAAAGGCTATGAGCCGATCACCTGGCGCGCCGCGCTGATGTACGACGTGACCAAGGAGGCCAATGTCTATGTCTCCTACAGCACGGCGGCCGATCCGCCGTCCGGCATTCTGCTCACCAACAGCGCCGGCAATTTGCGCAATTTCGATCTCACCACCGGCTGGCAGGTCGAGGCGGGAACGAAACTCGACTTCTGGGAAGGCAGAGGCTCCGCGACGCTCGCCGGCTATTTCATCGAGCGCAACAATGTCACCACTTCCGATCCGGCCAACCCCAACAATGTCATCAATGTCGGCAAGCAAGCGTCGAACGGCATAGAAGCCAATATCGGCGTGCAGGTTCTGGATAATCTCAGCGTGCAGGGCAACGCGGCCTGGATCAATCCGAAATTCGAGAGCTTCGAGGAGGCGGCGACGATCGCCGGAACGACTATGCGCGTGTCGCGCGCCGGCAATCGGCCCACCAATATGGCGCGCTGGATCGCCAATGGCTGGATCACCTGGGATTTCCTGCCTGATTGGCAGGCGACCTTCGCGGCGCGCTTCGTCGGCGATCGTTTCGCGGACAACGCCAACACCATGCGCATACCGGCCTATACGACTTTCGACGCCGGCCTCTCCTGGCGCATAACGCCCAATGCGAAGCTGACCGCCATGCTGAAGAACATGACCGACGCTGCTTATGTCGAATGGGCGACGGGCGGCTCGGGACCGCTGCTGCGGCTCGGCCAGCCGCGCACGGTCGAATTGTCGCTGAAGATGACCTTTTGAGAGGAGGCGCACATGAAGAGATATCTCTATCTCGCTCATCGCTGGCTCGGGATCGCGGCCTGTCTCTTCATGGCCATGTGGTTCTTCTCCGGCGTCGTCATGATGTATGTCGGCTATCCGAAGCTGCTGCCGTCCGAGCGGCTGGCGGCGCTGCCGCCGCTCGATCCGGCGCGCTGCTGCATCGATCTCTCCCGCGCTTTCGACGCTGCGGGAGAAGGCGGCGCGCCGCAATCCGTCCGCCTCACCAGCATCGCCGGCGCGCCGAATTTCATCTTCGAGCGGCGCGCGAAGGACAGCGGCCCGCAATTCACAGCGGCGCGCGCCGGCGACGGCGCGCGTGTGACCAGCGTTTCAGAGGAGAACGCCATCGCCGCCGCGCGCGCCTTCCTCGGCGGCGAGGCGAGCTATGACGGAATCGTCGACGAAGACCAATGGACGCATTCCAAAGGTCTCGACGGTCTGCGCCCGTTGCATCGCGTCTATATGTCCGATGCGGATTCGACGCTGCTCTATGTCTCCTCCGTCACCGGCGAAGTGGTCCGCGACGCGACGCGGACGGAGCGCCTGTGGAACTGGGCCGGCGCCTGGATCCATTGGCTCTATCCGTTCCGCGGCGGCTGGCTCGACGCCTATTGGCATGACATCATCGTCTATTCCTCGCTCGTCGGAACCGTGCTCGCCGTCACCGGCCTCGTCGTCGGCGTCATGCGCTGGCGCTTTCGCGCGCCCTATAGGACCGGCGCGCGCACGCCCTATCGCGACGGCATGATGAAATGGCACCATATCGTCGGCCTCATCGGCGGCGCGACGGCGATCACTTTCGTCTTCAGCGGCCTGATGTCGGTGAACCCATGGAAAATCTTCGAGACCAGATCGGCCTTCGACGCCAAAGCCTATTACGGCGGCGCCCTCGCGCCCGAGCGCTTCCATCTGTCGGTCGCCGATGCGCTGACGAAATTCGCCGATGACGGATTCGCGGCGCGAGAGCTCGAGCTGCGCGTCATCGACGGCGCCGGCTATTATGTCGGCTTCGGCGCCGGCGGCGCGACGCGAATCTTGCGCGCCGAGGCCGACGCCGCGCCCGCCTTCACGCTGCCGCTCGAGGAATTGAAGCGCCTCGGCGCGCGGCTCGTCCCCGGCGCGAAAGTCACGGCGGCGACGGTGATGGAAAATTACGACTTCTATTATTTCGCGCGCGCGCCGCACACGATGCATGGCGACGTCGACAAGCGCCTTCCCGTGCTGCGGCTCGAGTTCGACGACGCCGCTGGAACCTGGGCGCATATCGACCCGCATACGGGCGTCGTGCTCGGCAAGCTGGACTCTGGCCGCCGCATGAGCCGCTGGCTGTTCGCCTTTCTGCACAGCTGGGACGCGCCGGCGCTGCTGGACGCACGGCCCTTGTGGGATGCGCTCATGCTGGCGCTCAATGGCGCGGGCTTCGCGCTCAGCGTCACCGGAATCGTGATCGGCTGGCGACGGCTGAAACACAAATTCGGCGAGCGCAGAGCGCCGGCGCGATCGGCGTCGCCGAACTTGGCGCGATCGAGCCGCGCATGACCACCGTGCTGGTGGCGCCTGACGCCTGGCCATGAGGAGCGCCGCGAGCTGGCGGGGGGCTGACCCCGCGGGGCCGACCGAGCCCACCGACCGAGCCCACCGACCAAACCCACCGACATGGAACGTCATTTGCGTAATCGGCCAGCGAGGTCGCGCTTCGACGAATTGAAGCCGCCTCGAAGCCTTTTCGATGGTTTGGGGAGCGAGCCATGGTCGATTCGATTGGCGCCGTCGTGGTGGGAACGTTCGGCCTCGCGGCGGAGGCGGCAGCCAAAGGCGCGGCGGGCGCGGCCGTCATCGACGGCTATGACGCCCTGAAGTCTGGCCTTTCCGCTTTCGCCAAGAGGGAGATCGCCGAGCTGGAGCCGCGGCCGCGTTCGATCGGAATGCAAATCGCCGTCGCTGAAATCATCGACGCCCAATCGGAGGAGACGAAAACAGCGCTTTGCGTCCTCGCCGCGACGCTCGTCGCCCGGCTGAGGGACGGCGCTCCGGCCGCCGGACTCGACATCGACCGCCTCGCCGCGCTCGAAGCGCAGCTCAGCGCCCTCGCTCCAAAATAGGGGCCGCCGGCAGCCGCGCGCTGTCGAGATCGGCGCCATGGAAGCTCGCGCCGGCGACATCGGCTCCGGAGAGATCGGCGTCGCCGAGCTTGGCGTGATCGAGCCGCGCATTGCGCAGGCTCGCGCCGGCGAAGCGCGCCGAGGCGAGCACCGCATGAGTGAGATTGGCGCCGGTCAGATCGGCGCCGTCGAAGATCGCGGCGGTGAGATCGGCGCGCACCGGAACCATGCCCTGATTGGCGGGATCGGCGCCGAGATCGGCTTCGATCAGCTTCGCCTTCACGAAGCGCGCGCCGCGGCCGCCGCCGATGATGCGGGCGCGCGTCAGATCGGCGCCGGAAAAATCCGCCTCGTCGAGAATGGCGGCATAGAGGATCGCGCCGGAAAGATCGGCGCCCGAGAGATCGGCCTCGCGCAGATCGGCGCGGGTGAGATTGGCCTCGGCGAGCCTGGCTCCGACCAGCTTCGCCCCGGCGAGCCGCGCAGCGAAGAGATCGGCGCGCCTCAGGTCGAGCCCCGAGAGATCGAGGCCGGAGAGATCGAGATCGGTGAGCGCCACGGGCTTTCCGGCGGAGGCGGCGATCAGCCTCTCTATATCCGCGCGGCTTAGGTCCGCCGCCGCTGCCGCCAGCGGCGCGAGACTCAGGAGGACGGCGGCCAAAAGGCGTCTCGCTCGGGCCGAGGACATGATGAAGGCTCCCTCGCTCTGCGTCGCTTCTGCGGCGACTGCGGGCGAGCCTACCCCCGAGACGCCGCCCCGGCTGCGGGAAAGAATGTGCGACACGCAGGAAAGACGTCCCGCCGCCGGCGCGGCGATCGGCCCCTATTTCCGCGATTGACAGGGCGGCGGCCTTGCCGCCTATAGCCCTGACCCTTTCCACGGGCCGCCTGCCCGCGCCGTCTCGGAGCTAGACGATTTCATGCCGCACACTGGTCTCGAGAATCTCATCACCACCGCCTTCGAAGACAGGGCCAATATCGACGCCTCCACGCAGGGCGACATTCGCCACGCGGTCGAGAGCGCGCTGCGTCTGCTCGACGCCGGCAAGCTGCGCGTCGCCGAGAAGATCGAGGGCGCGACCGGAGCCGGCTCCTGGAAGGTCAATCAATGGCTGAAGAAGGCGGTTCTCCTCTCCTTCCGCCTCAACGATATGAGCGTGATCGAGGGCGGGCCGGGCGGCGCGAGCTGGTGGGACAAGGTTCCCTCGAAATTCGCCGGCTGGGGCGCGGCCGAGCATAAGGCCGCGGGCTTTCGCTCCGTGCCGGGCGCGATCGTGCGCCACTCGGCCTTTGTCGCGCCGGGCGTGATCCTGATGCCCTCCTTCGTCAATCTCGGCGCCCATGTGGACGCCGGCACGATGGTCGACACATGGGCCACGGTCGGCTCCTGCGCGCAGATCGGCAAGAATGTGCATTTGTCCGGCGGCGTCGGCATTGGCGGCGTGCTGGAGCCGCTGCAGGCCGGCCCCACCATCATCGAGGATGATTGCTTCATCGGCGCGCGCTCGGAGATCGTCGAGGGCGTCGTCGTCGGCCAGGGCTCGGTGATATCCATGGGCGTCTTCATCGGCGCCTCGACCAAGGTGATCGATCGCGCCACCGGCCAGATTCACATCGGCTATGTGCCGCCCTATTCGGTCGTGGTGTCGGGCAATCTGCCGGGCAAGCCGCTGCCGGACGGCTCGGCCGGGCCTTCGCTCTATTGCGCTGTCATTGTGAAGACCGTCGACGCGCAGACGCGCGGCAAGACGGCGATCAACGAGCTGCTGAGGGACTGATGGAGCTGCCCTCGCGCGAGCGCCTGAGCTTCCTCTATCGCACGGAGGAGGGACGCCTCGACCGCGCCGGCTGGCGCTGCGGCGCGGCGGGCCTTCTCGCGGTCCTCGTCCCGCTGACGCTGATCTGGCTGGCGCTCTTCCCCTACACGGATCACGACCTTGCGAAGGACCCGTTCTTCGTCTGGCAGACGGTGGCCGCCTACGCCTATCTCACCTTCTATGCGTTGGCGATTCTGCTGATCGCGGTGAGCTTCGTGAATCTCTCGGCCAAGCGCTTCCGCGCGCTCGGCCGGCCGGCGCCGCTGCTGCTGGCCGGACTCCTGCCCTTCGTCGCGCTGGTGGCGGGCGCCATGCACTGGCTGCAGCCGCGCGTCGCCGAGGTGATGCCCTATTGGCCGGTGGCGCTCACCGATGTCGCGCTCGCCGCGGTCGCGCTGTGGGTGGGGTACGAGCTGGGGGTGAAAGAGGGCGGGGACGAATAAAAAAACGGCGCGTTCTTCAAGTCCCCTCACCCTGAGGAGCCTGCGAAGCAGGCGTCTCGAAGGGCGAGGGGCCGCCGCCAACTGGACGTTCCTTTTTTCCGCGCCGCGCCGCGAGGACGGATAACGCATCATAATCGCCACGCATGAGCGCTTCCTTCTTGGCCCGGCTCCAACCCTTGATGCGCCGCTCCGTCGCTATGGCCTCGGTCAATCGGCCGAAATGCGCAGACCACAGCAGTCGAACGGGCCTCCGCGGCGACGTATATCCTTCATAGGTCGCGTTATTGTGCTCGCTGACGCGCTGCTCGACGTCCTTGCGGGTGATACCTGTGTAATAACTGCCGTCGGCGCAGAGAAGAATATAGATTATCGCTCCATCGATCGGCATCGCAGCCCTCGTGCTTCGAGACGGCCGCTTCGCGGCCTCCTCAGCATGAGGGCTGCTTTTTGGTTCCGCAAGAGAATTGCATGATCCTCGTCCCCCCACGCGTTGACGCCTCCGCCCGGCGCCCATAGTGTGCGCCCCTCTTCAGCAACCGCAACAAAAGCCGCATCATGCCCACGTCCGAGCCTTTGCCCGCCGATCTTCTCGAAGCCGCCCGCGTCTCGCCGGCCTGGCCATTCGAAGAGGCGCGCAAGCTCGTCAAACGCGTGGCCGAGACCGGCCAAACCAGAGTTCTGTTCGAGACCGGCTATGGCCCCTCCGGCCTGCCGCATATCGGCACTTTCGGCGAAGTGGCGCGCACCTCCATGGTGCGCCACGCCTTCGAGGTGCTGACCGAGGGAAAGATCGAGACGCGCCTGCTCGCCTTCTCGGACGACATGGACGGGCTGCGCAAAGTGCCCGACAATATCCCCAATAAGGAGCTGGTCCGCGCCCATCTCGGCAAGCCGCTCACCAAGGTGCCGGACCCGTTCGGCACGCATGAGAGCTTCGGCGCGCACAACAACGCCCGCCTGCGCGCCTTTCTCGACGCTTTCGGCTTCAAATACGAATTCGCCTCCTCGACGGACTATTACACCTCCGGCCGTTTCGACGCCGCGCTGCTGCATATGCTGGCGCGCTATGAGGAGGTGATGAAGATCATGCTGCCGACGTTCCGCGAGGAGCGGGCGGCGACCTATTCTCCCTTCCTGCCGATTCACCCCGTTACCGGCATCGTCATGCAGGTTCCGCTCGATTCCATCGATGCGGCGGCGGGGACCATCTCCTGGCGCGATCCCGAGAGCGGCGACGCCTTCGTCACGCCCGTCACCGGCGGACACTGTAAACTCCAATGGAAGCCGGATTGGGCGATGCGCTGGTATGCGCTCTCGGTCGATTACGAAATGGCCGGCAAGGACCTCATCGATTCGGTGAAGCTGTCCTCGGCCATTGTGCGCGCGCTCGGCGGCCGTCCGCCCGAGGGCTTCAATTACGAGCTCTTCCTCGATGAGAAGGGCCAGAAGATTTCCAAGTCCAAGGGCAATGGACTCACCATCGAGGAGTGGCTGACCTACGCCAGCCCGGAGAGCCTCGCGCAATTCATGTTTCAAAAGCCGAGCGCGGCGAAGAAGCTCTATTTCGACGTCATTCCGCGCAATGTCGACGATTACCTCTCCTTCCTCGAGGCCTATCAGCGGCAGGCATGGAAGGAGCGGCTCGGCAATCCGGCCTGGCACATCCACTTCGGCGCGCCGCCGGAGCCGGAGACGCTCGCCCATGACGGCGAGGCCAAGGGGACGGCGATCTCCTTCTCCATGCTGCTCAATCTGGCGACCGTGGCCAATGCGGAAGACCCGTCCGTCCTGTGGGGCTTTCTGCGCCGCTATGCGCCGAATGTGTCGCCGCAGAATCATCCGCGCCTCGACAAGCTCGTCGGCTATGCGGTCGCCTATTTTCGCGATTTTGTGCGGCCGGCGAAAAAATATCGCGCCGCCGACGATGTGGAGCGCGGCGTGCTGACGACTCTTTCGCAGACGCTGGCGTCGCTGCCGAAAGACGCCAGCGCCGAGGATATTCAGACCGCGCTCTATGATGTCGCGCGCGCCGTGCCGCGCTATCAGGATTTGAAGGCCAAGGGCGCGACGCCGGAACGGCCGGGCGTGTCGAACGACTTCTTCAACATGCTCTATGAGGTTCTGCTCGGCGAGAGCCGCGGCCCGCGCTTCGGCTCCTTCGTCGCGCTGTTCGGCGTCGAAGAGACGCGCGGCCTCATCGCCAAGGCGCTCGCCGGGGAATTGACGAAGGCCGCTTAGGCGGCCGCTGTCCTCGGCCGTCATTGCGAGCGAAGCGAAGCAATCCAGAAGCCGTGAGGCGGCCCCTGGATCGCTTCGTCGCTTCGCTCCTCGCGATGACGGCGTCCTAGAGCAATGGAACAGGAGCGACGAACATGCGCGCTGCGGATGCGGATATTCTGATCCTGCCGGGGCTCGGCGGCTCCGGCCTCGAACATTGGCAGACGCGCTGGGCGAAGAAGCTCTCCACCGCGCGCTGCGTCGCGCAGGCGGATTTCGACGCGCCTCGCTTTCCCGAATGGATCGAGAGCATAGAACGCGAGATCGCCGCGGCGACGCGCCCCGTGGTGCTGGTCACGCATTCGCTCGGCGGCATAGCAGCGCTGCATGTCGCCGCGCGGGGGAGCGACAAGATCGCCGCGGGCTTCCTCGTCGCGCCGCCCTCGGAGCGCGCGATCAACGAGCTCGCTGCGATCGACCCCGCCTTTCTGCCGATTCCGCGCGAGCGGCTGCGCTTTCCCGCGCTGCTCGTCGCCAGCTCCGACGATCCTTTTGCGGAGGCGGAGTTCTCGAGAGCCTTGGCGCAGGACATAGGCGCAGAACTGGTCGAAGCCGGCGCGGCCGGACACATCAACGCCGAAAGCGGCCACGGCCCTTGGCCCGAGGGCTCGCTGCGTTTCGCGGGGTTTTTGTCGAAGCTTTAGCGCGCCCCCTCCCTCACCCTCCCCCGCTTCGCGGGAGAGGGAGGCGACGAGGTATCGCGAAGCTTCGATGAAGCGCCGAATCTGCTCCCTCTCCCGCGAAACGGGGGAGGGCTGGGGAGGGGGCCTCAGCGCCCGCGCATCGCCTCTATCTCTTTGCGCGCCCGCGCCTCCAGCGCATCCGCGGCGTCCTTCGTCATCAGCTTGCGCGGCGTCGTCACGTCGAGCGTCGCGCCGACGCGCGAAGGGCGCGGCGACAGAAGAAAAATAACGTCGGCCAGCTCGATCGCCTCGCGCAGATCATGGGTGACGATCAGCGTCGTCACATGACGCTCGTCGATGAGCGCCGCGATGCGCGCGCGCAGATCGCGCGCCAGCGCATCGTCGAGCGAGACGAAGGGCTCGTCCAGCAGCAGAAGATCGGGCTCGATCGCCAGCGCCCGCGCAATGGCGACGCGGCGCGCGAGGCCGAGCGACAATTCGCCGGGAAAATGCAGCGCATGCTCCTCGAGCTCCAGCGCAGCGAGCAGAGCGGCGAGCGCCTGCTCGCTCGCCAGCGGCGCCGCGATGCGCAGATTGTCGATGACGCTGCGCCAAGGCAGCAGCCGCGGCTCCTGAAACACCATGCCGAGCCGCCCGCCGGCGGGAAGCGTCACCGCGCCGGAAAATTCCGTATCGAGCCCTGCGATGATGCGCAGCAATGTCGTCTTGCCGCAGCCGGACGGGCCGACGACGGCGCCGGCGCGGCCGACGGGAAGCGAAAGCGCGAAGTTTTCCAGCGCTCGCTGCGGCCTGCCGCCGGCGGACAGATAATCCTTATGCGAGACCCTGACCTCGAGCAGGGCGGCGGCGCCATCGCGAGACATGTCGTTCAAAGGGCTGCACCAGGAGAGTTTCGACGGCGAGCATCAGCAGGACGAAGGGAATCGCATAGGCGAGCAGCAAACGCACGTCGAAAAGCTGGAACGCCATATTGATCTCGAAGCCGACGCCATTGGAGCGGCCGATCAGTTCCACCACCAGCACGATCTTCCACACGAGCGAGAGGCCCGAGCGCGTCGCCGCCGCAATATAGGGCGCGAGCTGCGGCAGGACGATATGCCGCAGCCGCGCGGCCGGGCGCAGGCGAAAGACAGCCGCCATCTCATCCAGCTCGTGATCGAGTGCGCGTGCGCCCTCCCGCATCACGACAATGGCGTTGGGCAGCTTGTTCAGCGCCACCGCGCCCACCGCCGCCGCCTCGGTGAGGCCGGCCCAGAGATAGGCCAGCACGATGACGACCAGCGCCGGCAGATTGAGGAGAATGACCAGCCAGGGATCGAACAGCCGATCCAGCGCCGGCCGCCGTCCCATGGCGTAGCCGAGCGCGGCGCCGAGACTCATGGCCAGCAGAAAAGCGGCGGCGACGCGGGCCAGCGTCGCCGCGAGATTGACGAAGAGCGCGCCGCTCTCGGCCTCATGGACGATCGCTTCGAAGACGGGGATCGGCCCCGGCAGGCGGCGCGGATCGGAAAACAGCGCCGCGCCCTGCCAGAACGCCAGCAGCAGCGCCAGCGACAGGAGGCGGATCACCGCACCGCGCTCGCCGCGGGCTCGTAGAAAGTGCCCGCGGGCAAGGTCTTCGCCGAGCCGACCAGCGCCGGGCCGCCGATCTCGGCGAGAGTGGCGTAGAGCCCGGCGGCGTCCTCCCGCTCCTCGGCGACGCTGCGGGCGGGAATGCCCTCCACATAGCTCTTGCGATAGAGCGCGAGCACGGCGGGGTCCTTGGCCGGAATGCGCTGCATGGCGGCGCGCCAAGCGGCGTCGGAGGTCGCGATCAGATGGCGCGCCTTGTCGATCATGGCGAAGAAGCGGACCAGCGGCGCGGGGCTCTTCGCGGCGAAGCCCTCGTCGAACACATAGCCGGTGACGACGGGCGCGCCCTTGGCGCCGAGCGCCGTCTCCACCTTGCGCAGATCGATGACGCGGGAGAGGCCGCGCGCCTCGAGATCGGCGGCGAAATTCCAGAATTCGAGCGCGGCGTCCAGCTCGCCCTCCGCGGCCTTCTCGGCGATGAGCGGCGGCGCGCCATAGACGATGGTGGCCGATTTCGTGAGATCGACGCCCTGCTGCTGCGCATAGGCGCGCAGCAGCAGCCAGCTCTTGTCGAGCGGGCCGCCGGCGACGCCGAGCTTCTTGCCGGAAAGATCGGCGACGCTCTTCACCGCTTTGTCGCGCGCCATCAGCGCGCCTATGGCGGTGGAATGCGGATAGAAGGTGAGCTTGGCGCCCTCGGAGCGCTGGCGCGCCACCCACAGCCAGTCGGAGACCACGATATCGACGGAGCCGCTCTGAATGGCGATCTTGGCGGCGTCGGTATTGGCGAGCTCTGTGACCGTCAGCTCGAGCCCCGACTCCTTATCGAGGCCGAAGGCGGAAATGACGGCGAGCTCCCAGACGCCCGAGCCTGTCTTCTGCAGCCCGAGGCGGAGCCGGTCGGCCGCGCGCGCCGGCGCGCTGGCGAGCAGCGCGACCAGCGCCGCGAGCAGGAGCTTTTGGAAGATCGGTCGCAAGATGAATCCCGCCTCTGTGCCGAGCGCTCGCGTGAACGAAGAAACGGGGCCTTCACCCTCCCCTCGAGGGGAAGGGTCGGATGGCGAAGCCATCCGGGGTGGGGTCGCACGGCAAAGACTCGGCGGAAACACCCCCACCCGATCGCCTTCGGCGCTCGACCTCCCCCCTCTAGGGGGAGGTGGAAACGCCTCTTCAGGCGCCGCTTCTCGTTCACCCCGCGCTCTTTGATTGTTTCTCACGACGCAGGATAGCACAATTCCCGAGGCGGGCGCGCAAAACGCCCGCGACGCTGCGTCGCTCACGCCGCCTTGCAGCGCCGCAGCCCGCGCCACGCCAGCACGGCGAGCAGCAGAGCCGGCAGCCCCACGCCGGCCGCGAGCGCGGAGGCGACGCCGGCCGAGGCGCTCGCCGCATCCGCGCTCGCGGCGAAGCGCGGCAGGGCGGCGTAATCGGCCTGCGTCAGCGCCTCGCCCGCATGGGCGCGCGACCAGAAGAAATCGCGCCAACGCTTGTGGAAGTCGTCGAGCCGGGCGGAGAATTCCGCATAGCGGCGGTCGCCCGAGCCGGCGATATCGGCGACCGAGCGATACATCAGCAGCGCCGGCGACAGAAAGGACAGCTGGTCGGCGAGCGCGCGCTGGCGGGCGAGCTGCGCCTCGTGACGCGCCATCACTTCCTCGACGCGCGCATTGGCCGTCTCCAGCACGGCGAGGCGGCGGATCGTGCGCTCCTTGGCGTCGCCCAGCTTCATCTCCGCCGCCGCGGCGTCGGGGTGCTCCTCGGCGTAGCGGGCGAGGGCGGCGTCGCGCTCGCGATCGGCGTCGGTCGTGGCGGCGCGCGCGGCCAGCGTCATTTCCGAGCGGGAAGGCGCCGGATAGAGCGCGTCGGCGAGCGTGTTGACGGCGGCGGGCGCGATCATGGTGACGCCGGCCCAGACGGCGATGAGCGCCAGCGCATTATAGGCGGAGCTTTTGCCGAAACTGTCGACGACGGCCGCGAGCAACGCCCAAAAGGCGCCATAGGCGAGGATCGCCGCAATGAGCAGCGCGAAAGCGCCGGAGCCGAGCGGCTCGGCCCCGCGCAGAAGATAGACGCCGGCGCAGGTCGCCGCGATCATCGCCAATATCGGCAGGCCCGCCCGCGCCGCCAGCTTGCCGAGCAGAACGGCGGTCGGGCTCTCCGCGCTGGCGAGGGTGAGGGCGAGCGTGCCCTTCTCGCGCTCGCCGGCCGAAAGATCGAAGCAGAGCGCGAGAATCGTCAGCGGAAACACGAAGACGAGGACGAAGGCGAGATCGATCGAGCCGCTGGCGAGATGCGCCGGATTCTCGATCTCATCCGCGAAGAGGAAACTGTCCTTGGTCCCGCTCGTCACTTTCAGCGCGGCGGGGAAAAGATCGCTCTGCCCCGTGGCGACGATCGCGAGCGGCGTCGGCTCCAGCGCCGCCACCGCCGCCGCGGAGCCGCCGCCGACAAAGGCCGCGTTGCGCGGATCGCGATAGGGCGTCTCGCCCTTCACGCGGCCGGCGTCCAGATCGGCGAGCGCCTTGCGCAGCGAATCGAGGCGCAGCGTCTCGTCGCGCCGCGCATCCTCTATCGCCGCCTTTTGCGCGGCGACGCGCTCGGCGCCGTCGAAAAAGGCGAGCGCGCTCATTGTCGCGATCGCCGCGAGCACGGCCCATGCGGCGGCGTCGCGCCGCAGAAGCCGCCATTCGAACCGCCATGCGGCGAGAAATGCAGAGAAGGTCATGGCGGGCCTCACAATGGGCTGAGGCGTCGCGCGGCGAAGCCGGCGAGCGCTGCGGTCAGCACGGCCCAGAGCGCGAGCGCGACGAGATCGCCGCGCGCATGGGAGAGCGCGAAGGAAACGGCCGGCGCGGCGTAATCGAAAGAGGGAATGCGCTCCCACATGTCGCGCGAAGCGACATAGAAGGCGTCGCCATAGCGCGCGTTATGGATGAGGTCCTCGCTCGCCGCCGTCAGAATGCGGCGCCGATGCGCCTCCGCCGCCGTGGCGAAATCATATTGGTGCCAGGAATCCGTTCCCGAGAAGCTCGTCGAGAAGGGCTGCATGGCGAGCGCGGGAAAGAGAAAGCCCGGCGCCGCGCGCAGCCTGTCCTGCGCGTCGAAACCGGCCTGCAGCGCGCCGAAATGCTTGTCGAAAATGACGAAGCCGTTCTCGTCGTCCTTGCGCAGCGCGAGGCCGCGGAAATTGACCGGCAGATCCTCTATGCGCGAGACGCCATATTGCGCCAGCACGCTGTCGCGAAAGGCGATGAAGCTCGGATGCGTCTCGTCATGGCCGAAGGTCTTGTTCTTGTCCTCGGCGATAGCGTTGCGGAATTCGAGCGCGGTGGGCAGCGGCGCGACGCGCTTGGCGACATCGGTCATCACGCGCGGCGCGAGAAAACAATTGGCGAGCCAGAAAGCGAGCAGGAGCACCAGCGCCGTGCGCGTGGACTTCGAAAAAGCCGACACGCCGAGCGCGAGAAAGACGAAGCCGGCGAGATAGAGGCCATAGCCGAAGGAGAGCGCGAGCAGACGCTCGAGCTGATCGGCGACGGAGAAATCATGATCGGCGAGGAAGAGCGTCGCCAGCACGGCCGCGGCGAAAGCGGGAATGAGCAGGACAGAAAGAGCGCCGAGCGCGGCGAGCGCCTTGCCGGCGAGAATATCGATGGGCGAGGCGCCGAGGCTCATCAGCTGGCGCAATGTGCCGCGCTCGCGCTCACCCGCGAAGCCGGCGAAGCCGAGCAGAACGGCGACGAGCGGCATGATCGTCTGCAGCACGAAGGCGAATGACAATCCGCCGAGCCGCGCGCCGACGCCGGCGTCGCGCGCCGCACGAAATTGCGCCTCATTCTGCTTATGCGCCTCCAGCCAGACGGCCTCGCCGACATAGGCGTCGACGCCCGGATCGGCGAGCGCCAGCGGGCTCTGCGGCTTGAAAGCGTATTGGCCGAAATGCGCGGCGGCGTGCGGATTCTTCGCGCCCTGCCCTGTCCACAGCGCGCGGTCGGTCGCGGCGGCGGCGGCGCGCTCGCGATCCAGCCGCATATGCTGCGCGGCGCCGAAAGCGAGCGCGCCGAGCATCAGCAGGAAGACGAGGCCGAACAGCCAGGCGAGGCGGCTGTCGCGGCGCAGCTCCGCCCATTCCTTGAGGGCCACGGCGCGGGCGACGCGCCAACGGCCGGCGGGCGCCTGTGCGGCGGGCGCTTTCGCGACGACGATCTCGCTCATGCGGCCGCTCCTCTGAACTGCTCGAGATAGGCCCGCTCGAGGCCGAGATGATCGACGTCGTCGGCGCCGAAGACGGACACGAGCCGGCCCGCCTGCATCACGCCGATGCGCGTGCCGCATTGCTTGGCGAGGAAGAGGTCGTGCGTGACCATCAATATGGCCATGCCCTGCTTGCGCAGCTTCTCGACCAGAGCGGCGAACTCATTGGCGGCGAGCGGATCGAGGCCGGAGGTCGGCTCGTCGAGCAACAGCGCCTGCGCGCGTCGCGCCAGAGCGACGGCGACGCCGACCTTCTGCCGCATGCCCTTGGAATAGCCGGAGACACGCCGGAAGGCCGCCTCCTCCGCGAGCCCGGCCTCGCCGAGCAGCGCGAGCAATTCCGCCCGCGCGAGGCGGCGGCCGCCAGAAATCTCGGTGAAATATTCGAGATTCTCGAGCCCGCTGAGCGCGCCATAGAGCATCACCGTCTCGGGAATATAAGCGAGACGACGCCGCGCCTCGAGCGGCTCGCGCGCCGAATCGACGCCGCCGACCAGCGCCTGGCCGGAGGTCGGCGCGATAAAATTGAGGAAGAGATTGACGGTGGTCGTCTTGCCGGCGCCATTGGGGCCGAGCAGGCAGAAGGCCTCGCCGCCGGGAATATGCAGATTCAGCCGGTCGAGGGCGGGGCGATCCGCCTTGCCCTCATATCTCTTGGTCAGCTCGCGCGCTTCCAACATGCGAAATCGCCTCCCGACGCCGAGGGCCGTTCTCGCAGCTTTCCGCGCAGAGCGTGGGAAGTCGTCTCGAAGCGCCCGTCCGACCCGGCATCACATCGGCGCGCGCTCGCACGATACGACAACGCAGTCACGCCCGATCGGCAGTGCTGGCCTCTGCGCTGTCGTATGCAATTCGTGCGAGTTTTTCATGCTCGCGCTTTCCGTGTCAATGCGCATCGAGCGGAATAGCGCGATCAGAAAGTGAGCCACCGCTCGAAATCATCCATGTCGATGCAGACCATCCCAGCGCGCCCCAGCGCTTCACGCTCGAAGGACGAGAAAATCGGCGCATACACTGCTTTTTCGATTCTCCAGTCGCGATAGGGCGCGCCAGTCTTGGTCGCCAGAAAGCGAGCGACATGTTCCTCGAAAGTCGCGAGCGCTTGCGCGTCATGCGCGCTGGCCGAACGCTTGCAGGAACCGAACCGGATGCGACGATTGGTTTCGTCCAGCGCGATCATATCGATCTCGATGTCGCTGCCATCGGCCTTGTTCCAATAGCCGGCGACGAGTTCCGTCAGCGGAAAATCGCCGACGCCCTTGCGGGAGCATTCCTCGGTGATCTGGCGCACGAGCTTTTCGAAGGCGTAACCCTCGTGGGTTTGGAGGGACACGTCGGCTTTGGCGACGGCCTCCTCGATCGGGCGAATTCGGGCGAGCCGCGCATTGCGTTGAATTGCGGCGAGCCATGCGCTCAGAAAATTGTCTGTAATGACGTAGCGCGCGTTTCGCTGCCTGTCCGCCGAGAGGATCGGCTGGAGCTTCTCGACCATGCCGTATTTTTCGATGAGCACCTTCAGATAGCCAGCGAGCTGATTTTCCTGCGCAGGACCGGCGCGGTCGTATTCCGCTTTCAGCTGGCCATGCGACAAAGGCCCGAGACGCGCCAGCAAGGTCAGGACGGTGTCGTATCGCCCGCGCAGTTCTCTCAGGAACCAGTTGTCAGCTTCGTCCTTGAGGGGGCTGGAGCCTTCGAAAAACATTTTTCGCAAGGTGCTCTTTCGATAGTCGGACGACGGAATAAGCGCGCCGTGATCGAAGCAATCCCGATAGAACTTCGGGACGCCTTCGAAGAGCGACCATAAAAACAGGCGATGACGAGGATCGTTGACCGCATGGGCGCGAAACATTTCGAAGAGGGTTTCAAAATCCCAATGACAGACTTCTAACCTGTCCGTCACACGATTGAACAAAGGAGATGCCCGATCCTCCAAAATCGCGGTCATTTCCGTATGGATCGAGCCCAGCGTAAACAAACCGCCATGTAGATCGCTAGATCTGGCCTCATCGATACGAGACTGAAGAATTGATTGAAAAGACGAGAGTGCTTTTCGATGAAAATATTGGAATTCATCAATTATAGAAATGCCGCCGAACCACCAAAACGCACGGAGATATGTCGCAATTACTAAAAAATTCGCGCTCGCTTCCCGAGCGAATGGATTGCCGCTGTCTTCAATCGCATCTTCGAAAGCCTGAGCGACCCCTCGCTCATCGCTGTCGGGAACTTGAATATACAAAGTCTTGTCTGTCAGCCCCCGCCGCCGGATCGCCTCCTGAATCAGCGACGTCTTGCCGATCCGCCGCCGCCCGGAGATCGCACAAAAGAAAAAGCGTCGGCGCGCCAAGATCTTATCGATCTCGGCGAGCTCGACCCGTCTTCCGTAGAAGCCCTACTCCGCCATCGGCTCTCGCTAACATAAAAATTTTTATGTTAGCCTATATAGGGCCGATAGCGCCTTTTTGACAATGCGTTATCGCACGAGGCTCACTTCTTCCCCGCAGCCGCGACCACATCCTCGAGGCTGCGCAGGCCGGTGGTCGGGGCGTTGACCAGCACGGCCATATTGCCGGGGGCGTGCTCGTTCTTCCACATTTTGGTGTGGGCGTGCGGGATCTTCGCCCAGGTGAAGACTTCCGACAGGCAGGGATCGACGCGGCGGTCCACGACGAAGCGATTGGCGGCGGCCGCCTGCTTCAGATGCGCGAAATGCGAGCCCTGAATGCGCTTCTGGCGCATCCACACATAGCGGGCGTCGAAGGTGAGGTTGAAGCCGGTCGTGCCGGCGCAGAACACCACCATGCCGCCGCGCTTCACCACCATGCAGGAGAGCGGGAAGGTCTGCTCGCCCGGATGCTCGAAGACGATGTCGACGTCCTTCTTGCCGGTGATGTCCCAGATCGCCTTGCCGAAATTGCGGGCGGCCTTGGACCAGTCGTTGAACTCCGGCGTGTTGACCGTCGGCAGCTGGCCCCAGCAGCCCTTGAAGTCCTTGCGGTTGATGACGCCCTTGGCGCCGAGCGAGAGCACATAGTCGCGCTTGCTCTCGTCCGAGATCACGCCGATGGCGTTGGCGCCGGCCGCCGCGCAGAGCTGCACGCCGAACACGCCGAGACCGCCCGAGGCGCCCCAGATGAGGACATTGTCGCTGGGCTTCAGCCGATGCGGCTCGTGGCCGAACAGCATGCGATAGGCGGTAGCCAGCGTCAGCGTGTAGGAGGCGGATTCTTCCCAAGTGAGGTGCTTGGGGCGCTCCATGAGCTGGCGGTCCTGCACGCGGCAGAATTGGGCGAAGGAGCCGTCCGGCGTCTCATAGCCCCAAATGCGCTGCGAGGCGGAGAACATAGGATCGCCGCCGTTGCATTCCTCGTCGTCGCCATCGTCCTGGTTGCAGTGGACGACGACCTCGTCGCCGACCTTCCAGCGCTTCACCTTGGAGCCGACGGCCCAGACAATGCCGGCGGCGTCGGAGCCGGCGATGTGATAGGGGAGCTTGTGGACGTCGAGCACGGAGATCGGCTGGCCGAGCGCGGCCCAGACGCCATTGTAATTGACGCCCGCCGCCATCACCAGCACGAGCACGTCATGGCTGTCGAGCTCCCAGGTGGGAACCACCTCGAGCTGCATCGACTCCTCGGGCGGTCCATGCCGCTCCTTGCGGACGACCCAGGCGTGCATCTTGGCGGGAACATGGCCGAGCGGCGGAATCTCGCCGATGTCGTAGAGGTCTTTCAGTTCGGTCAACGTCTGGCTCCTCGGGGAACTCTTATCGGGCCGGCGGCGGGGCCGAGGGCGCCATTGATATACGGCCGGCTTTCGCCTGAACAGAGGGATATTCGGCCGGGGTGAAGGAGGGGGCGGCCGGCCGGCGATTTCGCCCGCTCACTCCACCGGCTTCCAATTTTCCGCGAAATAGCCTTCCGCATCCAGCGGGGCGACCTGCTTTCCCGGCCGCGCTTTTTTGCCCGCGCATTTCCATTCGTAGATCGTGTCATGGCCGGTCGCGGCCATGGGGATGAAATCGGAGCCCGGATTTTCGCGGCAATATTGCGCGGCGCCGGGCAGAGCGCGCGATCTGTTCGCCTTGAAGCAGGGGAGATTGGCGCCGACGACGCAGGCGAGCGTCCGCCCGCCCGAGCAGCGGTAATAGGCCCCGCCTATGTCGCCCGAGAGGCCGAAAGCGCGGCGGATCGCCGGCGCGAGGGAGGCGGGAGCCGCGCGCGGGGCGGAACTCGCGCCCGATGCGCAGAGCGGCGCAGCGGCGGCGGGAGCGGCGGGAGCGGCGAGCGCGAGAAGAGCGGAAATCAGAGCGGAGCGAAATGGAACAGGCAGCGCCGTCATCGACTTTCTCCCTCGATGGGGCGCGTCCGAGACGGCGCCCTAATCCTCCATCTTCAGCGCGGCGATAAACGCCTCCTGCGGAATCTCCACGCGGCCGAACTGGCGCATCTTCTTCTTGCCTTCCTTCTGCTTCTCGAGCAGCTTGCGCTTGCGCGTGGCGTCGCCGCCATAGCACTTCGCCGTCACATCCTTGCGGAAGGCGCGCACCGTCTCGCGGGCGATGATCTTGCCGCCGATCGCCGCCTGAATCGGCACTTGGAACATATGCGGCGGGATCAGCTCTTTGAGCTTCTCGCACATTTGCCGTCCGCGCGAATCGGCGCGCGTGCGATGCACCAGCATTGAGAGCGCGTCCACTGGCTCGGCGTTCACCAATATGCTCATCTTCACGAGATCGCCGACGCGATAATCGGTGATGTGATAGTCGAAGCTGGCGTAGCCCTTGGAGATCGACTTCAAGCGATCGTAGAAATCGAACACGACTTCGTTGAGCGGCAGGTCATAGACCGCCATGGCGCGCTTGCCGACATAATTGAGATCGACCTGCACGCCGCGCCGATCCTGACAGAGCTTCAGCACCGCGCCGAGATAATCGTCCGGCGTCATGATGGTGGCGCGGATCCAGGGCTCGAGAATCTCGTCGATCTTCACCACATCCGGCATGTCGGCCGGATTGTGCAGCTCTATCTCCTCGCCATTGGTCAGCTTGATCTTGTAGACGACCGAAGGCGCCGTCGCGATGAGATCGAGATCGAACTCGCGGCGCAGACGCTCCTGAATGATCTCGAGATGCAGCAGCCCCAAGAAGCCGCAGCGGAAGCCGAAGCCGAGCGCCGCGGAGGTCTCCATCTCGTAAGAAAAGCTCGCGTCATTGAGGCGCAGCTTGCCGATGGCGGCGCGCAAATCCTCGAAATCGGCGGCGTCCACCGGAAAGAGGCCGCAGAACACCACCGGCTGCGCCGGCTTGAAGCCCGGCAGCGGCTCCGCACATTGCTTTTTGTCTTCGGTGATGGTGTCGCCGACGCGCGTGTCAGCGACCTGCTTGATCTGCGCGGTGATGAAGCCGACCTCGCCCGGCCCGAGCGAGGCGACATCCAGCATTTTGGGCTTGAACACGCCGATCTTGTCGATCTCATAATGGGCGTTGGTGCCCATCATCAGAATCTTCTGACCCTTGCGCATGCGCCCGTCGATGACGCGCACCAGCACGACCACGCCGAGATAGGCGTCGTACCAGCTGTCGACCAGCATCGCCTTGAGCGGCGCTTCATCGTCGCCCTGCGGCGGCGGCAGGCGGGTGACGATCGCCTCCAGCACATCGGGAATGCCGATGCCGGTCTTGGCGGAGATGAGCACGGCGTCGGAAGCGTCGAGGCCGATGACGTCCTCGATCTGCTCCTTGATGCGGTCGGGCTCGGCCGCCGGCAGATCGATCTTGTTCAGAACGGGCACGATCTCGTGGCCGGCGTCGAGCGCCTGATAGACATTGGCGAGCGTCTGCGCCTCGACGCCCTGGCTCGCGTCGACGACGAGCAGCGAGCCTTCGCAGGCCTTCAGCGAGCGCGAGACCTCATAGGCGAAGTCGACATGGCCGGGCGTGTCCATGAGGTTCAGGACGTAATCCTTGCCGTCCTTGGCCTTATAGTCGAGGCGCACGGTCTGCGCCTTGATGGTGATGCCGCGCTCGCGCTCGATATCCATGGAATCGAGCACCTGCTCGACCATATCGCGCGCGGCGACGGTCCCCGTCGCCTGGATCAGCCGGTCGGCGAGCGTCGACTTGCCGTGGTCGATATGCGCGACGATGGAGAAATTGCGGATATTGTCGATTTTGCGCGTCGTCATGGCGGCGGGGATAGCAGCGCCCGGGGGCGAAGGGAAGCGGATTTGACAGAAGCGGGCGCGCTCTGCTCCTCTCGCGCCCCCGCTCCCCGAGACGTCAGGCGACGCCATGATCCCGATATCAGCGCTCCACGGGAGCCGCCGTCATCGCGAGCGAAGCGAAGCGATCCAGTGTCGTGGGGCGGCTCCTGGATCGCTTCGTCGCTGCGCTCCTCGCGATGACGAGAGCCGATCCTGCAAAAAAAAGGGCGCGCGTCGGGGGACGCACGCCCTTTTTGAACGCCCTTGCAGCCGAGCGCTCAGCTCTGCTTCAACCGCGTCTCGATCTCGCTCTTCGCCTTGGCGTAGAGCTCCAGCGCGCGGGGCTTGGCCCATTGATAGGCCTCGACCAGACGCGGCGCGAGCCAGCGCAGGAAATCGGCGCTCAGCCGGCCGGCCGTGGCCACGCCCTCGACGATGCGGTCGAACCAGGGCAGCGCCGCATGGCCCTCCGGGATTTTGGAGCGCGTCCAGGCGACGGCGAGCTTCAGCTTCTCCTGCGCAAAGTCGCAGAACACGACCAGCGGATCGGGCGAGCCGGCGGCGGTGAGCCGGTCCTTCAAATGGGCGATCTCGGCGCTCGCCTGCGCGGCGAGCACGGCGGCTTTCTCCTTGGCGCCATGTGCGGCGGATAGCTCGGCGCGCAGTGCGTCCAGCTCGGCGCTCAGCCGATCGCGATGCGCGACGACGCCCTCATGCTCGGCGATGGCGGCGGCGACGGCCTTCGCCTTCTCCTCCACCGCGGCGGTGAGTTCGGCGCGGGCGGTCTCCAGCTCCTTCGCCAAGGCGCTCGCCTTGGTGATGAGCTCGATCTTGTCCTTGGCGTGGCGGTCACGCTCGGCGGTCATCGCCTCGAGCTGCGCATCCAGGCTCACGGCTTCGACGCCGTTCGACGCCTCCTCGGCGACGGGGGGCTGTTCGGACAGGTTCATCTCCTACCTCTCTTCGTGGCCTAGAGACGCATCCGGCGCGAAACATAGAGAATTTTGCCGATTCGGCAAAAGCCGAATCTTCCCTCCATACGCCCGCGCCCGCTCACGGCCGATCTCGTCGATCTGTCCGCGCCGAACCGCACCTAGCGTTCGGCGCAATGAGATCAACCGCTTGTGAAACTCACCTCGCTCGCTCCCGCATACGAGGCCGATCGAGGTCCTGCCGCCGCGCGCTCAGCGATCGGCGAAGAGGGGGCTGACGCCCTCCGTATCTATATAGACGACGCCGTCCTCGATCTTGACCGGATATTCGGCGAGCCGGCTTTCCTGAGGATGGATCGGGTCGCCGGTGCGCATGTCCCACGTCCAATTATGGAGCGGGCAGGTCAGCACCTCGCCGTCGAAATCGGCCGTGTCCAGCGGCGCATTGGTGTGCGGGCACACGCCTTGGAAGGCCTTGATCTCTCCGCCGAAGGCGAAGGCCAGGATGATGAAATGGGAATCTGCGATGACGAGACGCATTTCCCCTTCGAAAACAGTGTCCTCCTTGCAGACCCTGGTGAACATGTCCTTAGCCTCTCCGAATGCCGGCCGCGGCGCCGCGGCCGCCTGCGCGAGGCCCAGCAAGAAAAGCGCCGCCCCGCCCGCGGACGCGTTGATTTCGCCCGAAAGCCCGCCCATAGTCCCGCCCGTGAGCGCGAAAGAGCCGAAATTCTGCGTCGTCCAGACGACGATCGACACAGAGGCGGGCGCCGAGCGGCTCGCCCGCGCCCTGCTCGCCGCCAAGCTCGCCGCCTGCGTTCAGATATTCCCCATCCGCAGCTTCTACGTGTGGGAGGGCGAGACGCGCGCCGACGCGGAATTTCTGGTGCAGTCCAAAGCCCGCGCGCGGGACTATGACGCGCTCGCCGCCGCCATTCGCGCCGCGCATCCTTATGAGGTCCCGGAGATCATCCGCCTCGACGTCGCCGCCGGCGATCCCGCCTATCTCGACTGGGCGGCGCGCGCCACGGAGCGGGACGACGCCGCCTCCTGAGCGGCGGGCGAACGCACAGCCCCACGCAAGCCTCGCTCGGCAAAGATCGTCGCGCCGGCCGCGGCGCCTCCGCCGGCGGGAGAGAGCATGCGCGCGGAGCGGAGCCAGCCATGACGTCGATCTACTCGTCGCTGACGACCGCGCAGATCGCCCGTCTGCCGACGACCACAATGCGTCAGCTCGACACCTCGGACATAGAGGCGCTCGACACGACGCAGATCGCCGTGCTGACGGCGACGCAGCTCAATAATCTCTCGACCACCAATCTTCAGGCGCTGGTGACGACGCAGGTCGCCTCTCTGTCCAAAGCGGCGTTGGCCGGGCTCGATCTGTCGCAATTTACGGCGCTCGCCTCCAGCGATTTCGATTCCTTCACCACGACGCAGCTCTCCGCGCTCACCAGCACCGAGCTCAATGCGCTCGACACGAGCGAGCTCGGCAGCCTGAGCACGACGCGACTGCAGGCGCTCACCGCCGCGCAGATCGCCGCGCTCTCGACAACCGAGGTCTCGCGCCTCACCACCACGCAGATCTCCAGCCTCTCCACCACGCAGGTGCGCGGCCTCACCGCCACGCAGCTCGACGCGCTCAGCCTCGATCAGATCATCGCGCTGCAGGTGAGCAATCTGAGCGCGGCGCAGGCGCGCATGCTGGACGGAACCGAGCTCGGCGCGCTCACCGCGACGCAGCTCGGCTCGCTGTCCTCGACGCAGATCGGCTCGCTGACGACCACGGCTTTCGACAGCCTGTCGCAAACGGCAGTGCAGAGCTTGACGGCAACGCAGCTCGCCGGCGTCGCCGCGACGCAGATCGCGGCGCTGACGACGACCGATCTCGGCGAGCTCGCCACGACGCAGCTTTCGGCGCTGACGCTCACGCAGACACGCGCGCTCACCACGACGCAGCTCGCGGCGATGACCTCGACCGAGATCCAATCGCTCTCGGTCCCCAATCTCTCCAATGCGCAGATCGCCGGGCTGAATGCGACCGGCGTCGGCAATCTCTCCGACGCGCAGGTGGCGGCGCTGGTCCCGACGCAGATCGCCGCTCTCTCCACGACGACGCTCAACGGGCTCACGGCGACGCGGCTCGGCGCGCTCACCACGACGCAATTTTCCGGCCTCTCCGCCGCGCAGATCGCCGGACTTTCCGACACGACGCTCGCCAATCTGACGACGACGCGCCTCGTCGCGCTGACGGTGACGCAGGCGCGCGGGCTGACGGCGACGCAGCTCGCAGATCTCACGACGACCGGGCTGCAATCGCTCGACGTCACCGAGCTCGCCGCCGCGCAATTCGCGGCGATCAACGCGACCACATTCTCCGACCTCTCCGCCACGCAATTTTCGGCCTTGTCCTCGACGCAGATTCGCGCGTTGACGACGACGCTGCTGAATGCGCTGTCGGCGACGACGATCGCCAGCCTGACGACGACGCAGGTCGATTGGCTGAGCGCGGCGCAGATCGCCGGCCTGACGACGACGCAGCTCGGCAATCTGACGACGGCGCAGCTCGCCGCGCTGACCTCGACGCAGGCGCGCGGGCTGACGACGACGCAGCTCGGCGCCATGACGACGACGGCGATACAGTCGCTCGCCATCGCCGCTCTCACCGCCGCGCAGATCGGCGCGCTCGTCTCCAGCGACGATGGCGGATTGAGCGTCACGCAGATCGGCGCGCTCGCCTCGACGCAAATGTCGGCGCTCTCCACCACATTCCTCAATCTGCTGACCACGACGGAGCTGCAGAGCCTCACCACGACGCAGGCCGCGGCGCTCACCTCGGCGCAGATCGGCGGACTTTCGGCCGACGCCATCGACCGGCTGACGACGGCGCAGCTCACCGCTCTCACCTCGACGCAGGCGCGCGGGCTGACGACGACGCAGCTCGACAATATGACGGCGACGCAGATCCAGTCGCTGACCATATCGCAGCTGACCGCCGCGCAGATCTCCGGCCTCGGCTCCGCCGCCTTCGGCAATCTTTCTACGAGCCAGCTCTCCAACCTCACCTCGGCGCAGATCGCCGGGCTGACGACGACGCAATTCGACGCTTTCGGCGTGACGCAGATCGCCGGCTTCACCACCACGCAGCTCGCCGGCCTCACCGCGACCGAGGTCAATTCGCTCGAGACGACGCAGATCGCCGCGCTGAGCGCGACGCAGATCGCCGCAATGCCGACGCGCGCCTTCGCCGGCCTCGCCGACACGCAGGTCGCAGCGCTGACGACGACGCAGCTCGCCGCCTTCGCCACCACGCAGATCGCCGCCCTCACCTCCACCGCCGCCGCCGGGCTGACCAGCGCGCAGATCGCCTCGCTCGCCACGACGCAGATCGGCGCTCTGACGGCCGTGCAGACGCGCGCGCTCGCCGATTGGCAGATCGCCACGCTGAGCACGACGCAGCTCGGCGCCTTGACCACGACCGAGGCCGCCGCTCTCACATCGACGCAGCTCGCCGCGCTCACTCTCACGCAGATCGACACGCTGACGACGACGCAAGTGTCGGCGCTCTCGGCCGTTGCGATCGGCGGATTCTGGCAGAGCCAGATCGCCGAGCTGTCGACGACGCAAGTTTCCGCGCTCACCTCGACGCAGGTCAAGGCGCTCGCCGACACGCAGGTCGGCGCGCTCTCCGCCGCGCAGCTCGGCGCGCTCACCTCGACGCAGGTCGCCGCGCTTTCGACCAGCGGCTTCGGCGCCCTCACCTCCACCGCTGTCGCCGCTCTCACCACGACGCAGATCGGCGCGATCGGCGCGCTGCTGACAGCCGTGCTGTCCGATGCGCAGATCGGCGCGCTGAGCGCGACGCAGATCGGCGCCCTCTCGGCCGCGGCCATGTCCGGCCTCGGCGCGGCGCAGATCGCCGCCATGTCGACGACGCAGCTCGCGACGCTCGTCACCACGCAGATCGCCGCGCTGGCGACGAGCGCCGTGGCCTCGCTGTCGACGGCCGATGTCGCCATGCTGACGACGACGCAGGTCGCAGCGCTCACGTCGACGCAGATGCGCGCCATGTCGGATGCGCAGATCGCCGCCTTCTCCATCGCGCAGCTCGCCGCCTTGCAGAAGGCGCAGCTCGCCGCGCTGTCGACGACCGGCGTCAGCGGATTGTCGACCAGCGACATTTCCGCTCTCACCACCACGCAGCTCGGCGCGCTGACCACGGCGCAGATGAGCGTGCTCGTCGACACGCAGCTCGCCGCTCTCACCGCGACGCAGATCGCCGCGCTGGCGGCGACGCAGATCGCGGGCCTTTCGGCGGATGCCGTCGCCAGCCTTTCGACCAGCGTCGTCTCCGCGCTCGCCACCACGCAGCTGCGCGGCTTCACCGCGCTTCAGCTCGGCGCGCTGACGCTCGGCCAGCTGAACGCGCTCACCACGACACAGCTCGCCGCCATGACGACGACCGAGCTCGCCGGCCTCACCGACATTCAAGCGGCGGCGCTGACGACGACGCAGCTCGGCGCGCTCGCCGGCACGCAGATCGCCGCGCTCACCACCACTGCCGTCGCCGCGCTGACGACCACCGAGGTCGCCGCGCTCAGCACGACGCAGATCGGCGCGCTCACCTCGACGCAGGCGGGCGCGCTCTCCGCGACGCAGATCGCCGCCTTCGGCCTCGATCAGCTCGCGCGCCTGACCTCGACGCAGCTCTCCGGCCTCTCCACCGCGACCATCGCCGGCCTCACGCTCACCGAGCTGCAGGCGCTGACGACGACGCAGTTGCGCGGCCTCACCGCGGCGCTGATCGGCGCGCTGACGACCAGCGAGCTCGCCGCGCTGGCGACGACGCAGATCGCCGCTCTGACGACGCAGGAGCTGCAAGGCCTGCTGCAGACGCAAGGCGCGGCGCTCGCCGCCACGCAATTCGACGCGCTCGCCGCCACGCAGATCGCAGCGCTCTCCACTTCGGCGATCAGCGGGCTGACGACGACGCAGGTGCAGGCGCTGAATGCGACGCAATTCGGCGCGCTGGCGGCGACGCAAATCTCCGCGCTCAGCAGCGCGCAGCTCGCCGCATTGACGACGACGCAAGTCGGCGCGCTCACCGCGACGCAGGCGCGCGGGCTGACCTCCACCGAGGTCTCGCAGCTCGACGCCACCAGGATCGGCGCGCTCTCCACCACGGCGATCAAATATCTCACCAGCACGGCGATCGGCGGCCTCACCGCCACGCAGATCGGCCTGCTGACGACGACGCAGCTCGCCAGCGTCGGCTCGACGCAGATCGCCGCCCTGTCCAGCACCGCCATCGCCGGGCTCAGCAGCGACGAGATCGGCGCGCTGACGACGACGCAGTTCCGCAGCTTCTCCTCCACGGGCGTCGCCGCGTTGACGACGACGCAGGTGCAGGCGCTCACCACGGCGCAAATCGGCCTTTTGACCAGCACGCAGATCGGCGGCCTGGCGGCGACGCAAGTGGCGGCGCTCACCGCCACGCAGCTCGGCCTGCTGGTCGCCTCGCAGATCGCCGCGCTGGCGACGACGGGCGTCGCCGGGCTGACGCAGACGCAGGTCGGCGCGCTGACGACGACGCAATTCTCGGCGCTGTCCGCGGCGCAGATCGCCGCTCTGTCGACCACCGCCGTCGGCGGGCTGACGACGACGGAGCTCGGCGCGCTCACCACCACGCAATTGCAGGGCTTCACCTCCACCGAGATCGGCGCGCTCTCGACCACGCAGCTCGCCACGCTCACCACATCGCAGCTGAAGACGCTCACCCCGGCGGAAATCTATGGACTGACCTCGGCGCAGGTCGCCGCGCTGGGGACAGATCGGCTGACGGCGCTGAGCGCGGCGCAAATCTCCTATCTCTCGACGACCGGCGTCTCCGGCCTCAGCCAGACGCAGATCGCCGCCCTCGCCGACACGCAATCGGCCGCGCTCTCGGCGGATCAGATCGCCGCTCTTTCGCCCAGCGCGGTCGCCGGCCTCAGCACGACGGAAATCGCCTCGCTCACCTCCACGCAATTCGCCAGCCTCTCGGCCTCGGCGATCGGAGCGCTGACCTCGGCGCAATTTTCGAGCCTCACCTCGACGCTGATCGCCCGGCTCTCCGCCACCGAGCTCGGCGGCCTCACCGCGACGCAGGCGGCCTCGCTGACCACGACGCAGCTCGCCGCATTGAGCGCGACGCAGATGGGCGCCGTCTCCTCGGACGGTGTTTCCGGCCTCTCGGCGACGCAGATCGCCGATCTGACGACGACGCAATTCTCCGGCTTCCAATCCACGCAATTCGCGGCGCTGACGACGACGCAGATGCAGGCGGTGACGACGACGGAGATCGCGGCGCTGACCAACGCTCAGCTCGGCGGCCTGCTGCGCCCGCAATTGCGCGCGCTGACGACGACGCAGGTCGGCGCGCTCACCACATCGCAGATTTCCGCGCTGGCGACGACGCAGGTCGTCAATCTCACCACCACCGAGCTCGGCGCGCTCTCGTCCACGCAATTCAATGCGCTGACCTCGACGCAGATCGGCGCGCTCACCACGCAGCAGCTCGGCAATCTCGACGGCTCGGTCATCGCCTCCTTCGACGCGCTCCAGCTCACCGGCCTCACCACCACGCAAGTGGCCGCGCTCACCACATCCGCCATAGCGGCATTGACGACGACAGAGCTGCTGGCGCTCAACGGCAATCAGATCGCCGCCTTCACCACGACGCAGATCGCCGGCATGACCACGCAGCAGCAGGCGGCGCTGGCGCTGGCGGTCTCGTGATTCCACATTGATCGGGAGGCGCCGCGATTCGCGCCGCCGCAAGAGGGAGCCGTCCGCGGGCCATGACCGACGAATTGAACGAGCCTTTGGGCTTGAACGAGCCGCTGGAGCCACGCCCGGCGCGCCGGCGCGGCGCGCGCACGAAAAGCCTCGTCGCCGCAGCGCTGCTCTGCGGAGCGGGCGGCGCCGCGCTTCTCCTGTCCTCGCGCGATCCTCGAGCCGGCCAGCCCATCGCCGTCGCGCGCATCGAAACGGTCGAGCCGCCGTCCGCGCCGGCGAGCGCTCCCGCCGAGCGCGCAGCGGTCACGGAGGAGGACAAGCGCGCAGATGAGATCGCCGACATAGAGAAGCGCTCCGGCGTCAAGGTCACGCGCATCGGCGGCGCAGAGCCGCCCGGCGCGCTCATCATAAGGCTCGACGAGCAGCATACGGCGCTCGCGCCGGCGCCGGACAAGCGCCTGGTGGAGAAAGGCCGCAGCGGCCCGTTGCCCAAGATCGGCGCCGATGGCGCGAAGCCGATGGAAGTCTACGCCCGCCCGACGACGATCAGCGCGCGCCTGCCCGCCGGCGCGCCCCGCATCGCGCTCGTCGTCGGCGGCGTCGGGCTCAATGCGCAGCTCACGGCGAGCGCCATCGACGAATTGCCCGGCGCCGTCACGCTGGCGCTCGCGCCCTATGGCGCCGATCCCGAGAGCGTCGCCGCCAAGGCGCGCGACCGCGGCCATGAGATTTTGCTGCAGGCGCCGATGGAGCCTTATGATTATCCGCGCGAAAATCCCGGGCCGCATACGCTGCTGACGACGCGCGGCGCCGGCCTCGAGGATCTGCACTGGCTGATGAGCCGCTTTTCCGGCTATATCGGCGTGGTGAATTATCTCGGCGCGCAATTCACCGCCGACGAGACCGCGCTGACTCCGACGCTCACCGACATCGCCGGGCGCGGCCTGCTCTATCTCGACGACGGCACCTCGCCGCGCTCGCTCGTCTCCTCTCTCGCGCCGCGTCTCGCCTTGACGGCGGCGCGGGCGGATGTGGCGATCGACGCCGGCGCCTCGGGCGAGGCGCTGGAGAAGGCGCTGACGCAGATCGAGGCGCTCGCGCGCCGCAATGGTCAGGCGATCGTCGCCGCCGGCACGCTGCCGCAGACGATGACGCGCCTCACGCGTTTCGCGCGCGAGCTCGAGCGCAAGGGAATTGCGCTCGTTCCGCTGAGCGCGCTGGTGTCGCGGATCGAGGACAAAGAGGCGAGAGCCGGAAAGTGGAAATGAGCGAGCTGCCCTATCGACCCTGCGTCGGCGTCATGCTGATCAACGCCAAAGGCCTCGTCTTTCTCGGCCGGCGCCTCTCCAAGCGCGCCGATCCGCAGGTGATCGAGCATGAATGGCAAATGCCGCAAGGCGGCATAGACGAGGGCGAGGAGCCGCTCGCCGCCGCGCTGCGCGAATTGCACGAGGAGACCAATGTGACCAGCGTCTCCGTGCTCGCCGAGGCGCAGGATTGGTACAGCTACGATCTGCCGCCCGAGGCCGCCAAGCGCTGGAAAGGCAAATATCGCGGCCAGACTCAGAAATGGTTCGCCTTCCGCTTCGAGGGCGAGGAGGCGGAGATCGACATAGAACGTCCCGGCGGCGGCCGGCACGAGCCGGAATTCGACGCTTGGCGCTGGGAGCGCGCGGCGCTATTGCCGCAGCTGATCGTGCCCTTCAAGCGCGACGTCTATGAGCAGGTGGTGCGTGATTTCGCTCACCTCTCGGGAGACTGAGGCGCCGTCGTCGCTCCGAAAATCGGCTCGAAGGCGCGGCGCAACGCCGCGTCCACCGCGGCCATGTCGGAGACCTTGCCGAGATCGGCGAGGCTCGTCACGCCAAGATGCGCCTGCCGCACGCCGCAAGGCGCTATGCCGGAAAAATGCGTGAGGTCAGGCGCGACATTCAGCGCCAATCCGTGGAATGTCGTCCAGCGCCGCACGCGCACGCCGATCGCCGCGATCTTGTCCTCGGCCGGCTCGCCGAAAAGGCCCGCGGGCTTGTCCGGCCGGCGCGTCCATACGCCGACGCGATCCTCCCGCCGCTCGCCGGCGACGCCGAGCGAAGCGAGCGTCTCGATGAGCCAAGCCTCGAGCCCGGCCACATAGGCGCGCAGATCGCGCCTTCGCCGCGCGAGGTCCAGCATCACATAGGCGACCCGCTGTCCCGGCCCGTGATAGGTGAACTGCCCGCCCCGCCCGGTGCGATGCACGGGAAAGCGCGCATCGAGCAGATCGGCCTCCTTGGCCGAGGTCCCGGCCGTGTAGATCGGCGGATGCTCGACCAGCCACACGCGCTCGGCAGCCGCGCCATCGGCGATGCGCTCGACCAGCGCCTCCATCTCGGCGACGGCGGCCTCATAGGGCGTGAAGCCGGGCACCACGACCCATTCCACCGGCGGCGAGCCAGGCCGGGGGAGAAGGGAATGGGCGCAATCGTCGCGGGTGAGCGGGGCGGTGGACATGGTGGGGGATTCTATCGCGGGCTGCGGCGGGGCTCCAGCGGCGCCGCTCGAAAACATTTGCGATGTGTACGGTTATGCCGTACGGAGAAATCACCAGTCTCGACTTGGAGGATTATCACTGATGACCGACGCGTCCGTGACCATTGGCATGAGGCCGCCGCATCCCGGCGTTTTCATCCGCGAGGAGGTCCTCGAGCCTCTCGATCTCTCGGTTGCGCAGGCCGCCGATGCGCTAGGCGTGCGCCGCGCCACTTTGTCCGACCTCGTGAACGGCAAAGCGGCTTTGTCGCCGGAGATGGCGCTGCGCATCGAGAAGGCGTTCGGCATGAGCATGGACACTCTGTTGAAGATGCAAGCATGGTTCGACGCCTGCGCCATGCGCGACCGCTCCGACCAGATCGCCGTGAAGCGGTTTGTCCCGAAAGCCTCTACGCAAAGTTGAAACGGCTCGTTTCACGTCGCGGAACTTATTTTTTCGAGTCGATCCGCCGCGGCAGAGGAAACTCCGCGCTTTCATACAAGCCGCGGATCGCCGCGCCGGAATAGGTCGCCTCCGCCACCTCGAGCGAGCAGGTTCCCAGCAAAGCGGCGGGCATATCCTCGACCGCGTAGCGAATCGCCTCCGCGGCCTGGGCGAAACGCCGGAATTCGACGGAGCTCTGATAGGATCGCGACCGCTTGGCGGACGCCTTGGATGAGAAAAGACCGGCTTCCATGCCGTAATCGAATGCGCTCATCGCTCTTCTCCCTGTCGTCCGCGCTATTTCAGCGCGAAAATCGATCACGACGCCGCTGTGCGGCCTGCGTGGACGAGACGAACGCGAGCGACGCGCAACACTCCGAAGCGAGAAATTACCAGGCGAATTCCATTCCCGCTTCCGTCACGACACGTTCGAGACCGTCTCGGTCTCCTTTGATGACATATTGGAATCCGGCGCCGCTGTCGGGCAGCAGGCGCATGATTCGGAATGTCTCTTTTTCCGATCGCGCGCCGAGGCGATGATAGATTTGCGCGCCGAGACGGAACTTATGCGTCGGCGCCGCCTTGCGAAGCCGCTGATAGCGGGAGAGCTCATTCGAATGCGCGCTCAAAATGACGGCCCTTTCGGATGGAGTGCGACGCGCCGATCCGCGAAGGAACGACGCGCCTCCACCGGGGGAGAAGGCCCCGCGCTCGCCGCCGGTACATCCGCGGTCGGCGCGCAGGGCCTGATCGCTTAAAAGGTCAGTCGACCTTCAGCTGATCCGCCGATGATTTGCCGCTGCGCCGGTCGACGACGATCTCATAGGAGAGCTTCTGGCCCTCAGCGAGGCCGTGAAGGCCCGCGCGCTCGACAGCGCTGATATGAACGAAGACGTCGGCTCCGCCGGCCTCCGGCTGAATGAAGCCGAAACCCTTTTGCGCATTGAACCATTTCACGATGCCGGTCTGCATGACTTGTCCTTTCGAAGAACAGGGGGATTGGGGCGTTCGCGACATGCGACGCCTCGCTTGATCGATGTTCTGGAGAGGAAGTCATAGTGCCCGGGGCGCCGTTAGGCGCGAAGCAGGAGTCGACCGGCCGAAAACTCGATAGACCGTATGTGGGGCATATGGGCGGATAATACAAGCGTGGCCGGCGAGAATTCGCGAAGCTCGCGTTTCGCGCGCCCTTGCGCTCCCCGGCCCGCCCGCTATAGACCGCGCCATCGCCCCTCCCATTTAGTTGTCTCATGTCCGTTCTCTCTGTCTATCTCCGTGTCCTCGCGCAGCTGAAGCCGCAGAAGCGTCTCGCGGCAATCCTCGTCGCGGCCAATCTCGCCGTGGCCATTGCGCAATTCGCCGAGCCAATGCTGTTCGGCCGCGTCATCGACGTGCTGACGCGCGCGCAGGCGGCGGGCGTCAAGCTCGCTTGGGGCGATCTTCTGCCGCTGCTGGCGGCCTGGGCCGGCTTCGGCCTCTTCTCCATCGCCGCCTCCGTGCTGGTCGCGCTGCACGCCGATCGTCTCGCGCATCGGAGCCGGCTCGCGGTGATGGCGGCCTATTTCGAGCATGTGCTCGATCTGCCGTCGAGCTTTCACGCCGGCGCGCATTCCGGCCGGCTGCTGAAGGTGATGCTGGAGGGCGCTTCCGGCATGGCGGGGCTGTGGCTCTCCTTCTTCCGCGAGAATTGCGCCTCCTTCATCGCGCTTTTCGTGCTGCTGCCGGCGACGCTCTTCGTCAATTGGCGGCTCGCTCTGCCGCTCATCCTTCTCGTCATCGTCTTCGGCGCGCTCACCTCTTTCGTCCTGCGTCGCACCGAGCAATTGCAGAGCAAGGTGGAGCGTCATCATTCCTCGCTCGCCGAGCACGCCTCCGACGCTCTGGGCAATGTCGCCGTGGTGCAGAGCTTCACGCGCATAGAGAGCGAGACCAATGCGCTTCGACGCATCATCGACGAATTGCTCGCGGCGCAAATTCCGGTGCTCTCCTGGTGGGCGCTCGCCGCAGTGGCGAGCCGCGCCTCGGCGACGCTCACCCTGCTCGTTATCTTCCTGCTCGGCGCCTGGCTGCATTTGCAGGGCCTCGCCTCCATCGGCGAGATCGTCGCCTTCATGAGCTTTGCGACGATGCTGATCGGCCGCCTCGAGCAAATGGTCGGCTTCCTCAACGTGCTCTTTCTGCTCGCGCCCAAGATCGCCGAATTCTTCGCCATTCTCGACACGCGCCCGACGGTCGCCGATCGCGAGGATGCGCGCGACATGGGACGGCTCGCAGGCGCCGTCGCCTTCGAGAAGGTGAGCTTTTCTTACGGCGGCGAGCGCCTCGCGCTGCGCGACGTCTCCTTCTCGGCGCGGCAGGGCGAGACTATTGCGCTGGTGGGCGCGACCGGCTCGGGCAAATCGACGACGCTCGGCCTCTTGCATCGCGTCTTCGATCCCGCGCAGGGCCGCGTCACGATCGACGGGGTCGACATTCGCGACATGACGCTGACGTCGCTCCGCCGCAACATCGGCGTCGTGTTTCAGGAGCCCATGCTCTTCGCCCGCTCGATCGAGGAAAATCTGCGCGTCGGCAAGCCGGATGCGAACGAAGAAGAGATCGCCCGCGCGGTGGAGCTGGCGCAGGCGCGCGATCTCGTGGCGCGGCAGAGCGAAGGGCTTTCGACCTTGGTCGGCGAGCGCGGCCGCACGCTGTCGGGCGGCGAGCGACAGCGCCTCTCCATCGCCCGCGCGCTGCTGAAGGACCCGCCGATCATGATCTTCGACGAGGCGACCAGCGCGCTGGACGCCGCCACCGAGCGTCAGTTGCAAAAGGCGCTGGAGGCGGCGACCGCCGGCCGCACCACTTTCATCATCGCACATCGTCTGGCGACGGTGCGCCATGCGGACCGCATATTGGTGCTGGATCGCGGCGAGATCGTCGAGAGCGGGACTTTCGACGAGCTGGTGGCCAAGGGCGGGCTGTTCGCCGATCTGGCCAGGGCGCAATTCATCACGGCGGGGGCGTGACCGAGCGCCGCGAGGCTGCGAGCCCTCGGCGGATCATAAGCTTAAGCTGCCGTTTCCTATAGGCGCAGAACCGCGCGCTTCTGTTCTGGCTCTCGCTCGCCGTCGAGTCTATCGTCGATGAAACGGCGCGAGCGATCCATGCTGACCAAACACTTGCAACGCTTTTCACGGCGTTCGAACGAGCTTCCAGACGCCGCATTGGTCGAGCTCGTGGATGTCGTCTACAGGGCTCTTCCGCCCATCGCCATCATGGGCGTCACCATGGTGTGCATCGGCGCGCTTTTGACGATTCGGACCGGCGACGGCCTGCTTCTGCTCGTGACCCTCGCCGGCGCGGCCGTCTCCGGCGCCCGCATCGCCCTCATGCTGCTCTATCGCCGTCGGCGCGCCGCATCGCGCCCCACGGCGAGCGAGGCCCGGCGGTGGGACAGGCGCTACGCCCTCGGCAGCTTCGCCTTCGCGGCCTTGCTCGGCGCGCTGAACGCGCGCGCGCTCACGGCGGAGGCGGCCGTCGCCGACGTCATGCTGAGCCCGATGCTGGTGACGACGCTGATCCTCGCCTATGGCGCCGGCGTCGTCACGCGCCTGTCCGCCCGTCCTCAGATCTGCTTGGGGAGCGTGACGCTGGCGACCATGCCGACAGTGGCGGGCTTCGGAATGCGCGCGCTCGGCGCAGAGGGCTGGTATGCGCAGACCGTCTTCGCCACTCAAGCGGCCGTCGTCGGCGTTTTCGCCATGGCCGGCCTCGGATTGGTCGACGACTTCTACGACACGGTCCGACAGCAGATCGTCGCGAAGCTGGATCTCGCGGCGCTGGCCGGCAGAGACCATCTGACGGGCCTCGCCAATCGCATTCGGCTGCAAGAGAAGCTGGAGGAGGCCGGCGCGCATCTCGAGCGGGCCGGAGGCCTTTTCGCGCTTCATTATCTCGATCTCGACCGCTTCAAGGAGGTCAATGACAATTTCGGCCATATCACGGGCGACGCGCTCCTCCAGGCCGTCGCCGAACGGCTGACGCAGACCGTGCGCGAGGGAGACACGGTCGCCCGTCTCGGAGGCGACGAATTCGTCATCATCCAGCTCGGGATACAGGTCGCGGAGGAGGCGGAGCTTCTCGGGCGCCGCATCGTGCAGGCGATCGGCGCGCCTTACGATCTCGCCGGACGAAAAATCCACATCGGCGTCAGCGGCGGCGTCGCTCTGGCTCCGCGAGACGGAACGAGACTGGAGCAGCTCGTCTCATGCGCCGATTCCGCCCTCTACCGGACGAAGCGCAAGGGACGCGGCGAGCTCGCCTTCTGGGGAGAGGAGGGCGCGCAGCTCCCCAGAAGCGTCGCCTGACGCGACCGCGCGCGAATCCCACAACATATCGCGCCCTATTTCTTGCCTTCCCCGCTATTTTGTGGCGCTCTGGCGCGCATGAAATTCCAGCGGCTCCGTCTCCTCGGCTTCAAGAGCTTCTGCGAGGCCACAGATTTTCTGATCGAGCCGGGCCTGACCGGCGTCGTCGGACCCAATGGCTGCGGCAAGTCCAATCTCGTCGAGGCCCTGCGCTGGGTCATGGGCGAGAACTCCTATAAGAACATGCGCGGCTCGGGGATGGATGACGTCATCTTCTCCGGCGGCGGCTCGCGCCCCGCCCGCAATGTGGCCGAGGTCGGCCTCGTGCTGGACAATAGCTCCCGCACCGCCCCCGCCGCCTTCAACGACGCCGAGACTTTGGAAGTTACCCGCCGCATCGAGCGCGAGGCGGGCTCCACCTATAGGATCAATGGCCGCGAGGTGCGCGCCAAGGATGTGCAGCTGCTCTTCGCCGACGCCGCCACTGGCGCGCGCTCGCCGGCGCTGGTGCGCCAGGGGCAGATCGGCGAGATCATCTCCGCCAAGCCGCAGGCGCGCCGCCGCATTTTGGAGGACGCCGCCGGCGTCGCCGGCCTGCATTCCCGCCGGCACGAGGCCGAGCTGCGGCTGACCGCGGCCTCGGAAAATCTGACCCGCCTCGAGGATGTGCTGAAGCAGGTCGACGGCCAGACCGAGAGCCTGCGCCGCCAGGCCCGGCAGGCGCAGCGCTATCGCGCCGTGGCGGCGGAAATCCGCAAGAATGAGGCGCTCGCGGCCTATATCGCGCATCGCCAGGCCAGCGAGCAGCTGAAGCTCGCCGAGCGCAAGCTGGAAGAAGATACGAAGCTCGTCGAGGAGCGCACGCTGCAGCAGGCCGAGGCCGCGCGTCTGCAGGCGCTCGCCGCCTTCGAGCTGCCGAAGCTCCGCGACAGGGAGGCCGAGGCCGGCGCGGCGCTGCATCGGCTGATCATGGCCCGCGACGCGTTGGACGGCGAGGAGAAGCGGGCCAAGGAGCGCATCGCCGAGCTGACCCGCCACGCCGAGCAATTCGCCCGCGACGTCGAGCGCGAGCGCGCGCTGATCGACGACGCCGCCGAGGTGACGCAGCGGCTCGAGGACGAGCGCGGCGAGCTGGCCGAGCAGGACGCCATCGGCGCCGAGCGCGAGGAGGCCGCCCGCGAGCGTCTCGCCGAGATAGAGGAGGCGCTGGCTCACACCGAGGCCGAGCTCTCCGAGGCGCAGCAATCGCTGGCCGGCGTCAACGCCAAGCGCGGCGCGCTGGAGGCGGCGCTGCGCGAGGAGACGCAGCGCGTCTCCCGTTTCGAGGCCGAGCTGACCCGCGTCGAGACGGAATTCGCGCTGATCGCCGGCCAGGGCGGCGCGGCGGAGGAGGTGGAGCGCCTCGCCGAATCGCTGGAAATGGCGAGCGAGCAGGCGCGCGAGGCCGATGAGGCCGCGCTGATGGCCGAGGAATCGGCGATCGAGGCGCGCGAGGCCGAGAGCCAGTCGCGCCAGCCGCTCGCCGAGGCGGAAAAGCGCGCCGGCCGGCTGGAGACCGAGGCGCGCACGCTGGAGAAGCTGCTGGAATCGGGCGGCGGCGATCTCTGGGCGCCGATCGTCGAGAGCGTCACGGTCGAGAAGGGCTATGAGACCGCGCTCGGCGCCGCGCTCGGCGACGATCTCGACGCCTCCATCGAGACCTCCGCCCCCGCCCATTGGGCGCTCACCTCCGGCGCCGGCGATCCCTCGCTGCCGCCGGGCGTTCGCACGCTCGCCGAGATGGTGCAGGCGCCGCCGGCGCTCGCCCGGCGCCTCGCGCAGATCGGCGTCGTGCTGCGCAGCGAGGGCGCAGCATTGCGCTCCATGCTGAAGCCCGGCCAGCGCCTCGTCTCCAAGGAAGGCGACCTCTGGCGCTGGGACGGATTCACCCAGGCGGCCGAGGCGCCGACGCCGGCCGCCCGGCGCCTCGCCGAGAAGAATCGCCTCGCCGATTTGCGCCTCGAGGCCGCCGCCGCCCGCGAGGCCGCCGACGCGCTCGCCGACGAGGCGCAGACGGCGCAGGAGCAGGCGCGCGCCGCCGCCCTCGCCGAGAGCGCCGCCCGCGAGGGGCAGCGCCGCGCCCGCGCCGCGCTGGAAGAAGCGCGCGAGCGCCATGTGGTGGCGGAGCGCCGCCTGGGCCAGATCGCCCAGCGTCTCTCGGCGCTGCAGGAGGCCAAGGCGCAAATTCTCGCCAATCGCGACGAAGCGGCGATGAAGCGGGAGAGCGCCGCGCGCGCGCTGGACGATTTGGACGAGCCCGCCTCGCTCGCCGGCGCGGTGGAGCATGTGCGCTCCCGCGCCGCCGCCGAGCGCGCCCAGGCCGGCGAAGCGCGCGCCGCGCTCACCTCGCTGCGCCATCAGGCCGAGACGCGCGCCGCCCGCAAATCGGCGATCCTGCGCGAGAACGCCTCCTGGATGGAGCGGCGCGACCGCGCGCAGGATCGCATCGCCGAATTGGAGCGCCGCCTCGAGGACTCCCGCGAGGAGCAGGAGCGGCTATTCGATTCGCCGGAAACCTTCCTGCTCCAGCGCCGCAATCTTCTCTCGGCGATCGAGGAGGCCGAGGCCGCCCGCCGCGCCGCCGCCGACGCGCGAACGACCGGCGAGACCGCGCAGGCGGAATCCGATCGCGCCGCCCGCATGGCGCTGGAGGCGATGAGCGCCGCGCGCGAGGAGAAGGCCCGCAGCGAGGCGCAGCTCGAGGCCGCGCGCCGCCGCGCCGCCGATGTCGAGCACGCCATCGCCATGGAATTGGAGAGCGAGGAGCATTCACTCGCCGAGCTCGCCGGCGTCACCGGCGATGAGACGCAGCTTCCCTCCATCCCGGACATAGAACGCAAGCTGGAAGGGCTGAAGGCGGATCGCGAAAGATTGGGCGCGGTGAACCTTCGCGCCGAGGACGAGCTCGCCGAGATCGAGACGCAGCGCGACAAGATGATGGCCGAGCGCGAGGATCTCGCCGAGGCGATCAAGAAATTGCGCGGCGCCATCGCCAGCCTCAACAAGGAGGGCCGCGAGCGCCTGCTCGTCGCCTTCGAGCAGGTGAACGCGCATTTCAAGGAGCTGTTCAGCCTGCTGTTCGGCGGCGGCACGGCGGAATTGCAGCTCATTGAGAGCGACGATCCGCTGGAGGCCGGGCTCGACATTCTCGCCCGCCCGCCGGGCAAGAAGCCGCAGACGATGACGCTGCTCTCGGGCGGCGAGCAGGCGCTCACCGCAATGTCGCTGATCTTCGCGGTCTTCCTCACCAATCCGTCGCCGATCTGCGTGCTCGACGAGGTGGACGCCCCGCTCGACGATTACAATGTCGAGCGCTTCTGCGCCTTGCTCGAGGATATGCGCAAGAAGACCGACACGCGCTTCGTCGCCATCACGCACAACCCCATCACAATGGCGCGCATGGATCGCCTGTTCGGCGTGACGCAGGCCGAGCGCGGCATTTCGCAGCTCGTCTCCGTCGATCTCGAGCAGGCCGAGAGATATGCGCAGGCGAGCTGAGGGCTTGCCGTCGCATATCGCGTCATTCCGCCGCCTCCTCGCGCGCCGTCTGGACGAGCCGCTTCAAATCGGAGAGGCCCTGCTCGAAGGCCCCGCCGACCATCTTCTCCGGCTTCATGACGAGGCTGAACAGCTTGCCGATGAAAGGCTGGCGGCCCTTCATGTCCCAGGTGACGAGCGAGCCGCCATTCTGCGGCGCAATGGTGAATTCGACTCGATTGCTGCATCTCATCGGCCGATCCATGCGCAAGGACAGCGCGACCTGTGAAGGTTCCGTCGATTCGACGATCTCGATGCGGCCGGCGCTGCCGCCGCCGCTGAAATCATCGGCCGCGCCGACGCCGCGCTCCGGTCCGCTGTAGACATTGCTCACGCCCTTTTGCGTGGCGAAAGGATTCCATTCGTTCATCGCTTTCAGATCATCGATGAGCGGGAAAATGCGCTCCGGCGGCGCGGCGACGAAAATGCTGCGCGCGACGTGGCAGACGTCCGGCTGGCGCGCGGCCAGCACGAGAATAATGGCGATGACGAGGGCGACTCCGGCGCCGATGATTTCCAACATTTGCAACCTCGTGAAGGGGCGGAGCGGCGCCTGCTTTCCTGCAGGCGCCGCGCGCCGTCATTGCGGCACGACCACCATCCAGGGAACGCCGAAGCGATCGGTGAGTATGCCGAAAGCGGGTGAGAAGAAGGTCTTGGTCAAGCGCATCTGCGTCTCGCCGCCATCGGCGAGCGCCGCGAAGACGCGTTCGGCCTCCTCGAGGGTCTTGGCGCTGTAGGAGAGCGAGAAGCCTTTGAAGCCGCCGCTCTCGACGCCGTCGCCATCCGAGCCGAAGACGACGGCGTCGCCGATCTTCAGCGCCATATGCATCACCTTGGCGTTCCAGCCCGGCGGCATCATGTCCGCGGGCGGCGCCAGAGGCGAATCCTTGTAGCGCATCAGCATCTGAACCTGCGCCCCGAGCGCTTTCTCATAGAAGGCGGCGGCTTCCTCGGCGCGGCCGTCGAAGATGAGATAAGGTTGAATTGTCATCACATGTCTCCCCGCGAGCGCCGCGGAAGGGCGCTCGTTTCGTGAGGGGAGATCATGTCCGCGCGGGGCGCTTCGTCAACCGTCGTCATCGACCGCTATTTGGGAACGATGATCATCCACAGCACGCCGAAGCGATCGACCGCCATGCCGAAGCTCGTCGCGAAGAAGGTCTCGCCGAGCGGCACGCGCGCTTCGCCGCCGTCGAGGAGCGCGCCGTAGAAGCTTTCGGCCTGCGCCGGGGACTTCGCCTCGAGCGAGACGCCGAAGCCCTCGAAGCGCGCGGCCGCCGTTTCGCAGCCGTCCGAAAGGAAGATTTCCGAATCGCCGATCCGAAGGCAGGAATGCATGATCTTTCGGCCCCAATCGGGCGCGAGCGCGCCGGGCGGCGGCGGCTCGGGGCTCTCGTCGAAGCGCAGCAAGAATTGAACCTCGGCGCCGAGCGCTTTCTGGTAGAAAGCGATGGCTTCATCGGCGCGGCCGGAAAAGAACAGATAAGGCTTCATCGTCATCGAATGCTCCTTTGCTTCGAATGATTTTGGAAATTGGCTCAGGCCTGGACGAGATAGTTCTCGAGCTGCTCGAGCGTTCCGGTCCAGCCATTCCCCTGGGCGTCGAGCGCGCCGGCGAAAGTCGCAATCTCCTCCGCGCTCGCCTCGAAGGGTCGCGCGCGCAGCGTCAGCTCGGAGCCGCCGCTTTCCGTATCCGCGAAGAGAAAGGTCGTCTCGACCTTCAGCGGCCAAGTCTCGCTCAGCGGATGCCGCGCCAGCCCGCGATTCTCGTCGGAAAAGGAGGCGATGAGCGTGATGCGCGCGGGCGCCTCGATGTCGCGATAGGCGAAAAGGCCCCAAATGGCGCCGCCGTCGGGCGTCCGCAGCCCATAGTGATAGGAGCCGCCGGGACGAAAATCCATTTGCGACGCGACGACGGGAATCCCTTTCGGCCCGAACCATTGCGCCATGCGCTCCGGCTCCGCGAACGCCTTCCACAAGAGCTCGCGCGAGGCGGCGAAGCGGCGTGACGCGACGAAGACGGGACCTGCCGATTCCTCGACGAAATCGCCGAGCCGTCCGAGATTTTCGGAAAGGCCGATGGCGGCGCCATAGTCGCGCTCGACGCGATCGCGCTCGGCGAGCGAAGGAAAGCGCATTCGCCAATCGATGCGCGTCTTCTCGCCCTGCTCCGAGAGCGTGATGATCGTCTCCATCCGAACAGGCTCGACAGTCTCGTCATCGCCAGGATGAAAATAGGCGATGCGCTCCGGCCGCAGGATTTCGCGAAAGACGATCTTATTCTCATAATCGCGCCCGTCCGGGCCGTGCATGACGAAGCGCCAAACGCCGCCGGGCGCAAACGCGAAAGCTCGCGTCGTGAGCGAGAAACCCTTCGGCCCGAACCATCGCGCCAGCCGATCCGGCGCGGCGAAAGCGTCGAAAACCAGCGCGCGCGGCGCATCGAAGAGGCGCGCGCCGGATATCTCCGGGACGTCCGAAGGGATGGAAATGCGAGCATTGTCGGACATGACGCCTCCTCAATGATCGCGCGTCGCCAGCTCGCGCGCGAGCTCGGCGAGAGAATCGAAAGCGCCGGTCCAGCCATGGCCGTGCGAGGCGGCGGACTCGGCGGTGGCGAGGCCGCTCTGCACGAAGATCATCTCGGTCTTGCCGTCCTGCTCGGTGAGCTGCACCTCGATCGTCGTCAGCGCTTTCGGCTCGAGATGATTGCGCTCCCATTCATGCGTCATCACGAGCCGCGCGGGCGCGTCGATCTCGATATATTCGCCGTGATGGACGAACTCCTCGCCTTCCGGCGAGCGCATTCCCGCGCGCCATTTGCCGCCGATGCGCAGATCATTCTCGGCGAAGAGCACGGTGAATGTCGCGGGGCAGAGCCAGCGCATCATATGCTGCGGCTCCGTCCAGCATTTGAAGACGAGCGCGCGCGGCGCCTCGAATGTGCGCAGCAGAATGAGCCGATGCGGCGCATCCGCTTCGCCGGCCTGACGCGCGAGGCCTTCGAGAATTCCGGTCCAGCCGGCGCGGAAAGCGAAGGATTTCGTCGCAGCCTCCGGCGTCAGATAATGCGTCAGCGTCAAGAGGCTTCCGGCGCCGTCGGGGCGAATGTCGATCTCTATTCGCGTCGATGCGCCGTCGCGCTGCATTCCCAGGGTGAAGACGAGACGGCTCGGGCGTTCGATCTCGAGATATTCGCCGAAATGCGTCGCGAGGATTTCGCCGCGCTGCTCGTGAATGGCGAAGCCGCCGCCGACGCGCGCGTCGATCTCGACATGGGCGGATTGGCCATTCGGCGTGCGGAACAGCCAGCCGCCGACCGCCTTTGGATCGAGCCATGCGTCGAAGAGGAGCGCCGGCGGCGCGGCGAAGCGGCGCGTGATCGAGAGCGGCGGGAGGACGTCGTCAATTCTTTGGAGCATCGGGGTCGCCCTTTTGCAATTGCGCGAGATAGGCGTCGAGCCGATCGAAGCTCTCGTCCCAGAAACGCCGATAGGTCTCGAGCCAGTCGGAAATTTCGCGCAGCCGCGCCGCATCCAGCTTGCAGGGACGCGATTGGGCGGCGCGGGTGCGGGTGATGAGGCCGGCCTGCTCCAGCACCTTCAAATGTTTCGAGACGGCCGGCTGGCTGATCGAGAATGGCGCTGCCAGCTCGCCGACCGAGGCTTCGCCCTGCGCGAGCCGGGCGAGGATCGCGCGGCGCGTCGGGTCCGCGAGGGCGGCGAAGGTGGCGCTGAGGGGGTCCGGCATTGATTACCTGTCAGGTATTTAACTTATTAGTTATATAACTGACTCGAAAAATAGCTGTCAAGCTTCCTGCTTCGAAAAGGGCGGCTACGTTCGGGATTTCAGGGCGGCGGGCGCTACATGGCGCGCGGCGCGCCGACGATCGACCGCCCCGCGCTCAGCTCTTGCGAAGGATCTTGTCGAGCGCCTTCCCGCGCGCCAGCTCGTCGATCAATTTGTCCAAATATCTTATTTCCCGCATGATCGGCTCCGCGATGTCCTCTACGCGAACGCCGCAGACGACGCCCTTGATAGAGGCGCGCAACGGATTGAGCTTTGGAGCGAGGGCAAAAAATGTCTCGAAGTCGGTCTGCTCGTCCAGCCGAGACTGAAGCCCCGCTCGATCATAGCCGGTCAGCCAAGAGATGATCTGATCGACCTCCTCCTTCGTGCGTCCCTTCTTCTCGGCTTTTGCGACATAGAGAGGATAAACGCTCGCGAAGCTCGTCGTATAAATTCGGTGTTTCGTCATGGGTTTGGTCTCCGAAAACCATTCACGGCGCGCGGCGCGACGGCCATTCGACGCCCGCCCCGAGCCTTGCCTCCGAATTTGGCCTCGCCTATAAGCCGCAGCAGCGCGCCGGCATCCGACACCCCTGGAGGCGAAAGGCGCGCTTTCTCTTTGAAAAAAGGACACCGAAATGGCCGAGATCAAGAAGCTCGCGGCCACGGTGCGCAGCGGGACAGGCAAGGGGGCCGCCCGCAGCGTTCGCCGTGAGGGCCGTATACCAGGAGTCATCTATGGCGGCGGCGAGGCGCCGACTCCGCTTTCGCTCGACAAGAAAGAGCTGACCAAGCTCATCTACGCCGGGCATTTCCTCACGACGATCTTCGAGCTCGATATCGACGGCAAGCCCGAGCGCGTCATTCCGCGCGACTATCAGCTCGATGTCGTCAAGGACTTCCCGCTGCATGTCGACTTCCTGCGGCTGAAGGCGGGCTCGCGCCTGCGCGTCGACGTTCCGGTGCATTTCGTCAATCATGACGCGGCGCCCGGCATCAAGCGCGGCGGCTCGCTCAACATCGTCTTCCACGCGATCGAGATGTGGGTGCCGGCGGACAATATCCCCGACGCCATCACCGCCGATCTCACCGGCCTCGACTTCAACGATTCGCTGCAGATCTCGGCGTTCACCCTGCCGGCGAACTGCAAGCCGACCAATCCCGACAAGAACTTCACCGTGGCGTCGATCGCGCCGCCGGTGATCACGGCCGAGGAGATCGCGGCCGCTGCGGCCGCCGCCGCGGCTCCGGTCAAGGGCAAGGGCGGCAAGGCCGCCCCGGCGGCCAAGGCCGCTCCGGCCGCCAAGGCTCCCGAGAAAAAGAAGTAAGGCGACGGGCGATCGGCGCGCGCCGCCGATCGCCCTCCCTCGGCTCGGAGCCAAAAGGCCATGCTGCTCTTCGTCGGCCTCGGCAATCCCGGCCGCGAATATGCCGGGAATCGGCACAATATCGGCTTCATGGCGGTCGAGAAGATCGCCGACGCCCATGGTTTCTCTGCGTCGCGCGCGCGCTTCCAGGGCGTCGTCCGCGAGGGAACGATCGCCGGCGAGCGCGTGCTCGCCCTGCTGCCGCAGACTTATATGAACGAATCGGGCCGATCGGTCGGCGAGGCGCTGCGCTTTCACAAGATCGCGCTGTCGGATGTCGTCGTCTTCCATGACGAGCTCGATCTCGCCCCCGCCAAATGCCGCGTGAAGATCGGCGGCGGCGCGGCCGGACACAATGGCCTGCGCTCCATCGGCGCCCATATCGGGCAGGACTTCAAGCGCATGCGGCTCGGCATCGGCCATCCGGGCGACAAGGCGCGCGTGCATTCCTACGTTTTGGGCGATTTCGCCAAGAGCGAGGAGCCCTGGGTGAAGGCGCTCTGCGGCGCGCTGGCCGACAATGCCGCGCTGATCGTCAAAGGCGACGACGCCGGCCTGCGGAACAAGATTCATCTCGCCATGGACGCCGCCGGCTTTTCCGCGCCCAAGCGCGTGGGCGAGGCGTGATAGCGCGCGCGGCCTTCGCCCTCGCGCTCGTCTACGCGAGCATGGCCTTCGCCGCGGAGGAAAAGCCGACCCAGGCCTATGGCGAGGACCATCCCGCCTGCCTCGAATGGACCGACGGCTGCCTCGTCTGCGCTCGCCTCGAGGATGGCTCGACCGGCTGCTCCATGGTGGGCGCGGCCTGCCTGCCGGCCGCCGTCTCCTGCCTGAAGAGCAAATGAAGCCCGGGCTCGGCGGCTGAATTTCAGCTGAACGCCGCATTCAAAGCGGGTTCAGCGCGAGCACGGCATGATGCGCAAGTCGATCGGGGAAATGTCCCGGTCCCAAGGAGACAGCCATCATGAAGACCAACGCCATTCTCGCCATCGCCCTTTTCGCTTCCGCTCCGGCTTTCGCGCAGACCGCGACCGCGCCCGGCGCGAAGCCCCCGGCCGGCCCGGCGGCCACCGCGACCGCGCCGGTCAAGCAGATCGTCGCCGTCTCCGCGCCGCTCGACATCAATTCCGCGACGGTGGAGCAGCTCTCCGGCGTGAAGGGCCTCACCCACACTCTGGCCGAGGCGATCGTGAAGGGCCGGCCCTATAAGGCCACGGATGAGCTGGTGAAGAACCGCATTCTCACCGATGCGCTGTTCGCCCAGGTCAAGGACGGGCTGACCGTCAAGGACGCGCAGGCCGTCAAGCACAACTGATCGGCACAACTGATCCGAAGCCGGCCGCTCCTCCCCGCAGGCCGCTCGCGAAACGCCCGTCGATCCTCGGCGGGCGTTTTCGCGCGTTTTAAAAAAGAATATGTAAATTCAAATCGCTATAGCGCTCGCGCGGATGCGTCTCGTCCGCATGCGCTCAATCTGCGCGAGAAAGTCGGGGAGATCGGCGCAGCTTTGCGCCGCAGCCCCTTTCCGCATCGGCCCTTAATGCGTATATTGTGAGCTGCCGACCTTCGGGACGGCTATGGCGATAAACGAACTCCGTAATAAACCTATCGGACCCGGGGGCGGTACCCGGCGCCTCCACCAGAGGCCATCACGCGAGCGCAAGTTTGGCGCGGCGGCTTGTGGCGGGGGCGAAATAGGATCGACGAGGGCGTAAAGGGTGCTTTTTCGCTCGGCATGATACCGCCGTTATCGGGTCAAACCTTATAGTTGCCAACGACAACTATGCTCCGGTGGCCGTCGCTGCGTAATGCAGTGAAGGTACTGGGATTCAAGCCCTAGGGGGTTGCACTTCTAGGCGGGGCTCGGAGGCGCCTGGCAACAGAAGCCTCCACTTTCGTCCCGGCGGGGCAGAGCGAACAGGGGTTCTCGGCGAGAGTCATGTCCACCGACCTCATCAGATACGATCTTCTCGTCCAGGACGCGCTTCGCAGCGTCATGCGCAAGGTTCTCGCCGATGCGGCGGCCGCGGGCCGTCTGCCGGGCGATCATCATTTCACCATCAGCTTCCGCACCAAGGCGCCGGGGGTCAGAATCTCCAAGCGCCTCGCCGAGCAATGGCCGCAGGAGATGACGATCATCCTGCAGCATCAATATTCCAATCTCGTGGTCGATGAGCGCGGCTTCTCGGTGGGCCTGTCCTTCCGCAGCATTCCCGAGCAGCTCTATGTGCCTTTCGAGGCGGTGACGGTCTTCTCCGACCCTTCCGTCGATTTCGGCCTCAAATGGGAGGTGGACGAGCTCGCCCCCGTGCATGAGGAGGAGCAGGAGCCGGCCCGTTTCCCGACGCGGCCGCAGCCCGCCGCCGCCGGCGAGACGCCGCCCGCCCGGCCCGGCCCGCGCGCCGCCCGCAGCGAGAAGCGTCAGGAACCAGCCCCGGCGACCGAGGAGAGCGGCGGCGACGCCGCCAAGATCGTCTCCATCGACGCCTTCCGCAAGAAGACCTGATTCGCCATGGGCGAGATCGTCAATCTGCGACGCGCCCGCAAGGTCAGGGACAAGCGAGCCAAAAAGGCGGAGGCGGACGCCAATCGCATCGCCCATGGCCGCACCAAGGCCGAGCGGGAGCTCGGCGAAGCGACCGCGCGTCTCGAGAAAGAAAAGCTCGACGCCCATCGGCTGGAAGAGTCGCGATCAGAGCCGGAGTGAAAACATCCAGCCCCTCGTCCCGAGGCGCTTTTTGCGCAGCAAAAAGCCTCGAAGGACGATCCAGCGCCACGCAGCGGCGCCCCTTCGAGACGCCCGCTTCGCGGGCTCCTCAGGGTGAGGGACTGATGGCGGCGCCCGATGCGCTCGGGCCGGCGAAGGCTCAGGCGAACAGCCATTGCTTGAGCGAGAAGCCCGAGCTCAGCGCTTTCCGATAATGCTCATAGAGCGCCAAATGGCCGGTCGCGGGCTTGGGCAGCTCGCTCTTCTTCAGCTTGCGGAAAAAGGGTCCGAGAATGTCCTCGAAATTCTGCGTGGTGTAGCGCCCGCCATAGCGGTCGGAGACGCGCTCGGCGACATTTGCAAAGAGCAGGACCAGCGCCTTGAACAGCGCTGGATTGGCGATGTTCGCCTCGGCGCCATGATAGCGCAGCCCGTTGAGGCACGCGCGCAGATAGGCGTTGAGCACCTGATAGACGTCCTGCGCCGAAGCGTCGACGAAAGCGCCGTCGATGGATTTCAGCGCGGCGTTGAAGGTCACGCGCGAGATCTTGCCTTTGCGCCGCTCTGAAGGGCTGAGCAGGCCGGAGAGCACGCTCCTCTCGTCATTGGAGAAGAGGTCGAAGACATTGTGCAGCAGCGCCTCGGCCTCGGTCTCCGATTCGGAGAGGCGGCGAATGTCCAGCAGCAGTTCCGGCGGCACCGGACGCTGCTTGGTGTTGATATCCATGAACAGCTGACATTCCTGCGATCTCGTCAGCCTATTGTAGACGACGACCGGCACTTTCACGCTCTTGGCCGCCAGATTGAAGCCATAGACGCGATGCTGCCCGTCGATGATGAGGAAGGAGCGCGGGTCCTTGCGGAAGGTCAGCTCGCCGCTCTTGCGGTCGAATTGCAGCTGCGCCCGCGGCTGCGCGGAGAGAATGATCGCGCTCGGAACGCTGCCGAAGCCGCTGTCGATATAATCGGCGATCTCGCGGGCGCGCTTTTTGTCGAGCAGGCGCTGAAAGCCGTCGATCGGATTGTCCAGCCTCGCCTCCACCGTGCAGGTGGCGGCGAGCAGATCGCTCGGCAGGACCAGAGTGTAGAAGCGATGCTTGCCCTGGGTGACGAGCAAGGCCGGGGCGTTGGCGAAGCCGGCGCCCGTCCGTCCCGGAGCATCCGACGCCTCGTCGCGCTCGCCGGGAAGCGTAGCTTCGAGCGCAGGCTCGACCTGGCTCGGCTCGGCATGATCGGAAGGCGGCGCGTCGATCGGATTTTCCATGTTCAGATCCTTCGGGAAAGCGCGCCGGAAGGGCCGGCGAATCGTCGCATTGAACCGAATCGAACACGTAACCGGCCGAATCCTAGCGGCGAGGCGGCAAAGAACAAGGCGAATCGCAATCGGGCCGACAAAAAAACCGGCCCCTTTCGGAGCCGGCTTGTTTTTCTTTCGCTTTGCGTATCGCTCAATATTTGGCGAGCACGGGCTGCAGCAGGCCGCCGCCGAAGCGATAGGTGACGCCCGCCGAGACGACGATCGGGTTGATCGGCAGCGACACTTTGACCGGAACGAAGATCGGGCCGAGCGCCGCCGCCCCCGGCACGAAAGCGACGGCCGTCGCGTGAACCATCGGATGAATGCCGATGTATTTGACGTCGACGTTCACGCCCCAATGCTCGTTGAACATATAGTCGAAGCCGGCCTGGCCGACGACGCCCCAAGAGGGAGCGACAGTCGCCCATTGGAAGGTGGCGAGCGCTCCGGGCAGGCCGAGACCGGCCAGCGCCGAGCCCGCCGCGAAAGGGATGCCCCAGACATCGTTGTTGACGCGCGTGCCCCAGAAGGCCGTGAAATTCGCGCCGACGCCGAGATAGGGCTGGAACTGGCCGAAGTTGGTGAAGTGATACTGCGCCATCAGGGACGGCGGGAACACCCAGGCGCGCGCGAAGTCGCTGGCGATGGTGCCCGTGCCCTGAATGTGATGCGGCGCGACGCAGCAGATCGCCTCGATCGCCCAGTTCTTGGTCAGGTAATAGGCCACGTCGAGCATGGGAACGATCGACGTCGAGGTGTTGGTGCTGGCGCCGGCGATGACGCCATTCGCGCCGGTGAGGCCCGAGAGGCGGCCGATGGAGCCGAGCGCCGGATGGCCGATGCCCTGATCATAGACAGTGCCATGTCCGTCCAGCGGAATCACGCTGCCGACCTTCAGGCGAACCTGGAAGGGCTGATAGCTGTCGACGAAGGCCGGCGGCGGCGGCTCCTTGAGCGACGACAGGCCGTCGGAACGCGAGACGAGGCCCGGCGCGAAGGGGTCGAAGTGCCAGTTGAGGCCGACGCGGACATTGTGGAAGCGGGTCGGCGAATTCTGCGTCGCGGCGAAGACGGGCGTCGTCGTGCCGAGGATCGCCGCCGTGCCGCCGTTCAGAGAGACGGAATTGGCGTTGGTCGAGCCGAGATCGACATAGAGATATTCGGCCTTGATCGACCAGTTCGGGATCGGCGACCACTCGACGCCGCCGCCTGCCGTCCAGCCGGTGCGCGTGTCGTCGGAATAGCCGTGGCCGAGGGCGGCTCCGGCGAAGCCGGCGCCCGCGGCGGCGAAATTATCCGCGAAGCCGACATTATGGATCACCTGGCCATAGGCGAAGCCGCCCGTGCCATAGATCATCAGATTGGGAATGGACGGAAGCACGAAGCCGACGCGGCCGCGCACAGTGCCGAACCAGTCGACCGCCTTGGTCGAATCGGCGCTCTGCAGATGCGCGCCATTTCCGTCGAAGACGCCGACCGCCGATTTGGCCTTGCTCTCCGCGTCGGAGGCCTGAATGTCGGCCTCGAGGCCGAGAACCAGCCAGGGGTTGACCTGATGATTATAGCCGACCTGTCCGCCGCCGATGACGCCGTGCAAATCCTGCGAGGCGCCCCAGGCCGAGCCCAGCGGCGTGACCGGAGCGAGCGAGCCCGCCGAAATATAACCGAGACCACCCGTCTCCCGGCTGGAATCGCCGAAGCCATAGCCGATGTTGATACCGCCGTAGAGGCCGGTCCAGCTGAAAGCCGGAGGAGGCGGCGGCAGCGGCGCGCTCTTCAACGAAGGAAGATCGGCCGCCTGAACCGTAGCGCTCGCTGCGGTCAACACGGATGCGGCGAGCGCGCCGCGCAAAACACTTCTCATCAGGCTCCCCCGTCGATTGATCTTAGGACGGCGCGCGAGGCGCCTGTCCGAGTCGGCGATCAAATTGCTCCGATTTTCGACGGGAAGACTTGATCTAGATCAAAGAGCGCCTCGTCTCATAATTCTTTCTCTCCGGCTGTGACTCTTTGGCAACAGCCCGCGACAGTTGCCATTGCGCGGCGATCCTATTAATCGGAGGGCGAAGCGCCGGATTTTGCGGCCTTTCTGGGGCGAAGCGGCAGAATCGCGGCAGATTCGCCGGCGCCGCCCGCTCTGAAAGCTCGGTCGCGGCTGCGACAATTCGACTTACCCGAAACATGAGCCGAAATCCGCGGCGAGGCCGCGTCCGGCGGGGGAGACACAATGCTCGAAGCGGCCTTGGCGCATGGGCTGAAGCAAGACGAATATGAGCGCATTGTCGCGCTGATCGGCCGCGCGCCGAGCCTCACCGAGCTCGGAATCTTCTCGGCCATGTGGAACGAGCATTGTTCCTACAAGTCTTCGCGCATTCATCTGCGCAAGCTGCCGACCAAAGCGCCCTGGGTCATCAAGGGGCCGGGCGAGAACGCCGGCGTCATCGACATCGGCGGGGGCGACGCCTGCGTCTTCAAGATGGAGAGCCACAACCACCCGTCCTTCATCGAGCCTTATCAAGGCGCGGCGACCGGCGTGGGCGGCATTCTGCGCGACGTCTTCACAATGGGCGCGCGGCCGATCGCTTGTCTCAATCTGCTGCGCTTCGGCCAGACGGCTCACCCCAAGACCAGGCGGCTCGTCGCCGGCGTGGTCGCGGGGGTCGGCGGCTATGGCAATTCCTTCGGCGTGCCGACAGTGGGCGGCTCGACGGAATTCGACCAATCCTATGACGGCAATATTCTCGTCAACGCCATGGCGGTCGGCCTCGCCCGCACCGATTCGATCTTCTATTCGGCGGCGGCGGGCGTCGGCAATCCGATCGTCTATCTCGGCTCCAAGACCGGCCGCGACGGCATTCACGGCGCCAGCATGGCCTCCGCCTCCTTCGAGGCCGACGCCGAGGAGAAGCGCCCGACCGTGCAGGTCGGCGACCCCTTCTCGGAGAAGCTGCTGCTCGAGGCCTGTCTCGAGCTGATGGCCTCGGGCGCCGTCATCGCCATCCAGGACATGGGCGCGGCCGGCCTCACCTCCTCCGCCGTGGAAATGGGCGCGAAGGGCAATCTCGGCATAGAGCTCGATCTCGACGCCCTGCCCTGCCGCGAAGAAGGCATGACCGCCTATGAGATGATGCTCTCGGAGAGCCAGGAGCGCATGCTCATGGTGCTGAAGCCGGAGAAGGAGAAAGAGGCCGAGGCCATTTTCGTGAAATGGGGCCTCGATTTCGCGATCATCGGCAAGACCACCGACAATCTGCGCTTCGTGGTCAGGCACAAGGGCGTCGTCGAGGCCGATCTGCCGATCAAGGAGCTCGGCGACGAGGCCCCGGTCTATGACCGGCCCCATGTCCCGACGCCCAAGCCGCCGGTTCTCGACCCCGCGACCATCGCGCCCGTCGCGCCCAACGCGCGCGCGCTGCTGGCCCTGCTGGCGACGCCGAACCTCTGCTCCAAGCGCTGGGTGTGGGAACAATATGACCATCTCATTCTCGGCAATACGGTGCGCGCGCCGGGCGGCGACGCCGCCGTGGTGCGCATCCGCGACGGGCGCAAGGGACTGGTGCTGACCACCGACGTAACGGCGCGCTATTGCGCGGCCGATCCGGCCGAGGGCGGCCGCCAAGCCGTGGCGGAGGCCTGGCGCAATATTTCCGCGCGCGGCGGCCAGCCTTTGGCGCTCACCGACAATCTCAATTTCGGCAATCCCGAAAAGCCCGAGATCATGGGCCAGTTCGTCGGCTGCCTGGAAGGCATCGGCGAGGCGGCGCGCGCGCTCGACTTCCCGATCGTCTCCGGCAATGTCTCGCTCTACAATGAAACGCAAGGGACGGGCATTCTGCCGACCCCGGCGATCGGCGGCGTCGGCGTGATATCGGATGTCGCGCTCGCCTCGACCATCGCTTTGCCCGCGGGCGGCAAGACCATTCTGCTCATCGGCGAGACGAAAGGCTGGCTCGGCCAGTCGCTCTATCTACGCGATCTCGCCGACCGCCGCGACGGCGCGCCGCCGCCGGTCGATCTTTTGGCCGAGAAGCGCAATGGCGATTTCGTGCGCGCGCTCGTGCTCGAGCGGCGGGCGCTCGCCGTCCATGACCTCTCGGACGGCGGCCTCGCCGTGGCGCTCGCCGAAATGGCGATCGCCGGCGGCGTCGGCGCGACCATAGACCGCCTGCCGGATGGCCCGGCCCATGCGGCGCTCTTCGGCGAGGATCAGGCGCGCTATCTGGTCGTGGCCGAGCCCGCGGAAGCGGCGGCGATCGAGGCCGATGCGAAGGCCGCGGGCGTGGCGGTTCTCGCTCTCGGCGCGACCGGCGGAAACGAGTTGCATCTGCCGGGCGAGGCGCCGATATTGCTTTGCGACGTGCAACATGCGCAGCAGGCGCCGTTGCCGGCCTATATGGCCGGGGACGACAGCGTCTTCGCTCTAGGCTTTTAGGAGGTCGAAGCGCAATGGCGATGGAAAGAAGTGAAATCGAGCGTCTCATCAAGGTGGCCATACCGGACGCCGTGATCGAGATCACCGCGCTCGCCGACGACGGCGATCATTGGGCCGCCTCGGTGAAGTCGGAGTCCTTCCGCGGCAAGAGCCGCGTGCAGCAGCATCAGATGGTCAACAAGGCTTTCGGCGAGCGCCTCGGCGGCGAGCTGCATGCTCTGGCGCTGACCACGATCGCGCTCTAAGAATCGTTTCCACGCCCGGCGGCGCTCGCCGGGCCGCCTGCAACGGAACCTTGAATTCCGCTAGACGAGGTAATCCCCATGTCCGACTCCACCACTACCGCGATCAAGAACGAGATCGACAGCGCCGACGTCGTGCTGTTCATGAAGGGCACGCCCGCTGCGCCGCAGTGCGGCTTCTCCATGCAGGTCTGCCAGATTCTCGGCCACGTCGGCGTTCCCTTCAAGAGCGTCAATGTGCTGGCCGACCCCTTCATTCGCGACGGCATCAAGGCCTATTCGCAATGGCCGACCATTCCCCAGCTCTATGTGAAGGGCGAGTTCATCGGCGGCTGCGACATCACCCGCGAGATGTTCCAGTCCGGCGAGCTGATCGCCCTCTTCGACAAGGAAGGCATTCCGCACGCGCAGACGGCCAAGGCCTGACGCAGCGCTCGGCATTCTCCCTTCTCCCGCTCGCGGGAGAAGGTGGCCCTCGCGTCAGCGAGGGTCGGATGAGGGCTCGTCGAGAACAGTGATGAACAGAGATCGCGTCGCGGTCGGTCGGACCCTCATCCGACCCGGCTGCGCCGGGCCGCCTTCTCCCACAAGTGGAAGAAGGGAGAGCCCTAACCGCCGATCTTGACGCCTTTTGTCTGCGTCAGCGCGATGACCAGCAGCCCGACTTGAGCGGCGTTGATAACGCCGCCGCCCAACGCCAGCGCGAGGGCCTCGCGCCAGGCGATGCGCTCGACGCGAATGTCTTCGGTGCTGTCGAGCTTCATCGGCGCGACCTCTTTCGCGCCTTCGCCATAGAGGACATGCACCCAATTCGAGTGCGTCGCCGGATTGGGTGAAAGACGCGCCAAATGTCGTAATGATGGCGCAGCGTGTCCGGTTTCTTCCAGCAGCTCGCGCGCGCCGGCGGCTACCGGGTCGCTCTCATGCGCGTCCAGCTTGCCGCCGGGCAGCTCCAGCGACGTCACGCCCGCGCCATGACGATATTGCCGCACCAGCAGCAGACGGTCCTCCTCGTCCAGAGCGACGACATGGACCCAATCCTCATATTCCAGCACGTAATAGGGATCGAGCGAGACGCCGCGCTGCGTCACGCAATGATCCGCGCGCAGATTGATCCATCGGTCGCGAACGAGCGTCCGCGAAGCGCGGACCTCCCAGGGCCGCAATATGTCGTCGCTCAAAGCGTCATCCTCAGGGCGTCGGCCGCGAGGAGAGCTCTGCCGTGCGCGTCACCAGAGAGCGGCCTTCTTCCGAATCCCAATTGGCCGGCCCCTGCATCAGTCCGATCTGGCAGCCGGAGCCGTCGATCAAAAAGGTCGTCGGCAAGCCCAGCGCCTGGCCGCTCTGGCGCAGCTGGAAGAAGATTTCGGCCTTGGGATCGGCGTAATAGGCAAGATTCTTCGCGCCGATCTCGCCGAGAAAAGCCTTGGGCCGTTCGAGCCGAGACGTGTCGACATTGATCGTCACCACCTCGAACTTGTCCGAGCCGGCCGCCGCCTGCAGACGGTCGAGCGCGGCCATCTCGCCGCGGCAGGGCACGCACCATGTCGCCCAGAGGTTGAGCAGAACCGTCTTGCCCTTGAAATCCTCGAGCTTGCGCGGCTGGCCGTCCGGCCCGGTGAAGGTCACTTCCGGCATGGGCTCCGGCTCATTGGCGATGGCCATGGCCGCCACCTCGCCCTTGGCGAGCGCCGACACGCGCTGCGAGGTGTCGCGGGAGGCGGCGCAGGCCTGACTCACCGCGCTCGTCTTGCCGCTGCCGCCGCCATTCACGTATAGAACGCCGGCGATAGCGGCGACGGCGAGAGTCGCGCCCGCGATTTTCGGCAGATTGCCTCGGCTGGAGCTTTCCATCTGGTCGGTCATCGATCCCTGTTCCGCGAGGAGTTATGACGAGCAAAATATGGGGGGGCCGCTTTCAGAGCGCAACCGACGCGATCCTGGAGGCGATCAACGTCTCCATCGATTTCGACAAGCGCCTCGGCCCACAAGATGTGCGGGGCTCCCTCGCTCATGTCGCCATGCTGGCCGAGACCGGCATAATCTCGGCCGAGGACGCCGCCGCCATCACCCGTGGTCTAGAACAAATCCGCGGCGAAATCGAGGAGGAACGATTCACCTTCTCGCGGGCGCTCGAGGACATTCATATGAATGTCGAGTCGCGGCTCGCCGAGCTCATCGGCCCGGCGGCCGGGCGGCTGCACACGGCGCGCTCGCGCAACGATCAGGTGGCGACCGATTTCCGCCTCTATGTGCGCGACGCGATCGACGACATAGACGCGCAATTGGCGGACCTTCAGCTCGCTCTCGCCGAAAAGGCGCTGGAGGAGGCCGGCAGCGTCATGCCCGGCTTCACCCATCTGCAATCGGCCCAGCCCGTCACTTTCGGACATCATCTGCTCGCTTATGTCGAAATGCTGGCGCGCGACCGCGGCCGCTTCGCCGACGCCCGCGCGCGGCTGAACGAATCGCCGCTGGGCGCCGCGGCGCTGGCCGGCACCTCCTTCCCTATCGATCGCGAGAAGACGGCCAAGGCGCTCGGCTTCGCGCGGCCGACCGCGAATTCGCTGGACAGCGTGTCCGATCGCGATTTCGTGCTGGAGACACTTTCGGCGATGGCGATCTCGGCGACGCATCTCTCGCGTTTCGCGGAGGAGATCGTGCTGTGGACGACCTCGCAATTCGCCTTTGTCGCGCTCTCCGACAAATTCACCACCGGCTCCTCCATCATGCCGCAGAAGCGCAATCCCGACGCCGCCGAGCTGGTGCGCGGCAAGACGGGACGCATCATCGGCGCGCTGCAGGCGATGCTGATCGTGATGAAGGGCCTGCCGCTCGCTTACTCCAAGGATATGCAGGAGGATAAGGAAGGCACATTCGACGCGCTCGACAATTTCGCGCTCTGCGTGGCGGCGATGGCCGGCATGATTCGCGACATGAGCGTCGATCGGCCGCGCATGCGCAAGGCGGCGGGCGCCGGCTACGCCACCGCCACCGACCTCGCCGACTGGCTGGTGCGCGCGCTGAATCTGCCCTTCCGCGAGGCGCATCATGTGACAGGCCGCATCGTCGGCATCGCCGCCGAGCGCAATCTCGGCCTCGAGAAGCTGCCGCTGGAGACGATGCAGGAGGTCGAGCCGCGCATCACGGAGGATGTGTTCAGCGTGCTCGGCGTCGAGAAATCGGTGAAGAGCCGCACGAGCTACGGCGGCACGGCGCCGGAGAATGTGCGCAAGCAGGCGCGCCGCTGGCTGAAGCAATTGGCGAAGAAGTAGAGGCGGCTGCCCCCTCCCTCACCCTCCCCCGCTTTCGCGGGAGAGGGAGGCGGCCGGCGTTACGCGAAATCTCGATGAAGCGCGCAATCTGCTCCCTCTCCCGCGAAGCGGGGGAGGGCTGGGGAGGGGGCGAGCAACGAACTCGTCATCCGCGCGCTTTCGTCTATAGTGCCGGCCCGATCCGGCTCCGATGGATGAGACCTATGGCTGATCTGCTCCGGCCGCGTTCGGCGGCGACGCTTCTGATTCTCGCGCTCGCGCTCTCCGGCTGCGGGCGGCGCGGCCCGCTCGACTATCCGCCGGAGGTCGCGGCGCGGCCCAAGGCCGTCGTCGTGCAGAAGACGACGCTCACCCCCGCCGGCGGCAAGACGCCGGTCGCGGAGGATGTGAAGGCGGTGGAATATATCCCCGGCACGCCGGGCTTCCGGCCGCCCGAGCAATATCCCTTCATCCTCGATCCTCTGCTGGACTGAACGAGCCACATGCATCACTTCGACTATCGCGCCGGCGCGCTGCACGCCGACGATGTTCCGTTGGCAAAGATCGCCGAGCAGGTCGGGACGCCCTTCTACTGCTATTCGGCGACGACGATCCGCCGGCATTTCCAGGTCTTCTCGGCGGCCTTCGCCGGGCTCGACGCGCTGGTCTGCTACGCGCTGAAGGCCAATTCCAATCAGGCCGTGCTGACGCTGCTCGCCGGCCTCGGCGCCGGAATGGACGTCGTCTCCGGCGGCGAGCTGAAGCGCGCCCGCGCCGCCGGCGTTCCCGCGAGCAAGATCACCTTCTCGGGCGTCGGCAAGACGCAGGCCGAGATCGCGCTCGCCATCGACGAGGGCATTTTCTGCTTCAATGTGGAATCGGAGCCCGAGCTCGCCGAGATTTCCCGCATCGCCTCCGCTAGGGCCAAGCGCGCGCATATCTCGCTGCGCGTCAATCCCGACGTCGACGCCAAGACCCACGCCAAAATTTCGACCGGCCTCGCCGAGAATAAATTCGGCGTGCCTTTGTCGCGCGCGCGTGAAATCTACGCCCATGCGGCGAAGCTGCCCGGCATAGAGGTCACGGGCGTCGATATGCATATCGGCTCGCAGATCACCGATCTCGCGCCTTTCGACGAGGCTTTCTCGCTGCTCGCCGAGCTGGTCGCAGGGCTGCGCGCCGATGGGCACAACATTTCCCATGTCGATCTCGGCGGCGGTCTCGGCATTCCCTATCACGAGGGCGAGGACCCGGCCTCCTATCACCCGGATCGCTACGCCGAGATCGTGCGCCGCCATATGGCCGGGCTCGGGTGCAAATTGCTGTTCGAGCCGGGGCGGCTCATCGTCGGCAATTCGGGAATATTGGTCACGCGCGTGCTCTATGTGAAGCAGGGCGAGGCCAAGTCCTTCGTCATCGTCGACGCCGGCATGAATGATCTCGTGCGCCCGACGCTCTATGACGCCTGGCACGAGCTGATCCCGGTCGCCGAGGCGGCGCCGTCGCATCCGCGCATTATCGCCGACGTCGTCGGGCCGGTGTGCGAGACGGGCGATTATATCGCGCTCGGCCGCTCCATCCCGGAGCCGGCGCAGGGCGATCTATTGGCCATTCTGACGGCCGGCGCCTATGGCGCGGTGCAAGCGGGGACCTACAACAGCCGCCCGCTCGCGCCGGAGGTTCTCGTCGATGGCGACAAATGGGCCGTGGTGCGCGAGCGCCCGAGCGTGGAACAGCTGATCGCGCTGGATTCTGTGCCGGAGTGGCTGCGGAAATAGGCGCGCCGCGGATTAGTGAAGGAGCTTCTGCGCCGCGATCAGGAAGCCGCCGAGCGCAAGCTGCGTGACGACGAGCCAGCGGAGAATGTCCACCTTGAGGTTCGCGGCGGAGGTCTCGATCTTGGCCTCGACCTCGCGAATATCCGATTTGGTCGCGAGAAGACCCGCGTCGATCTCGCGAAACGCCTCGACGACGCCGATGGCCTGCTCTTCCGAGAAGCCTCTCTTGCGTAGAATTTGCGCGATGGCGAGCGTGTCGATCGTCAGAGCCGTCATGGAACACAAGATAGCATGTCGGCGGCTCCGTTCAACTTTCCCGCGACGACATTCGTCCTGATTGTGTCGAAGGCCTCCCTCAACCTCCACCTCGCCCCGCGACGTCATGGCCGGGCTTGTCCCGGCCCATCCACGCCAGCACGCCGAGCGTGTCTTAGAAAGCTCGGCGTGACGCCGTAGCTGCGGCGGCGCCCGACGTGGGATGAAACCCGTCGAGGGCGGGCGCTTTCCTTCGGTTTCTCAGCTGCTCGGCGTGGATAGGCCGGGACAAGCCCGGCCATAACAGCCGCAGCGACGCGATGGAAAATCAGTCCAGAGCGCGAGGCGATGAGGCGCCTTACGCGCGCCCCTCCACGCTCTTCTCGATGATCTGCGCGAGATCGGTCATGATCGCGTTGAGATCATAGTTCTTCGGCGTGTAGACCGCCGCCACGCCATTGTCGCGCAGCAGCTTCTCGTCGGCCGGCGGGATAATGCCGCCGACGACGAGCGGCACTTCGCCGAGGCCCTTCTCCTTCATCAGCCGCAGCACCTCATGGGCGAGCGTCACATGCGAGCCCGACAGAATGGAGAGGCCGACGCAATGCGCGCCTTCCTTCTGCGCCGTCTCGACCAGCTCGGCGGGCGTCGAGCGAATGCCGGCGTAGATCACCTCGAAGCCGGCGTCGCGGGCGCGCACGGCGATCTGCTCGGCGCCGTTGGAATGGCCGTCGAGGCCCGGCTTGCCGACCAAAAACTTCGCGCGCGTGCCGATCTTGGTGGAGACGCGCTGCACCTCCTCGCGCACCGAGTCGAGCTGGCCGCCGACCTGCCGCGCCGTGGCGGAGACGCCGGTCGGCGCGCGATATTCGCCGAACACGCCGCGCAGCACCGTGCCCCATTCGCCCGTCGTCACGCCGGCCTTGGCGGCGGCGATCGAGGGCTCGACCATATTGCGGCCTTCCTTCGCGGCGCGCACCAGCGCGTCCAGCGCCGCCTGCGCAGCCTTGGCGTCGCGCTGCTCGCGCCAAGCGTTCAGCCGCGCGATCTGCTCGGCCTCGACATGCTCCGGCACGACCATGATCTGATTGTCGCCCGCGGTGAGCGGCGAGGGCTCGCCCTCGGTGAATTTATTGACGCCGACGACGATCTGCTCGCCGGCCTCGATCGCCTCGAGCCGCGCTGTGTTGCTCTCGACGAGCTTGGATTTCATATAGCCGGCCTCGACCGCCGCAGCGGCGCCGCCCAGCTCGTCGATCTTCTTCAGCTCGGCGACGGCCTCTTCCTTCAGCGCCGCGACCTTTTTGGCGATCGCCGGATTGCCGTCGAATATGTCGCCATATTCCAGAAGATCGGTCTCATAAGCCATGATCTGCTGCATGCGCAGCGACCATTGCTGATCGAAGGGCCGCGGCAGGCCGAGCGCCTCGTTCCAGGCCGGCAGCTGCACGGCGCGGGCGCGCGCGTTCTTCGACAGCACGACGGCCAGCGACTCGATCAATATGCGATAGACGTTGTTCTCCGGCTGCTGCTCGGTGAGGCCGAGAGAATTCACCTGCACGCCATAGCGGAAGCGGCGGGATTTCTCGTCCGTGACGCCATAGCGGTCGCGCGTGATCTCGTCCCACAGCTCGACGAAAGCGCGCATCTTGCACAGCTCGGTGACGAAGCGCATTCCAGCGTTGACGAAGAAGGAGATGCGGCCGACCACCTCGGCGAAATCCTTTTCCGAAAGGCCGGCGGTCTTCACCCCGTCGAGAATGGCGCAAGCGGTGGCGAGCGCATAGGCCAGCTCCTGCGCCGGCGTCGCGCCGGCCTCCTGCAGATGGTAGGAGCAGACATTCATCGGGTTGAACTTCGGACACTCTTTCGTCGTGAAGAGAATGAGGTCCTGCGTCAGCCGCAGCGATTGCGCCGGCGGAAACACATAAGAGCCGCGCGACAGATATTCCTTGATGATGTCGTTCTGCGTCGTGCCTTGCAGCTTTGCGCGCGGCGCGCCCTGCTCGTCCGCCGCCGCGATATAGAGCGCGAACAGCCAGACGGCGGTGGCGTTGATGGTCATCGACGTGTTCATATCCGCGATCGGAATGCCGTCGAACAAAGTGCGCATGTCGCCGAGATGCGACACCGGCACGCCGACCTTGCCGACCTCGCCGCGCGAGAGAATGTGATCGCTGTCATAGCCGGTCTGGGTCGGCAGATCGAAGGCGATGGAGAGACCCGTCTGGCCCTTGGCGAGGTTGGAGCGATAGAGAAGATTCGACTCCTTGGCCGTGGAATGGCCGGCATAGGTGCGGAACAGCCAGGGCTTGTCGCGACGGGGTGCGGATTCGGTCATGTGTTCGGTCCCTCCGGGACTTGCGATAACATAAGACGCAGGCGGGACGGAAGCGGGCGCCAGGGCGATCGGGTGAACGAGAAGCGGGGCCCAGAGAGGCGTTTCCACCTCCCCCTCGAGGGGGGGAGGTCGAGCGCCGAAGGCGATCGGGAGAGGGGTGAACGCCCCGAATCTTTCGCGTGGAACCCCACCCCGGATGGCTGCGCCATCCGACCCTCCCCCTGAAGGGGAGGGTGAGCGCGCCCTTTGGGGCGTTCGCCTGATCGGCCCAGGTCAGCCGCTCTTGCGGCCGAGCGCCCGCTCCATGGCGAACACGCGCAGGGCGGAGGAGAGATTGGCGCGGCCGCGGCCGGCGTCTATGCGCGCGACGAGGCCGGCGAGCGAGCAGCCCTCCTCCTCGGACGCCGCCTTCAGCGCCTCCCAGAAAATGCGCTCCAGCGACACGCTGGTGCTGTGGCCGGCGATGACCAGCGAATGCTTGGCGACGGTCGAGGCTTTGTCGTCCTCGGCCGCCGGCTCGGGGGGCGCGGCCCTGCTCGAGGGCGCGCGGGCGCGTCTGCGGGTCATGGTCTCATCGGTTCCGCGCTCCGGCGATCGGGAAATGCTCTGTCTTGTCCCAATAGAACGGCCTGACGCACAGCTCGCGCAAGGCGCGCCAGGAGGCGAGGGACAGCATCAGGCTCCACAGCGGCCAGCGCAGCAGCGCCGGCCAGAGCCAGAGAATATCCGCCTCGCCCATGGCGACCGCGCGCGGCCAGGCGCTGGCCGCGAGGCCGCCGGCGGCGATGAGGCAGAAGAGGACGCTGGCGAGGCCGTCGGCCAGCGTCCTCGGCGCCAGCAGCGCGCCGAAACCCGCGTCATGGACGAGGCAGAGGAGAAAGATCGGCCCATGCAGCGGCGCGACGAAGCCGCCCGCCAATAGAGCCAGCGTCGTGACGCCGCGCAGGGCGCCGAGATCGGCGAAATAGGCGGAAGGCTCGCGACAATGGACCAGCGCCGTCTGCATCCAGCCTTTCATCCAGCGGCTGCGCTGCGCCACCAGCGCGGTAAAGCGCGTCGGCGCCTGCTCCTGCGTGCGCGAGGCGAAGGTGCGGACCGTATAGCCGCGCCGCGCCAGCCGCAGGCCGAGATCGGCGTCCTCCGTCACATTGAACGCGTCCCAGGCGCCGACGGCGCGCAGCGCGGACAGGCGAAAATGATTGGAGGAGCCGCCGAGGAAAAAGGGCAGGCCGGCCGCCGAGGCGCCTTTGTCGATCACATCGAACAGGACGGCGTAGTCGATGCAGAACATGGCCGTCATCCAGCTGCGCCGATGATTATGGATGAACAGGCTGGCCTGCAGGCAGGCGAGAGTTTCATCCGCGACGGCGAACAGCGCAGCGGCGTCACGCAGCTGGCCGCGGTCGGGCAGATCTTCCGCGTCGAAGACGGCGACGAGCGAGCCGCGCAGAAAGGGCGTCGCCACATTCAGCGCGCGCGGCTTGGTGCGCGGCGCGCCGGGCGGCGCGACGATGATCTCCCACCCCGGCCGCAGATGCGCGGCGCGCAATGCGGCGACGGTCGCGGCGTCGTCGCATTCCACCACGAATTTGACGTCCAGCTTGGCGCGCGGATAATCGATCGCGTCCAGCGCCTCGGTCAATTGCGGAACCACGCCGGCTTCGTCGTAGAGCGCCACGATAATGGAATAGAGCGGCAGATCGCGCTCCTCCAAGGCCGGCGCGGCGCCGCTCGCCGCTTTGCGGATCGCGCAGAAATAAAGGCGCAGGCCGATATTGGCGAGAAACAGCAGAGCGAGCAGCGACGCGGCGGCGCGCGAGAGCGGCCCGGCCGGCGAGAGCCAGGCCGCGAGCAGAATGAGATTGCCGAGCGCGAAAGCGATGGGCGCGCGGCCGCCGAGCGCCCGCCGCGCCGCCAGCTCCGGCGCGACGCGCTCCACCGAATAGGCGGCGGCCTCGGCCAGCCGGCGCGACGAGGAGCGGCGCAGCGCCTCCTCGAAATGCGAGGGGCGGGTGATGGCGAAGAGCGGCCGCCCGGCGGAAGAGCGCGTCACGCCGACGAGCCGGGCGATATCGTCGCCGCGTGGCGCGAACAGCCAGCGCATCCCTCGCGGCTCCTCGGCGAGACGCGCGTAGCCGCGCGCGGCGTCCCGCTCCAGGCTCTCGGACGGCTCCAGCGCGGGCGGCGCCTCGAGATAGGGGACGCGCAGCTCGGCCGCCAGAATGCGATAGAAGCGCTCCTCTGGGATCAGCCCTTCGGCGATCAGCGCGGCGTCGGCCTTCACGCCCTGCCGCCGGGCGATGGTCGCGCCATATTGCAGCATGACCAGCGGCGCGCCATGGGCGGCGAGAAAGGCGATCTCCGGGGGAAGCGGCCGGCCGGCGCCGGGCGCGGGCGTCTCCGGCGCCGGGCGGGCGCGCTGGCGGGCGAGCGTGGACTCCGGCTCGCGGCGGCGCGGGAAAACGGCCCCGTCGTCGCGATGGGGCGCCGGCGGATACGGCGAAACCCTATCGACCGGATTCACGCTCATACGCTAATCTCCGCGACGCGCGGGCTCTGCCGCGCCGGGCGGCTGCGAGGCCTCGAATGATGTGCGAGAAAAGAACTGTGGCGGAAGCTTGGCGCAGAAGCGAAATTTTGACAAGCTTACGCTGCACGCTCGCGGCGATCATGGTGTCCGTCACCGCGCCGGCCTCCGCCGCGGACAGCGTCGTCGCGGCGGCGCCCTCCTTCTGGGACCCGGCCCGCAAGCTGGAAAAGCCCGACCTCTCGACGATCAAGCAGATCCGCTTTCTCACCGAGGATGATTTTCCGCCCTTCGATTTCGCTCTGCCGGACGGAACCATCGCCGGCTTCAACGTCGATCTGGCGCGCGCCATTTGCGAGGAGCTGGAGCTTTCCTGCACCATTCAGCGCCGGCGCTGGGACACGCTGGTCGCCGCTCTGGACGAAAACGCCGGCGACGCCGCCATCGCCTCTTTCGCCATCACGCCCGAGATGCGCAAGAAGGTGGATTTCACCCAGCCCTATTACACGACGCCGGGGCGCTTCGTGGTGCGCAAGGATTCGGTGCTGCCCGGCGCGACGCCCGAGGCGCTCGCCGATCGCACGATAGCGGTCGCCGCCGACAGCGCGCATGAGGCCTATCTGCGGAAATTCTTCCCCGCCTCCACGCTCGCGACCTATCCCAGCGCGCAGCAGGCGCGCACGGCGCTGAAGGAGGGCCGCGCCCATGCGATGTTCGGCGACGCCATCTCGCTGGCCTTTTGGCTGAACGGCGCCGACGCGGCCGATTGCTGCATGTTCAAGGACGGGCCTTACGCCGATCCCGCCTTTTTCGGCGATGGCGTCGGCGTCGCGGTGCGCAGGAACAATGTGGCCCTGCGCCGCGCGCTGGATTACGCGCTGGCGCGCGTCGCGCAAAAGGGCGTCTACGCCGAGCTCTATCTGAAATATTTTCCGGTGGGGCCTTATTGAGAGGCGCGCTCGTCACAAGAGCCTGACGCGCAGCGTGCCGCCGAAGACTCGCGGCTGGCTGGGCAGGCCGATCGTGGTCGGATTGCTGGCGTCGCCCGGCGACCACGAATAGAGCGGCCGCTCGTCGAAGACATTCTTCGCCCAGATCGACAGGCTGTATTGCTCGTCATCGGTCCGCAATCCGAGGCCTGCGTTCACTATGGCGAAAGGGGGCTGCCAGTATTGGAGCACCGAGTGCGGATCGGTGAGCTGCGTCTTGTCCTGCCAGGCCAGATTGACATAGCCGAAGCCGGTGACGGAACGATCCCATTCCGGTCCTAAGCCGCGAAGCAGCGGACCGAGCGGATGATCGTAGGTCGCGCCGACATTGAACGACCACAGCGGCAGATTCTCCCATCGCGTGTTGGAGCGTGACAGAGTGAGAGGCGCTGAGAGCGAGCCCGCTGTCGTCGGCCAGATCCAATCGGTCGGCGGCGTGGCGTTGGCGTAGTCGATCCAGCGCGCCTCGGTGTAGGCGCCGTTGAAGGAGAGCCACAGCCGCTCCACAGGGCTCCATCGGCCGACGAACTCGAAGCCGCGCAGCCGCAGATGGCCGACATTGCCGAGATAGGAGGTGCGGATCGGCTGCCCCGTGCTGTCTGTGTAGGAGGCGTCGGTGAGGCTCGTCTGGAAATTATAGATGTCGTTCCAGTAGACATTGAAATTGGCGATGAGGCGGTCGTCGAGCCAGCTGGTGTTGACGCCGAGCTCATAGTCCCAGGAGGTTTCCGGCTTGGTGACGAGAGGCTGCCAGCCTTTGAAATTGAGGGCGCTGTCGAGGATGGGCTGGGCCGAATTGTTGATTGCGCCCGATTTCTCGCCGCGCGCGACGAGCGCGTGGAAGAGGAGATGGTCGTCGAATTTATATTGCGGATTGAAGATCCCTGTGACCGAGTTGAGGGTCTTGCTCTGGCCGCCCGTATCGAACAAGGCTTGGCCGCCGCCGGCGCGAATGGCCGACTCCTGCTGCGCGAAAGAATATTGATTGGCATACAGCTGATCCCAGCTGAAGACGGAGCCTTCTTTGACCTCGTGGCTGTCGCGCACGCCAAAGGTGAGCGCCCATGCGTCGTCAATGTGATAGGTTCCCTGCCCATATCCGGCGACGCTGAAGGTCCGCGATTTGCTGTCGCGATTGTTCTGCAGGCCGCGCAGCAGCGCCGGCCGGCTGTACCAGGCGGCGGCGTCGGCGCCGAAGCGCGTGTAGGTGCGGCTCCAGGCGTTCTCGTAGAGCGAGAATAGTCCAGTGGTCCATTCGAGGCGGTCCTCCTTGGGCGAGGAGAGCCGGATCTCCTGGGAGAACTGATCGACATAGGGCGCGAAGACGCCGACGCTGGTCTCGAGCTCCTGATTGCCGAATGGATTATTGCCGATCACCCGCGAGTTTCCGAAGGCGGTGAGCGACGTCAGCGTGTGGCGGCCCAAAGTCCAGTTCAGCTCGTTCGAGACCATGAGGTGACGCTCGCCGAATCCTCCGGCGTTCGTGTCATAGGGGCGATAGGGATCGAAAGTGAGAATGCGCTTGCCGAGCCGCGCGGCGACATTCTGCGCGTAGCTGCGCGCCGGCAATGTCCCATTGGCGTAGATGAGCGACGTGTCGCCGACGGGTCCCGTCGTAAAGGCGCCGATCGCCGTGTATTCGTGCTGTGCGCCGGCGCTGAAGATCAAGCGGTCGGTCACGTCGTCGCCGACATAGAGAAGTTGCCCGCGCACGCCCCAGCGATCATTGTTCAGGTAGCTCGCGCCGGTGACCTGATCCCGAATCCAGCCATCGCCCTTGTCGAAATAGGCGGTGACGCGATAGGCCAGCTTGTCGTCGATGATCGGCCCGGTGACGTTCAGCTTCTCGATAAGGCGGCTGTAGCTGGCGAAGCTGGTCTCGATCGTCGCCTGGCGCTCGAAGGAGGGCCGTTGCGTCGAGACGACCACATTGCCGACCGTCGTATTTTTGCCGCCGGCCGTTCCCTGGGGGCCGAGCGCCAGCTCGAACGACGAGATGTCGACGAGGTCGCCTGCCTGGAAGCCGGCGTATTTCCAGAAGATATTGTCGACGATGTAGCCGGTGTCGAATTCGGCTCCGACCGGGTTGATATTGCCGCGGCTGAGCTGGCCCACAGTGCTGCTGACGCCGCGGATCGCCGGTCGCGAGGCGATGGGGTTGGATTCGTTGGGTCGATAATTCGGCACGAGCTGGGAAAAGTCTGAGAGGCGCTCGAGGCGCTGTTCTTCCGCCTTCTTGGAATCGACGAAGCCGATCGAGCGGGGCGTTTCGCGCAGCGTCGTGTCCTCTCGCCGCGCCGGGCTTTCGGCTCCGACCCGAACGTCCTCGATGCGCGCCTCCTGGGCGCGCGTCGCGATCGCCGAGTCGGCGGCGAAGGCGACGAGGACATATGCTATGAGCGCGCCGCTGGAGGACGACGGGCGATGAGCGAGGTAGTGGAGAAGCCGCATCTGACGCTCCTTTAAATATATATAGTCTATCAAATTAGTATGATTAAAGCCGAAGCCGCGTCCAGCTTTTTTTGTAGCGAATCAAAAGCCCGGCGCAGAGCCGCCCCTGCGCCGGGGTCCGAAAATGCCGCGGCTCACCCTTCCGCGCGGAACTCGCGCGCGAGAGCCTTCTCGATCTCGGGCAGAGGATGGCGGGTCAGATCCTTGTCCAGCTCGCCCTTCACCTTGCTCTTGGCTTTCGGCGACAGTTCCTGGCGCAGGTCGCCGAGCACGCGCGGCGGGGCGATGATGACGATCTCGCTCAATTCGCCGGCCTCGGCGGCGGTGTTGATGCGCTCGGCGATCGTTCTCGCGAAATGCTCCTTCTCCAGCTCGTGCCAATCGGCGTTCTCCACGGCGCTGCGCGGCGCTCCCGCCGTGCCATAGGCGCGGCCCGGCGCGTCGCTGCCCTGCTCGCGGGTCGGCGGATTGACGTCGACGCGCGCCTCCACGACGCGCAAATCGAGCAGATCGGGATCGCCGTGATTTTGCAGAAACAGGGCTCTGCGGCCGTCGCCGACGAGAACCCAGGCCCCATTGTGAACGGCAATATTGGTCATGTTTTTCGTCTTTCGTTGAACGCCCACATGACTCCATTTGGGAAGGGGAAGGGGCGACGGCAACCGTGGTGGATTGCCGCGCTTCAGCCGGCGGGCCGCGCGGGCTCGCGCTCGCTAGGGCGGAAAATGGCCTCGGCGCGCCAAAGGCGGATGGAATTATGAGAGAGTATGGCGCATCGTGGCCCGACGCCGCCTTCCGCCTCCCCGTTAACGCGGAGGCCGCGGAGTCTGGGCATGCTCGCCGGTCCTAGGCGGCCGCCTGCTTGCGCTTCGTCTGATCGCCGCGACCTGCGAGCAGGCCCGGTATGGAGATGTCCTCGTCGAGCGCGTCCCAGTGCAGGCCTTCGTCGCTGATCGTGAAAGCGAGGCGCTGCTCTCCAGTCGCGTGCAGCAACCGAGGAAACCATGTGAGCGGAACGCCGAGAGTGCGCCCGTCCGATAGCTCGACCCAGAAGCTGTCGTCATCGAAGCGCACGGATTTAGCCGAAATGCTCACGCTAGGCCCTCCATCGTATCCCTCGCCGACTCCCCCCTCGTGCTGAGGAGCGCCTGAAAGGCGCGTCTCGAAGCGCGGGCCGCGCCAGGCATCGCCGAACTTCGGCCAAGGCGCGGCGCGGGAAGAGAGCCGACGATCTCGCCCTTGGCCCGCCCTTCGAGACGCCCGCTTGCCGCGGGCTCCTCAGGGCGAGGGACTGGGGGCGAGACCGACAGCTCGCTCCCGTCTCAGCCTTCCAGCAAGCGCCTCGCGATGACCTGCGCCTGAATCTCCGCCGCGCCCTCGAAAATATTGAGGATGCGCGCGTCGCAGAGGACGCGGGAGACCGGATATTCCAAGGCAAAGCCATTGCCGCCGTGAATCTGCAGCGCATTGTCCGCCGCCGCCCAGGCGACGCGCGCGCCGAGCAGCTTGGCCATGCCGGCCTCGAGATCGCAGCGCTTGCCCTCGTCCTTTTCGCGGGCGGCGAAATAGGTGATCTGGCGGGCGACGTGAATCTCGATCGCCATTGTGACGATTTTGTCGAAGACGCGCGGGAAGGCGAACAGCGGCTTGCCGAATTGCACGCGCTCCTTGGCGTAGCGCAGGCCGAGATCGAGCGCCGCCTGGGCGACGCCGAGCGCGCGCGCCGCCGTCTGAATGCGGGCGGATTCGAAGGTCTCCATCAGCTGCTTGAAGCCCTTGCCCTCCTCGCCGCCGAGAAGATTTTCGGCCGGCACCTCGAAATTGTCGAAGCCGATCTCGAACTCCTTCATGCCGCGATAGCCGAGCACCTCGATCTCGCCGCCAGTCATGCCCTTGGCCGGGAAGGGATTCTCATCCGTGCCGCGCGGCTTTTCGGCCAGCAGCATGGAGAGGCCTTTGTAGCCCTTCTCGTTGGGATTGGTGCGGACCAGCAGCGTCATCACATCGGCGCGCACCGGATGGGTGATCCAGGTCTTGTTGCCGACCACCTTGTAGACGTCGCCCTCGCGCGTCGCGCGGGTGCGCAGGTTCGCGAGATCGGAGCCATTGTTCGGCTCGGTGAAGACGGCGGTGGGCAGGATCTCGCCGGTGGCGATCTTGGGCAGATATTTCTGCTTCTGCTCCTCCGTGCCGCCGACGAGGATCAGCTCGCCCGCGATCTCCGAGCGCGTGCCGAGCGAGCCGACGCCGATATAAGCGCGCGACAGCTCCTCCGAGACGACGCACATGGCGATCTTGCCGAGGCCCGAGCCGCCATATTCTTCCGGGATGGTGAGGCCGAAGACGCCCAGCTCCGCGAGGCCGGAAATGACCTCGAGCGGAATGTAGTCGTTCTTCAAATGCCATTCATGGGCGTGCGGCGTCACATTGTCGCCGGCGAATTTGCGCATCTCGCTGCGGATGGCCTCCAGCGTCTCGTCGAGGCCGGTGGCGCCGATCGTCTCGGCGGCGCCGTTATGGTCGATCAGCTCGGCGAGGCGGGCGCGATTGGCGCTGGTGAGGCCGGAGGCGATGAGGCTGTCCACCTGCGGAATATCGGCGGCGGCGATATCGGCGGGCGAGAGGCCGAAATCGGAGAGGCGGACGATCTCGCCCTGGCTCATCGGAATGCCGCCGAAGACCTGCGCCAGATATTCGGCGAAAGCGATGCGGGTGAGGAGATTCTCCACCTCGCCATAGGCGCCCTCGGACGAGAGGCGGTCGGCGTAGGCGAGCAGCTCGCGCAGGCCCTGCACATAGGTGGCGAACCAGGAGAGGCCGTGCGCGGCGTGCTGCTCCACCTCGATCAGCTCATTGGAGAGCTTGCCGTCCTTGGTGACGCGGGCGCGGACGGCGGCGAGCGCTTGCCCGTACAACGCCTCCACGGAGGCGAAAGCCGCCTTGGCGTCGGGCAGCCAGTTCGTGGAGGTGGTCTCGGTCGCGCTCATTCTCTCTCGCTCTTTTCAAGGGCGGGCCCGGCGGGGCCGCGGGTGACAGGATTTTTTCTAAATGCCGCCAATCGCGGGAGGACGCAACCGCCACGCGCGTCATCCGGGCCTCGAGGGCCGGGCGCGCGGCCGAGCGGCGCCGCAAAGCCGGCGAGTCCCGCGAGATCACAGAAAAAGCGAATTTCTCGCCGATAGGATCGGGCCGCGGAGCTCGATCATTGCGGAGGCCCTCATGTTTCACGATCCTGATTTCATGCCCTTCAGCCCGCGGCGGAAGCCGTCCTATCGGGCGGTGACGCATAATTATCTCGAGAATTATGCGCCCGAGGCCTATCGGACCGATTTTTTCACCTCGCAGGGCCTGTGGCCGGTCATTCCGCCCATGCATTATGTCGTCGACCCCGAGCTGATCGAGGAGCTGCTGGTCACGCGCGCCGAGGCCTTTCGCCGCGACGACATCGCCGCCAAGGCGCTGCGCGGGCCTGTCGAGGGCGACACGCTGTTCTTCTCGGAAGGCGCCGAATGGAAATGGCAGCGGCGCGCCATCTCGCCGGCCTTCCGCTATGAGAATATTCTGGCGCTGGTTCCCTTCTTCGTCCGCTGCGCGCAGGCGCAGGCGGAGGAGTGGCGGCGTCTCGGCGACGGCGCCGAGGTGGAGATCACCGAGGCCATGTCGCGCACGACCTTCGCCGTCATCGAGAAAGCCGTCTTCGGCGCCTCGGAGAATTTCGACGGCGAGCGCTTCATCGCGGCGCTGCGGCCGGTTCTCGGCAGCTTCGCCTGGCGCATGCTGGCCACCATGTTCCGTCTGCCGCCGGATTGGACGCCCTATCCGGGCCTGCTCTCGGCGCGCGCCGGCTCGCGATTTTTGCATGAGGAGACGGTGAAGCTGCTCGCCGAGCGTCGCGCCCGGCCCGAGCCGACGCGCGATATTCTCGGCCTTCTGCTGTCGGCCAAGGACCCGGAGAGCGGCCGCGTGATGACCGATGCCGAGCTGGTCGCCAATCTGCACGGCTTTCTGCTGGCCGGCCATGAGACGTCCGCCGTCGCGCTGGCCTGGACCTTCTGGCTGCTGGCCAAGGATCAGGCGAGCCAGCAGCGCGCCCGCGAGGAGGCGGAGCGCGTCGCCGGCGACGGCGAGATCACGCCGGAGACGGTCGAAAACCTCGCCTTCACGCGGCAGGTCCTGCAGGAGTCGATGCGGCTGTTCCCGCCCTTCGCCGCGCTCGGCCGCCAGCCGCGCGAGGACACGACGCTCGGCTCCCATCGCGTCGCCGCGAAGGAGCCCATCTATGTGCTGACCTGGTGCCTGCATCGGCACGAGAAGCTGTGGGAGGAGCCGACTGCCTTCGACCCCGACCGCTTCTCGCCGGAGCGGGCGAAGGCGCGTCATCGCTACGCCTATCTGCCCTTTGGCGCCGGGCCGCGCATCTGCGTCGGCATGGGCTTCGCGCTGACGGAGATGGCGACCATCGTCGCGACGCTGCTGCGCGAGTTCCGCTTCGAGACCGTCCCCGGCCATCGTCTGGAGCTGGCGCCGACCTTCGCCTTGCGGCCGAAAGGCGCGCTGCCGCTGCGCCTGACGCCGCTCGCGAAACATGCGCCGGCCCGGCGGGCGGCGCATGACGCCAGGGTTGCGTGACTCAGGCCGCGGCCTTCAGCGCGGAATCGAGATCGGCGAGAATATCGTCGATATGCTCTATGCCGATGGCGAGACGCACATAGCCGGGCGTGACGCCGGTCGCGAGCTGCGCCTCCGGCGACAGCTGCGAATGCGTCGTCGTCGCCGGATGGATCGCGAGGCTGCGAGCGTCGCCGATATTGGCGACATGATAGAAGAGCTTCAGCGCATCGATGAATCGCCGGCCGGCCTCGAGGCCGCCGGCGAGCTCGAAGCCGACCAGCGCGCCATATTTTCCCTTCAGATATTTATCGGCGCGCTCGCGCTCCGCGCCGCTCTGGCGCGAGGGATGAATGACCTTCGTCACCTCGGCGCGCTTCGACAGAAAATCCGCGACCGCCTGCGCATTGGAGACATGGCGCTCCAAGCGCAGCGGCAGGGTCTCTATGCCCTGCAGAGTGAGAAAGGCGTTGAAGGGCGAGACGGCGGCGCCGAGATCGCGCAGCAATGTCGTGCGCGCCTTGATGATATAGGCGACGGGGCCGAGCGGCTTGACCGCCTCCACCCAGACGGCGCCGTGATAGCTGGCGTCCGGCGTGTTGAGCGCGGGCTGGCGCGCAGGAAACTTCTCCCAATCGAAATTGCCGCCGTCGATGATGGCGCCGCCGATCGACGTTCCATGGCCGCCGATATATTTGGTCGTCGAATAGACGACGATGGCCGCGCCATGCTCGAGCGGCTTCACCAATAGCGGCGCGGCTGTGTTGTCGGCGATGAGCGGAATTCCATATTCGCGGCCGATCGCCGCGACTTCCGCAATGGGGAAGACAGTGAGCTTGGGGTTCGGCAGAGTCTCGGCGTAATAGGCGCGCGTGCGATCGTCGGTGGCGCGGCGGAAATTCTCCGGGTCGCTCGGATCGACGAAGCGCACCTCGAGGCCCTGGTCCTTCAGCGTGTTGGCGAAGAGATTCCAGGTGCCGCCATAAAGATCGGTGGAGGCGACGACATTGTCGCCGGCGCGCGCCAGATTTTGCAGCGCGAAGGCCGAGGCCGCCTGTCCCGAGGCGAGCGCGAGCGCCGCGACGCCGCCCTCGAGCGCGGCGAGACGCTCCTCGAGAATGGAGGTCGTCGGATTGCCGATGCGCGTGTAGATATTGCCCAGCTCCTTGAGCGCGAAGAGATTTGCGGCGTGCTCCGTGTCGCGGAACTGGTAGGAGGTCGTCTGATAGATGGGCGGCGCGACGGCGCCGGTCGTCGGATCGGAACGCCAGCCGGCGTGGAGGGCCAATGTCTCTGGATGCTTGCTGTCGATCGGCATTTCCGTCCTCGTTTTTTGGCGCCGCGGCGCGCTCGCTGGCGGATTTAACCGGATTATTAGTCTACGGGCAATGTGGGATTTCGAGGCCGCCGCCGGGCGCGCCGGCGCGGCGATCCGCCGCGAGCGGAGCCGGCGGATGCAAATTGAAACGATTCTTGCTTGCCCCCGATTGTCGCGTCGAGACGCGCGGCGCCGTTTCGCGGGCGCCGCGTCCCAAAACGATCGGGGAGAGTATTATGGCCTTGAAGATTATCGCGTCGCAATGCACCGTCTGCGGCGCCTGCGAGTTCGACTGTCCGACCGCCGCCATTCGCATGAAGGGCGACACCTATATCATCGACCCCAAGAAGTGCACGGAATGCGACGGCGAGTCTCCGCATTGCGCCGAGGTTTGTCCGGTTCCCGACACTTGCGTCCCTGCGTGACGCCAGACGCGACGAGATAGTCGGCGATATGAGCAGCCCTCCCCGGCGGGGTTTCCCCCGGGGAGAGGCGGAAGCGTGCTTGTTTTCAGGGGAGGCCGGCCGCATTTCAAAGCCGCGACACCCTGGTCATCGGGTGGCGGAGCCGAGACGCCCTTCGTCACGAGGGGGCAATCGTCTTCACGCCTCGGCGGCGCGCCGCCTCTGCGAGGCGCATGTCGAAAGTGACGAGCGTGTCGTTTCGATTTTCGCACAGAGCGAGATGCAATGCGTCCGGCGCCGATAGTTTCAAGGCAAAATCACGCACGAGACGATCGGCCAGCGTCATGTCGCGCGGAAGAGTGTCGATCGGAATCGTCATGCGCCGCGTCCATTCATCGAAATCATCGAGCGCCTCACGCATGAGCTTCTCGCTCGCCGGCTCGACGCGAAAACGCCGCGACATGACCGCGGCGAATTCGACTCTCGTGAAATCGCCGACGCATAATTCGCCCGGATTTGAATCGATCCAAGCGTCCGCCGCAGACGAGTGAATGTCCGCCGCGAAGAGCGCTACGAGCAGATTGGCGTCGAGATAGAATCTCACCGCTCCCTGTCCCGCATCTCGCGGATGATCGTGACGGCGTCCTCGCCGAGCGGGGGACGAGCGGCGCGGCGCGCGCGCAGCCGCGCCATTTCTTCGTCCGTCATTCTATCGGGCGCGCCCGCGCTCGGGCGCAATTCGACGACAGGCTTGCCATGGCGTGTGATCGTGACAGTTTCGCCTCGCAGGGTTTCGTCGATCAAGCGCGACAGTTGCTCTTTGGCGTTGGCGATGGAGTAACTAGGCATGCGCAGGCTCCAATCTGGCCATTTTCCACGAAAATAGGTCATTTTTCTCTGTCGCGGAAGCGGCAGCGGGCCAGGAGAAATACAAATTCACCCCTCGCTTGACTCTCCCCCTCAGCGGAGTCAGCATGAGAACAAATAGGCAACAATCTGGAGATCGGGGACCCGATGTCGCGCAGCGGCTCATCGGAACGCATTGTTTTTTTGCGTCGTCGGATCGCCGCGCTGGAGGCGGGCGGCGCGCCCGCGCCTGCGGCGGCTCCGCGGGACGAGGGGCTGTCGCGCCTGCTCGATCCCGGCCGCGGCGGCCTGCGCGAGGCCTTGCCGGCGCGGCCGACCGACGCTGCTGCGGCGGCGGGCTTCGCCTTCGCCCTGGCGCTGCGCCGGCTGCGCCTGCGGCCGCAGGGCGGGATCGTCTGGATCGCCGAGGATATGGCGGCGCGCGAGCTCGGCCTGCCCTATGGGCGGGGCCTGCAGGCGGCGGGCCTGCCGCCGGAGCTTCTGGTGCTGGCGCGCACGCGCCGTCCGCGCGAGACGCTCTGGGCCATGGAGGAGGCGCTCAAGAGCGGCGCCGCCGTCGTCATCGCCGAGAGCTGGGCCGATGCGAGCGCCTATGACCTCACCGCCTCGCGCCGGCTGGCGCTCGCCGCCCGCCGCGGCGATTGCGCCGGCCTGCTGCTGTTGCCGCGCGCGGCCGGCGCCGCGCAAAGGCTGGCCAGCGCCGCCGAGGCGCGCTTCGAGATCGCCGCCGGCGCGCCGCCGCCACGGGCCGAAGGCGCGCCGCGGCCCCTGCCCGGCCCGCCCGTTTTCCGCCTGCGTGTCGTCAAGGCGCGCGGCCTCGTCGGCGCCTTCGACCCGCAGGCCTGGCGCGACATTGTTTTCGATCATCAGGAGGCCGAGTTCCATGGGGCGCCTTTCCATGCGTTGCCTCGCCGTGCATCTGCCGTGCCTGTCGACCGACCGGCTCGCGCGCAAAAACGCGCCCTCGCCTGAGGCGGAGGCGCCCTTCGCCGTCTGGGCCAAGCTCGGCGGCGCCGAGCGGCTGACCGCCGTCGACGCGCGCGCCGAGGCGGCCGGGCTCGTCCCCGGCATGGCGGTCGCCGACGCGCGCGCCATGCGCCCCGCCCTGCGGCTGGCCGAGGCCGACCCGCAGGCCGACGCCGAGCTGCTGGGGCGGATCGCCGATTGGTGCCGCCGCTTCACCCCGCTCGCCGCGGCCGATCCGCCGAATGGGCTGCTCCTGGATATTTCGGGAGCGGCGCATCTCTTCGGCGGCGAGGCGGCGCTGCTGGCGGAGGTCGAGCGCCGCCTCGCCGCCCAGGGCTTTGCGGCGAGAGGAGCGATCGCGCCCGGCCCGGCGCTGGCGCGCGCATTGGCGCGCTTCTCCCGCCGGCGCCATGTGGCGGAGGGCGCGACCGGGGAGGAGCTGGAGGCGATCGCCGCCGGCCTTCCCATCGCCGCGCTCGATCTCGATGCGGAAGCCCGGCAGAGGCTGGACCGCGCCGGGCTGCGCAGCCTCGGCGATCTGCTGGCGCGGCCGCGCGCGCCGCTCACGGCAAGGCTCGGGGCGGAGGCCATGACGCGGCTCGACGCCATCGCCTGCCGCCGCCGCGAGCCGATCTCGCCGCGCTTCGAAGCCCCGGATTTCATGGCCGAGCGCCGCTTTCCCGAAGGGCTCACGCGGCAGGAGGACATAGAGCGCACGCTTCACGGCCTCGCCCACGAGCTGTGCCTGCTGCTCGAGCGCCATGGCGTCGGCGCGCGGGAGCTGGAGGCGGTTTTCTACCGCGTCGACGGCGCCGTCGCGCATATAGAGACGGGAACCAGCCGGCCGCTGCGCGATCCAGACACGATCGCCCTGCTGCTGCGCGAGCGCCTCGCCGTGCTGGCGGAGGAGGGGCTCGACACGGGCTATGGCTATGACGTGCTGCGGCTCGGCGCCGCGCGGGTCGAGCGCTGCGATGCGCCGCAGGAGGACCTCGGCCTCGGAAAAATCGATCTGGCCGGACGGGAAAATGCGCGGGAAAATGCGCATGACGCGCGGCTGGACGATCTCGTCGATCGCCTCGGCGCGCGGCTGGGGCCGCGCCGCGTGCTGCGGGCCTATCCGCAGGCCTCGCATATTCCAGAGCTCGCCGTCGCGCTGCGGCCCGCCTCCGCCCCCGCCCCTGCGGCGGCGGAGGAAGCCGCGCCGCCTTCCTATCTCCGCGCGGGCGTCCCGGCGCGGCCGTTGCGGCTGTTCGAGCGGCCGGAGCCGATCGAGGCGGTGGCGCTCACGCCCGACGGGCCGCCGCTGCGCTTCCGCTGGCGCCGGCTGCTGCACGAGCTCGCGGCCTATGAGGGGCCGGAACGCATCGCCCCGCAATGGTGGAGCGCGCCGGACAACGCCGCCACCCGCGACTATTTCTATGTGGAGGATCGGGAGGGCGGACGCTTCTGGCTGTTTCGCGAGGGGCTCTTCGGCCGCGAGAGCCAGCCGCCGCGCTGGTTCGTGCATGGCTTGTTCTGACGGCCCCTTCGCATGACGGTCCGGGCCGCCGCGTCATCTTATCGTCACGCTTCGGGGCGAAACCGAACCATGCTCTCCCCGCGACGTTCTCTTGCGACGCGCGGATGAACGATGGGCGGGCTCCGCGCCGGCGTCTCATCCCGCCGCCCGCGGGCGCGCGCAACAGGGACAAACGAGATTCCTATGAACGGACGCCGCGAGGCCCGCCGATCGCCTTTGAACTCCGCCGCCCGACGTCGTATCGAAGAGGCCTATTCCGCGCATATTCGACGACGCATCGAGGAAAGAGCGAAATTGAAGCGGCCAGACAGCGATCTTTCGGAGGCCGGCGTCGACGCGCCGGCCGAGGCGAAGCCCGATCCGGGCCAAAACGCGGGCCTCGATCTGCTGGCGACGGCGCGCCGCTATATCGCGCCCAATCTCGGCAAGGCGCTCGGCGGCGTCGCCAGCCTCGCCGTTTTCGCGCTCGCCGGCTTCGCTCTCGCCAGCGCGATCTCCAGCGTCAAATTCTCCGACGTTCGCGCCGCCATAGCGGCGATGAGCGCCGAGCAGATTTTCGCCGCCCTGCTGCTCACCGCGCTCTCCTATGTCGCGCTCACCGGCTATGACGCGCTGGCGTTGCGGCAATTGCGGCTGCATGTGCCCTATCGCATCGCCGCGCTCGCCTCCTTCGCGAGCTACGCCTTCTCCTTCAATCTCGGCTTTCCCGTCGTCACCGCGGCGGCGGTCCGCTATTGGATCTATGCGCGCGTCGGCGTCACCGCCGTGCAGGTGGCCAATGTCACCGTCATAGCGGGCGTCACCTTCTGGCTCGGCATGACCTCCGTGGTCGGCGTCGGCCTCATGGCGCGCGCCGGCGAGCTCGGCGCCATAGACAAGCTGCCGGCTTTCCTCAATTTCGGGCTCGGCCTCGCGACCTGCGCCGGCGTCGTCTATTATATCGTCTGGGTGTCGCTGCGCCGGCGCCGGGTGCGGCTGCGCGGGCATTTCTTCGAGCTGCCCGGCCTCGCGCCCACCGGCGGCCAGACTCTGCTCGGCGTCGCCGATCTCTGCTGCGCCGCGGCCGCGCTCTATGCGCTGCTGCCGCATGATGTCGATCTCGATTTCGCGACCTTCGTCTCGGTCTATGTCTTCGCCTGCATTCTCGGCGTCATCAGCCATGCGCCGGGCGGCATCGGCGTTTTCGAGGCGACGATGCTGAACGCTCTGCCCTCGCATTCGCAGGAGAGCCTTTTGGCCTCTCTGCTGCTGTTCCGCGTCATCTATTATTTCCTGCCCTTTATTCTCGCGCTCGCGCTTCTCGGCGCAGACGAAGGCTCGCGGCGCTGGAACAGCCTGCGCGAGACCATCGCCCGCATATTGGAGACGCGCGAGTGATCTGCGCCGCGCAGCGGTCGCGCGATTGAGGGGGCTCCCTTTCGGAGCCAGACGAAATGACGAGAGGACCGATGCCGGATCTACGCCGACGCTATCAGGGCGAAGCTCTGCTCGGCCTCGTCATCGACGCGCTGCCCGAAGCGGTCTTCGTCATCGATTCGGAGGCGCGCATCGTCGCCTCCAATCGCGCCGCGCGCTCCGTGCTGCCCTCGCTGCGGCCCAATGATCCGCTGGCCCGCAGCCTGCGCTCGCCGGATGTGCTGGACGCGCTGGATCGCGTGCTGCGCGGCGGCCAGCCGGAGAAGGTCATCTGGCTCGAGCGCCTGCCGGTGGAATGCTGGTTCGAGGTGCATATCGCGCCGCTGCGCCTCGAAGGCTATGAGAACGCCGCCGTGGTGAGCCTGCGCGACCTCACCGAATCGCGCCGCGTCGAGCGCATGCGCGTCGATTTCGTCGCCAACGCCAGCCATGAGCTGCGCACACCGCTCGCCTCGCTGCTCGGCTTCGTGGAGACGCTGCAGGGGCCGGCCCGCGACGACGCCAAGGCGCGCGACCGCTTTCTCTCCATCATGCGCGATCAGGCGCAGCGCATGTCGCGCCTCGTCGATGATCTCCTCTCCCTCTCGCGCATCGAGCAGCATCTGCATCTGCGCCCGGACACGCCGGTCGATCTCGGAATTCTCGTCGCCCATATCGTCGACACTCTGGCGCCCATGGCGGAGGACGGCGGCATAGAGCTGAAGCTCGACATAGAGGGCACGGTGGTGGTGCCGGGCGACCGCGACGAGCTCGCCCGCGTCGCCGAAAATCTCATCGAGAACTCGATCAAATATGGAGCCGGCCCGGTGGAGATCACGCTCTCCCCGCTCGGCGCTTCCGCCGTCTTCTCGGTGCGCGACCACGGTCCGGGCATAGCGCCGGAACATTTGCCGCGCCTCACCGAGCGCTTCTATCGCGTCGACGCCGGCAAGAGCCGCGCGAAGGGCGGCACCGGGCTCGGCCTCGCGATCGTCAAGCATATCGTGGCTCGCCACCGCGGCAGGCTCGCCATAGATTCCGCGCCAGGAAAAGGCGCCACTTTTCGCGTATTTTTGCCATTGATCGACCCGGACAAGCCCGACGGCGCCTGAGCAGTCGCAAATTCAGAAAATAAATCAGCCAGATACACTGTCATGTGACAGTCATCCCGCTGTCGTAAAACCCTCGCCGCGCGCCACTAGGGTGCGCCTCGCTGGGGCGCTGGACGCGCGCCGACACAGTGAACCTCGAGCTCGAAAGAGACCGAACATGCTTTCCAAAGTTTTCCATCGCGTCGCTTTGGCGACGACCCTGGCCGTGGCGACGGCGGGCGCCGCTTTCGCGATCGACATCTCCGGCGCCGGCGCCACCTTCCCCTATCCGATCTACGCCAAATGGGCGGACAGCTATAAGAAAGAGACCGGCAACGGCCTCAATTATCAGTCGATCGGCTCGGGCGGCGGCATCAAGCAGATCAAGGCGCGCACCGTGACCTTCGGCGCCTCCGACCAGCCGCTGAAGGCCGAGGAGCTGGAGGCCGCGGGCCTCACCCAATGGCCGCAGGTGATCGGCGGCATCGTGCCGGTCGTCAATCTGGACGGCGTCGCCTCCGGCGATCTCGTCCTCGACGGCAAGACGCTCGCCTCCATCTTCCTCGGCGAGATCAAGAGCTGGGACGACGCGGCGATCAAGAAGCTGAATCCGAAGGCGAAGCTCCCCTCCGCCGCGATCGCCGTCGTGCATCGCTCCGACGGATCGGGCACCACCTTCAACTTCACCAACTACCTGTCCAAGGTCAGCCCGGATTGGAAGGCCAAGGTCGGCGAGAACGCCTCGGTCGAATGGCCGGTCGGCATCGGCGCCAAGGGCAATGAGGGCGTGGCCAACAATGTCGCCAACACCAAGGGCGCGGTCGGCTATGTCGAATACGCCTACGCCAAGCAGAACAAGCTGAACTTCACCAAGCTCGTCAACAAGGACGGCAAGACCGTCGCCCCGACGACGCCGACCTTCCAGGCCGCGGCCTCCAACGCCGATTGGGCCAATGCGCCGGGCTTCTATCAGATCCTCACCGACCAGCCGGGCGCGCAGTCCTGGCCGATCACCGCCGCCACCTTCATCCTGCTGCCCAAGGCTCCGCAGGATGCGGCCGCGGCCGGCGAGGCGCTGAAGTTCTTCAGCTGGGCCTTCGCCAAGGGCGGCAAGGCGGCCGAGGAGCTGGATTACATCCCGCTGCCGGCCAATGTCGTCGCTCTTATCAAGAAGAGCTGGGCGGCCAATGTGAAGGATGCGAGCGGCAAGCCGCTGGCCTCGAACTAAAATATCGTCTGCGCGCCGGCGAGAAGAAATTTTCGCCGGCGCCGCTCGCGAGACGCGCGAGAGCCGCAGGTGTGGAATGTCGCGAAAGGTATGGAATGTCGCGAAACGACCTGCCCGCGAATGCGCCATGCCCGCTTCTTTTCGACGCGGCGCGGCTCGACGCGGTGAGTTCTCCCGAGACCTGCGCTATGACCTAAAGATGAAAAATCCGCCTTCGGGAGCGCGCGATGGACGTCGGCTTCAACCGCCAAACGAGAGACAATAGCGTGTCGGACCTAGCAATCGTAGAAGCGTCGCCCCGCGCCGCCGAAGTCGACCGCCGGCAAGTTCTCGGCCGCATGGCCTTGTTCGACTTCTTCTTTCATAATTTGACCCGCGCCGCCGCGGTGCTCGTCCTGCTCATTCTCGGCGGGGTGATCTTCTCGCTCGTCTATGGCTCTCTTCCGGCGATAAAAGCCTTCGGCCTCGGCTTTTTGACGACGGAATCGTGGAATCCCGTCACCGAGAGATTCGGCGCCGTGGCGCCCATCTACGGCACTCTGGTGACATCGACCATCGCCATGGTCATCGCCGTGCCGCTGGGCCTCGGCATCGCCATCTTCCTCACCGAGCTCTGCCCCCATGCGCTACGCCGGCCGATCGGCGTCGCCATAGAGCTGCTCGCCGGCATTCCCTCGATCATCTACGGCATTTGGGGCCTGTTCGTGCTGGCGCCCTTCCTGCAGCAGCATGTGCAGCCTGCGCTGATCTCGCTCACCGGCGACATTCCCGTGCTGTCGAGCCTCTTCGCCGGCCCGCCCTATGGCATCGGCATGCTGACGGCGGGCTTCATTCTGGCGATCATGGTGCTGCCCTTCATCACCTCCATCTCGCGCGACGTGTTCGACACGGTTCCGCCGGTGCTGAAGGAGGCGGCCTCGGGCGTCGGCTGCACGACCTGGGAAGTGATGCGCCATGTCGTCATTCCCTACACGCGCGTCGGCGTGATCGGGGGCGTCATGCTCGGCCTCGGCCGCGCGCTCGGCGAGACGATGGCCGTCACCTTCGTCATCGGCAACGCCCATAAGGTGTCGAGCTCGCTGCTCGCGCCGGGCACGACCATATCGGCGACCATCGCCAATGAGTTCACCGAGGCTGTCGGCGATCTCTACACCTCCGCGCTGATCGAGCTCGGCCTCATCCTCTTCGTCATCACCTTCTTCGTGCTGGCGGCGGCGCGCTTCATGCTGATGCGCATCGAGCAGAAATCGGGAGCCTGACCCTTGTCCCTCTATTCCTCCCGCCGCCGCATCAATATCGTCGCCACGACGCTGTGCTGGACCGGCACGCTGTTCGGCCTCGCCTGGCTGGTGCTGATCCTCGGCGCGCTGATCTATGAAGGCGCGCGCGGCCTCTCGCCGGCCGTCTTCACCGAGATGACGCCGCCTCCCGGCGCCACCGGCGGATTGCTCAACGCCATCGCCGGCTCGCTGGTGATGACGACGATCGGCGTGCTGCTCGGCACGCCGCTCGGAATGCTCGCCGGCACCTATATGGCCGAATATGGCCGCTACTCGAAGCTCAGCACCCTCGTGCGCTTCATCAACGACATTCTGCTCAGCGCGCCCTCCATCGTCATCGGCCTCTTCGTCTATACGGTGGTGGTGGCCCGCGTCGGGCATTTCTCCGGCATAGCGGGCGCGCTGGCGCTGGGCGTGCTGGTGGTGCCGGTCGTCGTGCGCACCACGGAGGACATGCTGCTGCTGGTGCCGCTGCCGCTGCGCGAGGCGGCGACGGCGCTCGGCCTGCCGCGCTCGCATATGCTGATGCGCGTCGCCTATCGCGCGGCGAAATCGGGCATCGTCACCGGCGTGCTGCTGGCCATTGCGCGCGTCTCCGGCGAGACGGCGCCGCTGCTGTTCACCTCGCTCAACAATCAGTTCTGGAGCACGGATCTCAACGCGCCGGTCTCCAGCCTGCCCGTCGTCATCTTCCAATTCGCGCTCTCGCCCTACAAGGACTGGCAGCAGCTCGCCTGGACCGGCGCTCTGCTCGTCACCATCGCCGTCCTTCTGCTCTCCATCACCGCGCGCGCGCTCAGCAGCCAGGGAAAACACAAATGACCGCCATGCCGGTTGTCGAAGCCACCATTCCGACCAAAGTCTCGGTTCGCGATCTGGATTTTTATTACGGATCGACAAAGGCGCTGAAATCGATCTCGCTGCCGCTCTACACCAATAAGGTGACGGCCTTCATCGGCCCGTCCGGCTGCGGCAAATCGACTCTGCTGCGCATATTGAACCGCATGTACGACCTCTATCCCAAGCAGCGGGCCGAGGGCGAGGTGCTGCTCGACGGCGAGAACATCCTCGACCCGCGCGTCGACCTCAATCTCCTGCGCTCGCGCGTTGGCATGGTGTTCCAGAAGCCGACGCCCTTCCCCATGTCGATCTACGACAATATCGCCTTCGGCATTCGCCTCTATGAGAAGCTCTCGCGCAGCGAGCTGGACGGGCGCGTCGAGGCGGCGCTGCGCGGCGCGGCTTTGTGGGACGAGGTGCGCGACAAGCTGAACTCCAGCGGCCTGGGGCTCTCTGGCGGCCAGCAGCAGCGCCTGTGCATCGCGCGCACCGTCGCCATTCAGCCGGAGGTGATCCTGTTCGACGAGCCCTGCTCGGCGCTGGACCCGATCTCGACGGCGAAGATCGAGGAGCTCATCGACGAAATGTCCGAGCGCTACACGATCGCCATCGTCACCCACAACATGCAGCAGGCGGCGCGCGTCTCCGATTTCACCGCCTTCATGTATCTCGGCGATCTCGTCGAGTTCGGCGAGACCAATAATCTCTTCACCGCGCCGCAGAACAAGAAGACGCAGGACTATATCACCGGCCGCTTCGGCTGAGCGCGCATCGCGCACGAGGACATTGAGACCATGAGCGAACATATCGTCAGCTCCTATGACCGCGACCTCGAAGTGCTCGGCCGTCGTATCGCCGAGATGGGAGGCATCGCCGAGAAAATGCTCGCCGAAGCCATGGATGCGCTCGCCAATTTCGACATAGAGCTCGCCCATCGCGTCGTCGCCACCGATCAGCGCCTCGACGCGCTGCAGCGCGAGATAGAGGAGAACGCCATCCTCACCATCGCGCGGCGGCAGCCGCTCGCCATCGATCTGCGCGAATGCATCGCCGCCATGCGCATCGCCGCCGATCTCGAGCGCGTCGGCGATCTCGCCAAGAGCATCGCCAAGCGCACGGTGAAAATCCTCTCCGAGGCGCGGGTGCCGCGCGCCGTCATCGGCCTCAAGACGATGGCGGAAGTCGCGGCCATTCAGCTGAAGGACGTGCTGGACGCCTACGCTCAGCGCGACGTCGAGCGCGCCCGCGCGGTCTGGACCAATGACAGCGAGCTCGACGCGCTGGAAGATTCGGTGTTCCGCGATCTCCTCACCTTCATGATGGAGGATCCGCGCAACATCTCCTTCTGCACGCATCTGCTCTTCTGCTCGAAGAACATAGAGCGCATCGGCGATCACACCACCAATGTCGCCGAGACGATCGTCTATCTCGTCACTGGCGAGGCGATGCCGACCGACCGCCCCAAGGGCAAATCGGCGAGCCTCCCCGCCAGCGCGGAACCGGATGAGCCCACGAAATGAATGAAATCCGCGTCGCCGCTCCGCGCGAGGCGCCGCACGACAGGGCGCCGCGAATTCTCGTCGTCGAGGACGACGCGGCGCTGGCGCTGCTGCTCGGCTATAATCTCGAGGCCGAGGGCTTTCTCGTCGAGCATATAGAGCGTGGCGACGAGGCGGAAATCCGCCTCGCCGAATCGCAGCCCGATCTCGTCATTCTCGACTGGATGCTGCCCGGCGTCTCCGGCCTCGAGATCTGCCGGCGCCTCCGCGCGCGCGACGACACGCGCAGCATGCCGATCATCATGCTCACCGCGCGCGGCGACGAGAATGAGCGTGTGCGCGGCCTCTCCATCGGCGCCGACGATTATGTGGTGAAGCCCTTCTCGCCGCCGGAGCTGATGGCGCGCGTCCATGCGCTGCTGCGCCGCGCGCGGCCGGAGCGGGTGGCGACGCGCCTCGTCGCCGGCGACATAGACCTCGACCGCGAGACGCGCCGCGTCAAGCGCGGCGGACGCGAGATTCATCTCGGCCCGACCGAGTTCCGCCTGCTGGAATATCTGATGGAGAAGCCCGGCCGCGTCTTCTCGCGCGCGCAATTGCTGGACAGCGTATGGGGCCTCTCGGCGGAGATCGACGAGCGCACCGTCGACGTGCATGTCGGCCGCCTGCGCAAAGCGATCATCCGCGGCCGCGAGAAAGACCCGATCCGCACCGTGCGCGGCACCGGCTATTCCTTCGACGAGACTTTTGGAAGGAATTGAGGAGGCGATGCGAGCCTGACCGCGGTCCAGGGGGCGCTTTGGATCGCGAGCCTTAGGCTCGCTTTTGTCTGCACGCGCTCCCTCCGCCCATCGTCATTGCGAGCGTAGCGAAGCAATCCTTCAGCCGTGGGCGGCCCCTGGATCGCGTCGTCGCTACGCTCCTCGCGATGACGGCGGCGGCGGGATCAGCCTACGAACGCGCCGCCAGCTCCGCCGCGCGATAGCCGGACCTGATCGCCCCTTCGATCGTCGCCGGAAGGCCGGTCGCCGTCCAATCGCCGGCGAGGAAGAGATTGCGCCAGCGCGTCACAGCGCCGGGGCGGCGCTGCTGCTGCGCCGGCGTCGCGGCGAAAGTGGCGCGCTTTTCCTTCACGATCTGCCATGGCGGCAGCTCCGCCGGCAGGCCCGTAGCGGCGGCGACCTCGGCCCATATGCGCTCGGCGAGGCTTTCGCGCGGCTCGTCCATCAGCCGATCGGCGCCGCTGATCGTCACCGAGAGCCGATCCTCGAAAGCGAACAGCCATTCGGTGAGCGAGCCGATCATGCCGAGCAGCGCCGGCTGGCCGGGCGGCGGCGCGATCTTGAAATGCGCATTGACGATGCCGCGAAAATCATCCGGCGCGACGAGGCCCGGAACGAGCTCCTGCGCCGCCCAGGGCGGGACGGCGAGCGCGACGCGATCATTCGCGCCGAGCGCGATTTTCTCGTCGCCGAAATCGAGCGCTGTGGCGCGCTCCTCGGAAAATTCGATTCCCTTCAGCCGCGCGGCGAAGCGGGGCGCGGCGCCCCGCGCGGCGAGCGCGCTCAGCGCCGGCTCGATGAAAGCCGTCCCGAGCCCGCGCCGCGCGACCAGCGGACGGCAGGCGGCGCCGCCTGCGGCGAGCGTCTCGCGCAGCACGGCGGCGGCGAGAGCGGCGGAAGACTCGCGCGGCTCCGTGTTGAGCGCGGAGAGCAGCACCGGCCCCCACAGCCGCTCATAGAGCACGCCGGAACATTTCATCGCCTCGCCGATGGTCGCGCCCTTTTTGGCGAGGAGAATGCCGATCGCGCCGAGATAATCGCCCGGCGCCGTGCCGGGCGCGCGGCGATCACGCACAAAAATCCACCAGGGCAGGCGCGAGGAATTGGGCCGCATGCGCCAGCGAACGCCATCGCGCGTGTCCAAAAAATCGAAGGCGCATTCCTTCGGCCCTGCCAGCTCCTCCGCCGAGCCGATGCGGCGGGCGTAATCCAGCGCCGTGGAATTGCCGGAGAGCAGCAGATGATTGCCATTGTCGATGACGAGATCGAGGCTGGAATCATAATAGGAGCGGCAGCGCCCGCCCGCCATGCGCGCCGCTTCATAGAGCGCGACGCTCCGGCCCTCGTCGGTCAGGCGAATGGCGCAGGAGAGGCCAGCGAGGCCGGCGCCGATGATATGGGTGGTTCCGCTCACGTCAGCGCGAATCTCAGCAGCGCCAGCAGGACTTTCGTCCGCGAGGCGGAGACCGGCGCCCGCGGCGGCGCGAAACCGCGCGCCACCAGACGGTCGAGAACCGAGCGATAGGCGGTCGCCATCAGATAAGGCGCCTTCACCGCGCGCTGCGGCGAGACGCGCATCAGCAGCTCCGATTCCGCATAATGCTTGCGCGCGCGCTCGGCCACCGCAGCGCAGACTTGCTGAAGGCCGGGATGCGCCAGCACAGCGCCGCGCGCGAAATTCGTGACGCCGGCCGACTCCAGCGCCTCGCGCGGGAGATAGAGCCGGCCGCGCGCCTCGTCCTCGTCGAGATCGCGCAGAATATTGGTGAGCTGCAAGGCGCGGCCCATGTGATAGGCGAGCATTCGCGCCTTGGTCGGCAGCGCGCCGCCGGCGCTCTCCGCCTCATCGGCGAGGCCGAAGACGCGCACCGACAGCCGCCCCACCGCGCTCGCGACATGATCGCAATAGAGATCGAGCCGATCCCATTCCGGCGCGCGAATGTCCTCCACGACATCCATCGCCATCCCGTCTATGACCGCCTCGAAATCGGCGCGCTCGAGGCCGAAGCGACGCACCGGCCGCGCCAGATCGGCGCAACGCTGATGCGTGCGGCCGGCGTAGAGCGCATCGAGATCGCGCCGCCAATCGTCGAGCTGGGAGAGGCGCAAGGCGCGATCGCCCTCCTCGTCCGCTATGTCGTCGACGGCGCGGCAGAAGCCGTAGATCGCATACATCGCGTCGCGCCGCTCGGGCTCGAGAATGCGCATGGCGAGATAGAAGGAGCTTTTCGCGGCGACCCGCGGCGCCTCGGGGGCGATCGTCTCCATGCTCATCGCGCGACGCTCGCAGCAGAGGCGGCGCGCGGCGATATGAGCCGGCGCAGCAGAGTGGTCCCGGCGCCGGCGAGCGCCGTGAGAAGATATTGGCGCTTGGAGGCGTGGACCTTCTCGCTCAGCGGATCGGCGACGCGCAGCCGCGCGGTGAGCGTCTCGGCGAGGCGCTGGATCGCGCCCACTTCCATGGCGAGGCGCGTGTCGGCGATGAGATCGGCGAAAGGCGCGCTCTCCTTCAGCAGTTCCTGCGTGCGCTCGGCCAGCGCGCGCAGAGTCGCGGCGAGCTGCGGCGAGGCGCGATCGGCCGACAGCATCTCGACGCTCGCGCCAGCGGCGGCGAGCATGTCCTGCGGCAGATAGACGCGATCGAGATTGCGGTAGTCCTTGGCGCAATCCTGCAGATGATTGATGATCTGCAGCGCCGCGCAGAGGGCGTCATTGGCCGCCCATGTCCGCGCGCGATCCTCGCCATGGACGTCCAGCACGAAGCGGCCGACCGGCATGGCCGAATAGCGGCAGTAATCGATGAGATCGTCCCAGTCTCTATAGCGCAATTGCGTCACGTCGCGGCGAAAGGCGATGAGCAGATCCTGCGCATGGCGGGGCTCGAGGCCGCGCGCGGCCAGCTCGGCGCGCAGCTTTGTCGCGACCGGAATATCCTCGCCGGAGCCGAGCAGCGCCGCCTCCATGCGGTCCAGCATGGCGATTTTCTGCGCGCCCGGGAGCGTCGCATGGTCGGAGATATCGTCCGCGGCGCGCACGAAATCGTAGAAAGCCAGCACGGCCGCGCGATGGCGCGGCGCGAACAGAGAGGCGACGGGGAAATTCTCGTCCTTATGGCCTTTCCCCGAAGCGGCGGCGGCGATGTCGCTCATGTGATCGCTCATCCTCCTCAGGGGGCCTGGTAGCGGCCCTTCCACGCGCCGCCGCGCCCGCGTGTGTGCCGCCAGGCGGACAATAGCGTGAACCACGTATAGCAGGCGGCGACCGCCGGCAAGGCGAAGGCGCCGAGCCGATTGCGTCCGTAGAAACGCAGAGACGGCATATAGGACTGCGCCATCAATAGATAGGCGACGAGCGCGAGATAGGCGGCCGGCTCCGGCGCCGTGAAAGCGAGAAGGGGCGGCGCGAGATAGACGAGGCCCATGCCGAGAACCGCGCCGGCCAGCCGCCAGGGCGAATAGCCCAATTGCGCATAGGCCGAGCGCGTCACCATCTGCTCTATGTCGCGCAAATGCGGATAGGGCCGCAGGCTCCAGGCGTCGTCGGTGAGGCCGAGCCAGATCGGCCCTTGCTTCTTCATCAGCTTGCCGAGCGCGCAATCGTCGATCAGCGCGCCGCGGATCTGCTGGAGGCCGCCGGCCTCCTCCAGCGCAGCGGGACGCACCAGCATCACCCCGCCGGCCGCCCCGGCGACCGGGCTCTTCGGGTCGTTCACGCGCGGGAAGGGGTAGAGCATCTGGAAGAAGAAGACGAAAGCCGGCACGAACCAGCGCTCGGCGAGGCTCTCGCAGCGCAGCTTGACCATCAGCGAGGAGAGCACCGTCCCCCGCGCCGCCGCGCCGGCGACGAGCCGCTCGACGAGGCCCGGCGCGAAGGCGATGTCGGCGTCGCAGAACAGGATGAAATCGGGCGAGACGCCGGAGCCGAGCACATGAGCGACGCCGCGGTCCATGGCCGCGAGCTTGCCGGTCCAGCCTTGCTCCGGCCGGCCCTGGAGCACGGTGAGCCGATCCTCGGCGCCTTCCTCGCGGGCGCAGGCGCGGGCGACCTCGGCCGTGCCGTCGGAGCTCTCGTCATCGACGAGGACGATCTCGAGCCGGCCGGAAAACTCCTGGCGGAACAAGGATCGAAGGCCGATGGCGACGACATCCGCCTCGTCGCGCGCCGGAATGACGGCGACGACGCGCGCGCCCTGGGGGACTTGCGCTCCCTTGGGAACGAAACGGCGGTCGTGCTCGGTGAGGCGCCAGAAGCCGCCATTGCCGAGCAGGAGATAGAGCCAGACGAGGAGGCCGACGCCTCCGAGGACAATCGCGATCATTTTTCGAGCGTTCGCGTCGCCGGAACCGCCGGGGACGATGTGACGAGGGCTCGGCCATAGCACCGCCGCGGCCGCGAGGCCAGCCCGGCCGGCGGCGGCGCGTCGCAACCGCCGGCGTCTACGGGATTTTCCCGGGAAATGGCCGGCGGCGGCTTCTCTTCTATCTGGAACAGGCGTATATCGCCGCGCCGGCGCAGCCGGGTCCGAGCATGCCGAACAGCATGTCGAGGGACCGGCCGGGCGCCCGCGCATCCTATGTCTTTCGAGGAAAACTCCATGGATCCCAATGTGGCGCGTGACGCGGCGGGCTCTTCCTCTCGATGCGACATGGAGGGCGCGGCGGCGATGCAGCCGGCCCCCGTCGCCGATGGCCACGGCTCGGCGACGAGCGCGGGCCTCATCATCGGCTCGATCGGCGTCGTCTATGGCGACATCGGCACCAGCCCGCTCTATGCGCTGCGCGAGTCGCTGGCCCACGCCAAATCCGGCGGGCTCGGCGAGGATGTCGTCATCGGCACGATCTCGCTGCTCATTTTCGCGCTGATCTTCACCGTCACCGCGAAATATGTGTTCTTCCTGATGCGCGCCGACAATCGCGGCGAGGGCGGCATTCTCTCGCTGATGGCGCTGGCGCAGATCGCGCTGGGCCGGCGCGCGACGCCGGTCTTCCTCCTCGGCGTCGCCGGCGCGGCGCTGTTCTCCGGCGACGCCATCATCACGCCGGCGATTTCCGTGCTCTCGGCGGTCGAGGGGCTCGAGATCGTCAATCCGAAATTCGGCGAATTCGTCTTCCCCATCACCGTCGCGATTCTCGTCTCGCTGTTCTGGGGGCAGAGCCATGGCACGGCGCGCGTCGCCGCGCTCTTCGGCCCGGTGATGGCGATCTTCTTCATCGTGATGGCGGCGCTCGGCGCCTCTCATATCGGCGATGCGCCGCAGGTTCTGCGCGCCTTCGATCCGCGCCACGGCTTCGTCTTTCTGCTGACCCATGGCTGGATCGGCTTCGCGGTGCTGGGCTCGGTCTTCCTCGTCGTCACCGGCGCCGAGGCGCTCTACGCCGATATGGGCCATTTCGGCCGCGCGCCGATCCAGATCGCCTGGATGTTCTTCGTGCTGCCGGCGCTGTTCCTAAATTATCTCGGCCAGGGCGCGCTGATCCTCGCCGATCCCAAGGCGATCGAGAATCCCTTCTTTCTGATGGCGCCGGACTGGGCGCTGCTGCCGCTGGTCATTCTCTCGACCCTCGCCACCGTCATCGCCAGCCAGGCGGTCATCACCGGCGCCTTCTCCATCGTGCGCCAGGCGATACAGCTCGGCCTGCTGCCGCGCCTCGAGATCACCCACACTTCCGCGACGCAGGAGGGGCAGATCTACATCGGCCGCGTCAATCGGCTGCTGCTGATCGGCGTGCTGGTGCTGGTCACGGCCTTCAAGAGCTCGAGCGCGCTCGCCTCCGCCTATGGCATCGCCGTCACCGGCACGATGGTGACGACGACGGCGCTCGCCTTCATCGTGGTGTGGCGCAAATGGCATTGGCCGCTGTGGGCGGCGTCGCTGTTCATCCTCGCCTTCCTCACCGTCGATCTCGCCTTTCTGGCCGCCAATCTCATGAAGGTGGTCGAGGGCGGCTGGGTTCCGCTGCTGCTCGGCGGCGGCTCCATGGTGGTGATGTGGACCTGGGTGCGCGGCACATCCTTGCTCGCCGAGAAGACGCATCGCGATTCGATCCCGATCCGCGATCTCATCGCCATGCTGGAGAAATCCAAGCCGACGCGCGTGCCCGGCACGGCCGTCTTTCTGACCAGCGACCCGGAGGCCGCGCCCACTGCGCTGCTGCACAATCTCAAGCACAATAAGGTGCTGCACGAGCGCGTGCTGGTCATTTGCGTCAGCACGGAGGACACGCCGCGCGTGCCGCCGGAAAAGCGCTTCGAGATCGAGAAGCTCGCGCCCGACTTCACCCGCGCGACTCTGCACTTCGGCTTCATGGAGAGCCCGCGCGTGCCGGCGGCGCTGGCGGCGATGCGCAAGGCGGGGGTCAAATACGATATTATGACCACCTCCTTCTTCCTCGGCCGGCGCTCGATCAAGGAGAGCCCGGCCTCGGAAATGCCGGTCTGGCAGGACAAGCTCTATGTCGCTCTGACCAAGCAATCGGCCAACGCCACCGACTTCTTCTCCATACCGACCGACCGCGTGGTGGAGCTCGGCGCTCAGCTGACGATTTGACGCGGCTCCTAAGTCTTCGCCGTCATTGCGAGGAGCGCAGCGACGAAGCAATCCAGGACCGCCCCACGGCTCTGGATCGCGTCGCCACGCTCGCGATGACGGGCGGGCGGGCGCCGAAAAAGACGTGAACGTGAGCGGAAGCTACGTGGTTTCCACGATTTGCCCTCGCGCCGCGCATTTCCGAGAATCGCGCCAGCGAGCAGTGTCGCGTGCGCGTAGCCTGGGAGGGCCGCCTCCCCCGCGCCGCGACCGGCGGGAGGATCGGATGGCCAATCAGAATTTCGGCGATTTTCGCGATCTCGGAAAATATCAGCTCGACGCCTTCAACACCGCGACCAGCTCCACCGCCAAGAGCCTGCGCGCCATAGCGGAGGAGGCGACCGACTACTCCAAGCAGTCGCTCGACAATAGCCGCAACTATTTCGAGAAGCTGCTGCGTGTGCAGAAGATCGACGACATCGTGCAATTGCAGTCGGAATTCTACCGCAACGCCTATGGCGATTTTTTCGCCCGCGCCTCGCGCGTCGGCGAGCTGTGCACCAATCTCGCCAAGGAAGCCTTCGTCTCCGCCCAGAGCGCGGGCGAGCAGGCGGCCAAGGCGAACCAGGAGGCGGCCACTAAAATCATCGCCGACATCAGCGAGCAGACCGAGAAGCTCGCCGCCAAGGCGCGCGAGGCCGCGGCGAAGGAGTAAGCGTCGGCAGAGCCCTCGATCGACCCCGGAGGCAGGTGACGATAGAATGGATGTGGCGCCGCATGAATTCGGGGCATATTTTAAAAGCAGCCAGTCCTGTCTCGTTTCGGAGCTTTAATCGTCTTGCCCGTCTGGAGCCTATTCGCTTTCGCAGCGATGATATTTTTCATGACATCGACCCCACCAGCAGACGAACTGGCGCTCGAAACCTCCGAAGGTCGGTTCACCGTGACCGGCCATACGACAGCGGGCTTCGCGCTGCGTCCAGCAGTGCTGGTGGCGAGCGGCTCCAAGGGGTACAGATCCCCCACCTATCTTCGACTAGCGGCCGATCTCAACGCGCTAGGGATCGACGTGTTTTTCGTCAATTATATTTCCGACAGCGACGCGGCGGCGTTCGAGAGTGCAAAATCCGCGCGGGATCGCATCGCCTATTACTCGAATCGAATGGCCGCCTGGACGGAGACGATCCATGCGACCGTCGCCGCCTTGCGGCAGCGGGCCGAATATCGGACAAAAATTGGATTGCTCGGCGTCTCGCTCGGCGCGATGCCGACGACGGCGGCCGGTTCGAATAATTCTGAGATCGACGCCGCTGTCGTCGTCGACGGCGACTTTCCCGCCAATTTTCAGCCACACGTCCGCTCCATGCCGCCGCTCCTGTTGATCTGGGGCGGTGAGGACCATGTTTTCCAGCAGAGCACAGGAATCCGGCTGCGCAACTTCGCGCGCTCGCTCGGCCGCGAGGCGGAACTCATCACCTTTCCAGGCCAAGGCCACGGCTTTTTCCTCAAGGACGGCAATCCGAAGGCGGACCAGGCCCGTGGCCAGGTCGTTCGCTTCTTCGCCGATCGCTTGAAATAGCCGACCCACCTCGACGCCCTTGCGCCGGCGCGCGAGTTTTGCCACATAGGGCGCGGGAGGTTGGCGGTGGACGCTCCACTCGCCAACCGGGTCAGGTCCGGAAGGAAGCAGCCCTAACGAGTTCCGGGCGGGTCTTCGTCCAGCCTCCCACTCTTATTTTGCGGAGAATTTTGCTCATGGGCGATGCGTCGTATCACGGCTCCTGCCAATGTCGGGCGGTGACGTTCGAAGCGACGCTGGACCTCGACCACACCATCACATGCAATTGCTCCCGTTGTCAGCGGCTGGGCGCCGTCTTGAGCTTCACGCCCGCGGAAAAATTCCACTTGAGCTCGGGCGAGGACGCTCTCGGCGAATATCGTTTCAACAAGAAGATGATCGCTCACCGCTTCTGCAAGATCTGCGGGATCGAGCCCTTCGCCCAGGGCGTGTCGCCGGATGGCGCGCAAATGGTCGCGGTCAACGTCAATTGCCTCGACGGCGTCGATCCGCGCGCGCTGGCGTCGACGCACGTCGACGGGAGAAGCGTCTAGATTTTCGCCGCGTGGCGGTGGATAAGGCGGTCGCGAGCCTTTAGACTTCCGCCATGGATGACGCGATGTTTCCCGATCCGCAAGCCGCCGGCGCGCCTTCCGCCGCCTATCGCGTGCTGGCGCGCAAATATCGCCCATCCGGCTTCGCCGATCTCATCGGCCAGGAGCCGATGGTGCGCACGCTCGAGAACGCCTTCGAGCTGAACCGCATCCATCAGGCCTATCTCTTGACCGGCGTGCGCGGCGTCGGCAAGACGACGACCGCGCGCATTCTCGCCCGCGCCTTCAATTATGAGCTGCCCGCGCAGGACGGCCGCCCCGGCGTCGATCGCCCGACGATCCATATGGACGCGCTCGGCGCGCATTGTCAGGCGATCATCGATTCGCGCCATCCCGACGTGCTGGAGATGGACGCCGCCTCGCACACCGGCATCGACGATATTCGCGAGATCATCGAGAATGCGCGCTATCGCCCGGTGATGGCGCGCGTCAAGGTCTACATCATCGACGAAGTGCACATGCTCTCCAAGGCCGCCTTCAACGGCCTGCTGAAGACGCTGGAAGAGCCGCCGGAACATGTGAAATTCATCTTCGCGACGACGGAGATCGACAAGGTTCCCGTCACCGTGCGCTCACGCTGTCAGCGCTTCGATCTGCGCCGCATAGACGCCGGCCTGCTCGCGGCGCATTTGCGCAAGATCTGCGATCTCGAGAGCGTGACGATCGAGGACGAGGCGCTGGCCATGGTCGCCCGCGCAGCGGAAGGCTCGGCGCGCGACGCGCTGTCGCTGCTCGATCAGGCCATCGCCCATGGCGCGGCGGGCGGCGGCGCGATCGCCGCGCAGGATTTGCGGCTGATGCTCGGCGTCGCCGACAAATCGCGCGTCATCGATCTCTTCGAGGCGGCGATGAAGGGCGAGATCGCCGCCGCCATCGCTCTGCTGCAGGACCAATACGACGGCGGCGCCGATCCGGCGCAAGTTCTGCTGGAGCTGGCCGAATTCACCCATCTCGTGACGCGGCTGAAGCTCGCGCCGGACGCCGCGCAATCCAATGCGCTGACCGAGGAGGAGCGCCGCCGCGGCGGCGATGCGGCGGGCACGCTCTCCATCTCCGTGCTGACGCGCGCGTGGCAGATTTTGATGAAGGGCGTCGACGAGCTGCGCAGCTCGCCGCGTCCGCTGGCCAGCGCCGATATGGTGCTGGTGCGCCTGACCCACGCCGCCGAAATGCCCTCGCCGGAGGAGGCGCTGCGCAAGCTCGGCTTCGGCCAGGGCGGCGCGCCGCGTCCCGCGCCGGGCTCGGCCCCCGCGGCGACGCCCGGCGGCGAGCGGCCTCCGGTCGCGCTCGCGCCGGCGCCCAAGCCCGCGGCTTTCTCGGCGGCGCCTTCGGCAATCGCGACCAGCGCCGCGCCGGCCCAGCGCCGCGCGGCGGAGCCTTCCCCGGCGACGGGGGTGAAAATCGCCGATTTCCACGCGCTCGTGGCCCTGGCGGGCGAGAAGCGCGACATACAAATGAAGATCGCGCTCGAGACGGAAGTGCGGCTCGTGCGCTTCGAGCAGGGACGCATCGAGTTCGAGCTGACGCCGGGCGGCTCGGCGCGGCTGCCGCAGCTCTTGATGCAGAAGCTGCAGGACTGGACCGGGACGCGCTGGCTGGTGGCGCTCGCCTCCGGCGGCGCGCCGACGCTGCGCGAGGAGGCCTTGGCCCGCGAGAGCGAGAAGCGCTCCGGGATCGAGGCCGATCCGCTGGTGGCGAGCATATTGGCGCGGTTTCCCGGCGCGGAGATCGTCGCCGTGCGCGGCAAGGAGACGGAACAGGCCGCGACGGCCGGCGCCGAATTGGCTTATGACGACGAGGAGCCGGACGACGTCTGAAACGTCGCCGCGCGGGGAGAGAGACATGCTCGACTTCATGGGACTGATGAAGCAGGCGCAGGCCATGCAATCGAAAATGGCCGAGCTGCAAGGGCAGCTCGACCAGACTCTGGTGGAAGGCGAGGCCGGCGGCGGGCTGGTGCGCGTGACGATGACCGCCAAAGGCGCGCTGCAGCGCCTCGCCATCGATCCGAGCCTGCTGAAGCCGGAAGAGAGCGACATTCTCGAGGATCTAATCGTCACCGCCCATGCGCAGGCGCGCGCCAAGGCGGAGGAGACGCTCGCCGAGAAGATGAAGGAAGTGACCGGCGGGCTGCAATTGCCGCCGGGTCTGAAACTGCCGTTCTGATTGGAGCGAGCAGCGAATAGCGAATAGCGAGTAGACCTAATTCCCTACTCGCTACTCGCCACTCGCTGCTCACTATTCGCCACTCACAGGCTCCCCCCATTGGCCGAACGCATCGCCGGACCCGAGATCGAGCGCCTCGTGCAATTGCTGGCGCGATTGCCCGGGCTCGGGCCGCGTTCGGCGCGGCGCGCCGTGCTGCATCTGATGCGCAAGCGCGAGGAATTGCTCGGCCCGCTCGGCGAGGCGATGCGCGTCGCGCATGAGCGCATTCTCACCTGCACGACCTGCGGAAATATCGACACCAGCGACCCTTGCGCCATCTGCCGCGACGGGCGCCGCGACGCGGGCATTCTGGTCATTGTCGAGACGGTGGCCGATCTCTGGGCGCTGGAGCGCGCCGGGCTGCTGGCGGCGCGCTATCATGTGCTCGGCGGCGTGCTGTCGCCCTTGGATGGCGTCGGCCCCAATGAGCTGAACATAGCGAGCCTGATGCAGCGCGTGAGCGAGGGCTCCGTGCGCGAGGCGATCATCGCCGTGAACGCCACTGTCGATGGGCAGACGACGGCGCATTATCTCGCCGATCTCCTGGCCCCGCTCGGCGTCAAGACGACGCGCCTCGCCCATGGCGTGCCGGTCGGCGGCGAGCTGGATTATCTCGACGAAGGCACGCTGGCCGCAGCGCTGGAGCGCCGCACGGCGTTTTGATTCACGCAGCCTTCCCCGAATAAAAAACCGGGTCGCCGGCGCGCCTGGGGAGGGTTTGCGCCGACGACCCGTAGTCGGGCCAAGTCGAGGATGCGAGAAAAGTCGAGGATTTAGAAACGTCGGGCGGCTCGAAGACGTCGGCTCGGAAAAAAGCGCGCGGCCTTCGCCGCCTTCCTTCTCCCCGCATGCGGGGAGAAGGTGAGGATGAGGGGCTCGGGGCGCTTTTCCGTTTCTGGCTAACGCCCCGTGCCCCTCACCCCGGCCCTCTTCCCGCGTGCGGGGAGAGGGAGAAGGCGATCACGGCGCCGAAGCGGATTTCGCGCCGCCCGTCGGCGCCTCGGAGACCAGCGCCACCTTGGAGTAGCCGGCGGAATTGATCGCGCCCATGGCCTCGACGACGCGGCCGTAAGGCACGGTCTTGTCGGCGCGCACATGGATGCGGCGATCCTTGTTGTTGTCGCTGCCGTCGCTCAGCGCAGCGAGCAGACCGTCCGCCGGAACCTCGCGCTTGTCGACGAAGAAGCCCCCGCCCGCATCGACGCTGACGACGATCGGCGGCTTCTGATCGTTGAGCTGCTTGGCCTGCACCTTCGGCAGATCGACCGGAATGCCGGAGGTCATCAGCGGCGCGGCGACCATGAAGACGATGAGCAGGACGAGCATCACATCGACGAGCGGCGTGACATTGATGTCGGCGATCGGCTGGGAATCGAATTCGGAATCGTGCTTACGCAACGCGAAGGCCATGACGCTCTCCCTTGCGCGACAGATGACGGGACAGCTCGACCTCGAAGACGCCGATGAAGGCGGTCACGCGCTTGCCGTAAGCGCCGATGTCGCCGCTGATGCGGTTGTAGAAGACCACCGCCGGAATAGCGGCGACGAGGCCGAGCGCGGTGGCGAACAGCGCCTCGGCGATGCCGGGCGCGACCACGGCGAGGCTGGTGTTGTTGGAGGCGGCGATGCCCTGGAAGGAGTTCATAATGCCCCAAACCGTGCCGAACAGGCCGACGAAAGGCCCGACGGCCCCGATGGTGGCCAGTCCCGGCAGACGCTTCTGGAGCTGATCGAGCGCGGCGGCGCTGGCCAGCACGGAGACGCGATGCACGCGCTCCTGCAGAGCGTCGCGCTGACCCTCTGAGGCGACGAGATCGGACGAGCGCTGATACTCCTCCACCGCGGCCTTGTAGACCTGCGCCAGAGGGTCGCTGGCCGGCGCGGCGAGGAAGGCGGGCGCGACCTCCGTCACCGGAAGATCGCTCTGAACGCTCTCGATGAGCGCGGTCGCGCGGCGATGCAGCAGCGTCAGGCGGATGAGCTTCTCGGCGATCACCGCCCAGCCCCACGCCGAGGCGAGCAGCAGCAGCACGATGACGGTCTTGACGATCGAATCCGCCTGCAGAAACAGCTCGACCGGTGAGAGGGCGTGGGCGACGGCGGCCGAAGCCGCGCCGATTGCTGGATCACTCATTTTCTGTCTGTCCTCGTGCGAAGATTGTGGAGAGCGCGGCGTCAGAAGACGACGCCGCCGTTGATAAAGAACGGACGACCGATCGACCGTAGATTGGCGCCGCAACGCGTGACGATAACAGCGGCGATCGCGTCGAGCGTCGAATTGCCAGAAGGCGACACGATGCTGAATGCCGTCAGGGCTCCGGTGGACCCGAACACAACGCGAAAACCAACACGACCATGCTCCGAAATCGCCGGATCGTAGGCCGCGCGGCGGGCGGAATGTCGAAGGCACGCATAAAACCGGTTGGCGGCGCCCCACTCCGCGGCGTCCCACTCCTTCGAGGCGGCGACGCTTTGCGACGAGTGCAGAAGGCCCCACGCCGCGCCGGTCAGGCCGATAAAGCGCGCGAGGAAACCGATCGTGGCCGGCAACCGGCGCCGCCGCTTGTCGAGCATGGAGGCGCTCGACTGGAGGACGTCGACGCTCTCGAACAGAGAGGAATGTAGCCCCTCGGAAGCGACGAAGTGAGCGTGGACGCCGTCCGTTGCGGCCATGTCGATTGCTGAACCACTCATGTCGGTGCCTATACTCAGCCAAACAAAGGCGCGTCAGAAGACGACGCCGCCGCTGACGGCGAAGACGCGTCCGATCGCCGGCAGCGAGCCGCAGCGCGAGCCGACGCGTGTCGCTATGGCGTCCAGCGTGGCGTTGCCGGAGGAGGAGACGATGTTGAATCCCGTCATCGCGCCGCCGGCGCTGAATGTCGCGCGATAGGCGACGCGGCCGTGCTTGGGTATCGGCCCGTCCGGCGCCGCGTTGCGCGCCGAGCGCTGCATGCAGGACAGGAATTGATTGGCGGCGATGGATTGCTGCGCATTGGCGTTGGCCGTCGCGGCCTGCGCCGGCGCGGCGTCCTGGCGCGCGGCGGTGGCGGGGCGCGGCGTCGGCGGCTTTTTCTCCACCACTTTGGGAACGGGCTTGGGCGCCGGCGGCTTCGGCGGCTCGATCGGCGCGACAGGCTCGATCGCCTCGGGCGGCGGCGGCGTGTCGTCGATCTCCTCGGGCTGCGGAATCTCCTCCGGCGGCGGCTGATCGACCGCGGGGCTCGGCACGACGACGAGCTCGAGCGGCTCTTCCGTCGTCGGCTCCGTGTGCGGCAGCGCGAAATTCACCACCGCCGTCAGCAGCAGCGCATAGGCGAGCGCCGCCGCGACGCTCACCGCATAGTTGGGGCGGCCGCCGTCGGGCAGCAGAAGCGATTGGGTGTTGCGGTGCTCTCCCGTCGTCGTGATCGTTTCCGGCGCCGAAATGAGCGCCTCTGCAGCCGCAGCCGTCATGGAATGATCCCCCTCGTGCGAAACATTACCTGCCATTAAAGATTATAATTCCTATAGAAGCAATGGGCTTAGTTGCGACTTTTGTCGATTCGGCGAAATTCGCTCGCTCGGGCCGCTCCGGCAGAAAGGATGTGCTACGCCGGCTGAAGACCGGAGGCCGTCATTTCGGCTCCGCCAGTCCGAGGCGCCGCGCGGCGCCGCGCGCCGCCACGAAAGCGCTCGAAAAGCTCGCCTGAAGCAGATAGCCGCCGGTGGGCGCATCGAAATCCAGCATCTCGCCGGCGACGAAGACGCCGGGAAGCGTCTTCAGCATCAGATCGTCGTCGAGCGCCGCGAAGCGCACCCCGCCGGCAGTGGAGATCGCCCGCTCGAGGCCCGCCGTCGCGGCAATGGCGAGCGGCAGATTTTTCACGCGCTCGGCGAGCGCTTCGGCCTCATTGGGCAATGGGCCGGAGAGGCGCAGCAGCGCGATCTCCGATTTGGTCAGCCGCAGCGTCTTGCGCAGAAAGGTCGCGAACGATTGCTTTTCGCGCGGGCGCGCCAGCCTTTGCGCGAGCGCTTCCGTCGTGCTGCTGGGCCGCAGATCGATGTGCAATGCGGCGCCCTCGCCTCGCGCGAGCGCGCGTCCGAGCGTGGAGGCGAGCGCATAGACGGGACCGCCTTCGAGCCCCGTGCGCGTGACGACGATATCGCCGAGACTGCGCGCCTCGCCATGGCGCAGAGCGATCGTCTTCAGCGGCGTCCCCTCGAAAGCCTTTGCGAAATCGGCCGGCCAATCGATGACGACGGCGCAATTGGCGGGAAGGAGCGGCGCGATCTCGACGCCCTTCGCCCGCAGCGTCTCGACCCAGCCGCCATCGGCGCCGAGCCGCGGCCAGGAGGCGCCGCCGAGCGCCAGAATCGTGACGTCCGCCGCGATCTCGCGGCGCTCGCCGCTCGCACCCGCGATCAGCAATGCGCCGCTCTCCGCAAAGCCCTCGAAAGAAGCGCGCGTCTCTATGCGGACGCCATTGGCGGAGAGCCGCCCGAGCAGCGCCCGCAACAGAGGCGAGGCCTTGAAGCTCCTCGGAAACACGCGCCCGCTGGAGCCGACGAAGGTCTCCTCTCCCAGCTCGGCGCAATAGTCGCGCAGGCGCTGCGGCGGAAAGGCGCGGATGATCGGGCCGAGCCAATCTGCGGCTTCGCCATAACGGGCGATAAGCCTATCGAGCGGCTCGCTATGCGTGATATTGAGGCCGCCGCGCCCGGCCATCAGAAATTTGCGGGCGACGCTCGGCTTGCGCTCATAGACGGTCACGCTCGCGCCCTGCCGCGCGAGCAGATCGGCGGCGAAGAGGCCGGCCGGCCCGCCGCCGACGATGACGCAATTCGGCGTGGGTGGGGCGAGCGAGATGGTCGGGCTCCGGCACGAAAACGAGGACAGGCGCGCTGGTTAGCACGCCGACAGCATGAGAAGGAAATCCATGCGCGAGGGCGTCGCAGAAATCGCTTTGGTCGATGAGGAAGACGATATTCTGTTCTCCTTCGAGGTTCCGCCGGAGGCGGCGGGGGCGAGGCTCGATCGTTTCCTCGCCGAGCGGCCCGAGCTCGTCGCCGCGCATCTCTCCCGCACGCGGCTGAAAGCGCTGATCGAGGATGGACGGCTGACGATCGGCGCCGCCGCCGCGCGCGACGCCAGCCGCCGCCTCGCCGCGGGCGATTCCGTCACCCTCGCCGTGCCGCCGCCGGAGCCCGCCGAGCCGCAGCCCGAGAATATTCCGCTGAATGTCGTGTTCGAGGACGCGCATCTTCTGGTCGTCGACAAGCCCGCCGGCCTCGTGGTGCATCCCGCCCATGGCCATGAGACGGGAACGCTGGTCAACGCCCTGCTCGCCCATTGCGGCGCCAGCCTCTCCGGCATAGGCGGCGTCAAAAAGCCCGGCATCGTGCATCGCATCGACAAGGACACGTCCGGCCTGCTGGTCGTCGCCAAGACCGACGCGGCGCATAAGGGCCTGTCGCGCCTCTTCGAGGATCATGGCCGCAAGCTGCATCTGGTGCGCGAATATCTCGCTTTCGTCTGGGGCGCGCCGGAGCGCCGCCACGGCGTCATAGAGGCGCCCATCGGCCGCCACTCGACCCAGCGCGAGAAAATGGCCGTCGTGCCCGAGGAGCGCGGCCGCGAGGCGGTGACGCATTGGGAGCTGGTCGAGAGCTTCGGACCCGCTTCGCTCGTGGCCTGCCAGCTGGAGACCGGCCGCACCCATCAGATCCGCGTGCATATGGCCCATATCGGCCATCCGCTGATCGGCGACGCCACCTATGGCGCCGGCTTCAAGACCAAGACCGCCCTGCTCGCGCCCGCCGCCCGCGCCGCCGTGGAGACGCTCGGCCGCCAGGCGCTGCACGCGGCCTCGCTCGGATTCACCCATCCGGTGACGCGCGAGGAGCTGATGTTCGAGAGCGAATTGCCGGAAGACCTCACGGCTTTGCAGAAGGCGCTCGAAGCGAGCTGACCCGCTACGACGAGACGACGAGCCATGCCGATTCCGATGGAGTATCAGCACGCCTCAGAGGAGTTCGAGCGCTTCCTGCGGCTCGTCGTCGAACGCACAGGGCTGACGACGCGCAATCAGGCCTATACGACGGCGCAGGGCGTCCTGCTGACATTCCGCCGACGCCTCGACGTTTCCGATGCGATTCGCTTCGCCGGGGCGCTTCCTCCGGTGCTGCGCGCGATATTCGTCGCCGATTGGGACATTGGAGAGCCGCCGCGTCCATTCTCGTCCCGAGCGGCGCTGACGGAGGAAGTCCGATCCTTGCGGCGCGACCATAATTTTTCGCCCGACAGCGCCATCGTCGATGTGGCCGGCGCTCTGCGCGCCTGCGTGGACGAGGCGGCTTTCGATCGCCTGCTGGCGACGCTCCCGCCCGGCGCCGCGGAGTTCTGGAGGCTCGCCCCACCCGGCTGAGTGTTTCGTTCCGCCTCACGGCCGCAAGCGCGGCTCGGCGGCGATGCAATCGCCGAGAAAATCCATGACCGCGCGAACCGCCGCCGAGCGGCGCAGATCGGGATAGGCGATCAGCCAGAGATTGCGCTCGGGCGGCGGCGGCTCGATCGGCAAGCCGACGAGCCCCGGATCGTCGTCGCCCATGAAATCGGGAAGAACCGCCGCTCCTGCTCCGGCGCGGGCGGCGGCCTGCTGCGCGAAGAGATCATTGGCCTCGAAGACGATTTTGCGCCCGCCGGCGAATTTGCGGAGCCAGCGCTGCTGCGCCAGATGGCCGAGCGATTCGTCGAAGCCGACGAACTCCCATTCCTCCGCCGGCCGCCGCGCGACCTCGGCGCTGGCGTAGAGACCGAAGCGCATGGCGCCGACGCGCCGCGCGACGGCGCTCTCCTCCTCCGGCCGGCTCATGCGGATCGCAATATCCGCCTCGCCGCGATCGAGCGCCGCGAAGCTGGCGGAGGCGAGCAGCACCACGCGCAATTGCGGATGAAGGCGCTGCAACGCCCCTATGCGCGGCGCGACGCAGAGCGTCGCCAGCACCGGCGGAAGGGAGATGCGAACGGCGCCGGTGAGCGTCAGCGCTGCGCCGCGCGAGCGCAGCAGCACGTCTTCGGCGAGCGATTCCATTCGTTCCGCCACTGCGGCGATCGCCGCGCCATCTTCGGTGAGCGGCCGGCTGCGCGGCAGACGATCGATCAGCCGCAGCCCCAGCGACGCCTCCAGAGCGGCGATGCGGCGCCCGACCGTCGCATGGTCGACATCGAGCTCGCGCGCCGCGGCGGACAGCGAGCCGCAATGCGACAGCACCAGAAAAAAGCGGAGGTCTTCCCAATCCATCGGGGAATTATCGCACAGATCTTGTGAGCGCTCGCCGAATTTTCGCTCCGTGGACAAATCGCTATCGTCGACGCGGCAATCAACGAAGGAGCCGCAAATGTCTCGCATCATTCGCTTTCATCGTCTCGGCGGCCCGGAGGTTCTCCAGATCGACGAGATGGAGCTCCGCGCCCCGAAAGCCGGCGAGATTCGCCTGCGCGTCCGCGCGATCGGCCTCAATCGCGCCGAATCCATGTTCCGCTCCGGCGCCTATATAGAGGCGGCGCGCCTGCCCTCGCTGCTCGGCTATGAGGCCTCGGGCGAGATAGAGGCGATCGGCGAAGGCGTGACGGGCTTTTCCATCGGCGACGCCGTGAGCACGTTGCCGGCTTTCTCCATGACCGAATATGGCGTCTATGGCGACGCCGCCATCGTCCCCGCTCATGCGGTGGTGAAGCACCCGAAATCGCTGTCCTGGAGCGAGGCGGCGGCGATCTGGATGCAATATCTCACCGCCTATGGCGCACTGGTCGAGATTGGCGGCGTCTCCGCCGGCGATCGGGTGATCGTCACCGCGGCGTCGAGCAGCGTCGGCCTCGCCGCTATACAGATCGCCAGAGCCGCCGGCGCGACGCCGATCGCCGTCACGCGCAAGAACGCCAAGCGTGAGGCTTTGCTGAAAGCGGGCGCGGGCCATGTCGTCGTGACCGAGAGCGACGACCTCGTCGAAAAGACGCGCAGCATCACCGAAGGCAAAGGCGCGCGTCTCGTCTTCGATCCGATCGGCGGGTCGGGCGTCGAAGCGCTCGCCGAAGCCGCGGCTATCGGCGGAACCATTTTTCTCTATGGCGCGCTTTCCAGCGAGCCGACGCCTTTTCCCTTGTTCGCCGCCATTCGCAAGCAGCTCACGCTACGCGGCTACACGCTGTTCTCGGTGACGCTCGATCCGCAAAAGCGCGAGCGCGGCGTACGCTTCATTCTGGACGGATTGGCGGCGGGGAGCCTCAGGCCCATCATCGCGCGCAGCTTTCCGCTGGAGCGGATCGTCGAGGCGCATCGCTTTCTCGAGTCGAACGATCAGATCGGCAAGGTCGTCGTGACGGTCTGAGCCGGCGAGGGCGCTGCGCGTGACGTAGCGCCGCATCGCGCTAAGTAGTGGAGACGAGGTCTCATAATCGTCACGCGCGCGCCGAAGCCCCTACGCATATTACGGAAATTTAACCCGGCGGCCATTTGGCGCTTAGCGAAGAGCCATCTTTCGGCCATGCTCGGATCAGTCTATATTGAGGCGTTGCGGCCGGCGCTTGCGGTCGCGCATTACGGGCTCGCCGCATATCGGGGGCCCGTCAGGAGGTGAAAATGGCGAACGCCCTGCCCATCGTCTCCGGTGAAAGCGGCCTCGCGCGGTACCTCGCCGAGATCCGCCGGTTCCCCATGCTGGAGCCGCAGGAAGAATATATGCTCGCAAAGCGCTGGCGCGAGCACGAGGACCCACAGGCCGCGCAAAAGCTCGTCACCTCCCACCTTCGGCTCGTCGCCAAGATCGCCATGGGCTATCGCGGCTATGGCCTGCCGATCGGCGAGATCGTGTCCGAGGGCAATGTCGGCCTGATGCAGGCGGTCAAGCGCTTCGAGCCGGACCGCGGCTTCCGGCTGGCCACCTACGCCATGTGGTGGATCCGCGCCTCGATCCAGGAATATATCCTGCGCTCCTGGTCGCTCGTGAAAATGGGCACCACCGCGAGCCAGAAGAAGCTGTTCTTCAATCTCCGCAAGGCCAAGAGCAAGATTTCGGCCTTCGAGGAGGGCGATCTCACGGCCGAGCATGTCGCGACGATCGCCACCCGCCTCGGCGTCTCGCAGCAGGACGTCATCGAGATGAACCGCCGCATGGCCGGCGACGCCTCGCTGAACGCGCCGTTGCGCGAAGAGGGCGAAGGCGAGTGGCAGGACTGGCTGGTCGACGATTCCTCCACCGATCAGGAGCATGTGCTCATGCATCAGGAGGAGAGCGACAATCGGCTGGACGCGCTGCGCGGCGCGCTGACCGTGCTCAACCCGCGCGAGCGCCGCATCTTCGAGGCGCGCCGCCTCTCCGACGATCCGGTGACGCTCGAGGATTTGTCCGAGGAGTTCGGCGTCTCCCGCGAGCGCGTGCGGCAGATCGAGGTGCGCGCCTTCGAGAAGGTGCAGTCCGCGGTGCGCGCCGGAATTGCGCGGCTCGAGGCCCTGCCCGCGGCCTCGCTCTGACGCTGCGGCCGAGAGCGGCGTAACGCTCTCGCGCCGGCTGACGAAATAGGAGCGGCGGACCCATCCGGGCCGGCCGCTCTTTCTTTTTGCCCGAGGCGCAAATGCTGATTCGTCATTCGCCCGATATCGCCCCATCTAAGATCACGCCGCGCTCCCTCTATCTGCGGCGGCGCGAGTTTCTCGCCGGCCTCGGCGCGGGTCTCGCTTTCGCGGGCGCGGCTCAGGCGACGCCGCTCGCCGCCACGCGCAGCCCTTTCTCGACCGACGAGCCCAAGACGCCGCGGGCGGATGTGCTGGCCTATAATAATTTCTACGAGTTCGGCGGCCGCAAGAGCGATCCGGCCGACAACGCCCATACGCTCACCACCAAGCCATGGAAGGTGCGGATCGATGGGCTCGTCGCCAAGCCGGCGGATTTTCTTCTCGAAGACCTCATCAAGCCGCTCGCGCTGGAGGAGCGCGTCTATCGCATGCGCTGCGTCGAGGGCTGGTCCATGGTCATTCCCTGGATCGGCGTGCAGCTCTCCGAGATTTTGAAGCGCGCCGAGCCTCTGGGCTCCGCCAAATATGTCGCCTTCGAGACTCTGGTGCGGCCGGAGGAAATGCCCGGCCAAAAGGGCCTGCTGCAGCTACTGCCCTGGCCCTATGTCGAGGGGCTGCGGCTCGACGAGGCGCTGCATCCGCTCACAATTCTCGCCACCGGCCTCTATGGCGAGACGCTGCCCAATCAGAATGGCGCGCCGCTGCGGCTCGTGGTTCCGTGGAAATATGGCTTCAAGGGCATCAAATCCATCGTGCGCATCTCGCTCACCGAGACGCAGCCGAAGACGTCCTGGAACATTCAAAATCCGCGCGAATACGGCTTCTATTCCAACGTCAATCCGAACGTCGACCATCCGCGCTGGAGCCAGGCGACGGAGCGGCGCATCGGCGAGGGCGGGCTCTTCGCCAAAAGGCGGCCGACGCTGATGTATAATGGCTACGCCGATCAGGTCGCCTCGCTCTATGGCGGCATGGACCTCGAGCGGTATTTCTGACATGCGCGCCGCTCTCCGCATTCCGAAGCTCGCCGTCTATGTCGCGGGCCTCATCCCGGCCACCTGGACCTTTTATCTCGGCCTCGAGGACCGGCTGGGGCCGGAGCCGATCAAGACGCTGGAGCAGGCGCTCGGGCTCTGGTCGCTGCGCTTTCTGCTGCTGTGCCTGCTGATCTCGCCGCTGCGCCGCGCAGCGGGCGTCGATCTCTTGCGCTATCGCCGCGCGCTGGGGCTGCTCGCCTTCTATTATGCGGCGCTGCATCTTTCCGCCTATGTCGCGCTGGATCACGGCTTCGACTGGACCGCCATCGGCCGCGATATTGTGAAGCGGCCTTATGTGACGATCGGCATGGCGGCTTTCGTCATCCTCGTCCCTCTGGCCGCGACCTCCAATAACGCCGCGATCCGCCGGCTCGGCGGCAAGGCCTGGGCGCGGCTGCATCGTCTCGTCTATGTCGCCGCAATATTGGCGGCGGCGCATTTTCTGCTGATCGTGAAGTCCTGGCCAGCGGAGCCTCTGCTCTACGCCGCCGCGACGGTCGCTCTGCTGGCCGTGCGGGCGTTTCCTGCCGGGCTGCGCCGCACGAGACACGCGGCGGAGAGCGTCATTCCCGGCAGGCCGCAGGCCTGACCGGGCTCCTGAGCAGCGTTTCCCATCGAAGGGCCGCCGCCGCTGTGCTACATTGTGGCTCAAGGAGACGAGCCATGACCAACACCGTCGTCCGCGCGCGCATCGACGAGCATGTGAAAGAGGAAGCCGCCGCCGTGCTGGCGACCATCGGCTTGACTGTGTCCGACGCCTTCCGGCTCATGATGGTGCGGATCGCGACGGACAAGGCGCTGCCGTTCGAGCTGCTCGTGCCGAACGCCGAAACGATCGAGGCTATGAAGGCCGCTCGCCGTGGCGAGCTCGTCGAGGTCGGCGCCGTCGAAAACCTGCTCGGAAGCCTGAATGAGGGCGATTAAATATACCTCGCGCTTCCGGCAGGATTATCGGCGCGAACGGTCAGGGGCGCTGGGCAAGAAAATCGATCGGCTGCTCTTGGATGCAGTCGACCTTCTGGCGGCGGATCAGCCTTTGCCGACGCGATATCGCGACCATGAATTGATCGGCGAATGGAAGGATCACAGGGATTGCCACCTTCGGCCCGACCTATTGCTCATATACCGCAAGCCTGATGCCGAAACGCTGGAATTGGTGCGCCTCGGCTCCCATAGTCAGCTCGGGTTCTGAAAATCCTACGCTCTCGTCCACGCCTCAGCGCGTCGGGACCGGCGTGCCGCTGCGGTAATCGTAGAAGCCGCGCTGCGTCTTGCGGCCGAGCCAGCCGGCCTCGACATATTTCACCAGCAGCGGACAGGGCCGATATTTGGAGTCGGCCAGCCCCTCGTGCAGCACCTGCATCACCGAGAGGCAGACGTCGAGGCCGATGAAATCGGCGAGCTGCAGCGGACCCATCGGATGATTGGCGCCGAGCTTCATCGCCGTGTCGATCGCCTCCACCGAGCCGACGCCCTCATAGAGCGTGTAGATCGCCTCATTGATCATCGGCAGCAGAATGCGATTGACGATGAAGGCCGGAAAATCCTCCGACACCGTCACCGTCTTGCCGAGCTCGCCGATGAACTGCTTGGCCGCCTCGAAGGTCTTGTCCTCGGTGGCGATGCCGCGAATCACCTCGACGAGCTGCATCTTCGGCACCGGATTCATGAAATGAATGCCGATGAACTGCTCCGGCCGCCCCGTCACCGCGGCGAGACGGGTGATGGAGATGGAGGAGGTGTTGGTGCCGATGAAGGCGCCCGGCCGCAGCTTGGGGCCGAGCTCGGTGAGGATGCCGCGCTTGACCTCCTCATTCTCGGTGGCGGCCTCGATCACGAGGTCGCTGTCCGAAAAAGCGGCGTAATCCTTGGCCGGATGGATGCGGGCGACGGCGGCCTTGCGGGCCTCCTCGTCGATCTGGCCCCGCTCCACCGCCTTGGCGAGATGCGTCGCTATATCGTCCAGGCCGGCGTCGATGCGGCTCTCGGAGAGGTCGTTGAGCGCCACATCGAAACCCGCGACCGCGCAGACCTGGGCAATGCCCTTGCCCATCTGCCCGGCGCCGACAATGCCGATCTTGCGAATTTCAGAGCCCATCTTTCGAACACCACCAGCGAGAAGCGGAGCGCTTCCAATTCAGTATAGCGCGCGTTCGGCCTTTGTGAAAACCGGCGTTTTGCACCGCAGCACGCGCAATTCTGCAACAATCGGCAGCGCTCAGGCGTGAATGGCCGGGACGAGCCCGGCCATGAGACGACTTCGTGGCTCCCTCGGGAGAGAGCGCGAAAGCCGAGCCACGCCTCAGCGGCCGGCCTTGGCCAGCTCGGCGTCGAGCTCCTTCAAGGTCGGGAAGAGATCCGCGACGAGGCCATAGTCGGCCACCTGGAAGATCGGCGCCTCCTCGTCCTTGTTGATCGCGACGATGACCTTGGAGTCCTTCATGCCGGCGAGATGCTGGATCGCGCCGGAAATGCCGACGGCGACATAGAGGTCCGGCGCCACCACCTTGCCGGTCTGGCCGACCTGCAGATCATTGGGGGCGTAGCCGGCGTCGACCGCCGCGCGCGAGGCGCCGATGGCCGCGCCGAGGCGCGTCGCCACGGGCTCGATATATTCCTTGAAATTCTCCGAGCTCGCGAGGCCGCGGCCGCCCGAGACTATGATCTTGGCCGCCGTCAGCTCCGGCCGCTCCGACTTGGCCAGCGCCTCGCTCTTGAAGCTCGACACCGAAGGATCGGAGCCCGCGCCGATCGCCTCGATCGAGGCGGAGCCGCCCTCGCCCGTCGCCGTGAAGGAGGCGGTGCGCACGGTGATGACCTTTTTCGCGTCCTTGGAGCGCACGGTCTGAATGGCGTTGCCGGCGTAGATCGGCCGCTCGAACGTGTCGGCGGAGACGACCTTGATGATGTCCGACAGCTGCGCCACGTCGAGCAGAGCGGCGACGCGCGGCAGCACATTCTTCGAGCTGGAGGTGGAGGGCGCGAGAATGGCGTCATAACCGCCGGCGAGGCCGACGATCAGCGCCGCCAGCGGCTCCGCCAGGTGATGGCCATAGGCCGAACTGTCGGCGACGAGCACTTTCTCGACGCCCGAGAGCTTGGCCGCGGCCTCGGCCGCCGGGCCGACATTCTCGCCCGCGACGAGAATATGAACGCCGCCGCCGATCTGCAGCGCCGCCGTCAGCGCCTTGGCGGTGGAGGGGGCGAGCGCGGACTCCGCGACTTCCGCGACGATGAGCGCCGTCATTTACAGAACTCCCGCAGTCTTGAGCTTTTCCAGCAATTCGGGGACGGAGCCGACCTTTATGCCGGCCTTGCGGGCCGGCGGCTCGGCCGTCTTCAGCACCTCGAGGCGCGGCGTGATGTCGACGCCATAATCGGCCGGGGTCTTGGCCGCGACCTCTTTCTTCTTCGCCTTGATGATGTTCGGCAGGCTGGCGTAGCGCGGCTCGTTGAGGCGCAGATCCGTCGTCACCACGGCCGGCAGCTTCAGCGTCACCGTCTGCAGGCCGCCGTCGACCTCGCGCGTCACATCCACGGAGCCCTCGACGATCTCCACCTTGGAGGCGAAGGTGCCCTGGCCCCAGCCGAGCAGAGCGGCGAGCATCTGGCCGGTCTGATTGCTGTCGTCGTCGATCGCCTGCTTGCCGAGAATGACGAGGCCGGGAGCCTCATCGGCGACGATCTTGGCCAGAATCTTGGCGACCGCCAGCGGCTCCACCAGCTCGTCGGTCTTGACGTGAATGCCGCGGTCGGCGCCGATGGCCAATCCGGCGCGCAGAGTCTCGTCCGCCTTGGCCGGGCCGATGGTGACGAGCACGACTTCCGTCGCCTTGCCGGCCTCCTTCAGGCGAATGGCCTCCTCGACGGCGATCTCGTCGAAAGGATTCATCGAAAATTTCACATTGGCGACGTCGACGCCCGAACCGTCCGGCTTCACCCTGATCTTCACATTGTAGTCGACGACCCGTTTGACGGGCACGAGAACCTTCATCGCGCAACTCCCGGCGAGATTGACCTTCGTCTCGATTGTTTCGAAAAAATCGCGCTCTGTGGCCGAAAGGCCCCGATCGGCTTTTTCGAGCGCCGCGTCGAGAACGAATTAGCGCCGCGCGGCGCGAGGCGCGCGCGGAAAGCTCGGAAGACGTTCTGGTAGCCTCGGCTCGCCGCCCTGTCAAACCCGCGCCGGCCGAAACCTCCGGCGCCGTGGGCGATCGGCCGGCGCGAAGCGCGGCCGCAGAGGCGGCCTTCCGAAAATCATGGCTCAAATCCACAGCCAAGGGGCGGCGACGCGGGCCAGCGCGCGCAGGCGGCGCTTGGCGCGAATGGGCGTGGAGTCATAGGCGGAATCGTCCCGCGCGGCGTGGCCGGCGGCCGGGCATTCGATCGGCCAGCGCAGCGTCAGGCCACCCTCTCCCCGCCGGCCGCGCAGCGGCGCGATCACGCGCGCGACGAATTCCTCCAGCACCAGGGGAGGCGCGATCATCTCGTCGCGCCGCTCGAAGAAATGCTCGAGGTAGAAATCCTTGGCGAAGAGCATCAATTCGGTGCGCGCCCGCAAAGGCGCGCCGCCTTCTCTGGAATAGGCGCGGCGGAAATCGGCAGCGAAGCGGCGATCCTCCGGCAGATGGTCCATCAGCGCGGAGAGCCGCTCGAAGGTCAGCCTGCCGGTGACTTTGAAAAAGCGCTCGCTCTGCGCGAGCAAGCGGCTATGCCGGCAGGCGTGATCGACGATTCCGAGCTCCGAATAGCCGTAATGGAGGCCCTCCGGCCGGCGATTGCCATCGAAGCCGATGATCTCGAGTGGCCGCCCGGTCTCGCGACGAAGCGCGTCCGCGTCCAGAAAAGCGAGATCCGCGCCGGAATTCTCGCAGAACACGACGCCCGAAATGCGCGCGTCCGGCAGTCGCATGAAAAACCGCAACGCGTTCCGATAGTCGCTTTTTCTCACCTCGAGGTCGCGCCGCGCGATCTCGGCGGCGTAAGCGCCCGGATCGACGGTCGCGGTCAGCAGCAGGACGGTCGGCCGGGTCATCATCGCCGATCGGCTCAGCCCCAGGGGCCATGGTGGAAAGGCCGTGGGCCGAACCATTGCACGTCGCGCCGCTTGAACAGCGGCGTCAGAATGAGCCCGGCCAATATGCCGCCGATATGCGCCCACCAGCCGACCTGGCCCTGATCGTCGGTGAAGGCGTTGAACAGCTGAAAGAGAATCCATGTGCCGACGAAGAGCGAGGCGGGCGCATGGATGGGGATGATCCCGGCGACGAGGCCGAAAATGGTCGAGCGCGGATAGAGCAGGATGAAGGCGGCGCAGACGCCCGAGATCGCCCCGGAAGCGCCGACGAGCGGCGTGATGGTGAGCGGCGCGCCCACAGCGAACAGCATGGCGGCCGAGACGCCGCAGAGCAGATAGAAGACGAGATAGCCGGCGGACCCCATGGCGTCCTCGACATTATCGCCGAAGACATAGAGAAAGATCATGTTTCCCGCGAGATGGCCGAGCCCGGAATGGAAGAAGAGGCTGGTCAGCAACGTCCATTCGGGGCCGGGCGTGACGATCCAGTGGGCGAGCTCGGCGCGGCCGAACAGCACCGCCGGTATGAGGCCGAAGCCCCGCACCACAGTGAGCGGATCGCCGAAAGATTCGCTGAACACGGCGACGAAGACGAAGATGTTGATCGCCATCAGCGTCCAATTGACGTAAGGCCGCCGCACATAATGCAGCGGCGCGTCGTCATGTAGCGGCAGCACCATCTCGTCACTTCTCCCCCGGCTGCGCCGCCTTCTCGTCCCGGGCGATGCGCGCCCGCCTCGCGCCAATTTATAGCGCGGCCCGAGCTCTGGCCAATATGGGGCCGACGCGGGAGAACGCGAGGCCGCGCAGCCCGGCTATGTCGAGGGCCAGCACTGCGCCGCAATAGACGAAGCCGCCGACCCCGACCTGCATCAGCAGGGTGAGAATGCCGGGCTCGAGGCCGGCGAGCGGATGCAGCGCCGCAATCATCGCCCCCGTCGCCGCCAGCGCGCCCAGCATGTCGCGTACGCGCGGCCATTGCGGCGAGGTGCGCGCCGCGAACAGCACCAGCGCCGCCAGCGCCGCCACATAGGCGAGGCATTGGGCGAGCGCGAGGCTGGAGGCGTCCGCGCCGCGCGGGATGACAAAGGCGAGGACGAGGCCCGCGACCACCGCGACCGAGGCCGCGCCGATGAGCGGCGCCGTCTTCTTCTCGATCTGGAATACCGGATTGACGGCGAATTGAATCAGCCCCATGGCGAAGAGGCCGGGCAGCAGAAGATCGAGATAATGGCCGAACGGCCCACGAAATTGCGGCGGCACGATCAGCGCCTCGATCGAGGGCATTGTGAGCCATATGCCGGCGCAGGCGGGCAGCAGAAAGGCCGCGACGATCGTCATATTGCGGGCGATCTGCTCCTTGCCCTTCTCGGCGCCGTGCCGCTCATGGGCGGCGACGGCGATCTGGAACAGCAGCACGTCCAGCGCCGAGCCCATGGCGAAAATGGCGCGAATGCCGAGATCATAGGCGAGCGAGAATTGCCCGGTCTCGGCGAAGCCGTAATAGGCGGTGACGAGCGCCCGCGCCGCCAGCGGCACGGATTGATAGAGCATGTTCGCCGCGACGATGGGCGCGCTATAGGCGACGAGCGTGCGCGCCGTCGCCATGCGCGCGCCGCGCGGCGAGGCGCCGGGGTCCTTCAGCGAGACGCGCGCGGTGAAGACGGCGCCGAGCAGGCTGGCGAGGCTGCCGGCGATGGCCATTCCGGCCGAATGAAAGAGGAAGGCGCCGCCGCCGGTGAGAGCGAGCGCCAGAATATTCTTGGCGAGAACGACGCGGCTATAGCTCTTGTCCTCGAAGCGCGCGCGCAGCAGCGCCGTGGAATAGTCGAAGAGCCCATTGATCGCCGCCGTCGCCAGCGCCAGAGCGATAAGCGTATCGCCGAGCGCGAAGGGCGGCGCGATGAAGAGAAACAGCCCGCCGACGACGATGACCGCCGCCGTGGTCGCGAGATAGGCGAAATCGAGCGTCGAGCGAATGGCGGGCTCCGCCTCGCGCACGCGCGTCGAATAAAAGCGCGTCGCCGAGAGGCGCATCCAATCGAAAGCGCCGGTCTGAATGACGACGCCGATCGCGAAAGCCAGCGCGAAGCGGCCATATTCCTCCGGCCCGAGGAATTTCGCCACCAGCAGGCCGATGAGGAAATTGGCGATGGTGTTGGCGAGGAAGGCGGCGAGAACCTTCACTTCGTCGCTCCGAAGGATCGCGTCGCCACGAGTCGTGGCAAGAAATCGAGCATGTCGGCCCGCGCGCGAAACCCGGCCGGCTCTTCGCTTTTCGCCGCCTCATCGATGAGCTCGGCAAAGAGGATTTTGCGGCCGCCTTTCTCCGCCCACCCGATGAACCAGCCGAATTGGCGATCGGCGCGCCGGCCGTGTGGACCCGTCGGCGTTCCAGTTCCGGTCTTGCCGCGCGCGAGCCAGCCGTCGGCGAGCGGAAAGCTCGGAATGATCGCGACCGTCTGGTCGATCGCGCGTTTCGAGAACGGAAGGCGATAGTCGAGCAGCCTGCGTAGAAAAGCGACCTGCTCATCGGGCGAGATCGCCAGAGACGAGCTGAGCCATGCATGGGTGAGGCCGTTGTCGCGGCCAGGATCGCCGGAGACATCGCGATTGCCATAGCCGAGCCGGTCGATCGCCTCGCGGAAACGTGCGGCTCCGAGCCGCTCGGCGAGCTCCTGCGAATACCAGACGACGGATTCGCTCAGCCAGCTCGTCGGGTCGATCGTCGTTTTCCAGCTCTCGCGCCAAGCTGCATATTTTTCTTTGTAAGCCAAAGCAGGCGAATGCGCGTCGATGAGAAGGCCGGCCTCATAACCGATGAGCGCGAGCGGTATCTTGAAAGTCGAGGCCGGGCTGTTGCGCCGCTCGCATCCGGCGCCTTCCCGCACGAGCGTAGCGCCGGATTCCGCCTCGACGACGAGGCGGCAGATCGGAGCGGCGGAGGCCGGCGCCGTAAGACAAGCGAGCAGGAAGAGGCCGACCGACAAATCAGCGATCCTCTCGGCGAGGAAGGCGACAGGAACCCTCACTTCGTCTCTCCCCGGCCGAGCCGATTTGCGCGCGCCTTCGCCCCCGCGTGGGAGAAGGCGCGCGCATGTGGATCGAGGCTAGCGGCCAGGGACGAAGAAACCCTTACGCCGGCCATTTGCCCGCCGCCGTCAGCTCCCGCAGCGCCTGCGCGTCGCGGGGGGTGACGCCGGGATAATCGGCCTGCGCCGTCGCGGGGTCGAAATATTTCCAGGAGCGGGCGCATTTGACGCCCGAAGCCCGCCGCGGAACCACGGCGACGCCCGCGACCTCGGGCAGGCGGAAGGCCTCGGCCGGCCCTTCGCTCGCGTCGATCGCTATATCCGACACGATGCAGATTTCCGCGAAGTCCACGCCCGTGAGCGCCGCGCGCAGATCGGCGTCCGCCACATGGACGAGCGGCGCCGCCTCCAGCGACGAGCCGATGCGCTTTTGCGCGCGCTCTATCTCCAGCGCGCCGGTCACGACGGAGCGGATGGCGCGCAGCTTCTCCCATTTTTCCGCCAGCGCCGCGTCGCGCCAGGACGCGGGCAGATCGGGGAAGGTCTCGAGATGCACGGAGGCCGCATCGGGATAGCGCGAGAGCCAGGCCTCCTCCGCCGTGAAGGCGAGGACGGGCGCGAGCCACAAAGTCACCGCGCGGAACACTTCCTCCACCACGGTCAGCGCCGCTTTGCGCTTCACGCTCGACGGCGGATCGCAATAGAGCGCGTCCTTGCGAATGTCGAAATAGAAGGCCGAGAGATCGCTGGTGAGGAAAGGCGTCAGCAGAGCGACGACCTTTTTGTAATCGAACTCGGCATAGGCCTCAGCGACCTCCTCGCCGAGCTCCGACAGACGATGCAGCACGAGCCGCTCGAGCTCCGGCAGATCGGCATAGGCGACGCGCTCCTCCGCGCGATAATGCGCGAGCGTGCCGAGCATCCAGCGGATGGTGTTGCGCAGCTTGCGGTAATTATCGGTGACGCTTTTGAGGATTTCCGGCCCGATGCGCTGATCGTCGCTGTAATCGACGCTCGCCACCCACAGGCGCAGAATATCGGCGCCGGCGTCGGCGATGACCTTTTGCGGCGCGACCACATTGCCTTTCGACTTCGACATTTTATGGCCGTGCTCGTCGAGCGTGAAGCCATGCGTCAGCACGATGTCATAGGGCGCGCGGCCGCGCGTGCCGCAGGATTCCAGCAGCGAGGAATGGAACCAGCCGCGATGCTGATCCGAGCCCTCGAGATAGAGCACCTCATCGGCTCCGCCGTCGCGCTTGCGCCTTATGCCCGCGAGGCCGGGAAAATGAACCGGGTCTTCCAGCGTGAAGGAATGCGTCGAGCCGGAATCGAACCACACGTCGAGAACATCGTCGATCTTCTCGTAATCGGCGGGATCGTATTCGGGCGAAAGGAAGCGTTGCGCCGCGCCCTCCTCGTACCAGGCGTCGGCGCCCTCCTTCTCGAAGGCGTCCACGATGCGGGCGTTCACGCGCGCATCGACGAGAATGTCGTGGCCGCCCTTCTTCACGAAAACGGCGATCGGCACGCCCCAAGCGCGCTGACGCGAGACCACCCAATCCGGCCGATTGGCGATCATGCCGCGAATGCGATTCTCGCCCGCCGCGGGAACCCATTGCGTGCGGGAGATTTCGTCGAGCGCGATGTCGCGGAGCGTGGGCGCATTGCCGCCAACCACCTCATCCTGAGGAGCCGGCGCAGCCGGCGTCTCGAAGGATGGGCCGCGGGGCGAGCCCTCGTCCTTCGAGACGGCGCTTCGCGCCTCCTCAGGATGAGGGCTCGACTGCGTGAATTTCTTGTCCAGCGCGATGAACCATTGCGGCGTGTTGCGAAAGATGACCGGCTTCTTCGACCGCCACGAATGCGGATATTGATGCTTCAGCCGCCCGCGCGCGACGAGATTTCCCGCCGCGACCAGCGCCTGAATCACCGCCTCATTGGCGTCGCCCTTGTCGCCCTTCTCGGTGAGCACGCGCTTGCCGGGAAAACCCGGCGCTTCATCGGTGTAGAAGCCGTCGGCGTCGACCGTATAAGGGATGCGCGTGTCGATGCCGCGCTCGGCGAGCATGCGCCCGCTCGCCATCCAAATGTCGAAATCCTCGCGGCCATGGCCGGGCGCCGTGTGGACGAAGCCCGTTCCGGTGTCGTCAGTGACGTGGTCGCCGTCGAGGAGAGGCACTTTGAAGTCGTAACCCAAATGCGCGAGCGGATGCTTGCATAGCAAATCGGCAAGGACACCAGCGGTAACGGTGTCTTCAAGTTCATAAGCCACGACTTTCGCGGACTTGAAAACATCGTCGGCCAATTTTTTCGCGAGGACGTATCGCGCTCCTACTTTTGCCCAATTATTCTCTGGAGCATCGGTAATGCGATAGAGGCCATATTCGATTTTGTGTGAGAACGAAATCGCACGATTGCCCGGGAGGGTCCATGGAGTCGTAGTCCAGATCACGACCGAGGGCGGATTACCTGCTTCGATCAGATTCGCCAAGCGCAATGCACATTGTGCGTCGTCGATCTCGCTTTTTACAGAGGCAACGAGACGCCCTTCTTGAGGTGCGTAATTCGCGATCGGAAAAGCGACATGCACCGTGTCGCTGACATGGTCCTCGTATTCCACCTCCGCCTCCGCGAGCGCGGTCTTCTCGACCACGCTCCACATCACCGGCTTCGACCCGCGATAGAGCAATCCATTCTCGGCGAATTTCATCAGCTCGCGGGCGATATGCGCCTCGGCGGGGAAATTCATCGTGGCGTAGGGATTGGCCCAATCGCCAGTGACGCCGAGGCGCTCGAACTCCTCGCGCTGCACGGAGAGCCAATGCGCGGCATAGGCGCGGCACTCCTGGCGGAAGGCGACGATCGCTTTGGGGTCGGCGAAATCGGGCTTCTTCTTGCCCTTGGAGCGGTAGTTCTCCTCCTCGATCTTCCATTCGATCGGCAGGCCATGGCAGTCCCAGCCGGGGACGTAATTGCTGTCCTTGCCGGCCATCTGCCGGCTGCGGGTGACGAGATCCTTGAGGATCTTGTTCAGCGCATGGCCGATATGGATATTGCCATTGGCGTAGGGCGGGCCGTCATGCAGCACGAATTTCGGCCGGCCCTTCGCTCTCTCGCGCAGCTTGGCGTAGAGGCCGATCTTCTCCCAGCGCGCGAGGATTTCCGGCTCGCGCTGCGGCAGGCCGGCGCGCATCGGAAAATCCGTCTGCGGCAGATAGAGGCTCTTGGAGAAATCGGGGCCTTTGTCCTCTTGGGACTTGTCTTTGGTCTTCTCGTTCATCTTATCGGAAACCGCTGCGCTCGCGGGCTGCGCCCCGAGCCGGGGCGGCGCGCGAAAGGGAAGGGAAAACAAGCGGAAGGGCGCCACGAACGGCGCGAGAACCCGGTCGCCGCGCGAGCTTGGTCACGCTCGAGCGCGGGCCGGGCCAATAATTCGTATGCTGCGGCGCAGGACCATGGCCCTATCTACCAGCGCCGGCCCGCTCCGCAAAGCCGGAATCTGGCCTCAGTGGCCGCGGCGGAAAGGATTGCCGCCGGCGCCGGTGAGATAGGCGATCGCCCCGACGACCAGCGCGATGGGCAGCAGCACCATGAAAGCGCTGGCGAAGAAGATGAGCCCCATGGCGAGGATCACAGCGCTGGCGAGCGTCAGCAGAGCGGCGCCCACCGGCCCGACCTTGATGACCTTCACGCCGTCGGTCCCGCCGATCCATATGCGCGTGCGCGAGCGGAAGCGGGGACGGCTCTCGCTCTCGGGCGGGAGGATCTCGATCTCGGCCGGTCTGTCGATATCGTGCTTTTGCGACACGGGACGCCTCTCCAGTGTAGGGCGTCCTCGATATAGGCGCTCGGTCGGCCTGCGCCAAGGAAGCGCAGCCGCGAATCCGCCAGGGAGAGGCATGTGGCTTTCGCCACAGCCGCCGAACTGCGCCTGCTCTAGCGTCGCTCTCGAAGGTTTTGAAAAACGCGGAGAACGACCATGCCGGGCGTCCGAGACCGGGTCACGCCGACCTATGAATATAATTGGCTAGACTTTCAGCTGTTGATTCGTCCCAATCCGTTGCACCAGGATTTCACGGGCCTGAACATTCTTCCCCATGACGGCTCGCCCCATTATCTCGAAAGCGAATATGTCGAGACGATCGACAAATACGCCGGGCAGAAGCCCTGGATTCTGATCAAGGCGCGCGGTCTCCCCGCCCAGCCCTACAGGCCATGGGGCGTCTATAACGGCGCCGCGGCGTCGTGCCGCGGAAAAGTCATCTATTGGGACGGCGCCGCAGTGGCCGGCCACAATCCGCAGCATGTGAACGCCGTCCCATATACGCCTGCGTTGAATCGAGAGCGCCGAAGGCTCGCGGAAACGGCGCTGGCCGCGATCGTGCTGCACAATCCGCAGCTCGTGCAGCCAGCGCTCTATCGCGTCTCCAAGCAAATGACGATCTATTGGTTGAAACGTCGCGAGCAATTGACCGCCGGCGCCCCTGGGACGACCTTTCAGCAGCCGACGCGCGCGCTCGTCGCGCCGCACAAGCCGGTGATGAACGCCCAGAATCAAATTCAATATCTGCAACCGAAACCGCTGAAGATCGGCCATCATCATACTGCGCCGCAGGGCGTCAGCGCCCTGCAAGTGGCGAATAACGCCGTCCCGCCAGACTCGTGGTCCGCCGTTCGCGGGACCGGGCAATATACGCATGGCGAGACGAGCTTCGGACGCCTCGGCGCGGGGTTTCCTCCCGAGCTGGCGATGGCCGTGCAGCAGATGCTTTCCGCGCTCCATGGCAACTCGATTCCGAAAATTCTGAATGTTCACGACAATTTTCTTCGGATATTTCAAATGCTCGGTCCGAGCGACAGCACGAATTCCGCTAACAACAACGTGAAATCCTGGCTTCCCTATACGAGATGCCCGGACAATGCGGACGCGAGCAGGAAAAAAGAATTCACCGCGACCCAGGAACACTGGACCGAGACGTCATTGAGCTGGCGACGCTTTCAGGGGCTCAAAAAGCTGCTTCGCCCGGACGAAATATTCGGCGAGAACGCATCGGCCAAACGCTATCGCGGAAGAACGAGCAAGGAGAACAAGGATATCAAAGAAAACACTCATCCCGGCCTATTGAGCGCGCAGCATATGACGGCTGATAGTGAGATCGGCGCATGCTGGGAGCGCATCAAACGGGACTGGTTCGACGGTCGGACTCTGCCGGTCGAGAACGAGCCAAGAAAGCGGGGCATCGAAAAATTCGAAGGAACTTTCGATCAGTTCTCGCCCTTCTACGCAAATATGAACGCGCAGAATCTGTTCTGCAGCGCAGGCCTCTCCGGCTCGACATCCACCCTATTGCTGGCGGCGACGTTCTTCGGCGACGTCGACAATTACGAAGACCTCAAGACCTATCTGCTCGCCATCATCGGCTATCTCGTCGGCGGAGGCATGCACTCCTGCCACGAGGTGTTCGAGACCGCGAAGCTCGTCGGCGTTCCCTACACCGTGGGCAAATATAAAAGCTCGCTTCCCAAAGTTTTGACGGACCACAAGCTCTACCAGAGATGGGAAGCCGAATTCTGCGACGTCGTCTCGTAGCGTCGCTCTCCTCGCGCCTTCGCGGCCGGTAGATCGCGAAGGCGCGGCGATCAATTCGCCGCCTGCTGTCGCCACAGATCGCCCTGCGGCGCGCGCGTCTCGCGGTCGCCGAAGCGGGCGCGATAGACGGTCAGATTCTCGATCACGCGCTGAACGTAATTGCGCGTCTCGCTGATCGGAATGCGTTCCACCCAATCGATGGGATCGACCTCGCTTTTGCGCGGATCGCCATAGGCGTCGATCCATTCCTTCACCCTCTTGCCGCCGGCGTTATAGGCGGCGAAGGCGAGGATATAGGAGCCCTTGTGCTCGTCGAGCAGCATGCCGAGATGCGCCGCGCCGAGCCGCGCGTTGAAGGCGGGCTCGTCGATCATGCGCTTCAGATCGAAGCCGACGCCCGTCTGCTGCGCGGTGTGGCGCGCAGTGGAGGCGATCATCTGCATCAGCCCCATGGCGCCGGCGCTGGAGACGGCTTTGGGATCGAAGGCGCTCTCCTGCCGGGCGATGGCGTAGACGATCGCCCGCGAGGCCGAGCCCGGCAGCGCCGCGAAAGCGGGTATGCCGAAAGAGGGAAAAGCCGCGTCGTCGATCGCAATGCCGCGATAGGAGGCGAGCTTGCCGAGCGTCAGGGAGATTTTGGCCTCGCGCCGACGCTGGGCCACCTCGGTCAGCGCCGAGAGCTGCGCCTCGCCGACCAGCGTCTTGGCGGCGTCGGCGGCGAGCTGCGCCGCCATCTCCTTCTCGCCGGCGGCGAAGAGCAGCTCCACAGCGCGCACAGATTCGTCGCGGGCGTCGCCATGGGCGGGCTCGGGCGTCGGACGCAAAGGCGAGTCGAAGGCGCCGAGCCGCGCGCGCGCGAGCTGGCCGTAGAAGGTCGTCGATTGCAGCGCCGCGGTCTCATAGGAGGCGCGCGCCGCCTCAGCCGCTCCGGCGGCCTCACGGGCGCGGGCGAGCCAATAGGCGCCGCGCGATTTTTGAATCGGCGTCTCGGCGATGCGGGCGATCTCCTCGAAATGCCGCTGCGCCTTGGCGGGATCGCTCAGGAATCGCAGCGCGATCCAGCCGGCGTGAAACTCCGCCTCGACGCGATAGGAGAGCGAGCGCGCCGAATGCTGCGCGCAGAGCTCATAGGCCTCGCCGAATTGCCCGATATCCATCAGCTTGCGGGAGATGAGCCGCCGCTCCACCCACCAGGCGTCGCCATCGACGATGAGGCGCGGATCGCGCGGCGCCGTGCGCAGCAGCGCCGCCGCCTCGACGAGCTTCTTTTGATGGCGCAGCATATGAATGCGCGCGAAGAGGATTCCGGGGTCCTTCTGCGCCTCGGCCGGCAGAGCGGAGAAAGTCTTTTCCGAAGCGCTCTCATTGATCGCCAGCGCGCGGGCGCGGGCGAGATCGAGCGCGTCCTTGCCGGCATGGGCGGCGATGCGCAGAGCAGGCCCGGTCTTCTCGGCGTAGAGCAGCCGATCGGCGCGATATTTGTGATCGGCGACGTCGAGATAATCGCCGAACTCTTTTTTCGCGGTCGTCTCGAGCTGCTCGTTGAAATCATCCTCGCGCCACATGGGCTTGATGAGCGCCGCGACCTCCAGCGGCTCGCCGCGGCGGGCCATGACGCGGGCGAGCGCCAGCCTTCCGGCCGGCGTCTTGGGCGGACGCTCGGCGAAATAGTCGACGATCAGCCGATCCGGGTGCTTGTCGCCATAGAGCGCCTCCTCGACGCGCTGGCGCAGCCAGGCCGAGGCGGGCCATTCTGGATGCTCGGCGAGAAATTTCGACAAGCGCGCGAAGCCGGCCTCGCGCGGATGCAGCCGCAAGCCGGCCCATTGCGCGGCGGCGCGGGCGAGCGGCGCCTCGACGCCGACGAGCGCCTGATCGCCGCCGGCGAAATCATTGGCTTTGTAGGCGGTGAGCGCGCGGCCGAAAGCGTCGTAATCCGGCCCGAGCAGAACGGCGGCCTCGGGCGGCTGCGGGACGCGCGCCTCGAGATCGAGCCCGCCGTCCGGCGGCGCGTAGGACAGCAGCTTGGACGCGGCCTCTCCCGCCGGCGGCCGGCGCAGCATGCCGGCGGCGCGCGCATCGGGCGGAGCGGCGGGACCGAGGAAATCATGCAGCGCCTCGCGCGCCGAATCGCCGGCCGCCCAGGGCGCTGGAGGCGAGGAGGGCTCTCGAGGCGAGGTGGCGGCGCCGGCGGGCGGCGGATCGTCGCCGTCGCGATCGAGCGTGCGGCGCTGCGTGGACGGGTAGAAGGCCGCCGCCACGCCCAAGGCGGCGACGATGAGAACGAGGCGCGCGGCCCCACTGTGGCGATTCGTCATCGGCCCAACGCTCCGAACTCTTAACGTAATGCAGCCTGCGGCCATTTCGTTGCGGAACTGTCAACCAAATCGCTAAGCAGCGGCATTTTCGAATTTTTCGCTCCGCGTCGACCGGCTGCTCGAGCTGTTCGCCGATTCCGCGCGGAGGGACGCCGCGGACCCTTTTCACTCTAACGCCCAGAGGCTATGACAGTCTCGTCTTCCCAGGGCGGAACGGCCTCCGCGAGGACGGGCCGAAAATTCTCCGTACCAATCCGAGTCAGTAAGCGCGGCGATTACGGCGCCCGCGTGGCGCAGCGAAAGCGACGGCAGATGAACGACAAGCCAGTGTTCCGAGGATCCTACACCGCTCTGGTCACGCCTTTCGCCGATGGCGAGGTCGATCACGCTGCTCTGCGCGCGCTCGTCGATTGGCAGATCGACAGCGGGACGCATGGCCTCGTTCCCGTGGGCACGACGGGCGAGAGCCCGACCTTGAGCCATGAGGAGCATCGCGCCGTCGTCGAGACCGTGATCCAGCAGGCGGCCGGCCGCGTTCCGGTGATCGCCGGCGCCGGCTCCAACAACACGCGCGAGGCGGTGGAGCTCGCGCTCCATGCCCAGCAGGCGGGGGCGGATGGCGTTCTCGTGGTCACGCCTTATTACAACAAGCCGAATCAGGAAGGGCTCTACCAGCATTTCGCCGCTGTGGCGGAGGCGGTCTCCATTCCGATCATCGTCTACAACATCCCGCCGCGCTCGGTCGTCGATTTGAGCGTCGCCACTCTGGCGCGCCTCGCGCAGCTCGAGTCCATCGCCGGCGTGAAGGACGCGACCGGCAATGTCGGCCGCATCCTTCAGCAGCGCGCCGCCTGCGGGCCGGACTTCGTGCAATTCTCCGGCGACGACATTCTGGCTCTGGCCAGCGTCGCCGTCGGCGCGATCGGCGTCATCTCGGTGGTCTCCAATGTCGCGCCGCGGCTCTGCGCCGATCTGCAGAACGCCGCTCTCGCGGGGGATTTCAAGACCGCTCTGGCGCTTCAGGACCGCTTGACCGCCCTGCAGCAGGCGATCTTCCTCGAGGCCGGCGTGACCGGGGCCAAATATGGCCTCTCTCTGCTCGGCCGCGTGCGCGAGGAGGTCCGGCTGCCGCTGGTCGCCTCCGCCGAGCCGACGAAAAAGGCCATTCGCGACGCGATGGTTCTCGCCGGCGCGCTGGACGCCTGAGCGGACAGCAGCAGGACGCGCGCCAGTGGCCGAGAAAGAAAAGCCCAATTTCAAGGTCGTCGCCGACAATCGGCGCGCGCGCTACGATTATGAGATCGGCGAGACCTTCGAGGCCGGCCTGTCGCTGACCGGCACGGAGGTGAAGTCGCTGCGCACCGGCAAGGCGACCATCGCCGAGAGCTACGCCCATGTCGACCGCAAGGGCGAGGCATGGCTCGTCAACGCCACCATTCCCGAATATCTCTCCGGCAATCGCTTCAATCACGAGCCCAAAAGGCTGCGCAAGCTGCTGCTGAAGCAGCGCGAGATCGCCAAGCTGGCGCAGGGCGTCGAGCGCGAGGGCATGACCATCGTGCCGATGAAGCTCTATTTCAACGAGCGCGGCCGCGCCAAGCTGCAGATCGCGCTGGGGCGCGGCAAGAAGCTGCACGATAAGCGCGAGGTCGAGAAGAAGCGCGACTGGGGCCGCGAGAAGAGCCGGCTGCTGCGCGACCGCGGCTGAGGGAAATATTCAGCGCTATTTTTCCAAAATTTCCCGAGCCCGAGCGAAGATCGCGCTGAACATCTGCGGCGTCAGCGCGCCCGTATTCGTGTTGAGACGCGAGCAATGATAGCTGTCGATAAGAATAATTCGCTTATTGCGAGTATTCGCGACGATCTCATGCTCGCGGCCATGGGCGAAGGGGAAGCCGCCGGGCTTCAGCGAGAAGGCGCGTAGCACGCCTTCATGGGCGATGCGGCCGAGCGCGACAATCAGCCTCACCCTCCGCAGGCGACGCAAGTCCGCCTCGAGAAAGGGGCGGCAGGCCGAAAGCTCGGCCGGCAGCGGCTTGTTGCCGGGCGGAACGCAGCGCAGGACATTGGTGATTCGGCAATCGACGAGCGCGACGCCATCATCGGCGCGGGCGTCATAGACGCCGCGGGAAAAGCCGGTTTCCGCGAGAGTGGCGTAGAGGAGACGTCCGGCGTCGTCGCCGGTGAAAGGGCGGCCGGTGCGATTGGCGCCCATGCGCCCCGGGGCGAGGCCGACGATCAGCAGGCGCGCGTTACGCGGGCCGAAATCGGCGACGGGCGCATTATGCCAGCCGGGTTGGCGCTCCCGAAGCTCGTGCCGGTACATGACCAAGCGCGGACAGAGCGGGCAATCATGGCCCGGCTCGTCCGCGCAGGATGCTGATTTCGAAGGATCAGGCCTCGTGATCGTCGTCGGCGGCGCCGCCCGGCGTCACCGGCTGCGGCCGGCGCTCCTGGAAGCGCTGCATGCGCTCGGCGCGCTCGCCCGGATCGCGGCCGATCTTGCCGACGAGATGGATGAGATCCACGAATTCGTCGGCCTGACGGCGAAGCTCGTCGGCGATCATCGGCGGCTGGGTGGTGATCGTCGAGATCACAGAGACGCGAACGCCCTTGCGCTGCACGGCCTCGACCAGCGAGCGGAAGTCGCCGTCGCCAGAGAACAGGACCATATGGTCGATGTGCTCGGCCATCTCCATGGCGTCGACGGCGAGCTCGATGTCCATATTGCCCTTGACCTTGCGGCGGCCGAGGGAGTCGACGAACTCCTTGGTCGGCTTGGTGACGACGGCGTAGCCGTTATAGTCGAGCCAATCGATCAGCGGACGAATGGACGAATATTCCTGATCCTCGATCAGCGCTGTGTAATAGAAAGCGCGGATGAGGCGGCCCTTGCCCTGGAACTCACGCAGCAGCCGCTTGTAATCGATATCGAATCCGAGCGATTTGGCCGTCGCGTAGAGGTTGGCGCCGTCAATGAATAAGGCAATTCGTTCCGGGTCTGCCATCTTTGTTGGTCTCGCTTGTCGGGTCCAGTATGGAGGGGCCGCCGCTCGCTTGCCGCACGCGCTGTCGACCCTACTGGCAGCACGCATCTTCTACCGTGACGCGAATCGACAGTGACGATAATCTCGGCTCTGTCGTCGCTGACAGGCGAGCCGTCTCCGAACAGCTCTACGTCACATTAAAGTCACGCCCTTCGTTAAATCCGTAAATCGACCATGTATCGGCGGTCGTCAAGGGGGTAGGCGAAAATTCTGTCCAGAAATACTACAGCAATAGATGGCTCGACAAGCGGCGCCATCGCTCCCTGCGGCCGTGGCCCGGCGCCGTCGCGCATTGCCAGCGGCGAAAAATTAGTGTAGCAGCCCGACCGATCGAACGCTAGAGGAGTCCGAGAAGTCATGGCGCGCGTCACCGTCGAAGACTGCATCGACAAAATCGAGAACCGCTTCGATCTGGTCCTGCTCGCGGCCCATCGCGCGCGGCTGATCTCCTCCGGCCAGTCCATTCTGGTCGAGCGCGACAAGGACAAGAATCCCGTCGTCGCGCTTCGCGAGATCGCCGAGACCGCGCTTTCGCCGGACGATCTGAAGGAAGACTTCATCCATTCGCTGCAGCGCCATGTCGAGGTCGACGAGCCGGAGACCGAGACCGTGCCGTCGCTGGCCGCCTCGCCCGATTCCGACGGCGGCGACGCGCAATTCGACCGCATGACGGAGGAGGATCTTCTCCGCGGCCTCGAGGGTCTGGTGCCTCCGGCCGAGGTCGAGGACGAAGGCGAGTAATCGCACGTCTCCAAAGGGAAGAGGCCGCCTCCTCGCGCGCTGAAAACGCTAGGGGCTGGCGGCGAGCTGTTCTACAATCACGCCCGAATGCGGCCGTCGGCCGGCTTCGGGCGCTCGCGCCGCCTTCCGTCCGATCTTCCCCGTGAGCTCCGCGACGCCCCCGACGGTCCGCGCAACCAGATCGCCGGTCGACGCCTATGATGCGCCAATACGAGCTCGTCGAGCGAGTTCGAAAATATAATCCGCAGGTCGACGAGGACCTGCTCAATCGCGCCTATGTCTACGCCATGAAGGCGCATGGCCAGCAGACGCGCGCCTCCGGTGACCCTTATTTCTCGCATCCGCTCGAAGTGGCGGCGATCCTCACCGACCTCAAGCTCGACGACGCCACCATCGTCGCCGCCGTGCTGCACGACACGGTGGAGGACACGAGCTCGACGCTCGACGAGATCAACCGTCTGTTCGGCCCGCAGATCGGCAAGCTGGTCGATGGGCTGACCAAGATCGAGAAGCTCGACCTCGTCTCCAAAAAAGCCGCGCAAGGCGAGAATTTCCGCAAGCTCCTGCTCGCGGTCGCCGAGGATGTGCGCGTGCTGCTGGTGAAGCTCGCGGACCGGCTGCACAATATGCGCACGCTGCATTTCGTGCCCCCGGAAAAGCGCGCCCGCATCGCGCAGGAGACGCTGGACATTTACGCCCCGCTCGCCGGCCGCATGGGCATGCAGCGGCTGCGCGAGGAGCTGGAGGGGCTCGCCTTCCGCCATCTGACGCCGGAGGCCTATCAGGCGATCGAATCCCGCCTGCACGATCTGCGCGCGAAAAATGGCCGCATCATCAAGAAGATCGAGAAAGAGCTGACGCAGGAGTTCGCGACGCGCGGCATTCACGCCGCCGTCACCGGGCGGCAGAAGACGCCCTATTCCGTCTGGCGCAAGATGGAGCGCAAGTCGATCGCCTTCGAGCAGCTCTCCGATATTTTCGGCTTTCGCATCATCGTCGACGATGTGGAGGATTGCTATCGCGCGCTCGGCATCGTGCACACCAAATGGCCGAGCGTGCCGGGGCGATTCAAGGATTATATCTCGACGCCCAAGCAGAATGATTATCGCTCCATTCACACCACTGTGATCGGCCCCGGCCATCAGCGCGTCGAGCTGCAGATCCGCACCGCGGCCATGCATGAGATCGCGCGTTTCGGCATTGCCGCTCATGCGCTCTACAAGGATTCCTCCAGCGACGAGGGCAAAGAGGAGCTGGCCAAGGAGAGCCGCGCCTTCAAATGGCTGCAGGACACGCTGGAGCTGCTCGCCCATGGCGACAGCCCGGAAGAATTCCTCGAGCATACGCGGCTCGAATTGTTCCAGGACCAGGTGTTCTGCTTCACGCCCAAGGGCGGGCTGATCGCGCTGCCGCGCGGCGCGACGCCGATCGACTTCGCCTATGCGGTGCATACGCGCGTCGGCGATTCGGCGGTCGGCGCCAAGATCAACGGACGCATCGCGCCGGTTCTGTCGCAATTGCAGAATGGCGACGAGGTGGAGATCGTCCGCGCGGAAAGTCATGTGCCGCCGGCGGCGTGGGAGTCGCTCGTCGTCACCGGCAAGGCGCGTTCCGCCATTCGCCGCGCGACGCGCGAGGCGGTGCGGATGCAATATGCCGGGCTCGGCCGGCAGATCGTCACCCGCGCTTTCGAGCGGGCCGGGCGTCCGGTCTCGGACGAGAAGCTGAAGGCCGCGCTGCCGCGCCTCGCCCGCGCCTCGCTCGAGGACGCATTCGCCGCCGTCGGCCGCGGCGAGATCTATTCCGGCGATGTGGTGAAAGCGGTCTATCCCGATTTCAGCGAGGAGCGTAAGCCCGCCCCGCAGATGCGGCTCGAGCCGGGCGAGCCCGGCTGGTTCGGCATGAAGTCCAACGCCAATGTCGTGTTCAAGGCCCCCGGCTCGCCCGATCAGGCCAGCGCCATTCCGATCCGCGGCCTGCGCGGCGATGTGCCGGTGCGCTTCGCGCCGGAGGGCGGCGCCGTGCCGGGCGACCGCATCGTCGGCATACTGACGCCGGGCGAAGGCATCACCATATATCCGATCCAATCGCCGGCGCTGACCGCCTTCGACGATCAGCCCGACCGCTGGCTGGACGTGCGCTGGGACATAGACCCGGAGAGCCGCGAACTCTTCCCGGCCCGCCTCGTGGTGACGGCCATCAACGAGCCGGGAACGCTGGGCGGGCTGGCGACGCTGATCGGCGAGACGGGGGCCAATATCGACAATGTCGCCTTCGCCATCCATTCTCCCGACTTTCGTGAGATGCGATTCGATCTCGAGGTCGCCGATCTGAAGCATTTGAACGACATCATCGCCCGGCTGCGGGCGAGCGCTCTGGTCAGCAAGGTCGAGCGCGTCATCGGGTGAGCAAGATAAAAGCTCGGGGTGAGGAAACATGGCTGCTCGCCGCATACGCCTCGGCGTGAATGTCGATCACGTCGCCACAATTCGCAACGCCCGCGGCGGCCTCTCGCCGGACCCGGTGCGCGCCGCTCTGCTGGCGATAGAGGCCGGCGCGGACGGCATCACCGCGCATTTGCGCGAGGATCGTCGCCATATTCGCGACGCCGACATGGCGCGGCTGAAGGCGGAAATATCCAAGCCGCTCAATTTCGAAATGGCCGCGACCGAGCAGATGCTCGACATTGCGCTCACGACCAAGCCTCACGCCGTCTGCCTGGTGCCGGAACGCCGCACCGAACGCACCACGGAGGGTGGGCTGGACGTCATCGGCGGGCATGATCACCTCGTCCCCTTCGTCGACGAGCTGAGCCGCGCTGGCATTCGCGTCTCCCTATTCATCGAGCCGAGCGCGGAGGCGATCGACGCCGCGGCTTCGATCAAGGCGCCGGTCGTCGAGCTGCACACCGGCGCCTGGTGCCACGCCGTCGAGGTGGGAGATCATGAGGCCGCCGAGCGCGAGTTCGCCCGCATCGTCGCGGCCGCGGCCCATACGGCGGAGCGCAGGCTCGAGTGCCACGCCGGCCATGGGCTGGACTATGCGACGGCGCGGCGCATTGCGGCGCTGCCGCAGATCGTCGAGCTGAACATCGGGCATTTCCTCATCGGCGAAGCGGTCTTCGTCGGCCTCGCCGAATCGATCCGCGCCATGCGCCGGGCGATCGACGAAGGCGCAGGCGCCGCATGATCATCGGCTTCGGCAGCGATCTCTGCGACATTCGCCGCATAGAGCAGGCGCTCGAGCGCTATGGCGAGCGTTTCATCCGCCGCTGCTTCACCGATATCGAACGCGAGAAATCGGAAGGACGCGCCGCCCGCGCGGCCTCCTACGCCAAGCGCTTCGCCGCCAAGGAGGCCTGCGCCAAGGCGCTCGGCACCGGCATAAGCGACGGAATCACCTGGAAAACCATGGGGGTGGTCAATCTGCCCTCCGGCAAGCCGACGGTCGAGCTGACCGGCGGCGCCGCCGAGCGTCTGGCCGAGATCGCGCCGCAGGGCGCGCGGATCGTCATTCACCTCACGTTGACCGACGAATATCCGCTCGCGCAGGCCCAGGTTCTCATAGAGGCGCTGACGTGATAGACGAGCGAGGCGAGCGAGCCTGAAGGCTCGCGGTCCGAGAGCCCATGGACCGCGAGCCTTCAGGCTCGCTCGCGCATCGAAATGGGCGACCAAGAGCGGCTTCGGCCAAAAGGGAGTGACGTGGTTTGAGCAGGAACGTCTCGGTCGCCGAACGGCGCGACGAAGGTGGTTTGCTCGAGACGATCAAGGTGATCGTCCAGGCGCTGGTCATCGCGCTCGTCATTCGCACGCTGCTGTTTCAGCCTTTCAACATTCCCTCGGGCTCGATGATCCCGACGCTGCTGATCGGCGATTATGTCTTCGTCTCGAAATACGCCTATGGCTATTCGAACTACTCGCTGCCCTCCGTGCCTTATCTCGACTGGCGGCTCGATCTCTTCTCCGGCCGCGTGCTCGGCTCGCAGCCCAAGCGCGGCGATGTGGTGGTGTTCAAGCTGCCGCGCGACAATGAGACCGATTACATCAAGCGCGTGATCGGCCTGCCGGGCGACCGCATTCAGATGATCGAGGGCCGCCTCTACATCAATGGCGAGATCGTGCCGCGCGAGCCCAAGCCCAAGGAAAAGCACGAGGGCCGCGACGGCCGAGAGGTCGAGGTGCCGACCTACACCGAGACGCTGCCCGGCGGCGTCGCCCATACGATCATCGAGATCGAGGGCGACCACGGCTATAAGGACAACACAGAGCTCTTCGTGGTGCCGCCGAACAATTATTTTATGATGGGCGACAATCGCGACAATTCCACCGATTCGCGCTTCGCGCCGGAAGAAGGCGGCGTCGGCTATGTGCCCTTCGAAAATCTCGTGGGCCGCGCCGAAATCATCTTCTTCTCGGTGCAAAAGGACGAATATGCTCTGGCCTTCTGGCGCTGGCCCTGGACGGTCAGATGGGATCGGCTGTTCAAGCCGGCGCATTGACGCGGCTCGACGCAAAGCAGACGGAAATGGGAGCTCTCGGTCGGGAGGACCTCGCCACGCTCGAGGCGAGCGTCGGTCATGGCTTCGCCAATCGCGGCTTGCTGGAGCACGCGCTGACCCATGTCAGCGCCTCGGCGGCGCGGCCGGAGTCCTATGAGCGGCTGGAGTTTCTCGGCGACCGCGTGCTCGGCGTCGTCGTCGCACATATGCTCTATGAGAACTTCCCGCAGGAGAGCGAGGGCGAATTGTCGCGACGGCTCGCCGATCTCGTGCGCAAGGAATCCTGCGCCGAGGTCTCCGAGCGCTGGGGCGTCGGCCCCTTCATGCGGCTCGGCGACGGCGAGGCGCAGACGGGCGGACGGAAAAAGCGCGCCATATTGGGCGATATGTGCGAGGCGATCATCGGCGCGGTCTATCTGGACGGCGGCCCGCAGGCGGCCGAGGCCGTGGTGCGCGCCGCCTTCGCCGAGCGCATGCGCGCGCCGGGACGCCGCCTGCGCGACGCCAAGACCGCGCTGCAGGAATGGGCGCAGGCCCGCCGCCTCGCCACGCCGCGCTACCGCCTCGCCGCGCGCAGCGGGCCGGACCACGCGCCCTTCTTCGAGGTGGCGGTGGAGGTGGAAGGTTTCGAGGCCGCGCGCGGCGCCGGCGCCTCCAAGCGCGCCGCCGAGCAATCCGCCGCGCAGGCCTTTCTCGACCGCGAGGGGATAGAGAGGGAGGACGTGTGACCCACTTGCGCCTCCAGTTCGCTCGCTCTTCGCCGCTTTGCCTCTCCCCGTGAACGGGGAGAGGGAGATATTCCGAAAATCCGATGACATCGAAAGGCGCATTCTCGTGACCGAAACAAGCTGTGGCTTCGTCGCCTTGGTCGGCGCGCCCAACGCCGGCAAATCGACGCTGCTCAATCAGCTCGTCGGCGCGAAAGTGTCGATCGTCTCGCGCAAGGCGCAGACGACGCGCGCCCTCGTGCGCGGCATAGCGCTGGAGGGCGAGGCGCAGATCATCCTCGTCGACACGCCCGGCATTTTCGCGCCCAAGCGTCGGCTGGACCGCGCCATGGTGGCGAGCGCCATCTCCGGCGCCGGCGACGCCGACGCCATTGTGCTGCTGGTCGACGCGCGCCGCGGCCTCGTCGCGGAGGTGGAGGAGATCGTCGCCAAGCTCGCCACGCTCTCCGCGCCGAAAATTCTGGCGCTCAACAAGATCGATCTGGTGCCGCGAGACTCGCTGCTGGCGCTCACGGCGGCGCTGACGGAGAAGGCGAATTTCATCGAGACCTATATGATCTCGGCGCTGAACGGCGACGGCGTCGCCGATCTCAAGGCCAAGCTCGCCGCGCTGATGAAGCCCTCGCCCTGGCTCTATCCCGAAGACCAGCTCTCCGACGCGCCGCTGCGGCTGCTCGCCGCCGAGATCACGCGCGAGAAGATCTTCGAGCGTCTGCACGACGAATTGCCCTATCAATCGACGGTCGAGACCGATTCCTGGCAAAATCAGAAGGACGGCTCGGCGCGCATAGAGCAGACGATCTATGTCACGCGCGACGGACAGAAGAAGATCGTCATCGGCGAAGGCGGCCGCACCATAAAGGCGATCGGCCAGGCCGCGCGCCGCGAGATCGCGGAAGCGTCCGAGCAGAAGGTGCATCTCTTTCTGTTCGTCAAGGTGCGCGAGAACTGGGCCGACGACCCCGAGCGCTATCGCGAGATGCGGCTCGACTTCCCGAAGGAATGACGCGGCCGGCGTTGCGCGACGAGATCATCCGCTCGCCTTCAGCCGCAAGCCTCGCGGCACGATCCGCGACTCCGCGAGATCGAACAGCCCTTGCGCGGCGAGCGCCATCAGCGCGGCCGGAATCGCGCCTTCGAGGATCAGCGCGAAATTATCCAGCCGCACGCCGGTGAAGATCGGCTGGCCATAGCCGCCGGCGCCGATCAGCGCGCCGAGCGTCGCCGTGCCGACATTGATGACCGCCGCCGTCTTCAGCCCCGCGAGCATCGCCGGCGACGCCATCGGCAATTCGACGAGAAGCAGGCGCCGCCAGGGCGTGAGGCCGATGGCGATGGCCGAATTTTCGATCGCGCGCGGAATGGTCGCAAGGCCGGTCGCGACATTCCGCACGATCGGCAAAAGGCTGTAGAGGAACAGCGCGGCGATGGCCGGCGACGCGCCTATGCCGAGCAGCGGAATCATGAAGACGAGCAGAGCGAGCGAAGGAATCGTCTGCAGCACGCTGACGAGGCCGAGGATCGCATGGCCGAGACGCGGACGCTTCGCCGCCGCGACGCCGAGCGGCAGAGCGACGAGGATCGCCGCCGCGAGCGAGACGCCGACGAGAAAGAGATGCTCGCGCGTGCGTCGCCGCAGCCGCTCGGCGAGGCTCTGCGAAGGCGCGGGCGCCTCGACGCCGAATTGCGCGGCGACGAAATTCGCCGCCGCCTCGCGCTCTGTGCGAAGGCCCGCCCGCACCGCGACATTCATCGCGATCATCGCCGGCGCGTCTATGCGGCCCTCGAGCCGCAGCATGGACATGACCGCCTGTGGCGCGCGCCGCTCGAGATCGGCGCGATAGAGCAGGACGGCGCGATTCTCGGCAAACAGCTTGCGGTCGTCGACGAGCGCGAGAATGCGCCGGTCGGCGAGCTGCGGATCGGTGGCGTAGAGATCGACGACGTCGATCGCGCCCTCGATGAGGCCCTTATAGGCGATGTCGTGATCGAGCCCGCGCACATCCTCCGTCGCGAATCCATAGGCCGCGCGCAGCGCCGGCCAGCCATCGGCGCGCGCGAGCAATTCCTCGCTCAAGCCGAAGACGAGCGAGGGATGCCGCGCGAGATCGGAGATAGTCTCGACGCCCAGCGCCTCCGCTCTGTCGCGCCGCATGCCGAGCGCATAGCCATTGCCGAAGCCGAGCGGCAGGCTCATGCGCAGCCCCAGCTCGCCGAGGGCGTCGGCGAGCTGGCGATCATTGGCGAGCCGCAGCTCGGCCAGAATCTCCTGCCGCAGCGTCCCCGTATATTCGGGATAGGCGTCGATCTCGCCGGAGAGCAGCGCGTCCCACACGAGGCGCGTGCCGCCGAGCGCCGGACGGCGAATGACGCGCGCGCCCGAAGCCGCGGCGAGATCGGCGACGATGTCCGAGAGAATGACGGATTCGGTGAAGCTCTTGGAGCCGATGCGCACGGCGTCTCCCTCGCGCGCGCAGGCGCCGAGCAGAAGGAGCGCGAGCAGCATTGCGAGAGCGCGCCTCATCGCGCGCGCTCCGGCGGAAGCGGCAGATCGGAAAGCCGCCGCGCGCTGGCGCGCACGAAGCGCGTGACGAACTCCTCCGCCGGCCGCTCGACGAAATCGGCGAAACGTCCTTGCTGGACGATGCGGCCGTGATTCATCAGCACGATTCTCTCGGCGAAAAATCCGGCCTCGGCGAGGTCATGCGTGACGATGACGACCGTCTTGCGCAGCCGCGCGAATATGGCGGCGAGATCGTCCTGCAGATCGGCGCGGATCAGTGGATCGAGCGCGCCCAGAGGCTCGTCCATCAGCAAGATTTCTGGATCGAGCATCAGCGCGCGCATCAGCGCCACGCGCTGCCGCTGGCCGCCGGAAAGCTCGGCCGGAAAACGCTCCAGCGCCTCGGCCGGAAAGCGCGTGAGCTGCAGCAGCTCCTCGAGCCGCGCCGCGCGGCGCTCGGCCGGCCAGCCCATCTCGCGCGCCATCAGCTCTATGTTGCCGCGCGCGGTGAGATGCGGGAAGAGGCCGCCCTCCTGAATCACATAGCCCATGACGCGCCGGAGCTTCTCCGCCGAGCGCGGCGTCAGCAGATGGCGCGCCACCTCTATCTCGCCGTCGTCCGGCGTCACGAGCCCGACGATCATCGAGAGAAGCGTGGATTTGCCGGAGCCGGAGGGGCCGATCAGCGCCGTCGTGCGCGCGGGCTCTATCGTCAGCGTGACGTCGTCGACGACGCGCGCGCCGCCGAAACATTTACGGACATGCTCCAGTCGGATCATGACTGCGCCGCGGCGTCGAGGCTCACTCAACTGGCGCGCGCGGCCATGGTTCCAAGGGGCCGGCCGCCGCGAAGATGCGGGACGTCACGCGCGGCCTCGGCTTGAATCCGACGGAGCGACGTGAGAGCTTCGCGCTTCCGCGGCGTCGCCGCTCGGCGTTTCCTCACCCGATGGCGTCGCAACGCAAGATCATCCATATCGACATGGACGCTTTCTATGCGTCGGTCGAGCAGCGCGACGATCCGCGATTGCGCGGACGCCCCGTCGCCGTCGGCTCGCCGCGCGAGCGCGGCGTCGTGGCGGCGGCGAGCTATGAGGCGCGCGCTTTCGGCGTGCGCTCGGCCATGCCTTCCGTCACCGCGATCAGGCGATGTCCCGATCTTCTCTTCGTTCCGCCGCGCTTCGACGTCTATCGCGATGTGTCGCGGCGCATTCGCGCGATCTTCCTCGATTACACGCCGCTGGTCGAGCCGCTCTCGCTCGACGAGGCCTATCTCGACGTCACCGAAAATCGCAAGAAGATCGCCTCCGCCACCCATATCGCCGAGGAGATAAGAGCGCGCATTCGCGAGAAGACGCGGCTGACCGCCTCGGCGGGCGTCTCCTACAATAAATTTCTGGCCAAGCTCGCCTCTGATCAGAACAAGCCGGACGGCCTCTTCGTCATCACGCCGGACAGAGGCGCGGAATTCGTCGCCGCCCTGCCGATCGGCAAGTTTCACGGAGTGGGGCCGGCGACGGCGAAGAAGATGAATGCGCTCGGCATAGAGACGGGGCTCGATCTGCGCAGCAAGCCGCTGCCCTTTCTGCAGCGGCATTTCGGCAAATCGGGCGGCTATTTCTACGGCATCGCGCGCGGCGTCGACGAGCGTCCGGTGCGGCCGGACCGCATTCGCAAATCGATCGGCGCGGAAGTGACCTTCGCGCATGATCTCTTCGCGCTCGAGGAGGCGATCGCCGCTCTCGCGCCCATCGTCGCGCGCGTCGCCGCCCATTGCGAAGGCGCGCGCATCGAAGGGCGCACGGTGACGCTCAAAGTCAAATATGCGGATTTTCAGCAGATCACGCGGCGCAGCACCGGCGCCGCGCCGATCGCCTCCCGCGCCGCGCTGGAGGCCTGCGCGCTGGCGCTGCTGCGCCCGCTGTTTCCGTCGGAGAAAGGCGTGCGCCTGCTCGGCGTCACGCTCTCCTCGCTCGCGCCCGCGGGCGGAAGCGACGATCCGCAGATGAGCTTGGGAGTGTGAAGTCGCCAGCGAATAGCGAGTAGCAGGCGGCGAGCTGTCTATTCGCTACTCGCCAACCTCTATTCGCCCCTCACGGCGCCGTCCACGGATAGGTCCATGTTTCCGTCAGCGTCAGCGGGCCGGCCTTGAGGAAGGCGCGAATATCCGCCGTCTGGCCGGATTTCACCGCTATGTCGAACATCACGCGCATGCCGTCAATGTGCGGATTGGCGGCGACGCTCGAGCGGATGACCGTGCCATTCGTCGCCGAGGCGACGACTTCCACCTGCCCAGGATCATTGACGTAATAAGCGAGATCGCCGCCGGCGAAATCGACGATGAAGCGATGCGCGCCCAAGGTCGTCGCCTCGCTCGAGCCGAGCGCCCGCGCCGGCGCCTCGAATGTGTTCACCGCGCGGCCATTGGGCGAGAGCCGCGGCAGATCGAGCAGCGAGGTGATGCGATAGGCGTAGGAGAAGGGCTTGCCGATCTCCAGCGGCTGCGCGCCGACAAAGGCCGCGACGATATTGTCATTGGTCTCGTCGAGCGTCGGCAGCTCCAGCAGCTCGACGGCGCCCTCGCCCCATGAGCCTTGCGGCTCGATGAAATAGCTCGGCCGCCGCTCATAGGCGAGATCGATGTCCTGATAGGTCTCGAAATTGCGGTCGCGCTGCATCAGCCCGAAGCCGCGAATATTCGGGTCCGAGAAAGTGGTGAGCCGCGCGATGGGCGCATTGGCGAGCGGGCGCCAGAGCCATTCCTTCGACTCGCCATGGACGAGCAGCCCGTCCGAATCATGCAGCTCTGTGCGGAAGCCGTCGCGCATGCGGCGGTCGTTCTCGCCGGTGAGATACATGGAGGTGAGCGGCGCGAGGCCGAATTTCGCCTTGCGGCGCGGAAAGATGGTCGCCTGCACGTCGATCGTGCTGTCCTGGCCCGTCGTCAGATCGAAGCGATAGGCGCCGGTCGCCGCCTCGCCGTCGAGCAGCGCATAGAAGGTGATGCGATTGCCGCCCGGCTGCGGCGTCTCGATCCAGAACTCGCGGAAGAAGGGGAAGACTTCCGTATTGTCGCCGCAGTCGACGCAGAGCGCGCGCGCCGAGAGGCCATAGCGCTGGCCGCGGCCGAGAAAGCGGAAATAGCTGGCGCCGAGGAAGGAGATCACCTCGTCGTGCACATGCGGATCATTGAGCGGGAAATGCAGGCGGAAGCCGGCGAAGCCTATGTTGATCGGCAGCGTCCGCTCGAATTTGTTGCGGCCATAGTCGAACAGCGCCGCCGAATAGGGAATGGGCGTCGGTATGCCGTCCCTTATCGTGTTCACCGTCACCGGGCGCTTGTAGAGAAAGCCCAGATGGAAGGTGTGCAGACGGAAAGAGCCCGGAATATTCGAGAACAGCGCCTTTTCCGGCCGGAAGCGCAGATCGCGGAAAGAATCGAAGTCGAGCTTCGCCAATTCGTCCGGCAGCTGCGGCGGCGCCGCCTCGAAAGGCGCGCCGGCGAGGTCGCGAGCGCGGCGCGCCACATCCTCGAGGCCGAAGCGCGGCTGCGTTCCGTTCTGCACGGATTGCGCCACGGCGCGCCCGAGCGGCGCGGCCTGAGCGCCCGCCGCGACCATCGCGCCCAGAAGCCGGCGGCGTGTGATGTCGATCATTTCAGTCGGTTTCCGAGAAAATTGAGCGACGGGCGGAAGCCCGTCTTCTGGTCGCAGACGAATCGGGGTCGCAGACGAATCGGGCGTTCTTGGGGACGCCGCCTCGTCTGCGAGCGCGGCGCGCGTCGCCCGGCCCCGTCCGAGCTTCTGCCTATCCGGCTTTGCGCCGTCCCGCAAGACGGTGGAGCTATCACCCCGGGCGGGGCGCAAAATGGGCGAAAGGGCGACAAATTTCGCCGGGGCGCGAAAAAGCCCTTGCAGAGCGGGCGAAAGCGCGTATTTACGTTCTCGCCCACTTTCGCACGTGCCTGTGGTCGTGTGTCGGTCGATGGGGATCCGGACAAGAGGCCGGTCAACCATCGGAATAAAACCGGCAGCCGGAGGCGAAACCGGCGAACCTCGCCTGAGCGAGGGATCGCGACTTAAAGCAACGACGGACCGGGCTTTTTCGTCTCTGTCGACCCTCCAAAGGTCGGCGTACCGAAGAGGCTTGTCTTTCTTGCCGGGCGTGCGGAAAGGGAAAAATCCCCTTCCAAGCGATGGCTATTCGAATCGGATTCGATGTCCGTCTGGACATTCGCGTCCGTGTTTCGTCTAGCCGACGGCGCATCACCCGACCGTCCTGCGCTTCGCCGCGAGCGAGGCCGTGACGGTCATGGAACGCAGTCGTCTCGATGTTCAGCGCGCCTCCACAGCGTGCTGCGCAAACGACGTCGTGCATCCGATCGAAGCCCTTGGCCACTCCGCGGCTCTTCATGCCGCGACTTCGTTGGGGATGCCGCAAATGACGGATCGTATTCGCGAATTTTTGGAGGCCCGTCGTCGCGCCGGACGCGATGTCGGCCCCTGCCTCGTCGTCGACCTCGAGGTCGTGCGCGACAATTACACGAGCTTCGCCAAGGCGCTGCCGGACACGCGCGTGTTCTATGCGGTGAAGGCCAATCCGGCGCCGGAAGTGCTCTCGCTGCTCGCCTCGCTCGGCTCCTGCTTCGACACGGCCTCCGTTGTCGAGATCGAGCAGGCCATGGCCGCCGGCGCGACGCCGGAGCGCATCAGCTTCGGCAACACGATCAAAAAGGAGCGCGACATCGCCCGCGCCTATGCGCTGGGCGTGCGCCTCTTCGCGGTGGATTGCGAGGCGGAGGTCGAGAAGATCGCCCGCGCCGCCCCCGGCTCCAAGGTTTTCTGCCGCATTCTCTGCGACGGAACCGGCGCCGAATGGCCGCTGTCGCGCAAGTTCGGCTGCGCGCCGGATATGGCGCCGCGCGTCCTCGAGCACGCGCATCGCCTCGGTCTCTCGGCCTATGGCGTCTCCTTCCATGTCGGCTCTCAGCAGGGCAATCCGAACATGTGGGACGGCGCGCTGAAGTCGGCCTCGTCGATCTTCCGCGATCTGGCCGAGCGCGGCATTCAGCTGCAGATGGTCAATCTCGGCGGCGGATTTCCGACCCGCTATCTCAAGAATGTGCCGGCCGTTAAGGCCTATGGGCAGGCGATCTTCCGGGCGTTGTCGAAGCATTTCGGCAATCGCATTCCCGAGACGATCATCGAGCCGGGCCGCGGCATGGTCGGCAACGCCGGCGTGATCGAGGCCGAGGTCGTGCTGGTGTCGAAGAAGTCGCGTGAGGACGAGGTCCGCTGGGTCTATCTCGACATCGGCAAGTTCAACGGACTCGCCGAGACGACCGACGAGATGATCCGCTATCCGATCCGCACCGAGGCGGACGGCTCCGCGACCGCGCCTTGCGTCATCGCCGGGCCGAGCTGCGATTCGGTGGACGTGCTGTATGAGAAGGAGCCTTATCTCCTGCCCATCAGCCTGGAGATCGGCTCGAAAGTGCTGATCGAGGGAACCGGGGCCTATACGACGACCTATTCGTCGGTCGGCTTCAACGGCTTCCCGCCGCTCGAATCCTTCGTCATCTGACGCCTCTCGACCGCGAGCCTCTCGGCTCGCGGCCTCCGCCCAAATCTCTGTCCCGTTCGGCGGGCGCGCGGCTTTGCGCGCCAGGCGCGAGGGTCGTCCGTCCTCGAAGGGAGGAACCGATGGCCTTTGAACTCTCTCGGCACGAGACCGGATCGCTCGACTTTCCGGGCGTCGGCATGGCCGCGGCAGCGAGCCGCTCGGCTCGCCGCCCCGTTTGCGTGATCTCAGAGGAAGCCTCGGAAGACATTGCCGCGCGCGAGGCGCTGCTCGACGCGGCCTTCGGCCCGGCGCGCTTTCTGAAGACTTGCGAGCGGCTGCGCGAAGGCCGCAAGCCGGCGCGCGGTCTCGCGCTGGTCTGCAAGGATGAGGATCGCCTCGTCGCCACAATGCGCATGTGGGCGATCTTCGCCGGTCCGGGACGTCCGGCTCTGCTGCTCGGCCCGCTCGCGGTGGCGCGCGACTATCGCTCTCTCGGCCTCGGCGCCGCCATGATCGAGGCGGGCCTGTCGCGCGCGGCGGTCCGCAATCATCGCGCCGTTCTGCTCGTCGGCGACGCGCCCTATTATGCGCGCTTCGGTTTCGAGACCCGCTTCACCGACGGGCTCACAATGCCAGGTCCAGTCGAGCGCGAGCGCTTTCTCGGCCTCGAGCTGACGAAAGGCGCTCTGACGGGGGCGTCGGGCCGTGTTTCCGCCGCCGGCCTGACCGTCCGGGCGGCCGCCCCGGCCATGACGATCGGCGAGCTGGCGCGCGCAGCGTGACGTCGGGGACCGCGAGTCGGAAGGGGAAGCCCTTTCGGGCCGCCAGCCTCTGAGCCGACCGTCGCCCGCCCATTCGCGAAAAGCAAAACGCCCGAAGTCTCGCGACTTCGGGCGTGTTTTGCTTTGGTCTCTCTGAGGAAGCGGCGCGCGGCCGCCTCCCGGAAGAGCGCGGCGATCAGTGCGCCAGCGACTTCACATCCGCAATGCCGGCGGAGACGAAATCGGTTCCGGCCACGCCCTTGCGCAGCACGGCCTCGGCGACCTTCACCGCGGCGTCGGCGGCGCTGGCGCGCACCTCGGCGGCGGCCTGAGCCTCGGCCTGAGCGATCTTGTCCTCCACCTGCTTGGTGCGGCGGGTGATGTAGTCCTCGAGGCGCTGGCGCGCTTCGGTCGCCAGCAGCTCGGCCTCGCTCTTGGCCTGAGCGACGATCGCCTTGGCCTCTTCCTCGGCCTCCTCGCGCTTCTTCTCGAAGGAGGCGAACAGGCTCTCGGCCTCGCTACGCAGGCGCTCGGCCTCGGCGAGCTCGCTCTTGATTCGGATCACGCGCGCGTCGAGCGCGGCCGCGAGCTTCTTATGCGCGCCCACATAGAGCAGCACGCAGACGAAAATGCCGAAGCCGATGGCGACGAAAACTTCCGCGTCGAAATGCATGGCTCGACCTCTCAGCTCGCCTTGATGTTACGATATTCGCCCTGCAGCGTCTCGGCGGCGAAACGGGCGCCCGTCAGCTTCTCGAGGATCGCTCCGGCGGCGTCGGTGGCGATCGCCTCGACATTGGCCAGCGCCTCGGTTTTGGCGGCGAGAATCTGCGCTTCGGCGGCGGCGACCTTCTCGGCGAAGGCGGCTTCCTCGCTCGCGCGGCGCGTGGCGGTGTCGGCGGCCGCCTGCTGCTGGGCGGCGCGGCCGATGTCCTGCGCCTGCGCCTTGGTGACGCGCAATTTCTCGTCATGCGCGGCGGCGGCTTCCTGCGCCTTCGCCTGAAGCTCGCGCGAGGCGAAGAGATCGCTCTCGATGCGGCTCTCGCGGTCGTGCAGGATGGAGCCGATGCGCGGCAATGCGATGCGCGACATGAGAAGATAGAGAAGCCCGAAGGTCAGCGCCAGCCAGACGAGCTGCGGAACGAAATTCTCCGTCTGGAACGGCGGAAACTCGCCTCCGCCGTGATGCTCGACGCTCGTTTGCGTCGCGCTCGGCTCATGGGCTCCATGCGGCGCCGCCTCTTCGGCGGCGAGAACGATATTCGCCATGACGGCTTCCAGCCTCTTGTCTGCGTGGGAGACGACAAAGGCTCGGGACGCGTCCCGAGCCTTCGTTCATTAAGGCCTTTAGGCCTTGAGATAGAGCAGGATCGCGATCAGGAACGCGAAGATGCCGAGACCTTCGGCCAGCGCCGCGCCGATGATGGCGTTGGTGAACTGGGCGGCCGCAGCCGACGGATTGCGCAGAGCGCCGTTGAGATAGTTGCCGAAGATGATCGCGACGCCGATAGCGGCGGCGCCCGTTCCGATGGCGGCGAGACCAGCGCCGATCGGACCGTAGACGGAAACATCAGCCATTGTTAGCTCCTGCTCTTTTTTAGACGGGCGACCATTTATTGTTCGAATATTTATCAGTGGCCCGGGTGGATCGCGTCATTGAGATAGACGCAGGTGAGGACGGTGAAGACGAAAGCCTGGAGGCAGTTGACCAGCAGCTCCAGAGCGTAGAGCACGACGACGCCGAGGACCGGGACCGGCGCGAGCGCCGCCCAGGAGCCGGCGCCCAGCAGCATCACCGCGAGACCGCCGAACACTGCGAGCGTGATATGGCCCGCGAGAATGTTGGCGAAGAGACGAACGGAGAGCGACACGGGCCGCGACAGGAAGGAGATGATCTCGATCGGGATCAGAATGACCAGCACCGGCGCGGGAACGCCATGCGGCACGAACAGCCGCAGAAAGCCGAAGCCGTGGCGATAGAGCCCGTAGAGGATCACCAGAAGGAGAACGAAAGCCGCGAAGGCGAAGGTGAGGACGATCTGGCTCGACAGCGAATAGGTGTAGGGGACGAGGCCGATCAGATTCGACATCAGGATGAAGGTGAACAGCGTGAAGACGAAGGGGAAGAAGCGCATCCCTTCCTTGCCCGCCGTGGAGCGCACCGTATTGGCGACGAATTCGTAGAGAACCTCGGCGAGCGCCTGTCCGCGGCCCGGCACCAGCGCGCGCTTGGACGTCGCGAATATGGTGAGGATGATGGCCGCCGAGGCGGCGAGCAGCATATAGAGCGAGGCGTTGGTGAAGGAGACGTCGACGCCATTGATGAAGTAAGGCGCAATACGCTGGAGCTCGAACTGCTCGGTAGGATTCATCGCTCGATCCGGACGGCGCCCGGCCCTTCATCTCCGCGGCGCCGAGGGAGTCGGGCCGCCTGTTTCATCCGCCGCCTCGCGCGTCTTTCGGCGCGACGAAGCGAAACACATTGTAGAAGCCCGCAGCGACGCCGAGCCCCAGAAACAGGATCAGCAGCCACGGCCCGGTGCCGAACCAGCGATCCGCCTGCCATCCGATCAGCGTAGCGACGAGAATCGCCGCGACGAATTCGGACAGCACGGTGAAACCCGCGCTCAGCGCCTTTCCGAACGACCCGCCGACCGGCAATCCGCCGCCAGTCTCGGCGCGTCGCTCCTCCTCCTTGCTGCCGAGCTCGGCCTGGAGCCTCTCCAGTCTCGCGCGCAGCTCGCGGTCGCTCACATTCTTGTCCGTCGTCATCGGCTCTCCTCCTCGCGCAAAAGCTTCAGAGCACGCGCGAGCAGCATAGATGATCGCCGAAGAAACGCCCGGACAGGGGCGACGGAAGGGATTTCGACGCGACGCGAAATCGGCCGGGCGGCCAAGTCGTTCGAGCCGCGCGCAACATATGGGCAGCGCCATTTCGTGTCAAGCCGCAGCCGCCGCCGCGAATCGCCCGGAAAACCAGGGTTTTTCCGCGATTGTCCATTTCTTGCGCAGACTCCTTTTCGCGGTTGCGAGATGGTTCGCGGCCGCAATGTGACGCCGCATCCCCTCGCCTCGCCCTTCCGCCCCTCGGAGGAGCGCGCGGGAAGCCATCGGGGACGATCATGAGGGGGCGAGGCCGCCTGCGCTCTTTCGCGGCGGGGCGAGGAATGGCATGGTCCGTCCCGAGCGCGCGCAAATGCATCGATTTCATCGCGCGATCGAAAATTTTCAGTGGCGTCGAAGGCGCCGTTCTGGCGTCATCTTCCGAACGATCCTCGCGCGCGCGACGATGCGGATGGCGGACAAATGACCGAGCTGCGGAACTTCGATCTCAATCTTCTCGTCGCCTTCAATTTTTTGATGGAGGAGCGCAATGTGTCGCGCGCGGCGCAGAAGATGTTCATCACCCAATCGGCGATGAGCCATGTGCTGCAGCGCTTGCGGCAGCAGCTCGACGATCCGGTGCTGGTGAAGACGCCGCAGGGCATGAGGCCGACGCAGCGCGCGCTCGCCCTGGTCGAGCCCGTCGCCTCCATATTGAACGAGGTCGAGCTGGTGATCCGCGGCTCGAAGGAATTCTCGCCGGCGACGACGCAGCGGCGCTTCACGATCGCGACGAATGATTATGTCGAATTCTGCCTGCTGCCGCCGCTGATGCGGTCGGTGAGCCGGCAGGCGCCCAATGTGGAGATCCATCTGGTGCAGACCTCCGGCTCGCTGCGCGAGGCGGCGGACGCCGGCGACGTCGATCTCGTCATCGGCTTCGACGTTATCTTGGATTCGACGCCCTATGTGCGGCGCGAGCGGCTCTACACGGATCGCATCGTCGCGCTGGTGCGGCGCGACCACCCGGATTTTCCGACCGATGAGCCGACGCTCGAGCAATTCGTCGCGGCGCGGCATATGCTGATGTCGCGCCGCGAGGCGGGCACCGGAATCATCGACGATTGGCTGGAGCGCCGCGGCCTCGCGCGCAAGGTGTCGCTCGTCGTGCCGAATTTTCTGTCGGCGCCTTGGATCGTGGCGAGCAGCGATCTCGTCTTCTCCTTGCCGCTGCGCATCGCCGAGCATTTCGTGCGTCTCGCGCCGCTGCGAATATTGGAGATACCGATCGAGTTCCCGACCTATGATCTCTTGATGGTCTGGCACTCGCTGCAAGACCGCGAGCCGGCGCACGCCTGGCTGCGGCGCGAGATCGTGGAGATTTGCCGCGGCGTCGCGGAGGAGCCGGGAGAGGAGGCGCCGCGGGCGCGCGCGAAAGGGCGGGAGGCTGTGTGAAGAATGCGCTAGCCGCTCATCATCGGGTTTCCATCTGATTCTTCGCTCGAAAAAGCGACGACCGCACGGCCGTCATTGCGAGCGAAGCGAAGCAATCCAGAGCCGTGGGGCGGTTCTGGATTGCTTCGTCGCTCCGCTCCTCGCAATGACGACCATGCGGAATGCGTGGCATTCACGCGGAAACCGTAGCACGCCTTCGCAAAAGCCCTCTCCCGCGATAGCGGGGGAGGGTGCGGGAGGGGGCCTCAGCGCGAGAATTTCTTATATTTCAGCCGATGCGGAATCACGCTGTCGATGCCGAGACGACGCTTCTTGTCCTCTTCGTAATCGGCGAAATTGCCTTCGAACCATTCCACATGCGAATCGCCCTCGAAGGCGAGCATATGGGTGGCGATGCGGTCGAGGAAGAAGCGGTCATGCGAGATGATGACCGCGCAGCCGGCGTAATCCACCAGCGCTTCCTCCAGCGCGCGCAGCGTGTCGACGTCGAGATCATTGGTCGGCTCGTCGAGCAGCAGAACATTGGCGCCCTGCTTCAAAATCTTGGCGAGATGCACGCGATTGCGCTCGCCGCCGGAGAGCATGCCGACCTTCTTCTGCTGGTCGCTGCCCTTGAAGTTGAAGGCGCCGCAATAGGCGCGCGAATTGATCTCGCGCTTGCCGAGATAGATGATGTCATTGCCGCCGGAAATCTCTTCCCACACGGTCTTCTTGTCGTCGAGCGCGTCGCGTGACTGGTCGACATAGCCGAGCTGCACGCTCTCGCCGACAGTGACGGCGCCATTGTCGGGCTTTTCCTGACCGGTGATCATGCGGAACAGCGTCGTCTTGCCAGCGCCGTTGGGGCCGATCACGCCGACAATGCCGCCGGGCGGCAGCTTGAAGGTCAGATCGTCGATCAAGAGGCGATCGCCGAAGGCCTTCGACACATGCTCGACATCGATGACATTGGCGCCGAGACGCTCGGCCACCGGAATGACGATCTGCGCCGTGGTCGGCGCCTTCTCGTTCTGCTTGGCGACCAATTCCTCATAGCGCTGGATACGCGCCTTGGATTTGGCCTGCCGCGCCTTGGGCGAGGCGGCGATCCACTCGCTCTCCGCCTCGAGGGCGCGCTGGCGAGCCTTGTCCTCGCTGCTCTCCTGGGCGAGGCGCTTCTGCTTCTGCTTCAGCCAGCTGGTGTAATTGCCCTCGTAGGGAATGCCGCGGCCGCGATCGAGCTCGAGAATCCACCCCGTCACATTGTCGAGGAAGTAGCGGTCATGGGTGACGATGAGGATCGCGCCCGGATAATTGCGCAAATGGCCCTCGAGCCAATTCACCGTCTCGGCGTCGAGATGGTTCGTCGGCTCGTCGAGCAGCAGCATTTCCGGCTGCTCGAGCAGCAGGCGGCACAGCGCCACGCGGCGGCGCTCGCCGCCGGAGAGCTTGGTGACGTCGGCGTCGTCGGAGGGGCAGCCGAGCGCCTCCATCGCCTGATCCACTTGGCTGTCGAGATCCCACAGGCCCTTGGCCTCGATCTCGTCCTGCAGGCGGGTCATCTCATCGGCGGTCTCGTCCGAGTAATTCACGGCGAGATCATTGTAGCGGTCGAGAATCGCCTTCTTGTCGGCGACGCCGAGCATGATATTGCCGCGCACGTCGAGCTCTGGATCGAGCTGCGGCTCCTGCGGCAGATAGCCGACGCGCGCGCCCTCGGCGACGAAGCCCTCGCCCGTATATTCCTTGTCCATGCCGCCCATGATGCGCAGCAGGGTCGATTTGCCGGCGCCATTGACGCCGAGCACGCCGATCTTCGCGTCCGGGTAGAAGGACAGATGGACATTGTCGAGGACCTTCTTGCCGCCCGGATAGGTCTTGGTGAGACCTTGCATGTGATAGATGAATTGCCGCGCCATGGGTGATCGGTCCCGCTAGAGAAAGAAACTCGGCGCGATGTTTAGCGCCTTTTGGGCGGAAGTGAAAACCGGCTTTTTGCGTCGGCGCCGGCGCGGTCGCGCAAGGCCCGTGCGGCGCCGGAAGTTGACAGCGGCCGGGCTTTTCCGCAGAGATCGCCGGTCTCCAACGAGAGCGGGCTCATGCGCGTCTTCGTGACCGGCACGGCCGGATTCATCGGCTTCCATCTCGCACAGCGCCTGCTCGAGCTCGGCCACAGGGTCGACGGCTTCGACGGGCTGACGCCTTATTACGATGTGACGCTGAAAGAGGCGCGCCACGCCCGGCTCGCGAGCTTCGAAGGCTTTCGCCCCCATATCGCCATGCTCGAGGATATGGAGGCGCTGACCCGCGCCGTCACCGCGGCGGAGCCGGAGGTCATCGTCCATCTCGCGGCGCAGGCGGGCGTTCGCTACAGCCTCGAAAATCCGCGCGCCTATGTGGACGCCAATCTCGTCGGCGGCTTCAATATTCTCGAGCTGGCGCGGACGCAGGGCGTTCGCCATCTGCTGATGGCCTCCACCAGCTCCGTCTATGGCGGCAATCAGGACGTGCCTTTTTTGGAGAGCGAGCGCGCCGATTTTCCGCTCACCCTCTACGCCGCCACGAAAAAGGCCAATGAGGCCATGGCGCATTCCTATGCGCATCTGTGGGCCATTCCGACGACCATGTTCCGCTTCTTCACCGTCTACGGCCCCTGGGGCCGGCCGGATATGGCGTTGTTCAAATTCGTCGACGCCATAGAGAGGGACCGGCCGATCGACATCTACAATCACGGCGAGATGCAGCGCGACTTCACCTATGTCGGCGATCTCGTCGAGGCGATCACGCGGCTCGTCGACCGCGCGCCGCAGATCGGCGCGGACGCCTCGGTCTCGCCGGTCGCCCCGTTCCGCATCGTCAATATCGGGCGCGGCGAGCCTGTGGGCCTGCTCGATTTCATCGAGGCGATCGAGCGAAAATTGGGCAAGACGGCGATCCGCAACTATCTCGAGATGCAGAAGGGCGACGCCCCCCGCACCTTCGCCGATTGCTCGCTGCTCGAGCGGCTGACCGGCTATCGCCCGCAGACCTCGGTGGAGGAAGGCGTCTCGGCCTTCGTCGACTGGTATCGCGCCTATTATGACGGCCGCCGAGGCCCGGCCGTGAGCAATCCTTAACCATCTGTCTGAGACAAGACCGTAACCGCCGCGCGGGGGCGATTCGCGCCCTTCGGCGCGGCCGCGGGCCTCGTTTCGGAGAGCTTTCATGGCCTTGGCTTGCACTTCAGGTCTCGACACCGGCTTCGTCGAGCTCGGCTATGCGAAAGTGGCGGCGCTCGGCGTCGTGCAGGGCGTAACCGAGCTTCTCCCCATCTCCTCCACGGCGCATATGCGCATCGTGCCGGCGCTGCTCGGCTGGAAGGACCCGGGCTCGGCCTTCTCGGCCGCCATGCAGCTCGCCGCCCTCGCCGCCGTCGTCAGCTATTTCTGGAAGGATATTCGCGGGATCGCCTTCGGCTCCGTCCAAGCGGCGCTGCGGCGCGATTTCGGCGATTGGAACTTCCGCTTCCTCATCTGGATCATTCTCGCCACCATCCCCATCGGCCTCGCCGGCATCGCGCTCTCTGGCGTGCTGAACGCCTGCGGCTCGCCGCTGCGCTCGCTGCCGGTCATCGGCATCTCCTGCATCGTCATGGCCGCCCTGCTCGCCATCGCCGAGCTCTATTGCAACCACTCCCGCACGCTGGACCATGTGAGCCTGAAGGATGCGCTGGTCGTCGGCTTCGCCCAGGTGGGGGCGCTGGTGCCGGGCGTCTCGCGCTCCGGCTCCACCTTGACCGCGGCGCTGTTCCTAGACCTCAAGCGCGAGCAGGCGGCGCAATTCTCCTTCCTGCTCGGCCTGCCCGCCATCACCCTCGCCGGCCTCAAGGAGCTCTATGAGCTGCACAAGGCGCATCTCGACGGCCACGGCTGGTCGGTGCTGGCGGTCGGCCTCGTCGTCGCCTCCGTTTCGGCCTTCGCGGCCATATGGGGGCTGATGCGCTTTCTGGAGCGCTTCTCCACCTGGCCCTTCGTCGCCTACCGGGCCTTTATCGGCGTGGTCCTGCTCGCCGGCGCCGCCACCGGCCTATTGTCTTGAGCCACAAGGGAGGCGGCGCCGATTCGGTCGTTTCGACGCCGCGATCTTTTATTTTTGTTCGCTTTGTCGGCGTCCGGCTCTTGCCGAAACAGGCCCTCGGGACCTAACATCGGAGCCATGGTCGAGACCGCCACCCTCATTCGCCATGCTGGACCCGGCGACGCCGAGGCGATCACGCATGTGCACGACTCCTCCTGGCGAGACGCCTATCGCGGCGTCATTCCGGGCGGGGAGCTCGAGCGCATGATCGCCCGCCGCGGGCCGCAATGGTGGGCGCGGGCGATCGTGCGGGGCAGCGGCATTCTGGTGCTGGAGTTCGACCAGGACGTCGTCGGCTACGTCACCTACGGCCGCAATCGCGTGCCCTCCATGCCTTACTCGGGCGAGATCTTCGAGATCTATCTGCTGCCCGAATATCAGGGCCTCGGCTTCGGCCGACGCCTGTTCAACGCCGCGCGGCAGGAGCTCGCCGCGCATGGCTATCTCTCCACCATCGTCTGGGCCTTGGCCGATAATGACAAGGCTCTGGCCTTTTATCGGCGGCTCGGCGGCCTCACCGTTCGCCGCGCGGAAGAGCGCTTCGGCGACGACATGCTGGCGCGCGTCGCCTTCGGATTCGTCTCCGCGCCCGTCCGCTGACTTTTCCCACCGTCAGGAGTTACTAGATGCGTCTCGACGCCATTGAAATCGGCGCGAATCCCCCATTCGAGGTCAATGTCGTGATCGAAGTGCCGCTGGGCGGCGAGCCGATCAAATATGAGCTCGACAAAGCCTCTGGAACGCTCGTCGTCGATCGTTTCCTCTACACGTCGATGCGCTATCCCGGCAATTACGGCTTCATCCCGCACACTCTGTCGGAAGACGGCGACCCCTGCGACGTGCTGGTCGCCAACACGCGGCCGATCGCGCCCGGCGCGCTGATCGCCGTGCGCCCGATCGGCGTGCTCTACATGCGCGACGAGGCCGGCGGCGACGAGAAGATCATCGCCGTGCCCGCGCCCAAGCTCACCAAGCGCTACGACAAGGTGCAGAACTACACCGACCTGCCGGAGATCACGACGCGGCAGATCGAGCATTTCTTCGCCCATTACAAGGACCTCGAGCCCGGCAAATGGGTCGAGGCGGCCGGCTGGGGCGACGCCGCGGCGGCGCATAAGATCATCAATGAAGCGATCGCGCGGGCGAAAAAGGCCGAGTAGAAAGCGAATAGAGAGTAGCGAATAGCGAGTAGCAAAAACTATTCGCTACTCGCTGTTTCGCTATTCGCTCACCCCTTCGGCGCCGGCGGCGTGCGCGAGATTATCCCCTTGCGCATGGCGTCCGGCCGATCCTTCTTCGGCACCAGGCCGGTTTCCGAGGCCGTGTAGCGGCGCGCCGATTCGATGAGGTCATCCACATCGGCGACCTTGTCGAAATCGCCCAGCACATAGGTCCACTTGCCCCGCGCGGCCATGGCCACTGTGCAGGGGCGCGAGCACACGCCGAGACATTCCACCGGCTCCGCCGCGACGATCGCCCGATCCTCCGCCGTCAGCCGCGCGCCGAAGGCCTCGAGCAGCGCATGGCCGGGACGGACCTCTGGATCATCCTTGGCGCGGCAGACGGTGCACACATAGACAGTCGTCGTTTCCGGCTCGCTCACCTGACCTCCTTCGCCGCTCACTTCGGCGGCTCATATTTGCACTGCGCCCCTCCGCCGGCCTTTTGCGCGACCTCGTCGGGCTCGACTGCGCAGTCAAGAGCGGAAGCCGCAGCATAAATCGTTCCGGCTGCGCCGTCCGGCGGCACGCCCACCTCGAGCAGCGTCGCGAATATCTCATGCGCCTGGCGGCCGGCGAGCTGGACCTTCTTCTGGCCGAAGGTCAGCTCGCATGCATGCTGCGTGATGTCCACATTGCTGGCGCGGCAGCTGATCGAATCGACGGCCACCTCTATCGTCTGGCCCTTGGGAAAAGCGATTTTCGCATGTCCGTCGGCGAGCTTGGCGAGCGCCGCCTTCGCGGCCGGCTTCACCGCCGGCGAACGCGCGCCGACGAGCGCGGCGAGCGACAAGGCGCCGGCGCCATCCGTCGTGGAGCCGGCGAAAGCTGCGCCCTCGGCCGAGAAAATGAAAAAAGCGGTCGCGAAAATCCGTCTCATGCGCAATTCCTTCCGAGCGTCGCGCGTTGCGCGCGAGGGGCGCAGGATCGCGGCATGCGCGGCCGAAATCAAGGCGCCCTGGCGGCGACGCTCAGGCGAGCGCGCCCCGGCTCTCGATCAGATCGCGCCGCTCGGAGGGCAGAGGGGGCTCGCGCTCGCCGCCGCAACACTCATTGGAGAGGCGCGCGACATTCTCGATGGTGACGTCGCGCGTCTCGGTGCGCACGCCGATCTCGCGCAGCTTGGCGAAGGCGCGCGACAATGTCTCCTGCTTGACGCCGAGCCGCGCGGCGATGAGCCGCTTGTCATAGGGCAAGCGCAGGCTGCAGCTTTCGACATTCGGCGGACACAGCGTCAGAAGGAAACGCGCGAGCCTCTGCTCTGCGGTCTGGCCCTTGAGCGATTCGATCTCGCCGATGAGCCCGCACAGCTTGCGCGCTGTCTCCTCGATCACCGCCGTTGCGAGGGACGGAGATTCACGCAGCATGTAACGAAATCGCGGCGCGGAGAGCTTCATGAGCTGCGCCGTCCCCACCGCTTCCGCGCCGACGCGGTAGCTCTCGCCGTCCGGGCTCAACGCCTCATAGAGGCTCTCGCCGACATTGCAGATATTGATGAGAGTCTCGTCGCCGCAGGAGGCGGTGCGCGTCAGCTTCACGAATCCATCGAGCACGATGGCCACATGCAGCGCGCGATCGCCTTGGCGAAAAATCGTCTGCCCGTCTTCGAACTGTTCTAATTTCGCGTCGCGGGTGAGCCGCTGCATCGACTGCGCATCGACAGTCGCGAACATCGGCACGCCTCGAAGAGACGGCGGCTCCAGCATCAGCGCGCTCCCGCGGTCGCCGACTTTATTTGCGCAAATCGGCGCTTTCGTCGGTCATTACGGGCAATCTACCGCGAAGCTTCGCCCTGGGAAAGCGCTCGCTCTCGGACAGGAGGTCGCACGAAGCGCGCGCTACCCCGCCGCGCGCGCTCGTAAAAAGCCGCGATCCGCCTTTGATTTCTTGCATTTTCGCTATTCGCGCGGCGCTGCATGAAAATGAGAGAGCGCGGCGTCTCGGCAATATTGCGCAGACGCCGAGCCCCGCGAGATTCAATCGCCTAAGTATTTTTCGCAGCTAATCATGATATTTTTTTCGGCGCATCGCGCTCGAGCAGGAAGATCGCCTGCGCGCCGAAGAGATTCCACACCCACCAGGGCGCGTTCACGCGGATGGGCGCGCCGGCGTGATCCAGCGCCACGCCGCGCTCGATATGCGCCCCCAGCGCTTCGACGAGATCGACGAAATCCCTGATCGTGCAAAGATGTATGTTGGGCGTGTCGTACCAGGCGTGCGCCAGCGTCGTGGTCTGCGGCATGCGGCCCTTGGCGAGCAGCGACAGCCGCACTTTCCAATGGCCGAAATTGGGGAAGGACACGATCGCGCGCCGGCCTATGCGCAGCATGTCGACCAGCACCTGACGCGGATGATGCGTCGCCTGCAGCGTCTGCGAGAGAATCACATAATCGAATCCATCGGTCGGATAGTCGCGCAGATCGGTGTCGGCGTCGCCTTGAATCACCGACAAGCCTTTGGCCACGCAATCATTGACGCCGCGCTGCGACAATTCCACGCCGCGTCCGTCCACCTGCTTGGTGTCTGCCAGCAATTGCAGCAGCGCGCCGTCGCCGCAGCCGACATCGAGCACGCGGCTGCCCGGCGCGACCATCGCCGCGACGGCGGCGAGATCGAGACGAACCGGGCGCTGCTGCGCGCTCTGCGGAAAGATGGGAGCGTTCATCGGCTAGGCCTCCTCGGCCCGCGGCAGGCCGCGCGCAGCGGCGGCCGCCTCCAGAAATCCACGCGTCGTCGCGATGAAATCCGGCTCATAGACGAGAAATGCGTCATGGCCCTTGTCGCTGTCGATCTCGACGAAGGAGACCGAGGCGCCGCCGGCGTTGAGCGCATGCACGATGGCGCGCGAGGCGGAGGTCGGGTAGAGCCAGTCGGTGTTGAAGGAGACGACGCAAAAGCGCGTCTTCGTGCCCTTGAACGCCTGCGCCAGCGAGCCGCCGTAATCGGCCGCGAGATCGAAATAATCGCAGGCGCGCGTGACATAGAGATAGGAATTGGCGTCGAAGCGATCGACGAAGGCCATGCCCTGGTGACGCAGATAATTCTCGATCTGAAAATCCGCGTCGAAGGAGAATGTCGGCGCCGCGCGATCCTGCAGCTTGCGGCCGAACTTGCGTTGCAGCGCCGGCTCCGAGAGATAGGTGATATGCGCGGCCATGCGCGCCACGGCGAGGCCCTTCTCCGGCCGCACGCCCTGCTCGAGATAGCGCCCGCCGCGCCAATCGGGATCGGCCATCACCGCCTGCCGGCCGACCTCGTGAAAGGCGATGTTCTGCGAGGAATGCTTGGGCGCCGTCGCGATCGGCATGGCGGAGAAGACGCGCTCTGGATAGCTCGCCGCCCATTGCAGAACCTGCATGCCGCCCATGGAGCCGCCGGCGACGCAGAAGAGCTGGTCTATCCCGAGATGATCGATCAGCATCGCCTGCGCGCGCACCATGTCGCGAATGGTGACGACCGGAAAATCGAGCCCATAGGGCCGGCCGGTCGTCGGATCGATCGAGGATGGGCCGGAAGTGCCGAGGCAGCCGCCGACGACATTGGAGCTGACGATGAAATAGCGCTCCGTGTCGAAGGGCTTGCCGGGGCCGACCATGACATCCCACCAGCCGGGCTTGCCGGTCAGCGGATGCACATTGGCGGCGTGCTGGTCGCCGGTCAGCGCATGGCACAGCAGAATGGCGTTGGAACGCTCGGCGTTCAGCTCGCCATAGGTCTGGTAGGCGATCGTCAAAGGCGCGACGCAGCCGCCCCCGTCGGTGAGGAGCGGCTGGTCCGGCGGGAACTCGACGATGCGCCCATTGAGCGGGTCCGATGAGGACAACGTCTCTATGGCTGGAAGCGCATTGGCCAAATTCTTCTCTCCTGTTCGATATGCCGAACAATTTGTTCGGCAACATCGGCGGCCGAGAGGAGAGTGTCAAGACCTCGAGCGTTCAGGGCGCGCGTCTGCGGCCCCTCACCGCGCCGCGGGCTTGGGCGGGCCGGCGAAGGCCTGAGGCGGCAGGCCGGGATCGAAATGGACCGCGGCGGCCCGCGTCTCCACCGGCTTGGTCTCCACCGATTTGGCCGGCTCGCTGTAGCGGCGAACCTCGGTCGTCGTCTCCTCATGGCGATGGAGAGGCTTGACCTTGGCCTTGTGGACCAGCGGCCGCTTGGCCGGGGCGGCGATGCTCGCCACCGTCGCCGGGGCCGCGGGACGCTCGCCGGCGGCGGGCGAAGGCGCAGGCGTATCGACGCCGCTGCGGGCGGCCTCGACGACGCGCTCCACATTGGCGGACTCTGTGGCGCGCAGCCGCGAGAACCAATCGGCGAATTGCTGCTCGGTGACGCCCTTGCGGCAGAGGCGCATGCGGATCGAGGCGGGAATCTCGTCGCCGCGAACGATGGTCGTGGCGGCGGCGTCCGGCCGAGCGACGGCGCGCAGATCATCGACCCATTGCCAGGCGAAGGCGCAGCGCGTTCCCTCCGGCCCCGGCCCCACGGCGAGGCCGAAGGGTCCGAGCTCATTGCGTAGCGGCTTGGCGATTATGCGCATGCGCGTCGTCGGAAAGCGCAGCGACAGCTCCTGACGCACGCCGACCTCGGTGGGCTTGCCCATGGGGATTTCGCCCTCATGGCCGCTCCCGGCGGCCGCCGCGCGAATGTCGACGGTCAGCTCGTTCCAGCCCTTGCCCATTATCGCGCGGTCCAGCGCGACGCTCTGGCGCCAGCCATTGGTGTAACGGCGCTCCTCGAGGCCGCCGCGCACGCGCGCTTCCACCGGCAGCGCCAGAATGGAGGCGGCGCCGCTGCGCGCCTCGACGCCCTGCGCCGGCGGCGGCGCCGCTGTGGCGCCCGTCGGCGTCGGATCGACGGCGAGAATGCCGCGCGTCGGGGAGCAGGCGGAAAGGCCGAGCGCCAAGAGCAGCAGCGGCGGCGAATGTCTCGAGAAACGGCTCATGACGAAACTCCGAAAAAGAAATTCAGCGGGACTGGCTCTGCTTGGACGACGGCAATGAAAGCACCGCGGCGAGATCGGGCGGCGGCGGCGCGGCGCCGTAGCGATTGCGCGGCGCCATGGCGGTGGCGACATGCTCGGCGGCGCTGGCCGTGAGCTGCGTGGCGGCGTCGGCCTTCTGCTGGCCGATCCAGGCCGGATCGGCCTCCTGATTGGCCCATTGCGTGCCGGCCGGAGCGACCTGCTCGGAGGCCGGCGGCCAGCTCGCCAGATCGACGGCGTTCCAGCCGGGCGAGAGGATGAAGCCGTAGCGCTCCGAGGGCATGGGTCCGACGCCGGGCACGCGCCGCGCCACCAGCGGCGCCTTGCCGGCGAGCGGCTCCGTCCGCAGGCCGACCGGAACGGCGGCGGCCGCGACCGGCGCCGGCTGAGCGGAGGACGAGCGCGCCGCGACGAGCGGCAGCGGCGCGAAGCGCAGCGGATTTTCCGCCGTCACCGCCAGCGGGAATTTGCCGCGCGCGGCTTTCAGCACGCGCTCGCGCTGCTGCTCCTGCGCCGCCACCTTGGCGGCGTCCGGCGTCGTCGCCTCCTTCTTCTCGGCCTCGACGCGCAGGCGATCACGCTCAGCGGCGAGCGCCGGCCCGGCCGGCCCCGGCACCACATAGCCGGCCATTTTCACCGCCGGCCCATGCGCCTTGGCGGCGACGCGCGAGTCGCAGGGGAAGGGCGGATGATAATAATCATCCGGGAACAGCAGCTCGACGAGCTTGGGGAACAGACCGTCATAGCGGTTGATGAGCTCCAGCGCCTCCTGATCCTTGCGCAGCCGCTTCAGCGTCAGCACATAGCCGTAGAGCGTCGCCTCCTTCGGGAACCAGGCGACCGCGCGCTCGAACCAGAAACGCGCGACGTCGAACTGACAGGAATTATAGGCGTACCAGCCGAGTCCCTGCGCGCCTTCGCCGGAGGCCGATTCGATCGTCACCGCCGCATAGCGGGCGAGGCGCGCCGGCTCGACATAGGGCGGCGTCTCCTGCGTGAGATCGCGCTCCAAGAGATCGAGAAAGAGAATGCCGTTGTTCACCAGCGGCGCGCGCCAGGCGTAGGAGACCTCCTCCGCCTCGCGGCGCAGATCGAGCGCGCGCAGCGTATGGGCGAGCCCATGCGCGATCATCGCGTCGCCGCCATTCTCGATCGCCGCCTTGAAGGATTCGAGCGCGTTACGAAAATCGCGGCGCTTGTATCGCAGCCAGGCGACGAGGCCGAGCTGCTGCGGCTCGCGCGTGAATTTGGCGAAATTCTCGAAGCGCTGCAGCTCGTCCGCGGAGATATCGTCCTTGCGCTCGTCGCGCAGAACGGCGACGATGCGCGCGCGGGTGATGTCGATCGCCACTTCGGCGAATTCGTCTTCCGACCCTTTCGAGCTCTTGCGCGCCTCGATCAGCAGCGTCTCGACATCGCTCATGCGCAGCGTGGCCATCGCCTTCTGCATGGTGGCGAGGCGAATATGCTTATCCTCATTGGAGGCGAAGATCGCCTTATAGACCTCGACCGCCTCATTGATCTGCCCGGTGCGCGCAAAGGCCTCGGCGATCGTCCATTGCGCCTCCGCATCGGCGTTGGCGATGAAGAAGCGGCTGTCGCGCGCGAAGGAGGCGATGTCGAGCCAGCGCCCCTCGCGCCAGAAGGCGAAGATCTGATTGCGCTGCTCCTTCTGCTTGAGCTTCTGCATCAGATCGTCGGACGGACGCCAGCCGGGCATGTCCTTGCGGCGCGCGGCGATGTTCTCGCGCAATTCGTCGAGCCTGTCGCTCGAGAACAGCTCCCACAATCCCGCCTCGTCGACATCGCCGCGACGCGGTCCGTAGAGATCGGCCGGCGGCTCGAAATTGGGATAGAGCCGCCGCAGCCGCGAGAATTCGGCGCGCACGCGCGCGCGCTGATCCAGCGATGCGTAATAGCGCAAGGCGAGATCGTCCGGCTTCTCGGACGCCGCGGCGGCGGGCGCCGGCGCGACGAGAATGGATTGGGGCGCGGCGCCTTGGGCGTGCGCGCGCGGAGCCGCCGCAAAGGAAACGGCGCAGGCCGCGAGGAGAAGGGCTCTCAATTGGCGAGACACGACGAATACCTCATTTGCGCGGCGAGCAGAGCCAGCAGATGCAGAGTGGCGGGGTAATAATCTTCATTGGCTTTGGGCGCGGCGAAATCGGCGGGCAGCTTGGCGCCGTCGACGACGCAGGCGACGAGCGCGGCGATCGACGCTATGCCGCTGCCGCCGAACTGGCCGACCTCCTTGCCGGACGCGACATCGACGATCGGCGGCGCCTCCTTGGCGCGCTGCGCCCAGGCGAGGAAGGGCGCGTAATGCGCGCGCTCGCCGACGCCGGCCCAGGCGAGATAGAGCGGAATGCGCACGGCGTTATAGGCGAACTCCGGCGCGAAGCCTTCGGCCGGCCGCGCGCGCCAGCCCTCGAGCGCGATCCAATCGGCGGGCAGAGCCTGCGGCGTCGGCCGCGCCGCTTCCAAAAGATCGAGACCCGTCTGGGTGAGCCCGGCCCAATCGACTTCCGGCGCGACGCTGTCGAGCCGCGCCAGGGCTGGGAAGACATAATACGAGAGATTGACCACCGGCCCGTCGGAACGATCCGAGGCGTTGAAGCCCGCAACCGCCGGCAGCAGCAGCGCGCCCATCTTGGTCTTGAACAAGACTGCCTTGCGCGACAGCTCGACGGCGATGCGCCGCGACGCCATGCGAAACGGCAGATCGTCCCAATATTCCGCCGCCTCCGCCAGCGCCCAGGCGATGAGGAGATCGCCGTCCGACGCGTTGTTCATGTCGCCAACGGCGGGACGACGCTGCGGATCGAAGCGCCAGGCGACCAGCTCGTCATTGCGCACCATGAGATTGGCGCGCGTCCAGCCCCACAGGCGATCGAATGTGGCGCGGTCATTGGCGGCGACGGCGAGCAGCATGGCGTAGCCCTGCCCCTCGCTGTGGCTCACCTGGTCATTGGCCGTGTCGATGACGCGGCCCTGCTCGGCGATGAAGCGCTTCTTATAGGCGCTCCACGCCTCCGGCGCGCGCAGCGCGCCGCCGAGCTTGATCTTATGCGCGTCGAGCGACAGCGGAACGCCGATGATCGCGGCGATCTCCGCTATGGGCTCGGCGCGCGACGGCGCCGGCGCCAGAGCGACGGCGAGGCCGAGGGCTGCGAGAACAGGCGCGGCGAGAGACGCAATTCTCATCTCGAGCTCCTTCCGATATTGCGCGTCAGCCACAGAGTGGAAGCGGCGAAGAGCGCTGCGATGAGAATGGAGAGGCCGACATAGACGCCGGGATGCAGCGACATCCAGCCGGCGGCGATGAGCCTCAGATTGCCGAAGGAGAGCGGCCGCGTGACGATGAAGCGCGCGCTCTCCGCCGGAGTCGCCACCATTTTTGCGTCCTTCATGTCCAGCATGGCGAGCTGGCCCTGCACGCGGCGCGACACGCGCGGATCGACGAGACAGGCGGAGGCCTCCGCCAGAGTCGCGGCGTTGGGCGCTGTGACCACGGTCCAGACATCCTTGGCCGTGTCGCCGAGAATGGATTGGCTCATCGCCAGCGAGGCCTGCTGCGTGGCGACTTGATCGGCCGCCTCCGCCTCGAAGCCCGCGCGCAGCCATTGCGCCGCGTCGGCGACGCGCGCCGCGCTCCACACGCCGGCGACGCGCAGACGCTCGACGACGCCATAGCCCCAGCGGCCCTCGCGGCGCAGATCATCGCGCCAGGCCTCCAGCAGATCCTGCTCGCCCTCGCCGCGCTCCGTGCTTCTGCGCACCGAGCCGACGGGCGCGAAATCGACGCGCTCCGGCTCGCCGCCCGGCGCCGGCGCAGCGGCCGCGCCGCCCGCCTGCGCGGTGATGGTCTTGTCGAGCATGTTGCGCGGCGCATAGCAGGCCATGGGAAAATTGCGCTGCAGGACGAAGCGATTGCGCGCGGCGATCTCGAGCGGCGAGAGCCGCTTCTCCGACGCCTTGCGACGATCGGCGGTCAGATTCGGCCCCCAAGCCTCGCGCAGAGTGTCGGCCGGCATGTCGAGACGTTGCAGCAGCGCAGCGTCGAAGGAGTCGAGCGGCGCCACGGCGAGCGTCGGCCCCTGCCCTTCGCCGGGCGGCGCATCGACGATCTCGAAATCGATCGGCCGTCCGGCGGCGACGGCGAAATGCGCGACGATCGTCGCCGCCGCGCCCACCGCATCCGTGTCGAGTGACGGCATGTAGAGCTTGGGCCGCCCCTTGGCGCCGGCGTAAGGAAAGCCGCCGGTCGCCGTCACCGCGAGATCGGGCATTCGCGCGATGCGCGCGATCGGCGGCAGCTCGATCTCCGTCTCGTCGAGGAACAGGAAGCGCTTGGCCGCGCGCATCGACGCGAGCGGATCGCAATCGGCGTCCTGGCGCGTCGGCACATGCGCCTCGATCTCGATGCGATTGAGGCCGGGCTTGAGAAAGCCGAGCGGCAGCGGCAGCGGATTGTCGCGGAAGACATCGCCCGCGGCCTTCAGAAGATTGAGGCTCACCGCCGTGCGCTCGTCCACCTTGACGACGATCTGCGCATTGGAGTCGAGCCCGGCCGCATAGCCGCCGGCGAGACGCAGCAGCGCATTGCCGTAATCGGCCGCGTAGAAATCCGGCGGCATGACGATGTTGAAGGCGGCGCGATAGAGATGGCCGGTGAACTCCTCGCTGGCGACGCCGAGATCGCGCAGCTTCACCTTGCGTCCGCCGTCGAGCCGATAGCCCGGAAAGGCGGCCGATGCGCGCAAGCCTTGCGGCGAGCCCTTGGGCGCGGGCGAGACCGAGAGACGGCGGATCGCCTCATCCACTTGCGCGGAAGTCGCGCCGGTCACGACGATGCTGACGCGACGGCCGGGCGCGGCCGGCAGCACGAAGGCGCGCGGCTCGTCTATGGGGCCGACGCGCGAGAGATCGATGCGGCCGACCAGCTCCGACGCGGGGCCGACGAAGAGATTGACGCCGTAACGTCCGCTCGCCGCAGGGCCGGCGTCGACGACCGGCTGCTCGAAACGTCCGGCGAGCGAGATCGCCTGCGCCGCGCGCAGCATGCGCTCGATCTCGAAAGATTTGGCGTTGACGCCGAGCACGGCGCGGATCGGCAGCGCGCCTTGCTCATCCGGCGGCAGCGCGCCGAGATCGGAAATGCTGGTGACGCCGGCGTCGTCCTCCGGCAGCACCAGGCCGGTCTCGGTCGGATCGATCTGCGTCCATAACTCGTAAGTGGCCTCAAGCGAGCAATCGACCCGATGACGCTGGCTCGTCGCTATGCGCACGGAGTTGAAGCCCGGCCGCATCACGCCCGGCGGAATGTCGAAGACGATGGTCTCCACCTCCTGCACCGCGCGAATCTGCGTGTCGCCGATCATCTGATCATTGATGGTCAGAGTGAGCGCGGAGGCCTCCGGCATCACCGACACGGCGGCGAGATAGCCGATGCGAAATTGCAGACGGCGCGACGCCTGCGCCTCGGTGACATAGATCGGCCATTCCGAAGAGCCGATCTCGCCGGCGAGGCGATAGCCCTGAATATTATTGGTGAGATGCCGCAGCATGGCGCCGGCGACGGCGGGCCGCGACGCGACCGGCGCGACGGCCGCAGGTTGCGGCGCTTGCGACGGCGCGATCGACGGCGCGGGCGTCGACGCGGCGGGCGGCTCCACGGCGGCGATGCGGGCAGTCTCGCGCGCGGCGAAACGCGCGGGGATGATCGGCTGGAGGCCGGAAATCGTCGGCCTCGGCCTGTCGACTTTCAGATGAAACAGCTGCTCTTGCGGCGCTGTCGTGAAGATCGCCTGGGCGCCGACCGCGATCGGCGTCAACGCCGTCGTGGTCGCGAGCAGAAGGGCGAGGACTCGGAACTGCATCTTGGCACTCTTTTTTTTGCGAGAATGTTTTGTGAGGAAAAGGATCAGACGTTCTCGTTCTTCGAAGACGGCGCGCGCTCCGCCGCTCGCGGGGCTTTCGCTTCCGTTGGCGGTCGCAGGCGCGGCTGGCGCCGGCCGAGGAGATTGGAGAGATCGGCGAAGGGCGGCGGCTCGCGCAACGCGGCCTCGCTGGCGCGGGGGCGCAGATAGGCGAAGGCGCGCAGCGGCTCGATCACGCCCCACCAGAGAAACTGCACCGTGCCGGCGATAATGCCCTTGTGCTTGCGGCGCGCGGACTGGAAACGCTCGAGCGCGGTCGCGTCGCCATACATCAGATCGGCGAGCGCGAGATGATCCTGCGGCTGCGACAGCGCGAAGGCGATGTGGCGGCGTCCATCCGGCGCGACGCCGACGATGCGCGCGGCGAGACTCGGACGACGCGCGGCGTCGGCGATAGAGTCGATATAGAGGCGCCCTTCCGTCTCCTTCGCCGCGGCGAGCGCCTTGGCGTCGGCCTCGGTGGCGGCGCGCAGGCGGCAGCCGCCGGCGGAGACCTCCTCTATGGCGACGCGAACATGCTCCTCGCCGAGAGCGAGCGCGCCGCGCCGCTCTACCAGAAGACGCGGATGCGTCTCGCGGCGGCGGCGCTCCGCCACAGCGCCGAGCGCGACGCCGGCGGTGACGAGATTGAACATGTTCCACAGGCCGACGAAGAACATCAGCTGACGCACGCCGGGCTCCGCCACGCAGCGATAGACGGCGACGCCGGCGCCGAGCGCGAGCAGCCCATAGATGGCGAAGAAGGGCCAGGCGAGCTCGCTGAGACGATCCTGCGTCGGCGCGGCGCCTTTGGCGGTCACATTGAAGGAAGGGCTGCGCGGCCGCAGAAAGACCGAGACGATGGCCTTGGACAGAAACACGCCTTGGCAATATTCATACAGCTCCGACACCCAGGGCCAGCGCACCTTGCCGAAGAGATAATTCTGCAGCATGGCGTTCACCACGACATAGGTCGCGGTATAGGCGATCGCCTCTTCTATGTTGGAGACGAAGATCTTCACATCGAAGAGAATGAAGGCGAGCGGCGCCAGCATGAAGACGAGGCGCGGGAAAGGAAAGAACCAGAAGCTCATGCTCGACAGATAGCCGAGCCGCTGCAGCGGCTCGAGGCCGCGCTTCAGCAGCGGATTGCGCAGCAGGAAGATTTGCAGCATGCCCTTGCACCAGCGCACGCGCTGGCCGATGAAGGAGGCGAAAGTGTCGGGCTGCAATCCGGCGACGAGCGGCTTGTCGACATAGACGCTGGTCCAGCCGCGCGCATGCAGCTCCAGCGCAGTCTCGCAATCTTCCGTGACGGAGACGCCGGAGAAGCCGCCGGCCTCGTCCAGCGCGGCGCGGCGCAGCAGCGCCGCAGAACCGCAGAAGAAGGCCGCATTCCATTTGTCCAATCCGCGCTGCGTGACGCCATAGAACATCTCGTTCTCGGACGGCATGCGACGGAAGGTGCGCAGATTCTGCTCGATCGGATCGGGATTGAGGAAGACATGCGGCGTCTGCACCAGGAAGAGCCGATCATCCTCGAAGAAATAGCCGATCGTCTCGCGCAGGAAGGAGCGGAACGGCGCATGATCGGCGTCGAGCACGACGACGATGTCGCCATCGACATGCTCCAGCGCCGCGTTGAGATTGCCGGCCTTGGCGTGCTCATTGCGCTCGCGGGTCAGATAATAGCAGCCGAGCGCGGCGCAGAGCTCCTGCAGAGCGGCGCGGCGGGCGCGGGCGCGCTCGGCGATCGCCGGATCGGGATGCGCGCATTTTTGATCCGTGCCGCCATCGTCGAGCAGAAAAATGTTCAACCGATCGGCGGGATAATCCATGGATTTCGCCGCGGCGAGCGTCGTCGCGAGAATGGAGACGTCCTCGTCATAGCTCGGCGTCAGCACATCGACGATCGGCAGAGCGTCATCCTCTATCTGCGGCGCCGGCTCGCGCTTCAGCGGCTCGGCGTTGACGACGAGGGTGAGAAGCAGCATCGCGACGCAATAGAGCTCGGCGGCGAGCAATATGGAGCCGCAAGCAAAGCCGACCGGGTCGGACAGCGGCGGCAGAGTGGAGGTGATGCGCCAATAGACATAGCGCAGCACCACGAAGAGCGCGAGCGCGATGAACAGCTGGCGCGCTTCCGCGCCGCGCGAGAACTTCCACAAGAGGGCGAGGAGGAAGATGACCGAAACGCTGGTCGCCAGCTGCGCCTGCACGCTCACCGGCTGTGTGGCGAGAGCGACGGCGACGCCGCCCAGAAGGAGGAAGGAGAGAAAACGCAAGAGAGACATGGCGACGCCCATGAGCAAAGACGAACAACGAAACGGCGGCGAGGAGAAAAATCTGCGGCGGTAGACTTAGAAAGCGATATGCGTGTCGAGAATTCCATAGGCGCCGCTCCCCCGCACGCGATCACGCAGATAGCCGCTGGAAAGACCGATCTGCAGCGCGCCGAATTTCAGCCCGGTGAGATGCGCGCCGGCGCGCCATTGCGAGAAATAATCATCGCCGAGCGCCAGCGCCTCCGGGCCGACATAGACATAATCGGCGAGCTCCACGCCGAACTTCAGCCGCGTGTAATAGGAATTATGCACGGTGGAATAATAAGCGATGAGCGCGATCATGGTGGAGTCGGTCGGCCGCGCGAAAGCCTCGACGCCGACCTTGGCGCCGGCGGAGACGCCGCGCACCTGATTGCCCGGATCGAAAGGCGACAGGCTGTGATTCATCACATCCGGGCCGACATAGAGAGCGACGCCGCCTTGATTGGTGACGACCTCATAGCCGACCATGAAGGAGCCGTCCTCCAGCGTTCCATGCACGCGGCCATAGCCGGTATTGCTCGGAATGAAAGCGGCGCCGACGGGAACGTAGACGGGCAGATCGCTGGCGTCATAAGCGTATTTGCCGACGACGGTGGAGACGCGAATGCGCGGTCCGCTCTCCGCCAGCGAGCCGAAGGGCGCGATCTTGCCGATAGCGGCGCCGGCGATGGAGCTGCGCGACGTGCCGTCGACGGAAAGATCGATGGAGACCGTCGGCTGAGGCGTCGCCGGAGGCGGCGGCGCCGACGCCTCCGGCGCAGGGACGCCCGTATACCAATCGGCGGCGCGCGCCGTCGACCAAATCGCCGCGAAGAACACCAGCGGCAAAGCTGTTCTCGAGAGCATCATGACTCTTCATTCCCAGGCCCGATCGGGCGACGCGCGCGGGAATGTCCGCGAATATTCGCGTCTCTCGATCAAGAGCGCCTGACATGGCGCCTTCCTTAAGAATGGAGGTTAATGGGACAATGTTTATTGAATGCTTTCGCGCTTCGCAAAGAAGCCGTTATGCCTAATGCGCGGTACTGCTCAGCTCACGCGCGCTGTTTCGAGAGCGCCTCTATCGTGGCTGTGAGATGCGCGAGATCCTCGCTGCGCGAGAGACGATGATCGCCTTCCATCACCAAGGTCAGCACGACAGGATCGCAGGCGAGACATTCCATCAGCCGCAACGCATGACGATAGGGCACGTCCTCGTCGCGCATTCCCTGCATTATGTGCACGGGCGCATTCACGCGAATGACGTCCTCGAGCATGAGATGCGCGCGACCTTCCTCGATGAGCCGACGCGTGATCGGCGTCGGCTCCGGCGAATAGGGCGAGGGACGCATCCATGCGCCCTCCTCGAAAATCGCGCGACGAATAGCGTCGTCGGCGTTCTTCCAGATGAGCTCCTCGGTGAAATCGACGGCGGGCGCGATGAGCACGAGAGCATGCGGGCGACGGCCTTGCTCGACGAGTCGACGCGCCATCAGCAGAGCGAGCCAGCCGCCCATCGAGCTGCCGACGAGAATCTGCGGGCCGCGCGTCGAAGCCTCGAGGACGGCGAGACTCTGCGCCAGCCAATCGCCGATCGTTCCATCCTCGAAACGGCCGCTCGATTCGCCATGGCCCGAATAATCGAAGCGGACGAAAGCACGCCCCTCGCGCTCCGCCCAGGCGTCGAGATGCGCGGCTTTGGAGCCCTGCATGTCGGATTTGAAGCCGCCCAGCAGCATCACGCCGGGACGCTCCGCCCCCGCGCCGCGCGCCGCGCGAATGCGCCGGGCGATGCGCCAGGGCTCCCGCCCGGCGAGGGAAAGATCGACGAAGCTCAGCCCCTCCTCGACGCCGTCCACAGCCATCGTCTCCCCGCCGCGCGGGCGCGCCGACCCGCAAATTAAAGGAATTTCATCGCTTGCTCAGTAACATGGTCCGATCCAGGGACCAAAGGGGCCACATTGCCGGCCCATTTCTGGGGCGAAGAGGGCCCCCGCCTCTCGACCAAGACGACGATCTCGTTTACTGGGCAGGTTGGCTCCATGCTAGAGAATTTCCACGCTTTCCCCTCGACCAGCCGTCCCCTCGCCGGTCGCGCCGTTCTGCAGATCGTGCCGGCTCTCCAATCGGGCGGCGCCGAACGCACGACGATCGACATCGCCGAGGCGCTGCATATGGCCGGCGCGCGGTCGCTCGTCGCATCGGAGGGCGGCCGCATGGTCAGCGAGCTGCAGGCCAAGGGCGGCGTATGGCTGCCGTTTCCGGCCGCGACGAAAAACCCGCTCTCCATGGCGCTGAACGCCTACCGTCTCGCCCGCATTCTGCGCGAGGAGAACATCGATATCGTGCATGCGCGCTCGCGGGCCTGCGCCTGGGTCGCGCATCACGCCGCGCGGCGGGCGGGCGCGCGTTTCGTCACCACCTATCACAGCATTTACGGCGGCGCCTCCGCCATCAAGCAGCGCTATAATTCCATCATGGCGGCGGGCGATCTCGTCATCGCCAACTCGCGTTTCACCGCCTGTCATATCGCCGAGCTCTATCCGCAGGCGACACAGCGCATCGTCGTCATCGCGCGCGGGCTCGATCTGCGCGCCTTCTCGCCTTTCGCCGTCGAGCCCGCCCGCGTGGAGCGCGTGCGCTCCTCCTGGGGCGTGGCGCGGCACGAGCGCGTCGTGCTGCTGCCGGCGCGGCTCTCGGCGCGCAAGGGCCATGGGACGCTGATCGAGGCGGCGAAGCTGCTCGTCGCCGAAGGTTTTGCCGATGTGCGCTTCATTCTGGCGGGAGACGCGCCGAGCGCCGCTTTCCGCGCCGAGCTGGAGGCGCATATCGCGCGCGCCGGCGTCGTCGGAATCGTGCGCGCGACCGGCCATTGCGCCGATATGCCGGCCGCCTATCTCGCCGCCGCCGTCGCCGTCGCGCCCTCGACGACGCCGGAGGCCTTCGGCCGCGTCGCCATAGAGGCGCAGGCGATGGGCGCGCCGATCGTCGTCTCGGACATCGGCGCTGCGGTCGAAACCGTGCTGGCCCCGCCGCAAGTGGACGCGGCCGATTGCACCGGCTGGCGCGCGCCGCCCGGCGATTCCGCCGCGCTGGCGCGCGCGATTCGCGAGGCGCTGGAGCTGCGCCCCTCCGCGCGCGAGGGGCTGACGGCGCGAGCGCGGCTCCATGCGCAGACGCATTTTTCCGTGGAGCGCATGTGCGCCGCCACGCTGGACGCCTATGAGCGGCTGCTGGCGCCGCAATCTGCGGGCGCATGACGCGCACGCGGAAGAAATGGTTCGACCTCACCCCTGCGAAGCGGATATTCTCCTTGCATAAAAGCTATCTAGCGATCGATCGCAGCGCGACAAAGGAGTTGGCGGATGGCATATGATCTCATCGTCATCGGCACGGGGCCGGGCGGCTATGTCTGCGCGATTCGCGCGGCGCAGCTCGGCCTCAAGACCGCCGTCGTCGAGAAGCGCGCGACCCATGGCGGCACTTGCGGCAATGTCGGCTGCATCCCCTCCAAGGCGCTGCTGCACGCCTCGCATATGTTCGAGGAGGCGGGCCACGGCCTTTCCGATCTCGGCGTGATCGTCGAGCCGCCGCGGCTCGATCTCCAGAAAATGATGAAGCACAAGGCCGACACGGTGGCGGCCAATGTCGGCGGCGTCGCCTTTCTGTTCAAGAAGAACAAGATCGATTCCTACCATGGCGCCGGCCGCATTCTCGGCGCCGGCCGCGTCGAGGTGACGGACGAGAACGGCGCGACGCAAATTCTCGAATCGCAATATATCGTCATAGCGACGGGCTCCGCCGTGGCGCCGCTGCGCGACGTCGACGGCAAGGAGATCGCCTTCGACGAGAAGCAGATCCTCTCCTCCACCGGGGCGCTGGAGCTCGAATCGGTTCCGAAGCATCTCGTCGTCGTCGGCGCCGGCGTCATCGGCCTCGAGCTCGGCTCGGTCTGGCGGCGGCTCGGCGCGCAGGTGACGGTGATCGAATATCTCGACCGCATATTGCCGGGCGCCGACGCCGAGGTCGCGACCCGCTTCCAGAAAATTCTCGAGAAGCAGGGCTTTTCCTTCCATCTCGCCGCCAAGGTCACCAAGATCGACAAGACGCCGGAGGGCGTCGCCGTCTCCTACGCCTCCACCAAGGGCGGCGGCGGCACGCCGATCACCGCGGACGCCGTGCTGATCGCCACCGGGCGCATTCCCTATACGGCGGGCCTCGGCCTCGAAGAGACGGGCGTCGCCACCGAGCGCGGACGCGTCGTCATCGACGAGCATTTCCGCACCAATGTGCCGGGCATTTTCGCGATCGGCGATGTGGTGCGCGGCGCCATGCTCGCCCATAAGGCGGAGGAGGAGGGCGTCGCCGTGGCGGAAATCCTCGCCGGCCAGGCCGGGCATGTGAATTACGGGGTCATTCCCTCTGTGGTCTATACGATGCCGGAGATCGCCTGGGTGGGCCTGACCGAGGAAGAGGCGAAATCGGCGGGAATCGCCTATAATGTCGGCAAATTCCCCTTCTCCGCCAACGGCCGCGCGCGCGCCAGCCGGCAGACGGAGGGATTCGTCAAAGTGCTGGCCGACGCAGCGACCGATCGCGTGATCGGCGTGCATATTCTCGGCTCGGACGCCAGCGAGCTGATCGCCGAAGGCGGCGTGCTGATGGAATTCTCCGGCGCGGCGGAAGATCTCGCCCGCACCTGCCACGCACATCCGACTCTGTCGGAGGCGATAAAGGAAGCGGCGCTCGGCGTCGCCAAGCGCTCGATCCATTTGTGACAGGCTCGCAATTCCAGTCCCCTCGTCCCGAGGCGCGTTTTGCGGAACGCGAAAAGCCTCGAAGGACGCTCCAGTAGCGGGGCGAGGCCGCCCTTCGAGACGCCCGCTAAGCGGGCTCCTCAGGGCGAGGGGGCCGGCCTCGACGCGCTCAATGAAAACGGAACTCCTTGTCCACCAAGGAGATTTCCGCCGGGCGAATGAGCCCGCTATGCGCCACCTGCACCGAGTGGAGCCGCCCGTCGAGGCTCCTCTGCCAAAAATCCAGAAACTTCCGCAATTGCGGAAATTCGGGCTGCAGATCGTAGTCCTGCCAGATGTAGGACTGCATGATCGCGGGGTGATCGGGCAGACGGTAGAAAATATTGGCAGTCGTCAGCCCATAGCCTTCGAGCATTCGGCGAAATTCGCGCGACGCCATGAGACGCCTCCTCTTCGATCGCATGAGAACGATAGGTTCGACTGCGATCATCATGCAAGGCGAATGCCGAATAATCTTTTAAAAACAAATCACTAGCAGCAGTAGTGAGCGAGTGCTGATGATAAGGGCGTCCGCGCTCCGAAAATTCGGGGAGCGCGGACATCCTCGCGTGCGAAACTCACTGCGTGAGAGTGTCCGCGCCGATTTTCGCGACTTGCGCGTCCTGCTGCGAGGTCGCGCCGGAAACGCCGATCGCGCCGATGATCTCGCCCTTGTAGACGAGCGGCACGCCGCCCTCGAGCGGGGTGACATTGGGCAGGCTCAGCAGAGCGACGCGGCCGCCGGCGACGGCGTCCTCGAGCGCCTTGGTCGGGCGCTTGAACAGCGCCGAGGTGCGCGCCTTGCGCGTCGCCGTCTCGGAGGAGGAGGCCTGCGTGCCGTCGAGGCGCTGCAGATAGAGGAGATTGCCGCCGTCGTCGACGATGGCGATCACCACATTCCAGCCGTTCTTGACGGCTTCCGCCTCGGCGGCGGCGGCGGCCTTCTTGGCGCCGTCCAAAGTGAGCGAGAATTTCTGCTTCACGCCCTTGTTGTCGCCCTCCGCCGCGGCGGCGCCGGAAAGGGTGAGGAAGAGAGCGCCGAGAGCGGCGGCGGCCGTGAGGAAGCGCATTTGTTGTCTCCAATGTCTATAGAACTACTATAGTAGAATACGCCAAAAGGTTCTCGTCAAGGCGCGGACTGCGCCGAAAGCCGCCCGTGATCGCCGCGAAGTTGTGGCGCGGCCGGCGGAGAGCGCATATTTCTGTTCACGGCCCAACCCTTTGCGCATCGGCGCCACGATGGAGCGGGACAGGACGAAACGCCCGGGAACAGGACGAAACGCCATGGAATCGATCGGCCGCCGCCTCACGCGCGCATTCTGGTTCAGCCTCGCCGTGCTGTTCCTCGTCGAGAGCTGGCTGTGGGACCATGTGAAGCTGTGGCTGCTGCGCCTTGCCGCCGCGCTGGGCGTGAAGGAGCTGGAAGCGCGGCTGCGCGGCTTCATCGCCGGCCTCACGCCCATTGCGACGCTGGCCGTCTTCGCCCTGCCGGCGATCACGATCCTGCCCTTGAAGCTGCTGGCGGTCGCGGCCATCGCCCATGGCCATGTGCTCACCGGGCTTGCGGTGATCCTCGCCGCCAAGACGCTGGCGCTCGGCGTCACCTCTTTCCTCTTCGACGCCAGCCGCGAGAAGCTGCTGCAGCTCGCCTGGTTCGCACGCGTCTATGATCTGACGTTGCGCGTCAGCCGCTGGGCGCATGAGCGGGTCGAGCCGTTCAAGCAGAAGATTCGGGAGGCGAAGGATTATCTGAAGGCGCACATCGCCCGCATTCTGGGCGAGGAGGGCCGCTCGCTGTTCTTGCGCAAGCTGGCCCTGCTGCGCGCCCGCGTCCGCCGCCGCGACGCGGCGTGACCGAAAGCTCGGCTCCGCCGCTCAGCGGCAGAGCGCATAGCCGAGACAGGCGTCGGCCGAAGCCGCCTGTCCCGAGGTGACGATGATCCACACGCCATAGGCGAAAGCCATGACGAGCACCACTCCGAGCAGAGACAGTCTCGGCGTCTGACCCATTTTCCCCTCCACCGATCGTCGGCGCCCGTCCCCGTACGGGACGCCGTCAACCTGCCTGAGCCGGAAAATCGCGCGCGTGCGCGAGAGCACGATGCGAAAAACCAGCGGCTTCGCAAGGAAGGAAGGGCGGAGCCAGAAAAAGGCGAGACCTCGCCAGGATTCAAAATTTCAGCGAGGAAGCGCTTGACGAGATCATTCGGAATGTAAGCGAAATCAATTCGATTTCGAATTGTCGCGGCCGCGGGGATGGGCCGAGCGCCAGGCGTCCAAAAGCCGGCTCTTGTCGACGGCGGCGTAGATCTGCGTCGTCGAGAGCGAGGCGTGGCCGAGCAGCTCCTGAATGCTGCGCAGATCGCCGCCGCGGCCGAGCAGATGCGTCGCGAAGGAATGGCGCAGCGCATGGGGCGTGGCGCTCGCCGGCAGGCCCAGCGCGCCGCGCATGCGCTCCACGGCGAGCTGCAAGATTCGCGGCGAGAGCGGCCCGCCGCGCGCGCCGACGAAGAGCGGCCCGCCGGCGAGCTGATAGGGGCAGAGCGAGATATATTCCTCTATCGCGCGGCGGACCGGCTCTATGACCGGGACGACGCGCGTCTTGCCGCCCTTGCCGGCAATGGCGATGCGGTCGATGGCTCCGATGGGCGCGCGGTCGCGCTCGATCGACAGCGCCTCGGAAATACGCAATCCCGCGCCATAGAGCAGCGCCAGAGCGGCGGCGTCGCGGGCGAGGACCCAAGGCTCGCGCGCCTCCCCGGCGCGGGTCTCGGCGCGGGTGAGATCGCGCGCGTCGGCGACGCTCAGCGCCTTGGGCAGGCTGTGCGGCTTTTTGGGCGCGTGGACGGCGCCGAAGACATCGGTCTTGGCGAGGCCCTTTTTCTCGAGGAAGCGCATGAGCGAGCGCACCGCCGCCAGCGCGCGCAGCAGCGAGCGATTCTCCAGCCCCTCGGTCCGCCGCCGCGCCATGAAGGCGCGTATGTCGGCCGGAGCGAGCGCGCTCAAAATGGCGGCGTCGGCCGGCGCGCCCTTGTGCTCGGCGAGAAAGGCCAGAAAAAACCGTGCGTCCCGCGCATAGGCGTCGAGCGTATGGCGGGAGGCGCGCCTTTCCCCGGAGAGATGCTCCAGCCAGGCGAGCGCCGCCGCGACGATATCGGGCGCCGCCGGAAAGGCGGCGCCCGATCTTTTGGTTGCGGCTCTTGGGGAATCGCGCATGGGATAAGTGGTGGCCTGCGCGGATAAAGGAAGGGTAAAGCCGCGGCTCCTCGCGCGCTCAGCCCTGTTTCAGCTCGAGCCGCGCCTTCTCCAGCAATTCGTCGAGAGTGCGGCGAAGCTGATGGTCGGACTGCTCGACGCCCGCCGCCGCGAAATCCGCCTTCACCGAGGAAAACACCCGCTCATCGGCATTGGCGGAAGCCTCGGCGACGACCAGAGCCTCGGCGTAGGCTTCCGCCTCCGGCCCTGATTTGCCGAGCTTTTCCGCCGCCCACAGGCCGAACAGCCTGTTGCGCCGCGCCTCCGCGCGGAACTGGAGCTCCTGATCGTGGACATAGCGCTTTTCGAAAGCCTCTTCCCGGTTGTCGAATATGCTCATGACGACCCTCGGATGTTTCTCGGGATATTTCTTTGAGATGCTTCCTCGGCCCGCGCTCGGACGGACGCAGGATGGGATGTAGGGGAATCGGCCCCGATTCCAATGATATTCGCGCAATTAGCGAAAAATTCAGTCAAGTTGTGTCCGCCCCTCGATTCGGCTAGTCTCTTCAGGCGGGTTGTAACCGCGGCTGGAACAGGATAGGACCCGGTTCGATCCGCGGCCATGCGAACGCCGCTTCGGATGGGACGCCGCTTTTTCCCGAGCTCAGCGCTCTGGACGAGACGAGCGTCGCGCCGGAGCCGAACCGAGGAGCCACGGGCCCGTAATGGATTTTCTCAAGCCCCGGTTGATCCCGATGAATCGCCGCCGCCGCATCTACGAAGGCAAGGCCAAGGTCCTCTATGAAGGCCCGGAGCCGGGCACCTTGATTCAGCACTTCAAGGACGACGCCACCGCTTTCAACGCCAAGAAGCACGAGGTCATCGACGGCAAGGGCGTCCTCAACAACCGCATCTCGGAATTCGTCTTCCAGCACCTCAACGACATCGGCGTGCCGACGCATTTCATCCGCCGGCTGAACATGCGCGAGCAGCTGATTCGCGAGGTGGAGATCGTTCCGCTCGAGATCGTGGTGCGCAATGTCGCCGCCGGCTCGCTGTCCAAGCGCCTCGGAATGGAGGAAGGCACGCAGCTGCCGCGCTCCATCATCGAGTTCTATTACAAGAACGACGCGCTCGACGATCCGATGGTCTCCGAGGAGCATATCACCGCCTTCGGCTGGGCGAGCCCGCAGGAGATCGACGACATCATGGCCTTGGCCATTCGCGTCAATGATTTCCTCTCCGGCCTCTTCCTCGGCGTCGGCATCCGCCTCGTCGACTTCAAGATGGAGTGCGGACGGCTGTGGGAAGGCGACATGATGCGCATCGTCGTCGCCGACGAGATTTCCCCCGACTCCTGCCGCCTGTGGGACATCAAGTCCAACGACAAGCTGGACAAGGACCGCTTCCGCCGCGACATGGGCGGCCTCGTCGAGGCCTATACGGAAGTGGCCCGCCGTCTCGGCATTCTTCAAGAGAATGAGACGCCCCGCCCGAGCCAGCCGAAGCTGGTGCAGTAAGGCGGAATAATCGAGCGCGCTTCCTTCTCCCACGCGTGGGAGAAGGTGGCCCTCGCGTCAGCGAGGGTCGGATGAGGGCCCGAGCCGCTCGAGGCCCCAATATCTATATCCCGGAAAATCGTCAGGCGCGCTCATCCGACCCCGCTTCGCGGGGCCACCTTCTCCCGCGGGCGGGAGAAGGAGACGCGAGCTTTCCTAAATTCTCGATCTGTCCCGAGAGAGCCCGCCGCTCACTGAGCGGCGAGCTTGATCTCGGGATAGGTACAGCGCTCGCGGCTTTCCGCATCGATATGCAGATGCTGCGGCGCCTCGACGAAGGGGATGCCCAGCGTCTGCCACACATCCGCCACCGCCTCCACCAGAGCGACAATATGCTCCGGCGTGTGGCGCGGGGTCGGGGTGATGCGCAGACGCTCCGATCCGCGCGCGACGGTCGGATAGTTGATCGGCTGAATATAAATGTCGTGGCGCTCGAGCAGCATGTCGCTCGCGGCCTTGCACAGCTCGGCGTCGCGCACCATCACCGGCACGATATGCGAGCCATTCTCCAGCACCGGCAGTCCAGCGGCGGCCAGCGCATGCTTGGTGATGTGCGAGGCGCGCTGATGCGCGGCGCGAAGATCGGAACGCGCCTTCAGCAGCCGAACGGCGGCGGTCGCCGCCGCGGCCACGGCCGGCGGCAAGGCGGTGGTGAAGATGAAGGAGGCCGCATAGCTGCGAATGGCGTCGATGACGACGCGATCGCCGGCCACATAGCCGCCGAGCGTGCCGAAGCCCTTGGCCAGCGTGCCTTCGATGACGTCGATGCGATGCATCACGCCCTCACGCTCGCAGATTCCGCCGCCGCGCGCGCCATACATGCCGACGGCGTGAACCTCGTCGATATAGGTCATCGCGCCATAACGCTCGGCCAGCGCGGCGATTTCGGCGACCGGGGCGATATTGCCGTTCATCGAGTAGAGGCTCTCGAAGACGATGAGCTTGGGCCGCGCGCCGGCCTCGATCAGCAGCTCCTCGAGATGGGCGAGATCATTGTGGCGGAAGATCTTGCGCTCGGCGCGCGAGCGCTTCACGCCCTCGATCATGGAATTATGGTTGGAGGCGTCGGAGAGGATGACGCAATCGGGCAGAAGATCGGCGATGGTCGAAATGGCCGCGAGATTGGAAATCCAGCCCGAGGTGAAGACCAGCGCGGCCTCCTTGCCGTGAAGGTCGGCGAGCTCGCTCTCCAGCTCCACGATCGCATGACTGGTGCCGGAGATGTTGCGCGTGCCGCCGGAGCCGGCGCCGACGCGCGAAGCGGTCTCCACCATTGCGGCGATCACATCCGGGTGCTGCCCCATGCCGAGATAGTCATTGGAGCACCAGATCGTCACATCGCGAATCGAGCCGTCGTCGCGATGCCAGACCGCTTGCGGAAAAGTTTCCACACAGCGTTCGAGATGGGCGAAGACCCGGTATCGGCGTTCCTCCTGGAGACGAGTGACCGCCGTCTCGAAAAAGCGCCGATAGTCCATGTGACGACCCTTCATACCGCGATAGGAGGCCGATACTCTTGGCCCCGCGCGGGACGCCTACGCGATGGAACCGCGCTGCTCCCGCTTTGTGCGTTTTGCTACATAAACCATCCGAAGAGGCTTGGCGAGAGGCAGATCGTCGCGCCGAGACGAAGTCACGAAAAGGCCACGAATCCTTTTCTCTGCACGAGCGTGAGCGTGAAAAATTTTCCCGTTTCGCCGCGCAATTTCATTTTGCGCCGCACAATGGTCGACGGACGATATCTCTAGAGAGGGAGACGCGCCACCAGCAGCGCGCCGCGCGGCTCCGCGGATTCGAACGTCAGCCGTCCGCCGAGCGCTGCGACGCGCTCGGCCATGCCGCGCAGCCCTATGCCTTCGCGCGCGCCCTGCGCCACGCCGGCGCCGTCGTCGCGCACGGCGACGCGCAATTCCCTCTTGCCACAGGCCTCTACGCGCTCCACCGTCACATCGACGCGCGTGGCGCTCGCATGGCGGAACACATTGGTGAGCCCCTCCTGCACGATGCGATAGGCGGTGAGGGCGATCGACTCGTCGAGCGGCTCCCCGGCCTCGTCGATATGGAGGCCGATCGCGACATCGGCGTCGAGATCGCGCCAGCCTTGGGCGAGCGCCTGCAGCGCGCCCTCGAGGCCCATCTCGTCCAGCGCCGCCGGCCGCAGCCGGCCGAGAATGCGGCGATTGACCTGCTGCAGCGCGCCGAGCTGCGCGTCTATATTCAGGCAATCTTCCCGGCGCGCGCCCTCGAGCTTGCGGGCGAGCGCGCCGAGCCCGGCGCGAATGCTGAACAGAAACGGGCCGATCTCGTCATGGAGATCGCGCGCGATGTCGCGCCGCTCCTCGTCCTGCACATGAATGATGCGCTCGACCAAAGCGCGGTTTTCCGCGTCGAAACGCGCGAGCGTCTCCGCCAGCGCATCGACCCGGCCGGCGATGGCGACGAATTCCGGCGCGTCGCCGGCGACCATGCGCACGTCGCGATCGCCATGCTCGATGCGCCGCAGCGCCTCGGCGAGAGTGGAGACCGGCGCGAGGGCGCGCGAGACGACGACCGACACGACGCCGAAGCCGGCGAGCGCCAGGGCCGCCGCGCCCAGGGCCAGCGCCCAAACTTCTTCCCAAATCTCGTCGATCTCGTCGCCGGGCTCGGCGACCAGGGCCAGCTCCCCGCGCAGCCGGCCGCGCCCGTCCAGAGCGATGCGCGTCTCGCTGGGCGACCCGGCGACCAGCGCCGCGAACCAGGCCGGCGCGCGCCGCTCCTCGACCGAAGCCCCCCGGGCCTCGCCGGAGCCGACCATGAAGATATGAATGTGCCGCAGCCGATCGACATCGGCGAGACGGCCGCGCAGCGCGGCGAGCGGATCGTCGCTCTCCTCGACGCTGGCCAGCGCCGTCGCCACGAACTCTCGCGCGAGGCGCGCCGTGCTGTCCGATTCGGCGCGCACGCGCGCGGCGGCGTGCAGCGTCAGCAGGCCGACGCCCAGGGCGAGGCCGGCCGCGAGCGTCGCGCCGAGCAGCGCCAGCAGCCTGGCGCGCAAGGACAATCCTTTCAGCATGGACCCCGCCTTTGCAAAGCGCGGCGACTTTACGTAAGGGTAGCCGCAGGTCAATCCATGCCGGCGCTTCCGAGCGAAGCGTCCCGAAACGAGGCGTCGCGAGCGAAGAATGCGTGTCCTGATCGTCGACGATCATCCGATCATCGTCTCCGGCTGCGCTTCCATGCTCGCCGGCGAAGGCGACATAGAAGCGCGCGACGCCGGCGACGCGGAGACGGCGCTGACGCTCTTCGTCGAATGGCGGCCGGATGTTTCCGTCGTCGACATCAACCTCCCCGGCGCCTCCGGCTTCGAGCTGACGCGCCGCATGCTGCGCCACGACGAAGAGGCGCGCATCGTCATCTTTTCCATGAACGACGATCCGATCTTCGCCGCGCGCGCGATAGAGGCCGGCGCCCGCGGCTATGTGACGAAGAACGACGATCCGTTTCTGCTGCTGCGCGCAGTGCGCGAGGTCGCGGCGGGCGGCGTGTTCATGATGCCGCGGCTCGCCAATCGGCTGGCCTTCGACAAGACCGCGTCGCTCGCCAATCCTCTGGCGGAGCTGAGCTCGCGCGAGCTGGAGATTTTACGTCTGCTCGGCAAGGGCTCGAGCATGACCGAGATCGCCGACGCCGTGCATGTGTCCTACAAGACCATCGCCAACACATGCTCGCTGCTGAAGCGCAAGCTCGGCGCGCGCACGCCGATGGATCTCGTGCGCATAGCGATAGAGCAGCGGCTGGCGTGAAGGGGCGTTTCTCCCTTCTCCCGCTCGCGGGAGAAGGTGTCGCGCGAATGCGCGACGGATGAGGGTCCGCGGATTTCGCGTTCCAAATTTTCCCGCGCGTGACGTCTAAAAATTCCCGATGATGAATCGGCAATTCTGAACACGCAGAGCCCTCATCCGACTCCGCTTCGCGGGGCCGCCTTCTCCCGCGAGCGGGAGAAGGAGCGTGCGCCGAGATTCACACCAATTCTTTCGCCAATTTATTCTCGACGGCGATGCGGATGAGATCGGCGCGCGAACGCGCGGCGAGCTTGCGCTTCAGCAAGGAGCAGCTGTTGGCCACCGTCTTGTAGGACACGCGCATGATATGCGCGATCTCCGCCATTCCCTTGCCTTCGGCCAGCAGGCGCAAAATCTCCAGCTCCCGGCCGCTCAGCCCCTCGAGCGGATTGGCGCCGTGCTTCTGATCGAAGAAGGCGAGCTTTTGCGCCACCTGATTGGAGAGATAGCGCTCGCCCGCGGCGACCATGCGCACCGCCTTGACGAATTGCGAAGGATCCTCGTTCTTGGCGAGATAGCCCTTGGCGCCATGCTCGATGGAGCGCGCGGCGAAGACGGGATCGTCATTCATAGTGAAGACGATCGCTTTCGTATCCGGCTTGCGCTTCAGCATGCGCCGCAGCAGCTCGAAGCCCGAGAGCCCCGGAAGATTTATGTCCAGCACAATGACGTCCGGCTGCGCGGAGGCATGCGCCTCGAGCGCGGCGTCGGCGTCGCGCGCCTCCAGCACTTCTATGTCGGATTGCCCGGACAACATGCCGCGGCATCCGGCAATCACCATGGGATGGTCGTCGACGATCAGCACGCGCATCGGGCATAGCCATTGTTCTAGAGAAGATTACTATGCGAATGCAAAAGCTTGTTTGTCAATCTTCGGCGCTCGCGCCGACGCGACGCCAAAGTGGGAGCGTTCCATGTCCTTGAAGGCGAGGCTCGGCTGGCTCATCGCCATCGTCCTCACGGCTATGCTCGCGGTCAATGTAGCGATCATGATCGGCCACGCCGGCCCGCGCGTGCGCGCCGAGGCGGAGAGCATAGAGCATTTGTCGCATGAGCTGGTCGAGACCGCGCTCGCCAGCGTGCAGGAGACCAAGGATCCTATCCCCTCGCTGCGCCGGCTGTTCGACAATCTGCGCAATCTGCGCCACATAGAGATAGAGATATTGCCCAATGACGATATCGCGCCGAGCTTCGACTCGAAATTGCGCAAGGAGATGCAGACGGGCGTGCCGGACTGGTTCGTGAGCCTGTTCGCGCCGACGCCCAAGATCGACATCATTCCGGCGCGCATCGGCGACGTTCAATATGGCAATATCGCCATCATCTTCGATCCGGTGGACGAGCTCGCCGAAATATGGTCGGACCTGCTCTGGCTCGGCGCCATCAGCCTCGCCGTCACTTTGCTGATGCTGGCGCTGGTGCTGACGCTGCTGAGCCGCACGCTCTCGCCTTTCGATTCGCTGGGGCGCGGCTTGGCGCGGCTCGAGGCGGGCGAGAAGGATGTGCGTCTCGATCTGCGCGGCGCCTCCGAATTCAGGAATATTTCCCAAAAGCTCAATTCGCTCGCCGCGACGCTCGATCGCGTGACGGAGGAGAATCATTCGCTCATCGATCGGCTGTTCGCCGTGCAGGATTCCGAGCGCCGCGACATCGCCCGCGATCTGCATGACGAAGCCGGCCCCTGTCTCTTCTCCATCCGCGCCGGCGCCGCGACGCTCGTCGCCGCCGCCTCGGGAAATTTTCCCGATCCCGAGCTGCTACGGCGCACCTGCGCGAATATAGACGCCGCCGGACAGGCGCTGCAGACCTTGCTGCGGCGAATGCTCGAGCGGCTGCGCCCGCCCGCGATGAGCGAGCTCGGCCTCGAGACCGCCTTGCGCGGGCTCTTCGCATCCTGGAGCGACAGCCGCGCCGATGTGCGGCTGTCGCTGCGCATCGCGCATGATCTCTCCTGCCTCGACGAGAAGATCGCGCTCACCGCCTATCGCGTGGTGCAGGAGGCGCTCACCAATATTTTCCGCCATTCTTCGGCCGCCAACGCCGAGGCGCGGCTCGAATTCGTCGAGGCTCCGCCCGAGCTCGCCGGCGCCGAGGCGCTGCGCGTTCTCGTCGAGGACGATGGCGTCGGCCTGCCGGAGGAGCGCAGATTCGGCCTCGGCCTCATCGGCATGAGCGAGCGCGTTCATACGCTCGGCGGCGTGATGCGCATGGAGCGCCGGCCGGAGGGCGGCACGCGGATAGAGGTGCTGCTGCCGCTGCCCGAGGTGGAGGAGGCCGAGGCGGAGGAGCGCGAGAGCGACGATCTGTAGCGGAGCCACGCGCGAAGGTACGCTTTGTGCGATCGGCCGGCTCCGACTATATTGGGAGAATCTCGCGATATTCGTCGGGAAAAGGAGGCAAGAATGACGACCAAATTTCACATTATCGCTCTCGGCGCCGGACTTTGCTTCGCATCGGCCATGGTCGCGCAACCGGTTTTCGCCGCGCCTTCGCCGATCAAGAGCTTCGACACGGATAATGACGGCACGCTCGATCTCGCCGAGGTGAGCAAGGCGGCCGAGGCGGTCTTCGACAAGCTCGAGAAGGACAATGACGGCACGGTCGACCGCAAGGAGGTCGGCGCGCGCATCTCCAAGAAAGATTTCGCCGCCGCCGATCCCGACGATGACAAAACGCTCACGAAAGAGGAATATCTCGCCCTCGTCGCCAAGCTGTTCAAGGCGGCGGACAAGGACGACGAAGGCACGCTCGACGCCAAGGAGCTGAAGTCCAAGGCGGGCCAGGCGCTGCTGAAGCTGATTCGCTGAGCGAAAGAAGGAGCGGCCGACTAGCGTCATGATAAAGCGTTGCGTCATCGGGGCGTCGGTCGCCGCCTTTCTCGCCATAAATCCCGCCGCCGCCGAGCCGCTGCGGGTGAAGCTCGGCGTGCTGCGCCAGCAGCACCCCAGCGAAACATTGTCGATCCTCGACCTGCCGGCCGAGGACGACACTTTGGCCGGCGCGCTGATCGGCGTCGCCGACGACAACACCACAGGCCGCTTCACCGGCCAGAGCTATGAAGCCGTCGACGAGAAGCTCGCGCCCGGCGACGATGCAGTCGCCGCCGCGCAAAAGCTGCTCGACCAGGGCGCCGTGGCGATACTCGCCGATCTTTCCGCCGACGATCTTCTGCATGTCGCCGACGCGCTGAAATCGCGCGACACGCTCGTCCTCAATGTGAGCGCGGCCGACGACAGGCTGCGCGAGGAAGATTGCCGCGCCAATGTCATTCATGTCGCGCCGACGCGCTCCATGCTGACCGACGGGCTCGCGCAATATCTCGTCTGGAAGCAATGGCGCCGCTGGCTCGTCATCAAAGGCTCGCACCCGGAGGACGAGCTGCTCGCCGCCGCCTATCGCGCCAGCGCGAAGAAATTCGGCGCCAAGATCGTCGACGAGCGCGTCTATGTCGACACCGAGGGCGGGCGCCGCTCCGATTCCGGCAGCGTGCAGACACAGCGGCTGATTCCGCCGCTGACGCAGGGCTCTGGCTATGACGTGCTGATCGCCGCGGACGAGAGCGAGGTGTTCGGCAATTATCTGCCCTACCGCACTTTCGATCCGCGCCCGGTCGCCGGCGCGGCCGGGCTCGTTCCGACGAGCTGGGACGCCTCGCACGAGCAATGGGGCGCGGTGCAGCTGCAAAACCGCTTCCGCGCGCAGTTTCATCGCGGCATGAACGCGCGCGATCATCAGGCCTGGATCGCCGCGCGCATGGTCGGCGAGGCCGTCACGCGCGCCGCCTCGGCCGATCCGAAGGCGCTGCGCGACTATCTTTTGGGGCCGGAGTTCACCATTGCGGCCTTCAAAGGCGTGCGCCTGTCGCTGCGGCCCTGGAATCGTCAGCTGCGCCAGCCTATCCTGCTCGGCGACGGGCGCATGATCGTCTCGGTGTCGCCGCAGGACGGCTTCCTGCATCAAACCTCCGAGCTCGACACATTGGGCGTCGACAAGCCCGAAACCAAATGCAGGCTGAAATGAAAACGAAGACGCTGGCCAAAAACCTTCGTGCGCGACTCCTTCTCCCGCTCGCGGGAGAAGGTGGCCCCACGAAGTGGGGTCGGATGAGGGTCCACGACAAAGCTGCCCCGAACGGCCCCTCATCCGTCGCGCATTCGCGCGACACCTTCTCCCTCGAGTGGGAGAAGGGGAGAGCGCTGGTTCAGCCGCTCGCTATTTTCGCTCTTCTTCTCGCCTCTCCCGCGCAGGCCTTCACCGCCTATGTCAGCAATGAGAAAGGCAATAGCGTCACCATCATCGACACCGACAAGATGGAGGCGATCAAGACCATCAAGGTCGGGCGCAGGCCGCGCGGCATAGAGATCTCCAAGGATAATTCCGAGGTCTATATCTGCGCCGGCGACGACGACACGATTCAGGTGCTCGACACCAAGACGCTCAAGATCACCGGCAATCTGCCCTCCGGTCCCGATCCCGAGCTGATGATCCTGAGCCCGGACGGCAAGACGGTCTACGTCTCCAACGAGAACGACAATCTCGTCACCATGATCGACACCAAGACCAAGCGCCAAGTGGGCGACGTGCCTGTCGGCGTCGAGCCGGAAGGCATGGCGGTGAGCCCGGACGGACGCATTCTCGTCAACACGTCCGAGACCACCAATATGGCGCATCTCATCGACACGCAGACGAAGCAGATCATCGCCAATGTGCTCGTCGATGCGCGCCCGCGCTTCGCCGCCTTCAAGCCGGACGCCTCCGAGCTGTGGGTGTCTTCGGAAATCGGCGGCACCGTCGCCGTCATCGATCCGCAGAGCCATAAGGTGACGCAGAAAATCCGCTTCGAGGTTCCCGGCCTCTCGAAAGAAGCGATCCAGCCGATCGGCATCGCCTTCACCAATGACGGCAAGCGCGCCTTCGTCGCGCTCGGCCCCGCCAATCGCGTCGCGGTCATCGACACGGCGACGAAGAAAATCGAAAAATATCTGCTCGTCGGCCAGCGCGTCTGGCATCTCGCCTTCACGCCGGACGAGAAATATCTCCTGACCGCCAATGGCGTCTCCAATGACATCTCCATCGTCGACGCCGCCAGCCTGAAAGTACTGAAATCCATTCCCGTGGGCGCCTTCCCCTGGGGCATTGCGGTCGCCACCAAATGAGCACGGAACCGCTCGCGCTCGACGTCGCGCATATCGGCCACAGCTATGGCGCGCGGCGCGCGCTGGACGATGTGAGCTTCTCCGTCGCCGCGGGAAGCTTCACCGTTCTGCTCGGCCTCAATGGCGCAGGCAAGAGCACGCTCTTCTCGCTCGTCACGCGTCTCTACGCCGCGCGCGAGGGACAGATCGCGATCTTCGGCCATGATGTCGCGCGCGAGAGCGGCGCGGCGCTGCGCCGGCTCGGCGTCGTCTTCCAGGCGCGCACGCTCGATCTCGAATTGAGCGTGATGCAGAATTTCATCTATCACGCCGCGCTGCACGGCATCGGCCCCGGCGAGGCGAAGCGACGCGGCGCCGCGCTGCTGGAGCGCGCCGGCCTCGCCGATCGCGCCAAGGACAAAGCGCGCGATCTCTCCGGCGGCCAAATGCGCCGCGTCGAAATATTGCGCGCGCTGCTGCATGAGCCCCGCCTGCTGCTGCTCGACGAGCCGACCGTCGGCCTCGACATAAAGGCCCGCGCCGATATTCTCGCGCAAGTGCGCGCGCTGGTCGCCGAGCGCAAGCTCGCCGTGCTGTGGACCACGCATCTCATCGACGAGGTCGCGCGGAGCGACGACGTCGTCGTGCTGCATCAGGGCAAAGTGCTGGCGCGCGGAAGCGCGAAGGATATCGTCACGCAAAACGGCGTCGCCGACATCGGCGCGGCGTTCACGGCGATCACCGGTCTTGCCGCAGCGAGCTAGGCTGCCTTTTTCGACGCGCCGCCAGACGAAAGAAAGGCCGCAGAGTGGAAATGCTGCAAAACGCATTCGGCGCGGTCTTTGCGCTTACGCTGCTTTTCGGCGGCAGCGCCTTTTTGTTTCGAAGGCCGCTGCGCTTTCTGACACGCGCCCCGATCGAGACGATGGCGAAAATTTCCCATGTCGACAGAAGGTGCGATGATCGCGGCGAAGCCGGCTACCACGTCTATTACCGCTGCGTAGCTGAATATGCCGTCGAGGGTGGGAAATTCGAGCTGGCGGTCGCGCGCGAGGCGCCGCCGCTGATCGGTGCCGAGCTGCCGATCGTCTACCCTCGCGGCCGGCCGGGGGACGCGATAGAGGGGAGCCGCAAGAAAGTGAGGACTTTTCTGGTCCAGTATGCGATCGCCATGTCGATCATCGTGCTGATCATCGCGAGCGCACGCGTATCGTAACGACGCGCTCGAAGTAAGAAAGACAATCGGAAAGGATATGCGCATGAAAGCGGCGACGACTTCTCCATCGACGCTGGCGCCATTCTCCATTCGCCAATACGCCATCTGCCTCACCGGCGTCGTCTGGCGCGAAGCCTTGCGTTTCCTGCATCAGCGAGAGCGCTTCGTCTCCGCGCTGGTGCGGCCATTGGTTTGGCTGCTCATTTTCGCCGCTGGCTTTCGCCAAGTGCTCGGCGTCTCCATCATCCCGCCCTATGAGACCTATGTTCTCTACGAGGTCTATATCACGCCGGGATTGATGGCGATGATTCAGCTCTTCAACGGCATGCAATCCTCGCTGTCGATGGTCTACGACCGCGAGATGGGCAATATGCGCACGCTGCTCGTGTCGCCCTTTCCGCGCTGGTATCTGCTCGGCGCCAAGCTTCTTGCCGGCGTCGCCGTCTCGATATTGCAAGTCTACGCCTATCTCTTCATCGCCTATTTCTGGGAGATCGAGCCGCCGACGCCGCTCGGCTATCTCACCGTGCTGCCGGCGCTCATGCTCGCGGGCTTGATGTTCGGCGCGCTCGGCATGCTGCTCTCCTCCGCGATCAAGCAGCTGGAGAATTTCGCGGGCGTGATGAATTTCGTCATCTTTCCGATGTTCTTCGCCTCTTCCGCGCTCTATCCGCTGTGGCGCGTGCAGGAGTCGAGCCCCGTGCTCTATTGGATTTGCCTCGTCAATCCTTTCACCCATGCGGTGGAGCTGATCCGCTTCGCCTTTTATGAGAAAATCTCCTGGGATTCGCTCGCCGCCGTCGCCGGATACACGACCTTCTTCTCCGCCGGAGCGCTCATCGCCTATGATCCCGCCAAGGGAATGCTGATGCGCAAGGGCGGCTGAGCCGCCCCGCTCATTCGGCCGCCTCGAAGACACGCGCGTCTCGACGCGCTGCGACGGTCCCGGGCGTCGTCTCGATCCACTCGACCGCGACGGGCTTGCGCGTTCGGAACATCTCCGGCGCCGGCAGCGCGTCATCGGCCTCATAGCCGATCAATATGGAAGCGACGATGTCGATCTCCGCGCCGAGGCCGAGATAGCGTCGAAGATCGCGCTGCACATTGAGATAATTGGACTGGATGCAGGTGGCGAGGCCGCGCGACTGCGCGGCGAGCGTCACCGCGTAAGTGAAATTGGCCAATCCGAAAGTGCGCGTCAACGCATTGACGCGCACCAGCACAGGCACATTGCGCAGCGATGTGAAGAAGCAGCGCAGCCCTTGCAGAAGGCCCGGCTCGCCCGCCGCGCGCCGCAGCAACGCGGTGAGCGACAAGCGCACGAGATCGACATATCTGCGCCTGTCCGCAGTGCGATAGACGAGCAGTAGCCGCGGCGCGCCTCTGACCTCGAAGAAGCGCCGATACATGCCGGTCACATAACGCCTCCAATCATCCGCCGTCGCGAGCCCGCGATCGTCATTGGAAGGTGGCGCCGCGCCGCCATTGCGCAACACCTGCTCGAGCACAGGAAAGACCGACTCCCATCCCGCGAGCTCGAAGCGCGCGATCACATCCTTCGAGGCCTCCTGGCCGAGCGCGATCACCTTCCAGGCTTGCGTGTTGCCCGGCGAAGGAGCCCATGACGCGAGCTCGAATATTTCCGCGAGCAATGCGTCATCGACCGGCGCATCGCTGTAATGCCGAATGGCTCTTCTTTCGCGCAATCCCCGCTCGAGATCGATCTCGTCCATGCGCTCACTCCTTCGCTTCCATTGACGCTGCGCTTCCATCGCCGGCCGCCTCAATTCGGCATAGAGACGCGAACGCCCTCGCCGTCGCCCGATTCCTCGCCAGCGCCGATCGCTTTCGAAAAATGGCGATTGAGACGCTTCGGACGCTGACGATGCGCCGCGATCGATTCCGCCAGTCGCGCTCCGACGCAAGACGATGCGCGAATGCGCGGCGCGTCGATGATCTCGTGCAGCGCGGGCGACAGATCGTCCATCTCATCCGCGAAAGCGACATGGACGAGAATTTGCAGCAGATGCGCTTCCGCGATATTGCGCGTCTCGCCCGTTCGATCTTCGACCGTGAAGAAGGCGTCGCCGATGCGCGCCGGACGCCCCTGGAAAACCGCCGCCATGCGGTCGATCGCAATTTTTGCGTCGGCGATCCGCTCCGCCGCGGTGAAGCGCTCTACCCTTTCGCGATCCGCGAGAACCTCTGACAGAAGCACGGGAATCGCATCCGTCACCATGGCGCGCGACATCACGTCCCATCCAATCAGCCCGGCCATATGGCAGAGCCCGAGGGTGTGATAGGGAACGCCGATCCGCAAATGCGGCATCAATATTTTGACGTCCGATCGCACGCAAACGACCTCGCGGCAGCTGAGCGCCAATTCGACGCCGGCGCCGACGAGATGGCCTTCGACGCGCGCTGCTGTCGGAACGCTGCGGCCGAGCTCGCGCAGCAGCTGCGTCAGGCGAACAAAATAATTGTCCTCGCCCAGCAAATCTTCGCCCGGGCTGACGCGTCGCGCCGCCGCCTCGAAATCGTGGAGATTGAGACCTGCGCAAGCGACCGAGCCCGAGGCCGTATCGAAGGAGATCTGCAAACGATCGAAGGGCAGCTCGTGAAAGCGGCGAAGCGTCTCATAGAGACTATCGGTCGCCGCTTTCGTCAGCGCATTGTGGTTCGGCGGGTCCGAGACGATGGCGTGAAGCACGCCCTCCCCGACCTTGTAGCGCAGGCCCGCGACATCGACGAGCCCGAGCATCGCGCGCTTCGCCTCTTGCTGAAAATTGACGTCGTGCTGCATTTTGAAAGCTCCGATCGGCATGAAATCGCGTCCGTCGAAACGGACGCGTGATAGATGAATGTTCGGCTGCGCCGAGCGCGCCTATGATCCGGCGCTCGATTTCGACGCCTCGACCGCGCGAAGCAGAAATGTCGCGAGCCAGGACGTCTCCGCCTCGACGAGGCTGCTCGGGATCAATATCGCGATCACGACGATCGCGACCGCGATGAGGAAGAGCGACGGGATCAGCAATCTGGAGCGGCGCCGCTCGATCGGTCGAGGCACCCAGGGGATATGGCGGATCGGCGGCGCCGCGCGTCGCGCGCTCGTCTGCATCTCGCCTCGATCCGGCGCCTTTTGCGCATCCCGCCAAGCCGCGAGCACACGCCGCGCGAACACGGTCTTCCATTCGGCATGGGCGTGATCTGGATGCAGCCAGATCATCAGCCACCGCATGTGCTTTCGCATATCCGCGCGGCTCGCGCCGGGGCGCACGCCGAGTATCCTATGGCTATCGGCCGTGGGAAAGAACAAGATCTGCTGCACATAGAACTCCGCCGCCGCTTTCACATAGCCCCTGTCCTTGCCGGAACGACGCGCGGCCTCCTCGAGCGTTTCCTCGCAGCCGGCCGCGATGCGAATGACCTCGAGCACGTCGTCTGGCAAAGGCAGCTCGCGCGCGCGCGCCGCCATCGGCGGGATCGACGCGAGATCGAGCGCGCATTGCAATGCCCGGCTTCTCGGCACGTCACTGTTCCATCGCTGACGAAATCGCGCGATCCTTTTGGTCCTTTGCGCCATAGCCGAAATATTCGCCGCCATAGGGCTGGCCGGGGCCGTAGGCGTCGCCATAGGCGTAGCCATAGGAGTGACCGACATTGGTCGCGTCGAACTTGTTCAGCAATCCGCCGAGGATTCTCGTGCGCGCGAAGTCGAGCCGCTTGACCGCCGCGCGGACGACGCGCCGGCGTGTGCGCATCGAATCGACGACGAAAATCGCGCCGTCCACCATGCTCCCGAGCAATGGCGCGTCGGCGAGACCGACGACGGGCGGGCCGTCGATGACGACGATGTCGAATTTCTCACGCGCCAGCGCGAGCAGCGAGGCGAAGCGCGGCCCCGCCAAAAGCTCCGCGGGATTCGGCGGCACAGGACCGGACGACATGAAGGTGACGCCATAGATGAGATTTTCGGTGACGGCGGCGGAGGCGTCCAATGCCCCGGTCAGCACATTGGCGAGGCCGACGCTGTTGTCGACGGAGAGCACGTCATGCAACGATGGCTTCCGCATATCGGCGTCGATCAGAAGCACCTGCATTCCGAGCTGCGCAAAATTGGCTGCGATGCAGACGGATGTCGTCGACTTGCCTTCGCCGGGCCGCGAGCTGGTGACGAGGAGCGTCTTGGGCGCGCCCGTCGGCGTCGAGAATTGCAGCGACGTTCGCAGAGAACGATAGGCTTCCGCCATCGAGGAGAGAGGATTGTCGATGACCTCGCTCGCGACAGAATAGGAAGGATCGCGGGCTTTCTCGTCATTCCCCTGCGCAAGGGGAATGACTCCGAGCACGGTGAGGCCGAGCGCCTCCTCCATCTCTTCGGGAACCTTGAACGTATCGTCGAGAAATTCGCGCACCGCGATCGTCGCGACCGAGGCGATCACGCCGAAGGCGATGGCGAGGCTGAGATTCAGCAGCAGCCGCGGGCTCGATGGAGTCTTCGGCCGCTCCGCCTTGTCGATGACCGAGACATTGTTGGTCCCGATCGCGCCAGTGACGCCGACCTCCTTATATTGCTGCAGCAAGCCGTCGTACAGAGATCGGTTCGTGTCGACCTCTCTTTGCAGAATATTATATTGAATGCTGCGATCTCGCAGATCGAGCGCATCCGCCTTCAGGCTTTCGATGCGCTTGATGAACGACGCTTCCTGATCGCGCGCGGCCTCGTAGCGCGCCTTGATCGCCTGCCGAATGAATTCGACATGCTCCTTGATCTGTCGATCATATTCCGCGATCTGCGCCCGCAGCTGTCGCATCTCGGGAAAATCCGGCTTCATGACGCCGAGCTTGTCCTGATAATCCGCCATCAGCTCGGTGCGACGCTCGCGCGCCTTCTGAATGCTCTTGTCGTCGAGAACCTGCGGCAATCCCAATCCGCTGCCGCTCTGCGCCTGCGCCCACAGCTGCTCTTCCTTGATGCGCTGGGCCATGGCGACGCCGAGCGAATCGTTGAGGGATTTGAGATTGGCGCCGGCGATGGAGAGCTTGTCGTCGACATTCACAATGCCTTCGCGCTGCGCGTAGGCGACGACCTGCTTCTCGGAATCTTCCAGCTTGACCTTCACCTGCGCCAGCTTCTCCTCGAGGAAGCTGCGCGCATAGGCGGAGGCGCTGTAACGGCGATCGAGCGTCATCGCCACGAAATTGTCGGCGAGCCCTGCGCTGATCTGCTGGGCGAGAGCGGGATTTTTGTCGCTGAAGCTGACCTTCACGATGCGCGACATCGGAATGGGCTGGACGGTGAGCCCTTTCAGCACCGCTTCGACCGCCATGCGTCGCCTGCGGACATTGTCGGGCTCCTCGTCGCGTCGCTCCGACAAGCCGCGCAGCACGCGCCCGAGCAGAGAGACCTCCAAATCGACGAAGCTCTTCTTATCCGCGAGCGCGAGCGAGGATACGACCCGCTCGGCGAGCGCGTGACTCTTCAAAAGCTCGTATTGAGTCGTGTAGAATTGCGGATCGTCGGTTTTCTCCACCAGCGCGTCTTGAGTGCGCACGACCTTCGCGGCCTCGCGATCGATCTGTATCGTCGTCGTCGCCGTATAGATTCGCGGCATCAGGAAGGTGACGACGAAGCCGCAGAGCACGGCGCCGGCACAGATGGCGGACACGAGAATGCGGTGCTTGATAAACAGGCCGACATATTTGAGGAAGCTCGAGGCGCCGCTATTTTGTTCGGCGCCCATCTGATATTCGTCATAGGCGACAGAATAGCGCCGGCCGGCGACGATCGCACGCTCCGGCTGCCTGGCGTCGAGAGCGACGGCGGAGTCGCCTGTCTCTGGCCTTTGATCCGCGCTCATTGCAAAAGCGACCTTTCTATTGTTGCGCTTGGACCATCACCACGGTCTCGCTCCGATGTTGACGATTGCCGGCACGGCCGATTTGAGGACTTGCACGCTCGTGCGCGCGAGCGACTCGTCGACGACGATCGTATCGCCGCCAAAGACCAGCGGATCATCCGCCTGGCCGGAACGAATCGCGGCGACGTCGAATTTCGCGCTGACGCGCTTTTGATCGGACACGCGGATCAACGTCACCACGGAGTCGCCGACCTCGTTGATGCCTTCCGCCAGCGCCAGCGCCTGCAGCAGCGTGTTCTTGCCCTTGAGCGCATAAACGCCCGGCTTCTTCACCGCGCCTTCGACCGTCACCCGAAGCCCGACCGAGTCTTTCACGAACACGGACACCTGTGGCGATTGCAGATATTTCGCTGCGAGCTTGCGCGTGAGCTCGGCTTCCAGCTCGCTCACCGTTCGACCAGCGGCGACGACGCCGCCGATCAAGGGGAAGGAGATACGGCCATTGCCGTCCACCTGGGCCACGCGGCTGAGATTGGTGAAGCCGAATATATTTATTTCCAGCACATCCTGCGCGGAGATGCGGTAGTCGCTCTGCGTGAAATCCGTGCTCGCCTTCGCCGTGTCCGGCTCTGGAAGGCTTGCGGTGTAGGACGGATCGACGCCCACGCCTGCCTGTGGCGCGCATGCGCCAAGTGTGACGCAAATGGCGGCGAGCGCCCAAAATCGAAAGTTACGCACAATCATAATCTGGCCTTTGCTCCCGTGGGCGCGCGGTCTCGGCTCGTCGAAATCTCTCAGTGAAAAAAATGCTCGCGAATAGCTGCTCAGCCGGGCTCGACGGCGCGATAGGGATAATCCAACGCCACTGCGTCGAGCGCCGGAAGCCTCTCGGCGCGCTCGGCGACGACGCTGCGGCGGCGGTCACGCGGCGTTTCGTGCTTGGAGTCAGCGTCGCGGCGCAGCTCGGCCTGCGCTGTGAACTCCTGCCGATACCAGCGGATCGCATGCTCGACCGCGCGTCCGTTCAGCTTCTCGCCAGCGAGCGCGACGAGCAGCGTACCGATGACGATGTCGAGATCGAGCCGGAGGCAGGCGTGCTTTATATACCAGAGGTCGAGCGCGTTTTTTTCTTCCGGCGTGACGATGGTGCCGCCATTGATCTGCGCCCAGCCCGTGACGCCCGGGCGAACGCTGAGCCGCGGTCCGGGGTCGGCGGGCTGATCCTGCGGCAAGAGCGGCCGCGGACCGATGAGCGACATATGGCCCGCGAGCACATTATAGAGCTGCGGAATTTCATCGAGGCGGCTCGCGCGGATGAAGCGGCCGACGCGAGAGAGACGCCGCTCCTCCGGCACAGGACGGCCCTTCTCGTCGAATGGCGCGCGATAGGTGCGGAACTTGTAGAGCAGGAACTTCTGGCCATTCTTGCCGATGCGCTGCTGCCAGAAAAATACGGGCGCGCCGACGTCGATGAAGACGACATAGGCGACGCAGATCGCGAGCGGAAAGGTCGCGAGGAGCAGCAGGCTCGCGGCGCAAATGTCGATGACGCGCTTCGCCGCGAAATAGGCGGGCGCCTCGAATGTCTCGAACGCTTCGAGCTCGCGCGCCGCAACGGGCGGCGACGCGATGAATCTCAGAGCCTCGGCCGCGCTATGGATCGGCACGCCGCGCGTCGCGCATTGCGCCACGACCGCAGCGCGAAGGTCGGCATGCAGAAAATCCACATCCTCGGCGAGCCACACCTCGTCGACATCGACGCCATGGACGGCGTATTCGTCGATGACGGCGCCGATGTGGCCGGGATCGCCGACGATGGAGACGCCGGCGATCTTGCGGCCGATGAGCATGGGGCGAGCGTCGAGCGCCGCGACGATCTGGGTCGTGCGCGGCCGCAGATAGTCGGTCAGCTTGATCGCCGCCGAGGCGAAGCGATCGACGCCGACGACGATCACGCGGCGCAGATCGGCCTCGGCCTCCGCGCTGTCGCGCTCATGCGCGAGGTCCTTATAGAGCGCGCACGTCGCCATGCGCGCGGCGATCATGCCGGCGGCGAGCACCAATCCGAAGATCAAGGGCGTCGAGCGCGGCACGCCTTCGAAGCGCGTGGCCGTGAAAAATAGGGCCGAGCTGGAAACGACCGCGCAAGCGGCGGCGGCGCAGAGGGCGAAGGCGTCGCGCGCGGAGAAGAACTGCCCCATGCGGTCGCTCAGCCGAAAGGCGAGGATCATTACGATGGCGCAGCCTGCGGAGATGATCGCATATCGATAGGGAGCCGGAATATCCGACGGAAAGCCGAGGGGATCGAGCAGCAGCGGATCGCGCAGAGCGAGCGCGATGAAAGGGGCTGTGATCGCCGACAGAAGATCGGCGGGCTCGATACGAAAGCGAATGCGGTCTCTCGATGCTGGCGAAGCCAATCGCATGGCGCAAATTCTCCGATCGCGATCGGAAACTGGCGCGCATTTTTCGAAAAGTCACTCCGGGCTGGCGTCTAAGTCCAATGACGGACGCGCGCATCGGAGAGCGCGCGCGGGCGCGGACGCGCAATCGCGAAATGGCCGAAAACCATTGTCGGAAGGTGTGGCGCAGTCGCGGCGAGAGACGCGCGGGATGACGCCGGCGACGCGGCCGGAGCTGCGGGAAAATTCGGCGCGTTGAGGCGCCGCGCGAGAGAGTTGTTTGTGGATAAGCTCGCTGGCGTCGCCGTCGGCGAGCGACATTGTCGCGACGGCCTCGCCGCTCGAGCGGCGAGGCCGGGCGATCGGCGAAGATCGCGCGGCGGAATCGGCGCTATTCGCCGGCGGCGACGATCTGCCGGCTCCGCTCCGCCATCTCGCGATAGCGTTCCTGCCATTCGGTGGGGCCGTTGGAGGGCGAGACCTGCACCGCCGTCACCTTATATTCCGGGCAATTGGTCGCCCAATCGGAATTATCGGTGGTGACGACATTGGTCTGGCACAGAGGATGGTGGAAGGTGGTGTAGACGACGCCCGGCGCGACGCGATCGGTGATCTTGGCGTGGAGCGTCGTCTCGCCGGCGCGGCTCTGCACGCGCACCCAATCCCCCTCGCGCACGCCGCGCACCTCGGCGTCATGCGGGTGGATTTCCAGCACGTCCTCTGGATGCCATTGGCTGTTCTCGGTGCGGCGGGTCTGCGCGCCGACATTATACTGCGAGAGAATGCGGCCGGTGGTCAGTAGCAGCGGGAAGCGCGGCCCGGTGCGCTCTTCCGTCGGCACATATTCGGTGATGACGAATTTGCCCTTGCCGCGCGCGAATTTGTCGATGTGCATGATCGGCATGCCTTCCGGCGACAGATCGTTGCAGGGCCATTGCACCGAGCCCACCTCGTCGAGCTTGGCGTATGAGACATGGGCGAAAGATGGCGTGAGCTTGGCGATCTCGTCCATGATCTCGCTCGGATGCGTGTAATTCCAATTGCAGCCGAGCGCATTGGCGAAGAGCTGAGTCGCCTCCCAATCGGCATAGCGCGCCTTGGGGCTCATCACGCGGCGCACGCGCTGAATGCGGCGCTCGGCGTTGATGAAGACGCCGTCCTTCTCGAGGAAGCTCGCGCCGGGCAAGAAGACATGTGCGTAATTGGCGGTCTCATTGAGGAAGAGATCCTGCACGACGAGACATTCCAGCGCGCCGAGACCGGCGGAGACATGCTTGATATCCGGGTCGGACTGCAGAATATCCTCGCCCTGCACGTAGAGGCCCTTGAACACGCCATCGACGGCGGCGTCGAACATGTTGGGAATGCGCAGGCCCGGCTCGCCGTCCAGCGGCACGCCCCAGGCCTCCTCGAACAGCTTGCGCACATTGTCGTCGGAGACATGGCGATAGCCGGGGAACTCATGCGGGAAGGAGCCCATGTCGCAGGAGCCCTGCACATTATTCTGCCCGCGCAGCGGATTGACGCCGACGCCAGGGCGGCCGAGATTGCCGGTCGCCATTGCGAGATTGGCGATGGCCATCACCGTGGTCGAGCCCTGGCTGTGCTCGGTGACGCCGAGGCCGTAATAGATGGTGGCGTTGCCGCCGGTGGCGTAGAGACGCGCCGCGCCGCGCACCAGATGCGCGGGAACGCCGGTGAACTTCTCCACCGCCTCCGGGCTGTTGCTCTCCTCGCCCACAAAGGCGGCCCATTCCAGATATTCGTCCCAATCGCAACGCTCGCGCACGAAGGCCTCGTTCACCAGCCCCTCTTCGACGATCACATGGGCGAGAGCGGTGACGATGGCGACATTGGTTCCCGGCCGCAGCGGCAGATGGAAGGCCGCGCTGATATGCGGCGAGCGCACCAGCTCGGTGCGGCGCGGATCGACGACGATGAGCTTGGCGCCCTCGCGTATCCGCCGCTTGATCTGCGAGCCGACGACCGGATGCGCGTCGGTCGGATTGCAGCCGATGATGAGAATGACGTCGGCCTCGGAGACCGAGTCGAAATCCTGCGTGCCGGCCGAGGTGCCGAAAGCCTGGCTGAGGCCATAGCCGGTCGGCGAATGGCAGACGCGCGCGCATGTGTCGACATTATTATTGCCGAAGCCGCTGCGGATGAGCTTCTGCACCAGAAAAGTCTCCTCGCTGGTGCAGCGCGAGGAGGTGATGCCGCCGACGGCGAGCCGGCCGTATTTCGCCTGAATGCGCTTGAACTCGGAGGCGGCGTGAGAGATCGCCTCCTCCCAGGACACTTCGCGCCAGGGGTCGGTGATCTTCTCGCGGATCATCGGGCTGGTCACGCGGTCGCGATGCAGCGCATAGCCATAGGCGAAGCGGCCCTTGATGCAGCTGTGGCCGTGATTGGACTTGCCGTCCTTCCACGGGACCATGCGCACGATCTCCTCGCCACGCATCTCCGCCTTGAAGGTGCAGCCGACGCCGCAATAGGCGCAAGTGGTGACGGCCGAATGCTCCGGCTGGCCGATGGCGATGACGGAGTTTTCGGTGAGCGTCGCGGTCGGGCAGGCCTGCACGCAGGCGCCGCAGGAGACGCATTCCGATTCCATATAGGCCTCGCCCGCGCCCGGCGAGACGCGGCTATAGAATCCGCGGCCTTCGATCGTCAGCGCGAATGTGCCCTGCACTTCCTGGCAGGCGCGCACGCAGCGATTGCAGACGATGCATTTCGACGGATCATAGGTGAAATAGGGATTGGATTTGTCCTTGGGCTTCCAATCCTCGTTGCGGCGGCCCTCGCGACGCGCCGTGACATGATTGCGCCCGCTATAGCCATAGCGCACCTCGCGCAGGCTCACCGCGCCGGCCATGGATTGCAGCTCGCAATCGCCATTTGCGGGGCAGGTGAGGCAGTCGAGCGGATGGTCGGAGATATAGAGCTCCATTATGCCGCGGCGGATGGAGTCGAGCCGCGGCGAAAAGGTCTTCACCGCAATGCCGGGCATGACCGGCGTGGTGCAGGAGGCGGAGAGATTGCCGCGGCCCTCGATCTCTATGAGGCAGAGGCGGCAGGAGCCGAAGGAATGGAGATTGTCGGAGGCGCAGAGCTTGGGGATCTCTACGCCGATCTGCATCGCCGCGCGCATGATCGACGTGCCTTCCGGTACGGTGATCTCCGTCCCGTCGATGGTCAGAGTGACTTCCTTCTCAGAGCGGGAAGCCGGCGTTCCATAGTCGATTTCCTTGATGAGGCTCATGATTCTGGTCCCCGCGGGCCGGAAGGATTCGATGTAGTATAATTACATAACGGTCGAGAGAGAGGTTTTTGTCAATATCCGCGAATCGTCGCTCGATAGGCGAAACCTATAAATTCGTCAGTGCGCTGCCGATACGCGGGACTGGCCGCAGCTGTTCAGAAACATATGCGCCGAATATATCGACACGAAAGACAATGTCCCGGGGCGCTCGATGCGAGCCCGAAGGCTCGCGGTCCAATCCCCGGCCCAGGACCGCGAGCCTTCAGGCTCGCTCTTTTCCGACGATCGGCGGAACAGCAGGCCACCGCCTCGAATAGGACAGCCGAGGCTAGAATTTGGCCTTGCGCGGCGCAGCCTTCGGTCTCTATGGTCGCTATATATATAAGACGCATACATATCGGATGCGCCCTCCCGCCACCGCCGAAGGTCGAAAGGCCTCGTCCCATGCCATCGACATCCCGCCTCGCGCCCGTCCGCCTGCTGCTCTGCGCCCTGCTGGCGCTGTTCGCCTGCGCCCCGGCGCATGCGCAAACGCGCGAGGTCACGGACATGGCCGGCCGCAAGGTCGCGATACCGGCCGATCCCAAGCGCATTTTCGGCGCGGCGCCGCCGGTAGCGGTGACGCTCTACGCCATAGCGCCCGAGCGGCTGATCGGCATCAATGTTCCGATGCGCGGCGACGAGAAATCCCTCTATCGCAAGGAGGCGCTCGATCTGCCCGTGCTCGGCAGCAACGCCGGCATGGGCCGGCAGCTCAATCTCGAGGAGATCGCGGCGATGCGCCCTGATCTCATCATCGCCTGGCTCGGCTTCTATCAGGAGAAGGCGAAGGTGGTGGAGAGCTTCGCCAAGATCGGCGTTCCGGTGATCTTCCTGAAGCTCGACACGCTGGACGATTATGCCGACGCTTTCACCTTTCTGGGACAGGTCGTCGGACGCGAGAGCCAGGCCGCCGAAATGTCCGCCTATATTCGCGACGCGCTGGCCCGCGTGCGCGAGGCGACCGCCGATATTCCGCCGGCCGAGCGACTGCGCGTCTATTACGCCGAATCCGCCGACGGTCTCGCGACCGATTGCGACAAGAGCTTCCATACGGAGCCGATCGTCATCGCCGCGGGCGACAACATCTATCATTGCGAGCAGAGCTCGCATGTCGGCATGGACAAGATCAGCGTCGAGCAGATCGTCGCGCTGAAGCCGTCGCTGATACTGACGCAGGACAAGAGCTTCCCAGCGCTCGCCAAGAGCAGCGCGCTCTGGCGCAATGTGGAGGCGGTGAAGAACGGCCGCATCGTGAATGTCCCGCACGCGCCCTTCAACTGGCTCGATCGTCCGCCGAGCTATATGCGCGCGCTCGGAATCCAATGGCTGGCAAATCTCTTCTATCCGTCGCGCTTTCCGCTCGACGTGAAGGCGGAGACGAAGAAATTCTACCGGCTCTTTCTCGGCGTCGATATTTCGGACGCGGACTTCACCCGCATAATGGAGTGAGCGACGGTTCCGATGCGCCTCGCCCTTCTGCCTTTCCTGCTGCTGGCGGTCGTCGTTCTGGCGCTCTCGGTCGGACGCTATCCGCTCGCGCCCGCGGATATTTTCGCCTATCTCGGCGCCGTTCTGGGGCTCGTCGAGCTTCCCCCGGAGCGCTTCGATCTCCTGCATAATCTCATCGTCGAGATCCGCCTGCCGCGCGTGCTGGCGGCGGGGCTCATCGGCGCGGCGCTCTCGGCCTCGGGGGCGTCCTTCCAGGCGGTGTTCCGCAATCCGCTGGTGTCGCCGGGTATTCTCGGCGTGCTGGGCGGCGCGGGCTTCGGCGCGGCGCTCGGCATTCTGCTCTCCGGCGATTTTCTCACCATTCAGCTCTCCGCTTTCGCCATGGGGCTGGTCGCGGTCGGCGTCGGCGTCATCGTCGCCAATCTCTTCGGCGCCGCCTCCATGGTGACTCTCGTGCTCGGCGGCATGATCTCCGGCGCGCTGTTCACCTCGGCGCTGTCGCTCGTCAAATATGCCGCCGATCCTTACGATCAGCTGCCCGCGATCGTCTATTGGATGATGGGCAGCCTCGGCGCCGTCGATCTGAAGCAATTGCGCGGAGCCGCTCTGCCCATCCTCGCCGGCGTCGGCGCTCTGGCGCTGGCGGGCCGCGCGCTGGACGCGCTCTCCATGGGCGACGACGAGGCGCGCTCGCTCGGCGTGCCCGTGCATCTGACGCGCTATGGCGTGATCGCCGCAGCGACGCTGGTCTCCTCGCTCTCCGTCTCGCTCGCCGGCATGATCGGCTGGGTGGGGCTGGTCGTGCCGCATGTGGCGCGGCTCGCCATAGGGCCGACCAACAGCCGGCTGCTGCCGGCGAGCGCGCTGCTCGGCGCGATTTTTCTCATCGCCGCCGATTGCGTCGCCCGCAACATCACACGCGCCGAAATCCCGATCGGCGTCATCACCGAATTGCTCGGCATTCCGGCCTTCATCCTCGTGCTCGGCCGGGCGCGGAGGGCGTGGGCGTGAGGCAGGGGGCAGTGGAGCGCCCCCTCCTTCGCCCTCGCCCGCAGCGCGGGAGAGGGGGCGCCAGCGATAGGCGCGCGCGCCGTCTCGGCGCGGCGCGACGCCTGCCCCCTCTCCCGCATCGCCGCGAGGCCCAGTCGTGAGAGAGCCCCGCGCGACCGCGCAGCTGCAAGGCGTCGATCTGCATTTTTCGCGCGGCAAGCGCAGCGTGCTCAGCGGCGCGACGCTCGGCTTCGGAACCGGGGAGATCGTCGCCCTCCTGGGCGCCAATGGCGCCGGCAAGAGCACATTGTTCCGCCTGCTGCTCGGCTTTCTGAGCGCGAGCAGCGGCGAGGTTCGGCTCGACGGCGCGCCGCTCGCCTCGCTGTCGCGACGCGAGATCGCCAAGCGCGTCGCCTATGTGCCGCAAGGCCATGTCACGCCCTTTCCCTATACGGTGCGCGAGGTGGTCACGCTCGGCCGCCTGCCGGAGACCGGGCTTTTGCGCGCGCCCCGCGCCGAGGATCGCGAGATCGTCGAAAGCGTCATCGTCCGGCTCGGCATGGAGCGGCTGATCGACCGGCCTTATACGGAGATTTCCGGCGGCGAGCGGCAGCTCACGCTCATCGCCCGCGCGCTGGCGCAAGGCGCGCGCCTTTTGGTGATGGACGAGCCGGCGACGGGGCTCGACTATGGCTATCAGCTGCGGCTGATGCGGCATTTGTCCGATCTTTCCGCCGACGGCCATGGCGTGCTGGTCAGCACCCATCATCCCGAACATGCGATGCAGCTGGCGACGCGCATCGCTATATTGAACGAAGGCCGCATCGAGGCCGATGGCGCGCCGCGAGCGGTGGTGACCGCGGAGCGCATCTCGCGCCTCTATGGCGTCGAGGTGGCGGTGTTCGACGATCCTTTCGGCGCGCGGCGGCTCGCGCCCGTCGCCGGGCGCAATGGAAGGGCCGAAGGATGAAGCTCTATATGGGCTTCGACGACACCGACGTCGCCGGAGCGAAAATCGGCACCGGCCGGCTGGTGCGCATGTTCGAGCGCAAGCTTCCCGAAGGCGCGCGGCTCTGGGGCGCGCTTCGCCATCAATTGCTCGTCGATCCGCGCATTCCCTTCACCTCGCACAACAGCCCGGCCTGCGCCGTTGTGGAGATAGAGGACGAGGCGCTGATCCCTTCCCTCGCCGCCCGCGCCATCGCCCATATCGCCGAGCTCGCCAGCGACGGCTCCGACCCTGGCCTCTGCATCGCGCGGGAAACCGACGATCTCTCCGAGATCATCGAATTCGGCCTCTCCTGCACGCATGAGATCGAGACGCAAGATCATGCGCGAGCAGTCGCCGCCCGCGCCGGCGTCGAGCTGCTCGGCCTCGGCGGAACCAATGACGGAATCATCGGCGCGCTGGCCGCCGTCGGCCTCTCCGCCTATGGCTGGTGCGGCCGCTTTCTGGAATATGGAAGGCTGCGCCGCCTGCCCGATCCGATCTCTGTGACGGCGCTGGCCGAGGCCGGCATAGAAGCGACGGCGATCGACAAATATGCACGCGCGCTCGATGCAGAGGCGCTGATTCATACGGGCGGCTGGCTGTCGCCGCGGCTCTGGGGCGGGCGCGCCGTCGCGCCGGTGGAGGAGAAGGACGGCCGCCTCATCGCCATTGGCAAGCGTCCGCGCGACGCCGAGGTCGCCGACTGATGCGCCTCCTCATCGGCATCGACGACACGGACGGCGCCGGCTGGGCGGCCAGCACGGCGCGGCTGGCGCGCGAATTCGGCGACACGCTCGCGGGCGAGACGCGCTTCATCGGCTCGGTCGGCCATATTCTCTTTTCCGGCGTGACGGCGACGACCAATAACAAGGCCTCTTGCCTCGTCGTCGAGAGCGCGCGCGCCGACGCCGCCGATTTTCTGCTCGCCCAGGCCGCCGCCTATGTGGAGGCCAATGCGGCGCCCTCCAGCGCGCCGGGAATCATCGTGGCCGGCGCGGAGGCGGAAGCTCTCGTCGTCTTCGGCCGCGCCGCCAGCCGGCGCGAGATCAGCGCGGAAGAGCTCGCGCCTGTGCTCGGAGGGCTGCGCGCCGCCGGCCTGCGCGGAGGCCGCGGCCTCATCGGCGCGGCGGCGGCGGTGGGGCTGACGGCGCGCGGATGGTCCGGCCGCTGGCTCGAATTCGGCGGCCTGCGTCGGCTCGGCCGCGCCGTGCAGGCGCGCGAGCTGAGAGCGCTCGGCATTTTCCTCGTCTCGCTCGAAACGGACGCCGAGGCGCCCGCGCCCGACGATTGGATCGACACACATGGCCGGCTGCGGCCGCAGCTCGCCGCCGGCCGCGCCGTCCTGCCGTTGCGCCGTATCGGCGAAGGAATGTGGGAGGCGGCCGGCGCCGAGCCAATGAAGAAATCTCGATAGCGAACGAAACTACACGCCCTCTATATCGCGGATGATGACGGTATTTGCGCCGTTTTGCCGTCATAATAGACTTGCCGTCACGCCTACGCCTATTTACGTAATTGCGTTACATCACGAATCGAGCGGCGGGCGAGCGGCGCGTCGGCCGGGGGCGGCAAAAGGCTGACAGCAATGACGATGTTCGCGCGCGAGAGACGCGGCTCCTCCCTTCTTCTCGGCGGCGCATCCTTGGCCGCTCTGCTCGGCGCCGCCCATGGCGCCGGCGCGCAGAGCTTCACCCCGCTGCCGGAAATCTCGATCGGCGCAGCGCCCGCCACGCCGCCCAAAAAGCCCGAGAGCTCTATTCTCGGCTCCGCCTCCGACACATCGACCGCCTATGCCGCCGATGCGCGCGGGCTCGATCTCGCCAGCGGCGGCGGCGGCTCCAATCCCATCCGCGGCATTTCCTGGCTGCCCTCCGTCGATGCGCCGGCGATCGATCCTTACGGCCTCGCCAATATGGGCGGCGGCAACAAAGGCATTCGCATTCGCGGCGAGAACAGCCAGCACGGCAACAGCATCGGCACGGTGGACGGACTGCCGCTCTCCGGCATCAATCCCGGCCCCGGCGTCACCTGGCTCATCGACAATGAGAATCTGAGCCGTATCGTCCTGCACCAAGGCCCCATGCCCTCCGACGTGAATTCCTATTTCACCGTCACGGGCAGCTTCGACAGCCAGATTCGCTGGCCCGAGAAGAAATTCGGCGGCGAGATATCGCAGAGCGTCGGCTCCTTCTCCTTCCTGCGAACCTTCGCCCGCATCGACTCGGGCGAGATATTGAACGGAACCACCAAGGTCTTCGTCTCCGGCTCCTTCACCGACGCCGACAAATGGCGCGGCTCCGGCAAGGACCCGCAAGGCAAATCCGGCTTCGCAGTCGGCATAGACACCAAGCCGGTCGACTGGCTGGAGGCGAAATTCTTCGCCGCCAAGAGCAGCTTCGACGAGCACAGCTACGCCGGCCTCAATTTTCAGCAGGCCAGCAATCTCGGGGCCTTCCGCCGCTTCGACTTCGCCGCCATTCCCGGCGTCGCGCCGACCAATTACTACGGCTACAATCTCCAGCACTTCGACTCCTGGACGGCCTTCTCCGAGATCGCCATCAATCTCAACGAGACGACGCGCTTCGTCGCCAAGCCTTATTACTTCCGCGAGGACGGCTATTATCTCGACGGCCAGGCCAATGGCCGCATCCGCAAATGGCTCATCGGCCATGATATGTGGGGCGTGGTGAGCGAGGCGCAGACGCGCGTGCTCGATACGGACGTCAAGCTCGGCTATTGGCATGGCGTGCAGAACGCCCCCGGTCCGCCGACGGCCTGGGAGACCTTCGCCCCCAATGCGCTCGGCGGCCTCACCGGCGCCAACTGGTCGATCCTCGCCCAGCAGACCTCGCCCCATACGTTCGACGCCGCCTATGGCATGGCGAGCCGCGACTTCGGCCCGCTGCATGTGGAAGCCGGCGCCCGCTATGTCTGGGAGCATATGCCCGGTATAAACGCCTATAATTCGACCGGCATAGGCGATGTGACTCTGGATACGGCGCTGGCGATGTCGGGGAGCGTCATCCTTCCCAATCGCAGCGTGACACCCTTCACCATCGGCACCTTCCTTCCCTATGGCGCGCTCAGCTATCGTCTGACCGACGATCTGCTGCTGAAATTCAGCGGCGGCGGCGGCTATGGCGGACCGGGCTACGACGCCTTCCCGACCTCGCAGCAAAATGCGCCGGCTTTCGCCGCAGCCGGCATAACGGCCAATCAATTGTGGCATTCGATCCGGCCGGAGACCTCGACGCAGCTCGATCTCGGCCTGCGCTGGTCCTATTCGGGCGCCTATGGCTCCGGCTTCATCGAGCCGACGGCCTATTACTCGCGCAACCACAATAAGCTCGTCTCCTATGATCCCGGCATAGGCGTGCCATTCGGCCAGAATGTCGGCGAGAGCCAGAGCTATGGCGGGCAGCTGATCGCCCATTACGATCCGCTGGAGAAAGTCGGCCTGTTCGCGTCGCTCGGCTATCAGCGCGCGGAATTCGTGCAGAATCTGCCGATACTGCCGACCGCCTCATCGGCGATCTATTGGGGAACGCGCGTCGTCGGGCGGCAATTGCCGGATGTGCCCTATTGGATCGCGACCGTCGGCGGCGACCTGCGCATAGAGGAATTCACCATCACGCCGGTCCTCCATATCGTCGGCTCGCGCGCCGGCGACACATCCGGCTTCCAGCCGATCGCCGGCTATTCGACCCTCGATCTCACCGTGAAATACGAGCACAAGATCGATTGGGGAACGATCACCGCCAGCATCACCTGCATGAACATGTTCGACACCGCCTATATCGGCCAGATCAGCAATGGCTATTATCAGCAGACGTCGAGCAGCGGCATCTACTTCCCCGGCGCGCCGCGCACTGTGATCGGCAAGGTCGGCTTCAAATTCTGACCTGCGCGAGGAGGGCGCGGCGCCGACGGCCGCGTCCCTCTCCGAGCCGCATTAAGACCCGCTTAACCATAGGTTGTATCGTTAAGCTTAACGCGATGGACCGCTTGCAAGGCTGCGCTTATGGTGCGGCAATCCTCGGTTCGGGTCGTTGGCGAAGTGAAATACGTGAAGCGTTTTCTGGGCGTGACGGCGCTCTTGGCGTTCGGCGGCCTGGGGGCAGGCTCTCCCGCCCGCGCATTCGATTTTTTCGGCCTCTTCGGCGCCGCCGAGGAGACGCCGGAGCCGAGCCGCGACGCCCTGCCCTATAAAATCGAATTCGCCGGCCTCGACGAGGCCGAGGGCCTCGCGCGCAATCTGCAGGACGTCTCCAGCACATGGCGGCTGCGGCTGCAGGCTCCGCCCACGGGGGCCGGCGTCGCGCGACGCGTCGTCGCCGATTTCCCGCGCCTCGCCGAAGCGCTATGGGCGAGCGGCTATTATGACGCGGAGATAAAGGCCACGGTCGCCGGCGTTCCGGTGCGGCCGGACGGGCATGGCGCCGACGCCGCTGCAGCGGCGGCCGAGCGGCTGCGCGGCCAGGCGCTGGCGCCCATCCGCATAGAGATCACGCCCGGCCCGCTGTTCCATTTGCGCAAGGTCGTCCTGCTCGACGCGCGCAGCGGCAAGCCGCTGGACGAAGCGCTGCTCACGAAAAAATCGCTGGAGCGCGACGAGGAGGAGCCGGCCCGCGCCGCGGCGCTGCAAGCCATGCAGGCCGGCTGGATCGACGCGCTGCGCGCCAATTCCTATCCGCTCGCCAAAGTGGCGACCGCGAAGCCGACGATCATCCATCCCGAAAAGGCGATGGATGTGGTGGTGACGATCGATCCCGGCCCGCGCGCCGGCATAGGCGAAGTGAAGACCAGCGGCTCGCCAGGCATAGACGACGAGGTCATTCGCTCCTACATCTATCTGGAGCAGGGCGAGCCCTATAGTCCGAAGAAGCTCGCCGAGCTGCGCAAATCCATCGGCCGTCTCGAGGCGGTCGGCTCGGTGAAGGCGGAAGACGGCGAAAAGCTCGACGCCAATGGCGATCTGCCGATCTTCGTGCAGACCAGCGAGCGCAAGCCGCATGCGGTGGGCGCGGACGCTTTCTTCTCCAATGTCGACGGGCCGGGCCTGCGCGCCTATTGGACCGATCGCAATCTCTTCGGCGGCGCCGAGCGGCTGCGCTTCGATGTCGAAGGCGGCCTCGCGCCTTTCGGCAGCTCGGCGCGCTACAACGGCCTCTCCTCCATTCGCCTCGAGGACGTCATCGGCCGCGCCAAGGCGAGCTTCGTGAAGCCGGCGCTGTTCGGCTCCCGCAACGATCTGCTGCTCGACGCCGGCTTCGTGCGCGAGAAGACCGATTATTACTGGGCCAATTACGGCAATGGCTCGGCGGCGATCCGCCATCGCTTCAGCGATACGGCCTCCGTGCAGGCGGGGCTCGAATTCGAGCGCGGGCATACGTTCGACGCCTTCGGCCCGCATGATTATTCGCTGCTCGGCTTTCCGCTCTCGGCCAATTACGACGGAACCGACGATCTGCTCGCGCCCACCAACGGCTTTCGCGCCATCGCCAATGTCACGCCCTATGTGAAGGCCTTCGGCGACAGCGTCGGCATGGTGCAATCCAAGACGCAGATCACCGGCTACAAATCGTTGGACGAGGACGGCTGGTATGTGCTCGCCGGCCGCATGGCGGCGGGCTCCATCGTCGGCGCGAGCATAGAGAATATTCCGGCGAGCCATCGCTTCTTCGCCGGCGGCGGCGGCTCGGTGCGCGGCTATCGCTATCGCTCGCTGAGCCCGGACGCCGGCCTCGGCTTTCCCGTCGGCGGACGCAGCCTGCTCGAAGGCTCGGCCGAGGCGCGCATCAAGGTCACGCGCGAGATCGGCGTCGTTCCCTTCTACGACATCGGCTCCGCCTTCTCGTCACCGTATCCCGATTTCCGCTCGTCCATGCGCTCGTCCGTCGGCATAGGCCTGCGCTATTACACCGGCATCGGCCCGGTGCGTCTCGATGTGGCGACGCCGCTCGGCCGGCGTCCGGGCGAGAATAAATTCGCGATCTTCATCGGCGTCGGGGAGTCGTTCTGATGCGCTTTCGCCGCATTCTCGCCTATGCCTTCGGCGCGCTGGCGCTGCTCTCCGTCGCCGGAACGCTCATGCTGCGCATGCAGACGCGCACGGGCAAGAGCTTCCTCGCCGATCTCGTCTCGCGCGCCGCCTCCTCCGCCGATATGAAAGTGGAGATCGGCGCCTTCGAGGACCCGCTGTCGGCGCATCCGCTGTTGCGCGACATTTCCATCGCCGATAGGGACGGCCCCTATCTGAAGATCGACCAGATCGCGCTGGACTGGTCGCCTTCCGCGCTGTTCTCGCTGCGCGTCGATATAGAGAAGCTCGCCATAGGCGCGATCGACATGGCCCGCCTCCCGGCGCCCGCTCAGGCTGCGACGGCGACGCCGAAAAACGGCGGCGGCTTCTCGCTCCCCGATCTGCCCGTTCGCATCCGCCTCGGCCGGCTGGCGCTGGAAACCCTGTCGCTCGGCGCGCCCGTTCTCGGAACCGCGGCGAAGTTCGCCGCGACCGGCGAGGCGTCGCTCGACAAGGGCGCGCATCTTGCGCTCGACATTCGCCGGCTCGACGCGCCGGGCGCCATTACGGCGAAAGCCGATGTCGCGGCGGGCGGCCAGAAGATCGCGCTCGCCCTCACGGCGCAGGAGCCGGAAGGCGGCGCCATCGCCCGCCTCGCCGCTCTGCCCGGCCTGCCGCCCGTCGATATTGCGCTGACCGGCGAAGGCGCGCTCGACGATTTCGCCGCGCATCTTTCCGCCAAGGCCGGAGAGAAGATCGGCGCCGAAGGCGCGGCGCATGTCATTCGCAAGGATGCGGCGCGGCGGCTCGATTTCGATTTGGGCGTGCGCCTCGCCCCGCTGCTGCCGCCCGCCGCCGTTCCGCTGCTCGACGGCGTGACGCAGCTCGCCGGCTCCGCCACTCTGCGCGACGATGGCGCGCTGGAAGGCGATATCGCCATACGCAGCCGCTTCGACGCTGCGCCGCGCCCGCTCGATCTTTCGATCGCGCTGAAGGGCGTTCCGAAAGACGAGCGCGTGAGCGCGACTCTGAGCGGAACGCTGGCCGTTCCGTCGCTCGAAGCGCCTGCGCTGGAGAAGCTGCTGGGCGAGCGCGTGACGCTCGGCGGCGCGGTCGCCTCGCTGCCCGGCGGCGGACTGCGCTTCGACGGGCTCGAATTGCGCGGCGCGCATCTCGCGGCAAAGATCGACGGCGCGGCGATGCGCGAGACGCTCGACGTCGGCGCGAAGGTCACGATCGCCGATCTGAAGCCCGCCGATCCGCGCCTCTCCGGCCGCGCGGAAATCTCCGTGAAGGCGACCGGCTCCGCCGACAAGCCCAACGCCGATTTCGAGGCGCTGCTCAGCGGCGCGCATCTCGACGGCCATGCGATCCAAAAGCTCGCGCTGCACGGCGCCGCGCGCGATCTCACCGGCGCGCTCGTCGCGACCGCGACGCTGGACGGCGCCATAGACGGCGCCCCGGCGCGCGGCAAATTGAACGTCGCGCATAAGGACGCCGGCTGGGCGGCGAACGACCTCGATCTCTCCGTGGGCCGCGCGACTCTCCGCGGCGCGCTCGCGCTCGACGCACAAAAGCTCGCCAGCGGGCGATTCTCTCTCGCCGCGCCCGATCTCGACGATCTCTCCGCGCTCGCTCTGCGCAAGCTCTCCGGCGCGCTGAAGGCCGACATCATCCTCGACGCTTCGCAGGGCGCGCAGAACATATCGATCGACGCGCAGGGAACGCGCATTCGCGCCGCCGACGCCACGATCGAGAAGCTCGGCGCCAAGCTCTCCGGCCGTGATCTGCTGCGCCGACCGTCGCTCGACGGAAACATCGCCGTCGATGCGCTCCATATCGGCGGCAAGACCATCTCCAAGACGCGCCTCACCGCCACGCCCGCCGGCGCCGCCACTGCGCTCGACCTCACTGTCGATGCGGAAGGCTTCGCCATTGCGAGCCGCTCCACGCTGACGCCGGGCGAGAAGACGCGACTCGACATTCAGTCTCTCTCGGCGCAGCGCGCCGGCAAGCGCATCGCCCTCGCGGCGCCGGCGAGCGTCACGCTCGGCGGCGGCGCGGTGGAACTGAGAGGATTGGCGCTCGCGCTCGGCGCCGGCCGGCTCGACATTGATGGAACCATCGGCGAGCGGCTCGATCTCACCGCGCGCGCGCGCGCCGTTCCGCTCTCCATCGCGTCCATCGCCGACGCCAGCCTGGCGCTCGACGGCGCATTGGACGCGGAGGCGCGCATCACCGGCGACAAGAAATCGCCGAGCGGCGATTGGAAGATCAAGATCGCCAAGCTCTCCGCGCCGCAATTGCGCAGCAATGGCCTGCCGCCGCTGGATATGGACGCGCATGGCGCGCTCGCCGGCGCGCGCACGAGCCTTAACGCCAATATCGCGCTCGGCGCCGGTGGGCGCTTCGCCATCACCGGCTCGGCGCCGATCGACGCCACTGGCGCGCTGGATTTGAAAGTGAAGGGCGAGGCGGACGCCAAGCTCGCCGACACGGCGCTCTCCGCCAATGGCCAGAGCCTGCGCGGCAAGGCCAATGTCGATCTGCGCATCGCCGGCTCCATCGCCGCGCCGGCGATCGAAGGCGGCGTGACGCTCGCCAATGGCTCCTTCTCCGATCCGCTGAACGGCGTCTATCTCGACCACATCGACGCCAAGCTCGACGGACATGGCCGCGAGATCGCCATCACGCGCCTGACCGCGCTCACCAAAAATGGCGGGCAAATCGCCGCGACCGGCAAAATCGCCGTCGAGCCGCAGGCGGGAATGCCCGGCGCCATTCGCATCAAGGCCAAGAATGCGCAGCTCGTCAGCAGTGATCTCGCCTCGGCGACCGCCGATCTCGATCTCGACATAGGCGGCCCGCTCGCGCGTTCGCCGAAGGTCGGCGGCCGCGTGACGCTGACGACGATGGAGGTCAACGTCCCCGATCGCCTGCCCGCCTCCTTTCAGGCGCCGCGCGGGGCCGTGCATGTTTCGCCGCGCGCTTTCGCCAAGGAGATGCTGGCGCTGGAGGCCAAGGAGAAAGCGCGCGCCGCAAAGCGCTCGCCCTTCGACGCGACGATCGATCTCGCGCTCGCCGCCCCCAATCGCATCTTCGTGCGCGGACGCGGCATAGACGCCGAATTCGGCGGCGAGCTGAAACTGAGCGGCACGATCCAAAAGCCGGCCGTCAACGGCGCTTTCGATCTGCGCCGCGGCAAGCTGCAATTGCTGACCCAGCGTATCGATCTCACGCGCGGCAAATTGAGCTTCGCGGGCGGCCTCGTTCCGCAGCTCGATTTTTCCGCCGAGACGACCGCGGGCGACGTCACCGCCAAGATCGGCGTCTCCGGCCCGGCCTCGCTGCCGAATTTCTCCTTCTCCTCCTCGCCGGAGCTGCCGCAGGACGAGGTGCTCTCGCGCCTGCTCTTCGCCAAGGCGTCGGGCTCGCTCTCCGCCTTTCAGGCGCTGCAGCTCGCAACGGCGCTCGCGCAATTCTCCGGCGCCGGAACCGGCGTCGACGCTTTCGAGAAAATGCGCAAGGCGCTCGGCGTCGACTCGCTCGATCTCGAGGCCGGCGGCTCCAGCGGGCCGACGGTCGGCGCCTCGCGCTATATTTCCGACAATATCAGCGTCGGCGTGCGCACGGGCGCCAAGCCGGAGCAAACCGCCGTCAGCGTCGGCGTGGACGTCACCAAGAATGTCCGCGTGAAGGGCGAAACCAAGGTCGACGGCAAATCCTCGCTCGGCGTCGGCGTCGAATGGGAATATTGACGGAGCGCCGCTATTCGCAAATGATGTTCCGCGACCGCGGCCGATAGGCCGTCATTCCACTCGCTGACTTGTTCCGCTATATTGCCGCCAGAAGCTCATTTTACCCGAAAGGCCGCGAACATGCTCGACCGGCTCGTCGCGCGCGCGGCGCAATTGCCCGCCTATGGGGAATTACGCTGGCACGCCAATCATTCCTCGCGCATCATGATGCGCAAAGGCGTGCTGCTCGCCAATGGACGCTCGCGCGACAGCGGCCTCTCGGCGCGGCTCTATCATAACGGCGCCTTCGGCTTCGCCGCCGCGCCCGGCGATGACGAGGCCAGCCTCACCGCCGTCATCGCCACGGCGCGAGACAATGCCGAATTCGCCGGCGGCCACGCCGCGAGCGGCGCGCTCTCCACAGCGGCGGGAAGCGGAAGCTATGATTATCGCAGCAAGCGCGCGCCGCTCTCGGCGGAAGAGCGCGTCGATATCGTGCGCCGGCTCGACGAGGCGATCCGCGCCCGCTATCCGGGCCTCGTCAATGTCGACATCTCGCTGTCCAGCCATGCGAGCGAGAAGATCCTCGCCAATAGCGACGGCGCGGCGACCTGTTCCTTCGTGCCGCGCGCGGCGCTGGTCGTCTCGATGAGCGTCGCCGCCAATGACGGAATCGTCGAGCTCTATGACATTCTCGGCGGCTTCGGCGAGATAGAGGACCAGTCCTTCGACGAGGCGACGCTCGCGCCCTGGCTCGAGGATCTGCACGAGAATTTGCGTCGCAAGGCCGAGGGCGGACAATGCGAGGCCGGCGATCACGATGTCGTGCTCGACGCGGCGCTCGCCGGCATTCTCGCCCATGAGGCGATCGGCCATACTTGCGAGGCCGATCTCGTGCTCGCGGGCTCGGTCGCCGGCGATCATCTCGGCGAGCTCGTCGCGAGCGAGAAGATCACGCTCGGCGATTATGGCGGACGCGGGCCGGACGGCAAATCCTCCTTCGCCATTCATGTCGATGACGAAGGCACGCCCTGCCGCGACGTGGCGATCATAGAGAATGGCGTGCTGAAAAACTTTCTGCACAATAAGCGCACCGCGCAAATGCTGGGCGCGGAGCCGGCCGGCAATGCGCGCGCCTTCTCTTTTCAGGACGAGCCGCTGGTGCGCATGCGCAACACATGCATCGCCAAGGGAAACGACAAGCTCTCCGACATGATCGGCGCCATAGAGCGCGGCTATTATCTGAAGCGCTCCACCAATGGGCAGGCGGACGCGACGAGCGAATTCATGTTCGGCGTCAATTGCGGCTATGAGATTCGTGACGGCAAGCTCGGCCGCGCCATTCGCGACACCACCATCTCCGGCGTCGCCTTCGACATGCTGAAGAGCGTCACCCATGTGGGCGATGATTTCCGCTGGGCGGCGGGCGGCGGCTGGTGCGGCAAGAAGCAGCCGATCGCCGTCGGCATGGGCGGCCCTTCGATCAAATGCCGCGTCACTCTGGGAGGACGCGGATGAGCGCGCCGACGGACGACTTCCTCGACCATATTCTCGCGAGGGCGAAAGACGCCGGCGCCACGGCGGCGCAGGCGATCCGCAGCCGCACGCGCTATTTCGAGATCGAGTTCGATCATCGCAGCGTCGATCTCGTGCGCTCCACCGAGAATGAGACGACGACGATCACGCTCTTTCGCGACGGCAAGCGCGGCGGCGCGACGCTCAACGGGCGGCGGCCGGAGGAGGTGGAGGCGGCGATCGCCGCCGCGGCGACGGCGGCCGAGGCGGGCGTCGCCGATCCCGCCAATGGAATAGCGGAGGGGCCTTCGCTGCCGCCGGGCGACCACGGCCCCGCCGAGCCGGACCGCGCCGCCATGCGCGCGCAGGTCGATGAATTTCTGGCGAGCCTGCCCGCGCGCCATCCGCTGCTGCGGCTGCGCGACAGCCTCTACACTTTCACCGACCAAGAGACGGAATTCGCCAATTCGAACGGGCTGCGCCAGCGCGAGCGGCGCGGCGATCACGGCTTTCGCGCCATGTTCATGGCCAAGGACGGGGCGCTCACCACATCTTTCAACGCGGTGGGGGGAAGGTCCTTCGGGCCTTTCGCCTCGCTCTATGACGCCGCCGGCGTCGGGCGGCTGATGGCCGAATGCGAGCGCTCTCTGGAGCGCCGGCCGGTCACGGGAAAATTCATCGGCGATGTGATCGTCACGCCGCACTGCCTCACGGGGCTGATGCCTTCCATCGCCGGCGCGCTGTCCGGCCCGGCGCTGCTCGCCGGCTCCTCGCCGTTCAAGGACAAGCGCGGCGAGAAGATCGCGAGCCCTTTGTTCTCGCTCGACAACGCGCCGCGCTCCGCGGATTTCTCAGAAGGCTCGGATTTCGACGAATTCGGCGTGCCGACGCGCGATCTGCCGATCATAGAGAATGGCGTGCTGAAGGATTTTTACGTCGGCTATTTCTTCTCGCGCAAGCTCGGCATGGCGCAGACGGCGGGCGTGCGCAACAGCCGCGTGCGGCCGGGCGAGACCAGCCTTTCCGATATGATCGCCGGGGTGAAGCGCGGAATCTTGTTCTCGCGCTTCTCCGGCGGCGCGCCCAATGACAATCTGGATTTTTCTGGAATCGCCAAAAACTCGTTCTATATCGAGAATGGCGAGCTGCGGCACGCCCTGAACGAGACCATGGTGAGCGGGAATTTCCAACAATTGCTGCAAGACATTCACGCCGTCTCGAAAGAGGTCGTGAATTTCGGCGATTGCGCCTATCCCTTCATCGCCGCCTCGGGCGTGACCATTTCGTCGAAATGACGCGCCGGCGCCCGCCGGCGGCTGGAGAAACTGCTTGATCTGTCGCGCCTGCCTTTCCCGCCCTCGCTTCTTCGGCCTCGTCGCGGTCGTTCTCGCCCTGGCGCTCGACCAGGCGCATAAATTCTGGATGCTGAACGTCTTCGACATCGGCCTGCGCCAGCCGATCCGGCTCACCTCCTTTCTCGATCTCGTGCTGTCGTGGAATTTCGGCGTCTCCTATTCGCTGCTCTCCTCGCAGACCGAGCCGACGCGGGCGCTGCTCGTCGCCTTTCAATTGTCGATCGTCGGCTGTCTCTCCTATTGGCTGTGGCGGGCGCCGCGGCGGCTCACCGCGGCGGCGCTCGGCCTGGTGGTGGGCGGGGCGCTGGGCAATGTCGCGGATCGGCTGACGCGCGGCGCGGTGGCGGATTTCTTCTTCTTCCACACGGCCCTGCCGGTGGGGCCGCTGGCCAATTACGTATTCAATGTCGCCGACGCCGCGATTTTTCTCGGCGTCGTCCTGCTGCTGCTGGAGAGCCTCAACAGCGGCGCCGCGCGGCCGACTCCGGCGGCCGGGTAGATCTCGCGATGATTTCGGCTGGCCCGGAGCCTCACACGCCTCTAAAATGCCGTTAAGCTGGCCGTAACAATTCGGCTCGTTTGGAATCGCGCGCGCTCCGGGACCGGGCCGCGCCCATGGGAGGAGATCTGGGCGATGAAACGGGCGACAGCCTCTCTGCGTCTTACGCCGGCATGCGTCGGGCTCGCGCTCGTGTTTCTCGGCGGAACGGGCGTCGTCCCGGCCGCGGCCTATGACGACAAATCGACGCTCACCTCGGTGCTCGGCTTCATCGGCGTCTATTCCGACGAGGACGAGAGCCAGAAGATCGTCTTCCGCGAGCACCCCAAGCTGGTCGTGCCGCCCAATCGCCAGGGGCTCCCCTCGCCGCAGGCGGAGAGCGAGCGCCCCGCCTCCTGGCCGGTGGATCAGGAGATCGCGCGCCGCAAAGGAACGCCCGCGCCGGCGCGCCAGCCCGGCCTCAACGAGAATCCCAATGTCGCCGGCTCCAAGAATGGCGAAGGCCCGCGCAAATGTCTCGTCGCCGCCTCGGACGGACATTGCACCATCACCACAGACGCGGACGAGCCGGGCGCCGCCGGCGGCCCGAAGACGCGCGGCGCCGGCGAGGCCTCGACCCGCTCCTATCTGACCGAGCCGCCGCAGGCCTATCGCCAGAAGGTGGCGGGCGGCAAAGGCATGAAGGAACCCGAGGAAAAGCCCGGCTGGACCAATCCGATCGGCATGATCGGCAGCCTTTTCGGCGGCTCCTGAGCCGCCGATCGGGCGCCCCGCCGCTCAGCCGCCGCTCAGCACGATGCGGCGATGCGTCGGCTGCAGCGGGCGGGCGTTCATCGGGAACAGCGTCTTGAAGGCGTCTATGTCCGCCTGCGCCACCGTCACCGGCTCGGCGAAGACATTCCAATGCACCACTTCCGAGCAGGGCGGCGTCGTCAGCGAGCCCTCGTAGCGGAAGAGCTTCTTCCCCTTGGGCAGCAGAGCGGAGGCGTCGATCGGCGCCTTCGGCGCGGCCTTGCCTTCCTCCTTCGGCGCAGCGGCCATCACCGCGGAAAACGCCTTGTTGGGCGCGCCGGCGACGAGGAAGGAGCCGACCACCAGAAGATCGCCATTGTCCCCGGCATGGACGAAATGCGCCTCCATGGCGAGGCGCTTGCCGCCGAGCGCATGCTCGCTCGGCGTATGGAAATGGAACTGTTTCAGCTCGAACTTGCGTCCGTCGAGCTCGGCGACGCCGCTCCCGGCAGCAGCGTTGGCCTGGATCGTATGGCCATTGTTGACGATCTCGAAAGCCTTCGGCTTCCAGCCGAGCTTGGGCGGACGAATGTCGGCTTTGACCGCATCGACGAGGTCGATCGGCGATTGCTCCCCGCCGAGCGTGCAGGCCTTGGCCGCCTCGTCATGCGCGCCCCAATGCTGGGGATCGTCATAGGTCCAATGCGCCCCCTCGGCGCGGGCCGCGGCGGCGCAGAGCGGGCAGGCCGCGAGGCCGGCCAGAAACGAACGTCGTGTGAAAGCCATGCGATTCCCCCCATTTGACGCATCGGTCGCGGCGCCTTGGCCGCCGCGCCGTCGAATTTCGACGATTCGGGAAAAGATGATGCCCGAGAGCTTCAGCTGCGGCAACGCCGGCCCGGCGGCGCAACCCGTTTACCATTCGTCGACGAAGCGGCGCGAGGCAGGGCCGCTTTCGCCCTGCAGGCCGGGCCGCGGCGCGCGCGGCGCCTGACATGCCTCGCATTCGCGCTTATATAGATCGAATGCTTCCGTCGAAGCGTCCGGGGAAAGCCCGCGGCCGAACTGGCGCCGAATTCTCTTGGCCGAATTCAAAACTGGCCGGATTCTCTCGGCCGGGCCGGCGAGCGCCGGACGCGCTATAGCGAGGAAAGATTATCATGCCGATGACACAGCCGGGGGCCGAGGCGATCGCGGCCGATCACGCCGCCAGCTCCGCCTCCGCCAAGATCGACGCGCGCGCCGGAGCCGCCAAAAGCGAGAGCGCCGCCGCCGGGGTCGTCCATTCGCGCCTCGCCAATGGGATGGAGATCGTCGTCATCGCCGACCGCCGCGCGCCGGTCGTCACCCATATGGTCTGGTATCGCAACGGCTCCGCCGACGATCCGCTCGGCAAGTCGGGAATCGCGCATTTCCTCGAGCATCTGATGTTCAAGGGCACGCACGCGCATCCGCAGGGCGAGTTCTCCAATCTCGTCTCCGAGCTCGGCGGCCAGGAGAACGCCTTCACCAGCTATGACTACACGGCCTATTTCCAGCGCATCGGCAAGGAGCACCTCGGCACGCTGATGGAGTTCGAGGCCGATCGCATGACCAATCTCGTGCTGTCCGACGAGGTGGTAGGGCCGGAGCGCGAGGTGGTGCTCGAGGAGCGCCGCATGCGCACCGAGAACGACCCTTCCGCCCAGCTCGACGAGGCGGTGCAGGCGGCGCTGTTCCCGCACCACCCCTATGGCACGCCGATCATCGGCTGGGGCCATGAGATCGAGACGCTCGGCCGCGAGGACGCGCTGCATTATTATCGTCGCTTCTACACGCCGGAGAACGCCATACTCATCGTCGCCGGCGACGTCGATTTCGAGACCGTGCGCGAGCTGGCCGAGAAGAGCTATGGCCGCATTCCCGCGCGCGACGACGCGCCGAGCCGCAAGCGCCCGCGTGAGCCGGAGCCGCGCGCCCATCGCCTGGTGACGCTCGCGGACGAGAAGGTCGAGCAGCCGACGCATGAGCGCGTTTTCCTCGTGCCGTCCTACACGACCGGCGCGCCCGGCGAGGCGGAGACGCTGGAAGTTCTCGGCCATGTGCTGGGCGGCGGGCCGTCGAGCGTGCTGTATGATTCTCTCGTGGTGGAGCGAAAGCTCGCCGTCAACGCCGGGGCCTATTACATGGGCTCGGCGCTGGACGACACGCGCTTTTGGGTCTTCGCCACGCCGGCGCCCGGCGTCTCGCTGCAGCAGCTGGACGACGCCATCGGCGCGGTGATCGACAAATTCGCCGCCGCCGAGATCGCCGAAGCCGATTTGAAGCGCGCCAAGAATCGCCTCATCGCCGAGGCGGTCTATGCGCAGGACAGCCAAGTCTCGCTCGCCCGCTGGTATGGCGAATCGCTGGCCACCGGCCTCGCGGTGGAGGATGTCGCGGCCTGGCCGGACCGCATCGACGCGGTCTCGGCCGCCGACCTCGCCGCCGCGGCCCGCAAATGGCTGCAGAAGCGCCGGGCCGTCACCGGCTTCCTCGAATCCGAGGCCGAGGATGAAGCCAAAGACGCCGAGCTCGCCGCCTGACATCGGAGCGTAAATCAATGACAGCCCACGCCATCGCGCCTGCGCGCAGCCGCGCCGAGACCATTCAGCGCGTCGTCACGCCCGGCGGGATCGAAGCCTGGCTCGTCGAGAGCTACGCGGTTCCGCTCGTCGCGCTCGAATTCGCCATGCGCGGCGGCGCTTCCCAGGACCCGGCCGGCAAGGCGGGTCTCGCGACGCTGCTCGCCGGACTGCTCGACGAGGGCGCCGGGCCCTATGACGCCCGCGCCTTCCACCTCGCCATAGAGGATCTGGCGATCCGGCTCGGCTTCGGCTGCGACCGCGACGCCATCTCCGGCCATATGCAGACGCTCTCCCGCAACAGCGACGAGGCGTTCGAGCTGCTGCGCGTCGCGCTCTGCGAGCCGCGGCTCGAGCAACAGGCGATCGACCGCGTGCGCGGCCAGATCGCCGCCGGGCTGAAGCGCGACGCCAATGATCCCGATGCGCTGGTCGCCAGAGCCTTCCGCGAAGCGGCCTTCCCCGACCATCCCTATGGACGGCCGGTGCGCGGCGATCTCGACAGTCTCGAAAATCTGACGCGCGACGATCTCGACGCGCTGCGGACCCGCCTGCTGGCGCGCAGCGATCTGAAAATCGCCGTCGTCGGCGCCATAGACGCGGCGACGCTCGCCGCCAAGCTGGACGCGATCTTCGGCGCCCTGCCGGCGCAGAGCCTTCTCACCCCCGTGCCCGCGATCGACATTCACGCGCTCGGCGAGCGCCGCATCATCGATCTCGACGTGCCGCAATCGGCGATCCGCTTCGGCCGTCCCGGCATGCAGCGGCACGATCCCGATTATTTCGGCGCCGTGGTGGTCAACCACATCCTCGGCGGCGGCGTCTTCACGGCGCGGCTGTTCAACGAGGTGCGCGAGAAACGCGGTCTCGCCTATTCGGTCTATTCGCATCTCAACGAATATGACAAATGCGCCATGCTGGTCGGCGGCGCGGCGACGAAGAACGAGCGCGCCCGTGAATCGCTGGAGGTGATCCAGGCCCAATTCGCCGATCTCGCCAATGAGGGGCCGAGCGCGGACGAGCTCGACAAGGCGAAGAAATATCTGACCGGCTCCTATGCGCTGCGCTTCGACACGTCGACGAAGATCGCCGGCCAGCTGGTCAATCTCCAGCTCGACGGATTCGCGCCCTCCTATCTCGACGAGCGCAATGGCCGCATCGATTCGGTGACGCTGGACGACGCCCGCCGCGTGGCCAAGCGCCTGCTCGGCGACGGCGAGCTGCTGGTGTCGATCGCCGGACGTCCGCAGGGGCTCTGATCCGGCTTCGGGCGCGTTCGACCGATCCGAATTCCAATGCGAGGCGAAATTCGACAGCGCGATCCGGTCCAATGATCGGATCGCGCTGTCGAAAACATATGTCGCAGGGCGAGCCTTCGCGGCGCGCCACGAGCGATCATCTCGAGACGAGCCAATGATCTTCCGCAAAAGAAAACGGGCGCCGCAACCTGCGGCGCCCGACGGATCGTCATGAAAAAAGGGGTTCGGCAGACGCCGAACCCCTGCGCCGTTGCAAATTCCGTCGGGGAATAATTGATCCACTATTGATCGACTACTCTTCTTCTTTAGCGCGCTTCGATCGTAAAGGAAACAACCTAATATAGATCGCGAGCAGAAAGACCACGTCTGTGTCTCGTAGGTAACACTAGTACTTATACCATAGGGTGATTACTTTTAGTAGTATCGCTTGGTACTAATACTAAGCTCGCAATCGATAGCTTTTACTTTCAGCGGCTTGCCCTGGGAAGAAGATATGCTTCAGCGCAGCCGTGAGCCGCCTCTCGTTTCGAGGGGCGAAAGATTATGAGCATTTCCCGGTGACAGGCGAGCGGCCAGGGCCGGCTGCCCCCATTATCCACAGGCTCAGTCGGCCAGTGGGAGAGCGAGCCGAAAGGCGGAGCCGCCGCCATCCTCTTTCTGCGAGGAGAATCGCGCGACGTCGGCCGCGGCGGCGCGCGGATCGGGGCGCGGCGCGATAGCGGCGGCGCTCCCGTCGCGGATCTCCATGGCGATCTCGCCGTCCCGCTCCGATGTGACGACGATCAATTCGCGATGGGAAGAGGCGATCGCCGCCTCCGCGGCCGCGCGAAGGAGATCGATCACCTCCTCCTCTATCTGCGTCCGATCGCCGATCACGAGATCGCGCTCGGCGCGCAGACGCAGCTCGGCATGGACCGTCTCGCCGAGATCGAGACGGAGGGTCTCCCAGGCCTCGCGGATCAGCGGATGCAGCGCGATCTCGGTCGGCCCGCGCGCCTCATGCGCGAAAAGCTCGCGCCAATCGCCGATGAGCCGCGCGGCGCGATACAATTGCGCGCCGGCGCGGTCCATGGCGGCGAGCTGCTCCTCCGGCCGCGCGCCGCCGCCGAGCGTCGCGCGCCGACGCGCGGCCTGGAGATAGGCGGCGGCGGCCGTGAGCGGCTGATTGATCTCATGTGCGAAGCCGACCGCGCGCAGCTCCAGCCTCCGCAGCCGCTCCGACTGCCGGCGCAGCTCCTGCGCTTCGGCCGCATCCTGCGCGAAAGCCACGCCGCGCGCACCTTCCGCATCGAGCGCGACAAAACGGAGCCGCAGCCGCGTGCGCGCGCCGTCCTTGCGCACGAAATCCGTCTCGACGCTGGTCTCGACGGGCGCCCGGAGCCGCGTGGCAACCCGCCAGTCGATGCGGCCGGCGGCGAGATCGTCGCGCCCATAGCCTGTCGCGCGGAGAAATTCGTCATTGGCTTCCGTCACCTCGCCGCCGCCCTCCCAGCAGAAGGCGCCGACCGGCCCATTCGCCCAAAGCGCGCGCGCGCAAGCGTCGCCCGCGCAACAATCGGCCTCCTTCCCGGAGCGGAAACCAAAACGCCCGAGCAGAGCGAGCGCCGCCAGGGCGGCGGCCACCGCCAGCGCGGCCGCGAAATCGCCGAGGAGAGCCGTCAATTGCGTGGCGAAATCGAAAGACGCCGCGCCGACCTGCTCTCCGACCCAGTCGGCGGAGCCGTAGAGCGCCAGCGCCGTTATGGCCGCGAGCGCCACGCCGAATCCGGCCGGCCTATGCGCGGCGAATGCTCGGCGCCGAACAAGTGAATTCCAAAGGGCGCGAAGCCCGGCGGCGACCGCTGCGCCCCTTCGTCGCGGCGCGCCCGACGCCTCCCGAGAAAACCTCATGCTCGGCACAAGCAATTTCCGACAATCACAGAATGCGACGAGCGCAAGACTGACCCAGAAGATTTATTTTGGCAATCCGCCCGATCGACCCGCCAAATATGAAAAATTATCCTATCGCTCCATGACGTTCTGGCGACGCGACGCAAAGGCGCGAGATGGGCGACGAGCGCGCGCCGCAACCAGCGGAGGACGAGGCGCGCCGACGGCGCTCGCATGAGCGTCACTCCTCGGCGCTCCGAATGAGATAGCCTATGCCCCGCGCGGCGTGGATATCGGCGCGCGCGCCTTGGTTCTTCAGGCGCTGGCGCAGACGGTGGATCAGCATTTTCAGCGCGTCGACCTGATCGGCTCCCTGCGCGCCGTAAATCTCCTCGAGCAGATCGGCGCGCATCACCGCGAGACCGGCGCGGCGCATCAGCGCGCCGAGCAGGACGAGCTCCAGCCTGGGCGCCAGAAACTGCCGGCCATTGATGAAGCCCCTCTGCTCCCCGAGCTCGAAGCTGAGCGCTCCGATCTGCGCCGAGGGCGCCGCCTGCGGTCCGGGCCGGCGCAGAACGGCGCGAATGCGCGCCATCAGCTCCGCGGGATCGAAGGGCTTGGTGAGATAATCATCGGCGCCGGCGTCGAGCCCGTCGACCATCTCGTCTATGTCGCGCATGGCGGAGAGGATCAGCACGCGCATGTCGGGCCGGCTCGCGCGCACCGAGCGGATGATGGAGACGCCGTCGCCGTCCGGCAGCCGCCGATCCAGCAGCATCACGCCATATTCGACGGCCTCGATCGCCGCGCGGGCCTCGGCGATCGAGTCGGCGATATCCGCATCAAAGCCGGAATGGGCGAGCTTCTCCGCCAGCAGAGCGGCGATCTCCGCCTGATCTTCGACGATCAGCACACGCATCGGCGATTCCGTCGCCCCCATGAGCATTCTCGCGGCCTCCCCGGAGGAGCCGCCTCGCCTCTCATGGTATATCGCGTTACCAATATGTAAATATCATATTTTTACCAGAGAGAGCGACCTCCCATCGCGCCACATGATCGCACAAAGCTTTTCCATCGGGAGATAATGACCGCATAGGCGGCTGGATTTCCTATTTTTCCCGAACAATCCGCCCGTAGGCGTATTTTTCTATATGTCGAGGCCGTCGAGGCGCGCTCGACGGCCCTGTCTTTTTTCTGATTTGTTTCTGCATCGTTTTCCGCATTGAAATGGAACGCGAGGGCGTGTTCGGCGAGGAGCGTTCCTCCCGAAAAGCGCGGCTGCAAGGTAACGCTCTGCAGATTTCGGGAAGCGCTGAAGCAATAATCTTCCGCCCCGCGCCAGGGATAGGGCGCTCGGGCCGGCGGCGCCGTCGCGCTGTTTCAGCGTGAGCGAATCTGCTAGAGCTGCGCCGACAGAAAGGTTTCTTCCAAAATGGCGCGCATCTTTCTCCTCTCCCTCATCATGGCCGGGATCGTCTCGCTGACCGACGGCTTCGCCCCAAGGGCGGCGATGGCCGGGCCGAATGTGCCGCTGTGCCTCGCGATGCAGAACAATTACAATGAATGCGTGCGCCACGAGCGCGCGCGGGAGCGTCGTCGCTACGCGGAATATGAGGACGAATGGGGCCGTGGCCCGCACGGACACGGTTATGGGTACGGGCGCCGGCGCCACTCGGATTGCGGCGCCTGGCTCGTGCAGCTGAAGGCGCAGGGCTGCTTCTGAGCGGCCTTCAGCCGCCGATCAGCAGTCCCGTGGTCGTGGCGCTCATGCAGGTGGCCAGCGTGCCGGACAGAATGGAGCGCAAGCCGAGACGCGTGATCTCCGCGCGCCGGCCGGGCAGCATCACATTCAGGCCGCCGACGAGAATGCCCATGCTGCCGAAATTGGCGAAGCCGCAGAGCGCATAGGTGAGAATCAGCCGGCTGCGCGGCGACAGCGCCTCCGCGCCGAGCGCGCTCATGTCGCGATAGGCGACGAACTCGTTCACCACCGTCTTCGTCGCCATCAGCGCGGCGGCGGCCGGCGTCTCGCTCCAGGGCACGCCGATCAGCCAGACGATGGGGCGGAAGGCATAGGCGAAAGCGAGCTGCAGGCTCGGCGTCTCGCCGCCCAATTGCGGCAGACGCGCGAGCGCCATATTGGCGAGCGTCACCAGCGCGATCGTCGTCAATAGCATGCTGACGACGCCGACGAGCGGTCCGACTCCGTCGGAAACGCCTTTGACGATGGCGTCGAAGGCCCCTGTCGGCGGATTCTCCACGGCGAGCCGCGCTTCTGCATTGTCCTTATAGATATCCCAAGGCGACATGACCGCGGCGATTGCTATGGCGGCCGGCGTCGCGATCACCGAGGCGATGAGAATATGGCCGAGCGCATCCGGCAGGAAAGGCGCGACGAAGCCGGCGTAGATCACCATGACCGTGCCGGCGACGCCGGCCATTCCGCAGCTCATCAGCGCGAACAGCTCGCCGCGCGGCATGCGCGCGAGATAGGGGCGGATCAGCAGCGGCGCCTCGATCATGCCGACGAAGATGTGAACGGAGGCGCCCAGCGCCAGCGCTCCCGACAGCCCCATCGAGCGCCGCAGCAGAAAGGCGAAGCCGCCGGCCACGCGCTGCATCACGCCCCAATAGAAGAATAGCGAGGCCAGCGCCGAGATGGTCAGCACCATGGGTAGCGCCTTGAAGGCGAGAATGAAGCCGGCGCCCGGCGTCTTCTCCTCGAAAGGCGCGGGGCCGCCGCCGAGATAGCCGAAGACGAAGCCGGAGCCCGCCTCGGTCGCCTTCTGCAGCGCCTCCGCGGCGTCATTGGCGAGCAGCACGGCCTGCTTCGCCGGCGGAAAATGCGCGAGCGTCAGAGCCGCAGCGAATTGCAGCGCCAGCCCGCCAAAGACGACGCGCCAGGGAATGCGCCGACGATCCTCGCTGATCGCAAAGGCGATGAGCAGGAAGCAGAGAAAGGCGAGAAGGGAACGAGCGATATCCGCCATGGGGCTGCGTTTCTCCGATCGGCGCGGGAGGCCGCCGCGGCGATGCAATTTTCAGGTCCAGACGCATTCCGGCGCGACAGGCTTCGTCCATTCGGAGCGTTTTCCAAGCGACCTGTGGCCTTCGCCACATCCCTCGGGAGCGAGCCGAGCGACAGTTCGGAAGCGGGCGATGCTTTGCGACCGCGTTCCAACATCCATCCAGGGAGGATGACATGAAGCTCGATCTCTCCAATTTCCATTTTCTGGCCGGCCTCCGGGCGAAAGCTCTGACGCTGGTCATCGGCGTCGCGCTCGGCGCGATGGCGCTGTCGCTCGGCGGCTGCACCTGCACCGACGGCCAGGGATATGAGGTTGTCTGCCAATAGCCGAACGAAAGACCTCGACACGGCCGCCGTCCAGGCGACGGTCTCCGAATGCGGGCGAGCGAGGTGGCGCGAGAGAGAGGACGATCGGGCTCCCGCGCCTCCTTCTCCCTAAAGGGAGCGGGCGCATCGGCTCAGACGGGCGTCCGCTCGCCGGCGATCCAGCGCTCGAAATCGCCGAGCCCCTGGAACGGAAAGGCTCTGAGCGTATCCGCGCGGCCGCGTATCGGCGCGTCGAGGAAAGCGCGCGGCTGTGGCAGGCCGGCGGCGGCGCAGGTCTGAGCGGAGACGAGCGCCACGCAATTCTTCTCTTTCGTCAGCGATTCGAGCCGCGCGGCGATATTGCCGGTGTCGCCCAGAAACTGCAGCGACTGCCGGTCCGTCGGGCCGACGGCGCCGACGATGGCGAGCCCGCTGTGCAGGCCGACGCCGAAGGCGAGCGGCGCCTCGAGATCATCCGCGAAATCGCGGCTGACGCGGCGGATCGCGCGCCAGACGCCGCTCGCTGCGCGGAGCGCCGCGCGAGCGCCCTCGGCGGCGTCGCCGTCCAGCCGAAACAGGCTCATGACGCCATCGCCGGCGACGCTGGTCACATGGCCGCCCTCCGCCAATATGGCGTTGGTGGTCGCGCGAATATAGGAGTCGACGATATAGATCGCGTCATAGGGCAGGCGGTTGGCGGCGAGCTTCGTCGAGTCGCGCAGATCGACGAACATGGCCGTCACGAAGAGCTCGCGGCCCTGATCGAGAAGAACGCACAGGCCGTCGAGCGGGCTGTCGGCCGGCAGCATGGGATAGACGCCGATATCGCAGCTCGGCCGCGTCTGGCAGGCGAGGCGCACGCCCTCCGGCGCGCCGATCTGCGCCAATGTGGCGCGCTCCGCCGGGCCGGGCGGCGGCAGCTCCGACGCGCCATAGAGCACGCGAATGCGGCAGGTGGAGCAGCGCGCGCGCCCGCCACAGACGGAGGCGTGCGGAATGCCCTTGAAGCGGCTGGCCTCGAGCACGGAAAAGCCGAAAGGCGCGCGAATGCTGCGGCCGTCGCGATAGTCTATGCGCACCGTGTCGAACATGCGCTCGCGCATGTTACGCAAGGCGCGCAGCAGCAGGACGATTGCGAGCAGCGCGAGGTAGGATATCTGCAGATAGAAGATGATCGACGCGAGCATCGCCGGCACATGCGCATGCGGCGATCCTTTCGCCGGCGGCCCATGCGCCTCTATCACCGCCTCGTCCATATAGGCGCGCAGGATCAGCTCCCAGCCGGAGTTGAGCAGCCCCGCTATGGCGAGAACGGGCAGAGCGAGCGCGAGAAGAAGAAACAGAATCGCGCGGCGGCGATACCAATCGCGATAGCGCAGCCACATGTGAATGCCGATGCAGCCATGCGACCAGATGAGGACCATGAGCAGAAATTGCCGCGGCAGGCCGAAGGTCGGATCGCTGATCCAGAAGTGATAGAGAATGCGAAAATAAGAATCTTCCAAGCCGAAGGCGAGCACGGCGACGCGCGTGTCGGTGACATGCGGCGCGAGCAGCAGCGGAATGGTGAGGCCGAGGCCGAGCTGCCAGGCCTCTATCGCCGGCATGCGCAAATGCCGCCGGCGATAGAGCGCAAACAGGCCGAGCGACATGTGAACGGTGAAGCAGAAGAGCAGCAGAGCGACGCCGAAGCTGCTGCGCCAGGGCGCGAGAATGACGCCATGGCCAATAGCCTGGAGATTGTCGAGAAAGAGCAGGCCGGTCGCGTGAGAAATGAAATGACAGGCCGCATAGGTGAAGAGCGTGAGCCCCGTGGCGAGGCGCGTGCGGCGCTCCAAATCGAAGTTGACACTCCAAAGCGACATGGACCATCCTTTGAAACGCTGACAAGACGAATTTTTCAGGAACGCGGGGCATGATACGAAAAAACCAGACGCTTGCACGCGTTAGTTTGTTCCGCTCGCTTTCCAAGGAGGAGATCGCGCAGCTCGACGCGCGCTGCGTTTGGCGCCGCGCCCAGGAAAAGGAATGCATCCTCAATTATAAGGACGACACTGCGGATATCTACTTCGTCGCCTATGGCGATGTGCGCGTGTCGATCCAGAGCGTCGCCGGCAAGGATCTGATGCTGCGCGTCATCAAGGAGGGCGAGTTTTTCGGCGAGCTCTCCGCGCTCGACGGCAAGCCGCGCTCTGCGGCGATCCATGCGATAACCGACACGGTGATCGCGCGCATGAGCCCGGCGATCTTCCGCGAGGTGATTCATCGCTATCCCAATGTCTGCGATCAGGTGCTCGAGACACTGACCGGCGAGGTGCGCCGCCTCACCACGCGGGTCAATGAATTCACCAATCTCGACGTGCGCGGGCGCATTCACGCGGAATTGCTGCGGCTGGCGCGCAGCGATAGCGGCGGCGAGAATCGCGGCGTGATCTCGCCCGTCCCCACCCATGCGGAGATCGCCGCCCGCGTCAGCACGCATCGCGAGGCGGTGACGCGCGAGCTGAACCGGCTCGAGCGGGCGGGACTGCTGGAGCGCCGCCGCGGCGCCTTCGTGCTGCTCGATCTCGCCGAGCTCTCCGCCTCCGTCGAGGCGGCGAGGTAAGAGCGGCTCCTTCGAGACGCGGCCTACGGCCGCTCCTCAGGATGAGGAAGGCATCCCCGCGGCACGGTCGTTGCTACCCGCGCAAGGACGCGAGGGAAGAGACCATGAGCAAGTTCATTTACGCCCATGCCGGCGACGCCGACTGGAAGAGCGCCTTGGCCTCCTGCCTGGAGCAGATCGAACGACAACGGGCCGACGCGCCCGCGCCCAATCTCGGCTGGTGCTATCTCACCGACTATTTCACCCAGGCGGCGAGCGATATTTTGGCGGCGCTGCGCGCGCGCCTGCCCGGCGTTCATTTCGTCGGGACGGTGGGGGTCGGCGTCGGCGCCGAGGCGGTGGAGTATTTCGACGCGCCGGGCCTCGCGATCATGCTGGCCGATCTGCCCGCCGAGGCTTTTGCGCTGTTCTCCTCTCTCGAGGCGCTGGAGGGGACGCCCGAGGGCTTCGAGCCCTTCACCGCGCTGGTCCACGCCAGCGGCGGCACGCCCGATCTGCAAGCCAAGCTGGAAGCCGCGAGCGCCAAGCTCACCACCGGCTATCAGTTCGGCGGCCTCTCCTCGGCGCGCAACAAGGCGCTGTGCATCGCGGACGAGGTTTTGGCGGGCGGCTTCACCGGCGTCGCCTTCGGGCCGCAGGCGACCGTGTTCTCGCGCGTGACGCAAGGCTGCCAGCCGATCGGCCCGCTGCGGACCGTCACGCGCGCGCAGGGCAATTACCTCGTGACCTTGGACGAGAAGCGCGCGCTCGACTGCGTGCTCGAGGATATGGGGCATACGCTCGACATAGACGACGCCGCGCTGCGGCTCGAGCTGGCGCAGACTCTGGCCGGAATCGTCGCCACTGGCGAGGACGCCTCCGCCAAGCCCGGCCAGTTCGGCGCCAATACGGAAGTGCGGCACATTGTCGGCGTCGGCCGCAAGGGCGGGCTGCTGATGATCGCCGAGCAGCTCGAGGACGGCATGCGGCTCGCCTTCTGCAAGCGCAACGCCGAGGCGGCCAAGCATGATCTGCTCCGCATCGTGGCGGAGGTGCGCGCGCAGGCGGAGGCCGCGGGCGGCATGAGAGGCGCGCTCTATATCAGCTGCTCGGGGCGCGGCGGCCCGCATTTCGGCGAGCCCAACGCGGAATTCCGCATGGTTCACGAGGCGCTGGGCGGCGAGACGCCCTTGATCGGCTTTTTCGCCGGCGGCGAGATCGCCCGACATCATCTCTACGGCTATACTGGCGTGCTGACGGTTTTCGCCGGAGCCTGAGAAAGAGGAAGCCCCAAAATGAGCGCCGAGCCGCGCGGCGAGGATCCGAGCCGGATCGTCTCCGCCTCCGGGGTTTCCATGCCCCGCATCATCTATGGCACGGCCTGGAAGAAGGAGCGCACCGCCGCTCTGGTGGAAGAGGCGCTGCGGACCGGCTTTCGCGGGATCGACACCGCCTGCCAGCCCAAGCATTACAATGAGCCGGGCGTCGGCGAAGGTCTGGCGGCGGCGCTCGGCGCCGGGCTCGACCGCGCGGATATTTATCTGCAGACCAAATTCACGCCCTTCGGCGGGCAGGACCCGGAAAACATCCCCTATGACGCCGCCGCTCCGATCGGCGAGCAGGTGCGGCAGTCCTTCGAGGCTTCGCTGCGCAATCTGCGCGTGGATCGTCTCGACGGATTGGTGCTGCACTCCCCCTACCCGGAGGACAAGGACACTCTCGAGGCCTGGCGCGCGATGGAGAGCCTGGCGGCGCAGGGCGGCGTGCGCCAATTGGGCGTCAGCAATTGCTACGAGCCGGCGCGGCTGAAGATGTTGTGGAAGAAAGCGCGGGTGAAGCCCGCCGTGATCCAGAACCGCTTCTACGCCAAGACCGGCTATGACCGCGAGATTCGCGCTTTCTGCGCAAAGCGCAAAATTTTCTACCAGAGCTTTTGGACGCTCACCGCCAATCCCGAAACGCTGGCGAAGCCGGAGCTCGTCGCTCTCGCCGAAAAATACGGGCGCGGCCGGGCGCAGATTTTCTTCCGCTTCCTGACGCAGCAAGGCGTTCTGTGCCTCACCGGCACGACGTCGCAGGAGCATATGCGCGACGATCTGGCGATATTCGATTTTTCCCTGACCGCGAAGGAATGCGCGAGTCTGGACGCTCTGCTGACCGCCGCGCCCGCCTGACCAGCGTCGAAAGCGCGCGGAAACCGCCCTTGCATTCTCACGCTCGGCCGAAGATCATGCGGCGCGAGCGCGGGGGCGCGCGACGCGAACGTATCAGGGCGGCTGTATTTCCATGTCGAAGACGCTCGTTTCGGAAGATCAGAGTTTCTGGCAAGACCTCGACGACGAGGATCGCAATAAGATCAAATCCTGCGTGCAGCTGCGCAGAATTGCGCGCGGCGAGGCGCTGATCGAGCTCGGCGCGCCGTCGGAGACGCTCTATATCGTCAATTTCGGCCAGTTCGGCGTGGTCAACGCCGCCAATGGCGAGATTGTCGCCGAGATCGGCAAGGATCAGCTCATCGGCGAGATGGGATTTTTCACCCGCGAGCCGCGCGGCGCCAGCGTCGTCGCCATGCGCGACTCCGAGGTGCTGGAGATCGACCGCGCGCAATTCGACGCGCTGGTCGCGCAGTTCCCCGATATGCAGCGCGCCGTCACGCGATCGCTGGCCAAGCGCCTCGCCCGTCTCGGCGAGATCACGCGGCGCAATTTCCGCCAGAGCAGCCGCGTGCGCGTGATCGCGCTGATCGCCGCGGGCGGGGGATCAATCCCCGAAGGTTTCAGCGCGCGCCTGCTGCAGGCGATCAATGCGCGCGCCCGCGGCTGCGCGCGCGCCTCCGCCGACGCGCGCGCGCATTTCCCCGATGGCGCGTTCGACCGCTACGCCGTCGCCGATTGGCTCGGCGCGCTCGAGCAGGAGAACGATTTCGTTCTCTGCGTCGCCGATGGCGAATTGAACGAATGGACCCGCGCCGTTCTCAATTCGGCCGATCTGCTGATCACGGCCGTCGCCGACGGATCGCCGGCGCTCGATCCGGTCGAGCAATTCGCCTTCACCCTCTTTCCCGCCAATCGCCGGCGCATCGTCAGGCTCTATCCGCATCGGCCGCAGACGCAGGAGCCCTCCGCGCCCTGGCTGCGCGAGCGCGAAGTCTTCATGCTGCATCATGTTGCGATGGATTCCGGCGCGGATTTCGATTGTCTCGCGCGCTTCATCACCGGTCAGGCGATCGGCTTCGTCGCCGGCGCCGGCGGCGCGCTCGGCCTCGCCCATATCGGCATTGTGAAAGCCTTTCAGGAGGCGGGCGTCGTCTTCGATATTTTCGGCGGCAGCAGCATCGGCTCCGGCATGGCGGTGGCCTTCGCGCAATTGAAGACGCCGGAGGAGGTGGAGGCGGCGATTCATGAGATATTCGTGCAGAACGCCGCGCTGAAACGCCTCACTCTGCCGAAATACGGACTGCTCGACCATACGATTCTCGAGGCGACGCTGGCGCAATCCTACGGCTCCATCGCCTTCGAGGATTTGTGGCGGCCGAGCTTCGCCATCGCGACCGACCTCTCCACCTATACGATGCGCGTGATCCGCTCCGGCCCGACATGGCAGGCGGTGCGCGCCTCCTGCGCCATTCCCGGCGTGCTGCCGCCTTTCTTCGACGAGGACGGCCATATGCTGGTCGACGGCGCGGTCTCCGACAATGCGCCGATCGCGCCCATGCATGGGCTGAAGAACGGCCCCAATGTCGTCGTGGATCTGCGCAATTCCGATCCGCGCCTCTATGATTTCGACTATCGCGCGCTGCCCGGCCGCAACGAGCTGCTCGCCTCCATGCTCAATCCGCTGCGCCGCAAGCCATTGCCCGATTGCCCTTCGCTGGCGAGCGTCATTCAGCAGGCGGTGTTCAGCAATATTCGCGAGAAGCCGGCCTTCTCCGGCGCGCTCGATCTCACCGTGCAGCCGCCGGTCTGTCCCGGCGCCAGCTTCATGACCTGGGACAAGCACCGCGAGGTCGCGGAATTCTCCTACAGATGGGGCCTCGAGACGATCGCCCGGCTGGAGGAGGAGGGAAACCCCGCCCTCGCCGAAATGCGCCGCCTGTCGCAGCCGAGCTGAACGCGCGCGGCGCCCATGGGCGCCGAGCCAGCTCACGCCGCGTCGAGCGCGGCGCGCAGCATGGGCAGATAGCGCTGCGGATTTTCCAGCATGGGAAAATGCCCGCAATTCTCGAAGAGGACGAATTCCGCCTCCGGCAGAAACGCCTTCAGCGAATCGCCGATCGTCGCCACGAGATTATGGGTGGGATCGCTGTCGCCCCAGACGATCGTCACCTTGCGCGGGCTGGCGGCGTAGGGCTTCTCCGGCGTCGCCATCAAGGCCTGATAGGCGTTGCAGAGGCAAAAGCAGCCGCCGCGATCGAGACCCGCGATCGCCTCTTCCGCGAGACGCGGCGCGATGGCGGAGGTCGCCGGCGGCATCGCGACCTTATACCAATGCCGCGCCACCACATGATCGAGCGCGCGCATGAAGAACTGCCCGACATAAGGCCGCCGAATCAAATTCATGCGATCGGTTCCCGCCGCCCATTTCTGCGCCTGCGAGATCGAGACCGTCTGCTGCAGCATGAGATGACGCACGCGTTCGGGCCGCGCCGCCGAGAAGGCGACCCCGGCGAAGCCGCCGAGACAGGCCATGTCCAGCACGGCGTCCTTTATCTCCAGCTGCGCGAAAAATTCGTCAAAGACCTCGCAATAGCTCGGAACGTCGAAGCGAAACCCAGATTTCACGAAGGATTGGCCAAAGCCGGGCGTCTCCACACAGATGACGCGCGCATGGTTCGACATTTCGTCGATGATCGGCAGATATTGCTCGATGACATTGGGCGGATCGGGCACGATCACCAAAGTCTTGTCGCCGGCGCCATTCTTTTGCGGCGCGATCAGAGTCCGCAAGCTCGCGCCGCGCGTCTCGATGAATTGGCCCTTCGCGCCATTCAGCGTCGGCCCCGCCTCGCTGCGAGCGGCGCGCGCGCGCCGATCCGCCCACAACCAGCGCGACATTTCGATTGCGTCCATTTTTCTCGTCTCCGCTGCAATTCATTTCGGCGCGACGCGGATCGCGCTCGCCCATCGATCCTATAGAGCGGACGCGCGCTCGCGCCCTGTGTGACAGCACACACAAATTCCTCGCCGACCCTTTTAACACCTCGGATCAGGCTCGGGCCGCTCGTCATCCCACAAGATGCGACGAGAGGGACGAGCGCAAGCTGAGCAGCTTGTCATCATGCAGAAATAATGTGACAACTTTCGTCACAATGTCGCCATGCGACGCCACCGCGCAGCACGGCCATCCGCATGAAAAACGAGAGGCGCGGCGCAAATAGCGCGGACGTGCGGAAGATTTCGCGCGTCGTTTCCAGCACGAGCAGCGCGGAAATTCTTTGCCGAAAGCGCGCGATATGAATTGGGAGAGACAGATGACGGATACGAGATATATGCCCGAACATGCCGCGCGCGCTTTCGACGCGAAGACGGCGCGCCGACAGCTTTCGCTCGCGCAGCTATTGGGAGCGCGTCAGCCGAAGGACGCTTTCTTCGAGATGCTGTCGCGCCATCTTCATCAGGGAACGCTGATCGTTCGTCACAATGGCGTCGATCATCGCTTCGGCGCCGGCGATGACGCGCCGATCGTGCTGCGCGTGCTGCGCGACGATTTCTTCAGCCGCGTGCTCGCCTTCGGCAATCTCGGCATGGGCGAAGCCTTCATGGCGCAGGATTTCGAGGTCGAGGACGGCCGTCTGGTCGACTGCCTCACAATGCTGTGCCGCGCCGGCCTGCACAAGAAGCTGCGCTCCGATTGGAGCTTCCTGCTTCGCTATGCCGGCATGCTGGCGAGCAATCGCCTGCTGAGCCCGGCGACCAATGTGCGCCGTCACTACGACATAGGCGAGGATGTGTTCGACGCCTTTCTGCTCGATCGCTATCAGGTCTATTCCTGCGGCTATGCGCATTCGCAGGACGACGACGCCGATCTCCTGCAGCAGCGCAAGCTCGATCGCATCTGCCAGAAGCTCGAGATCGAGCCCGGCCAGTCGCTTCTCGACATCGGCTGCGGCAAGGGCGGCATGCTGATTCACGCTGCGCTGAATTTCGGCGCGCGCGGCGTCGGCGTCACCAATAGCGTCGCGCATCATGCGCGGGCGCAGGAGAACGCCGCCAAATATGGCGTCTCCGATCGCGTGCGCTTCATCCTCGGCGACTATCGCGAGATCGAAGGCTCTTTCGATCGCATCGTCAGCGTCGGCATGCTGGAGCATGTGCGCGCCAAGGACTACCCCGCCTATTTCGGCGCCATAGAGCGCCTGCTGGCGCCGAAGGGCCGCGGCCTCGTGCATGTCATCGGCTGCAACACGGCGATCAATCGCCATGATCCCTTCATTCAGAAATATGTGTTCCCCGGCTCCGACACGCCGAAGCTCTCTGCGATGACGACGGAGCTCGAGAAGAATTGCCTCGCCATTCTCGACGTCGAGAATATGGCGCGCCATTACGCCGTGACTCTGCGTCGCTGGCTGGAGGCCTTCCGCGCCAATAGCGGAACGCTCGATCCTGTGCGCTACGACACGGTCTTCAAGCGCATGTGGGAATACTACCTCAGCTGCGGAATAGCTTCCGCCATGGCCGGGGACCAGGCGCTCTATCAGCTCCTCTTCACCAAGGATTATCACGCGCCGTACCGGCTGCAGCGCGTCTGATGCGCGATTTGATTTTTTACGGGGGTGCATATGTCTAAGGAAGCCAATCAGGATTTCGCGCGCCTGCGCGAGCAGGTCCGCCGTGCGGGATACGCCCGCAAGCTGACCGCCATCGGCATTGCCGAATGGCTGCTGTTCATCGCCTTGACGGCGACAGGCGTCGCGCTCGTCATCGTCTCGGACATGCTCATCGTCAAGGCGATCGGCATGATCCTCGTCGCCTATGGCTGCATGGGCATGTCGACCAACGGCCACACCGCCTCGCATCATGCGATCAGCAACAGTCCGTGGATCAACGAATTCATCATGTATTTCGACTTTCCGTTCTTCCTCGGCGTGTCGGGCAATTATTGGCGCCATAAGCATGTCGTCGTGCATCACCCCAATCCGAACGTCATCGGCGTGGACGACGACGCCGATCTGATGCCGGTGTTCACGCTCAATGATCGCGATCTGAAGAAGGCCAGCGGCCTCGCGCGCTGGTGGTTCGAGCATCAGGGCTATTTCTTCCCCATCGTGCTGCTCGGCAATTCCTTCGGCGTCGCCTTCAAGGGCTGGCGCTTCCTGATCCGCGAGCTGCGCGACGACGAGCGTCGCAACTGGCAGAGCTGGCTCGATCTCGCCTGCATGATCGGACATTGGATCGTGTGGACGATCATTCCGATCTATTTCTTCGGCTTCGCCAATGTCGCGACCTTCTTCGTCGTGCAGATGTTCATGATGTCCTATGTCATGTTCGCGCTCTTTGCTCCGGCCCATTACCCGGAGGAGGCGATCCAGGTGACGAAGGATGCGACGCGCGACAATTATCTGATGCTGCAGACGGCGACGGCGGTGAATTTCGAGACGGGTCCGATCGGCCGGCTGCTGTGCGGCGGCGTCGATTTCCAGATCGAGCATCACCTCTTCCCCTGGATCAGCCCGCGTCACTATCCGCAGCTCGCGCCCATGCTGCGCCAGTTCTGCGAGGAGCACGGCTATCCCTATCGCTCGCAGGGCTGGGGGATCGCGACCTGGAAATCCGTCGTCACCCTCTTCAAGCCGAAGAAGATCGAGGAGGAGTTCCCCGCGGTTGAAAACCTGCCGCTCGCCGCTCACTATCAGCAGCAGAGCCGGCAGCGCCGCGAGGCGGAGGCGCCGCTCGCCAAAGCCGAAGCCGCGAGGCTTCCCGAGGAGAGCGTGACCGCATGACGAGAGCCGGCGACGGCGCAGTCGAAACGATGACCATCGCCGCGAGAGACGGAGCGTCTCTCGCGGCGACGCTGTTCTCGCCCCCGAGCGGGGACGGACCAATGGTCGTCATCGCCGGCGCCATTGCGGTGAAGCAGAAATTCTACGAGCGGCTGGCGCGCTTTCTCGCCGCGCGCGGATGCCGCGTTCTCACCTTCGATTATCGCGGCGTCGGCGCCTCCCGCCGCTTCGGCGCGCCCGGCGGCGGATTGCGCGCCTGGGGCGAGCAGGACCTCGCCGGAATCATCGACCATGCGCTGCGGCTCGCGCCGGCGGAGCCCTTGCGCGTCGTCTCGCACAGCGTCGGCGGGCAAATGGTCGGCCTGGCCGACAACAATGACCGCATTCGCGCCATGCTGGCGGTCAGCACGCAGATCGGCGATTGGCGGCTGTGGCCGGCCCCGCGCAAATATGCGCTATGGCTGATGTGGCGCGCGCTGCTGCCGATCCCTGCCGCCCTGCTCGGCTATTTTCCGGCGGCGCGGCTCGGCCTCGGCGAGGATCTGCCCAAGGACGCCGCGCTGGAATGGGCGCGCTGGTGCCGCAGCGAGGCCTATTTCGTCGATGCGTCGGGCCGCCCCTTCCCCGGATGCTTCGACCGGTTCACGGGAGCGATTCGCGCGCTGACCATCGACGATGATTGGATGGCGCCGAAGCCGGCGGTGGAGGCGCTGCTGAAGCGCTACAGCCGCGCCCATATAGAGCCGCTGGCGATTCGCGCCGAGGGGCGGGGCATGGGCCATTTCGGCTTCTTCCGCGACCCCGGCCGGCCCTATTGGGACGATTGCGCGCGCTGGCTGCTGGAGAATTGAAGCGGAGCGCTTCAATGGCCTGCGGGCAAATAACGAATCGCCGCGAGGATGACGCCGACCGCGCCGACGATCAGGCCGCCGAGCTTCACCGTCATGCGCAGCTCGACCTCACGAAGCTCTGCCCGCGTGGAGGCTATGTCGGCTTTCAGCTCGGCTTTGGCGGCCGCGAGATCGGATTTGGTGACGAGTTCCTGTCCCGTCGCCTCGGCGAATGCTTCGGCGGTCGCCTTGGCCTGCGCATGGGACACGCCGGCGGCCTCGAGTTTCTCGACGAATTTCAGAGTGTCGAAGGCGACGGCTGTCACGGCTCTTCCTCTCGGGCGCGCACTCAATATGGCGCGTCTACGCTTTCGCGTCCAGCATGGACGAGATCGATTCGGCCTGCGGATTCGAAATGGCGAGAGAGACGGGGCTCGAACCCGCGACCTCCGGCGTGACAGGCCGGCGCTCTAACCAACTGAGCTACTCCCCCGCGAGCGCGGCGCAACGCATTGCGCTAGCGAGAGGCGCCGAATAAGGCACGCGCCGGGCAAAGTCAAGAAGTCGGCTGCGGGATTTCTCTCGAGGGGCGTCCCTCGCGGGACGGCGACAAAATCGCGCAGCGACATTTCGGGGCTTCGTATGGAGGCCGCCCTATGCTCTTTATGGCGAGACCGGAGCCTTCGGAGACCACGTACGGGCTTTAAGGACTTTCGCGGTCATGAAGGCGAGGCCTTTCGAGGATAGTGTCCTCGAGGCCCGGCGCTTCGGGCGGGGAGAAACGCATGTCGGCCCATTCGGCGACGCATCGGCTCGGGCGAGAGATCGCCATCGCCCTCGCTCTCAAGATCGCGGCCCTCGCCCTGCTCTATTTCCTCTGCTTTCCCGCCTCGCAGCGGCCGCATGTCTCGCCGGCGGCTGTGGCGGAAAAGCTCTTCGCTCGCGACCGCGGCTGACAATCCTTTCACGGAGCGCATGATGTTCGAGCTCGACGTGGTGACGCTTTCAAGACTGCAATTCGCTCTGACCGCCCTCTACCACTTCCTCTTCGTGCCGCTGACGCTCGGCCTTTCGATCCTCCTCGCCATAATGGAGAGCGTCTTCGTGATGACCGGCCGCACCATATGGCGCGACGCGGTCAACTTCTGGGGCACGCTGTTCGGAATCAATTTCGCGATGGGCGTCGCCACCGGCATCACCATGGAGTTCCAGTTCGGAACCAACTGGTCCTACTACTCGCATTATGTGGGCGATATTTTCGGCGCGCCGCTGGCGATCGAGGGGCTGATGGCCTTCTTCCTCGAGGCGTCCTTCGTCGGCCTCTTCTTCTTCGGCTGGAACCGGCTGAGCCCGGTGGCGCATCTCGCCGTCACTTGGCTCGTCGCCCTCGGCGCGAATTTCTCGGCGCTGTGGATTCTCATCGCCAATAGCTGGATGCTCAATCCGGTCGGGGCGGCGTTCAATCCGCAGACCTTGCGCATGGAGCTCACTTCCTTCTCGGAAGTGTTCTTCAACCCCGTCGCTCAGTCGAAATTCGTGCACACCGTCAGCGCCGGCTATGTGACCGGCGCGATGTTCGTGCTCTCCATCTCGGCCTATTATCTGCTCTACAAGCGCGAGCATCGCGAGATCGCGCGGCGCTCCGCCAATGTGGCGGCGAGCTTCGGCCTCGCCTCGGCGCTCTCCGTCGTCGTGCTCGGCGACGAGAGCGGCTATACGGCGAGCTTCAACCAGAAAATGAAGATCGCGGCGATCGAGGCCATGTGGGAGACGGAGCCGGCGCCGGCCTCCTTCACCCTCTTCGGCATTCCCGATGTGAATCAGCAGACGACGCATTTGAAGATCGAGGTGCCCTATCTCCTCGGCCTCATCGCGACGCGCTCGCTGGACACGCCGGTCGAGGGCATAAAATCGCTGGTCGAGAAATCGGAGACGCGCATTCGCGCCGGAATGCCCGCCTATGAATGGCTGGCCGCGCGTCCCGACGGACCCAGCGCCGCCATCCCCGCAGAGCTCGAGCCTGCCTTCAAGGACCTCGGCCATTCGCTGCTGCTGAAGCGGTTCCGGCCCGATATCGAGAACGCCACCGAAGAGCAGGTCCATGAGGCGGCGCTCACCACCATCCCCAATGTGCCGGTGCTGTTCTGGGCCTTCCGCATCATGGTGGCGCTGGGCTTTTATTTCATCTTCCTGTTCGCGGCGGCCTTCCTCGTGGCGAGCCGCCGGCGCTTGCGTGACAATCCTTGGCTCTTGAAGCTCGCCTTCTACAGCCTCCCGCTGCCCTGGATCGCGGCCGAGCTCGGCTGGATCGTCGCCGAATATGGCCGCCAGCCCTGGATCATCGACAGCGTGCTGCCGACCTTCCTCGGCGCGTCCAATGTGCCGGCCTATAATGTTCTGCTCAGCCTCGGCGGCTTCGTGCTGTTCTACAGCGCGCTGGCCATCGTCGAAGTGTGGCTGATGCTGAAATACATCCGCCTCGGCCCGACCATCGAGCCCTCCCCGCGCGAGGCGCCGGAGCGCCCGTTCCAAATCGCGTGAGGCGATCAGCCCCCTCCCCCAGCCCTCCCCCGCTTTGCGGGAGAGGGAGCAGATCCAGCGCTTCATCGAAGCTTCGCGATACCTCGTCGCCCCCCTCTCCCGCGAAGTGAGGGAGGGGGCCTTCGCGAAAGAAGGAGCGCCGGCCACCAATCGTCTCGACAAGAAATCCTCATCGAGGAGATTTCGACATGATCGATTACGGCATATTGCGGCTCGTCTGGTGGGCCTTGCTCGGAACGCTGCTCATCGGATTTGCGATCGCCGACGGCTTCGATCTCGGCGTCGCCGTGCTCCATCCCTTCGTCGCCCGCAGAGACGGCGAGCGCCGGCAGACGCTCAACGTCATCGGCCCGGTGTGGGAGGGCAATCAGGTCTGGCTGATTCTCGGCGGCGGCGCGATCTTCGCCGCTTTTCCGGCGCTCTACGCCGTCTCCTTCTCGGGCTTCTATCTGGCGATGTTTCTGGTCCTGCTCGGCCTCATTCTGCGGCCGGCGGCGATCGTCTATCGCAGCAAGGTGGAGACGCCCGGCTGGCGGCGCGCCTGGGACTGGATTTTCTTCGCCTCCGGCTTCGTGCCGGCGCTTCTCTTCGGCGTCGCCTTCGGCAATGTGCTCCTCGGCGCGCCCTTCCGCTTCGACGACGAGCTGAACATCATCTACGAGGGCGATCTCTTCGGCCTGCTGACGCCCTTCGCTCTGCTCGCGGGCCTCGTCAGCCTCGCCATGATAACGCTGCAGGGCGCCGCCTGGCTCGCCGCCAAGACGCAAGGCCCGGTCGCCTTTCGCGCCAAGCTGGCCGGCTGGCTGGCGGCGATCGTGCTGCTCGCCGCCTTCACTTACGCCGGCTATTGGGGCGCGCAGAATATCGACGGCTATGTGCTGACGAGCGCCGTCGATCCCTCCGGCCCCTCCAATCCTCTGGCCAAGACCGTCGTGCGCGAGGCCGGCGCCTGGCGGGCCGCCTATGAGGCGCGTCCCTGGACGCTGGCCGCGCCCGCCCTGACCTATTTCGGCGTCATCGTCGCCGTGCTGGCGCTCGCCCTTTCGGCGCCGATCGTGGCCTTCATCGGCTCCAGCCTCGCCACCGCCGGCGTCATCGCCACGGCGGGCCTCACCCTCTTCCCCTTTCTGCTGCCCTCCTCGCTCGATCCCAATCACAGCCTGACCCTGTGGGACGCCTCCTCGAGCCGCCACACATTGACGCTGATGCTGGGAGCCGTCGTCGTCTTCCTGCCGATCGTGCTCGCCTATACGGCCTGGATCTATCATGCGCTGCGCGGGCAGGTGACGGAGGCCACCGTGGGGGACAAGGAAAATTATCCCTACTGACCGCAATTTCCCCTATCGCGCAAAGGAGAGCGCCATGTGGTATTTTTCTTGGATTCTCGGGCTCGGCCTCGCCTGCGCCTTCGGCGTCATCAACGCCATGTGGCTGGAGCTCGAGGAATATAGTGAGGAAAAGTGACGGACCAGCGGGCCGAGCGCCTTGACGGGTCGACGGCTTTCGCCTAGGAACCCCACCTTCATCACTTCGGCCTCGCGCTCCGTTCCTCAGCGGGAACGGAGCCGTTGTCGTATAAAAAAGCCCGCAGGGGCCGGCCTCCACCGGACGCGGGCATAATCGGCGAGCCTCGAGCTCGCCCTCACATGGAGAGACGAGAAAATGGCCCGTATAGCCGGCGTCAACATTCCGACCAACAAGCGCGTCGTCATCGCTCTGCAGTATATCCATGGAATCGGGCCGAAAAAGGCGCAGGAGATCATCGAGAAGGTGAACATCCCCGCCGAGCGTCGCGTCGCTCAGCTGACCGACGCCGAGGTGCTGCAGATCCGCGAGACGATCGACCGCGACTATCTGGTCGAAGGCGACCTTCGCCGCGAGGTGGCGATCAACATCAAGCGCCTGATGGACCTCGGCTGCTATCGCGGCCTGCGCCACCGTCGCCAGCTGCCGGTGCGCGGCCAGCGCACCCACACCAACGCCCGCACCCGCAAGGGCAAGGCGAAGCCGATCGCCGGCAAGAAGAAGTAATCGGATTCACGTGTCGCGGGCTCTCCCGCGACGATCACCTGGGCGCGGAGCGACGAGCGCTTCCGCCCTCATCGAGCCCTAGCGCCCGGCATTACGGGCGCGTCCGAAGGACGAGAAAGAGACTATGGCAAAAGAGACCACCCGCGTTCGCCGCAGGGAGCGCAAGAACATCGTTTCCGGCGTCGCGCATGTGAATTCGACGTTCAACAACACGATGATCACCATCACCGACGCGCAGGGCAACACCGTGTCCTGGTCGTCCGCCGGCACGATGGGCTTCAAGGGCTCGCGCAAATCGACGCCCTACGCCGCGCAGATGGCCGCCGAGGACGCGGCCCGCAAGGCTGGCGAGCATGGCGTTCGCACCCTCGAGGTCGAGGTTTCCGGGCCGGGCTCCGGTCGTGAGTCGGCGCTGCGCGCGCTGCAGGCCGCGGGCTTCACCGTGACCTCCATCCGCGACGTGACGCCCATTCCGCACAATGGCTGCCGCCCGCGCAAGCGCCGCCGCGTCTGACGAGACCTGTTTCATCGAGACGAATTGCGACGGGGTCTCGCGCCGCAGGCGCGCGGGACCCGGCCGAGAGCTGAAGGAAAGGCGCCACAGTGAGCATCCAGAAGAACTGGCAGGAACTCATCAAGCCCAGCAAGCTCGAGGTGACGGCGGGCTATGATCCGCGCCGCATCGCGGTGGCCGTCGCTTCGCCGCTCGAGCGCGGCTTCGGCTTGACGTTGGGCAATGCGCTGCGTCGCATTCTGCTCTCCTCCCTGCAGGGCGCGGCGATCACCTCCATCCACATCGACGGCGTGCTGCACGAATTCTCGTCGATCCCGGGCGTGCGTGAGGACGTCACCGACATTGTCCTCAACATCAAGGACATCGCCATCAAATACAGCGGCGAGGGCGTGAAGCGCCTGACGCTGAAGAAGCAGGGACCGGGGCCGGTCACGGCCGGCGACATCCAGGCCACCGGCGATCTGCAGATCCTCAATCCCGATCTCGTCATCTGCACGCTGGACGAGGGCGCCGAGTTCCGGGTCGAATTCACCGTCTCCACCGGCAAGGGCTATGTGCCGGCGGACCGCAACCGCGCCGAGGACGCGCCGATCGGCCTCATCCCGATCGACAGCCTCTACTCGCCGGTCAAGAAGGTGAGCTATCGCGTCGAGAACACCCGCGAGGGCCAGGAGCTCGACAAGGACAAGCTGACGCTGACGATCGAGACCAATGGCGCCATCTCGCCGGAAGACGCGCTCGCCTATGCGGCGCGCATTCTGCAGGATCAGCTCTCGGTCTTCGTGAACTTCGAGGAGCCGCGCCGCGAGGAGGCCGCTCCGTCCATCCCGCAGCTCGCCTTCAACCCGGCGCTGCTGAAGAAGGTGGACGAGCTCGAGCTCTCGGTGCGCTCGGCCAACTGCCTGAAGAACGACAATATCGTCTATATCGGCGACCTCATCCAGAAGTCGGAGGCGGAAATGCTCCGCACCCCGAACTTCGGCCGCAAGTCCTTGAACGAGATCAAGGAAGTGCTGGCGCAGATGGGCCTGCACCTCGGCATGGAAGTGCCCGGCTGGCCGCCGGAGAACATCGACGATCTCGCCAAGAGATTCGAAGAGCATTATTGAGCGAATAGCGAGATAGCGAGTAGCGAATAGAATATTCTACTCGCTATTCGCTACAGCCTATTCGCTCATCACGACGGCCGTTCCTTGGCACGGCGGCCGCTAAAATAACGGAGACGCCACAATGTATCATCGCAATAAGAAGCGCCGCTTCGGCCGCACCCACGAGCATCGTCAGGCGATGTTCGTCAACATGGCCCAGGCGCTCATCAAGCATGAGCAGATCGTCACGACTCTGCCCAAGGCCAAGGATCTTCGCCCCATCGTCGAGAAGCTGGTGACGCTCGGCAAGCGCGGCGACCTCCACGCTCGCCGTCAGGCCATCTCCCGCCTGCGCGACGTCGATCTGGTCAAGAAGCTCTTCGACGTGCTCGGCCCGCGCTACAAGGAGCGCAATGGCGGCTACACGCGCGTGCTGAAGGCGGGCTTCCGCTATGGCGACAACGCCCCGCTCGCCGTGATCGAGTTCGTCGACCGCGACGTGGACGCCAAGGGCCAGGATTCCGGCCCCGTCCAGACGGCGACGGAAGAAGCGGCGTAACGCCGATGCTCTCCGGCCCCGCGAGCGGAAGCGTTCTCGGCTGGCCGAAAATTCTGTTGAGATTAGAAGGGGCGGCGCTGATGGCGGCCGCCCTTTTCGCTTATTTCGGCCTCGGGGCCGATTGGCGCCTCCTGGCCTGGCTGTTCCTCTTCCCCGATCTGTCGATGGCGTTCTATCTCGCCGGCCCGCGCATCGGCGCCATCGCCTATAATACCGCCCACACGACCATCATCCCCTTCGCCGTGCTCGGCGCCGGCGTCTCTCTCGGCCAAGGGCTGATGATCTCGATCGCGCTGATTCACATCGCGCATATCGGCTTCGACCGAATGCTCGGCTTCGGCCTGAAATATGGAACCGCCTTCGGCGACACCCATCTCGGCCGCATCGGCCGCAGGGCGGACCCGGAAGCTTGATTCTCGAACCCTGGGAAGAGCTTTCTCGCGCCCGCACCGCCGCGGGCGACGAGCTGCTGCTGCGCCGGCGCGGCGGCGTCTATGAAATCCGCTGCAACGGCTATGACCTCATGTCCAACCGGGCGCATCGCTCGGAGGAGGCGCTGGCCCGGCTCGCCCTCGCCGAGATCAGCGCCGCCATGCCGCGCATTCTGGTCGGCGGCCTCGGCATGGGCTTCACCCTGCGCGCCGCGCTCGACGCCGCGCCGCAAGATGCGCGGATCATCGTCGCCGAGCTGCTCCCCGAGATCATCGCCTGGAATCGCGGCCCCCTCGCGCCGCTGGCCGGCCGCCCGCTCGAGGACGCCCGCGTGGAAGCGCGGGAGGGCGACGTCGCCGCGCTGATGGAGGCGGAAGCGGGCGCCTATGACGCCATCCTCCTCGACATAGACAATGGCCCGGAGGCGGTGCTCTGCGAAATTAATTCCGCGCTCTTCTCCGCGCGCGGCCTGCGCAAGATGCGGCGCGCCCTCGCCCCTGCGGGCGTGCTCGCCGTCTGGTCCGCCGATCCTTCGCCCGGCTTCGAGCAGCGCCTCGAGGAGACGCGCTTCTCCTTCCGCGCCGTGGAGATCGCCGCGCGCGGCGCCGAGGGCGATCCTCGCCACACGATTTATCTCGCGCGCGCCCGCTGATCTCGATCGCGTCAAGCGGGCTCCAGCGCAGCCTCTGCGTTCTCGCGACGCTGCGCCGCCCACATTTTCGCATAGCGACCATCTGCGGCGAGCAGAGCGTCATGCGAGCCGCGCTCGACGATCGCGCCCTCCTCGAGCACGATGATCTCGTCCGCCTCGACCACGGTCGATAAACGATGCGCCACGACGAAGCGCGTCACGCCTCGGGCTACATTGGCGATCCGCTCTTGAATGATGCGCTCGGTGCGCGTGTCCAGCGCAGAGGTCGCCTCGTCGAGGACGAGAAGCCGAGGGCGCTTCAACAGCGCGCGCGCGATGGCGACGCGCTGCTTCTCGCCGCCGGAAAGCCGCAGGCCGCGCTCTCCGACGATCGTGTTCGCGCCCTGCGGCAGGCGCACGATGACATCATCCAACCCGGCAGCGCTCATCGCCGCCTCTATCTCCTCGCGCGTCGCCTCCGGCCGCGCGAAGCGGATGTTGTCGACGAGCGTTTCATTGAACAGCACGCAATCCTGCGGCACGAGAGCGAGAGCGCCGCGCAACGCGCGGAGATCCAGATCCTCGATAGGGACGCCGTCGAAGCGGATCGCTCCTCGCTGCGGCTCGTGGAAGCGGAACAGCAGCCGCGCGAGCGTCGACTTCCCGCCGCCGCTGGACCCGACGACAGCGAGCGTTCGCCCGGGCGGAATGACGAAACTCACCTCGCGCAGCGTCGGACGATCTGGATGATGCGAATAGAGGAGCGCCTCGACGCCGACCGACAGCGGTCCCTCGCCCGCCAGCGCCTCGCCGCCGGGTGAAAGCTCGGCCTCGGTCTTCTCCGTTAGAATAGCGAGCATGCGCTCGACCTGAGCGCCGCTGCGGATGACCTCACGCCAAACGAGCGTGAAATGCTCGATCGGCCGGACGACTTGCGTGAGATAGAGCGCGACGAGCAGCAGATCGCTCGGCGGGCCGCCGCTCGTCTCGAGCCGCATCACGGCGAGAGCGAATATGCCGCCGAAAGACAGAGTGAAGACGACCGTCAGCGCGATCTGATTTCGCGCGCCTTGCGCGGAATGACGCAACCATCCCGCCTCGGCTTGTTCGAAGAGACCGCGGAGCCGCGTCATCACGGCGCGCTCGGCGACGAAAGCCTTCACAGTCTCGAAATTCAGCAGGCTTTCCATAAAGAGATTCGAGGCCTTGCCATCCTGCTCCAGCGCCAGCATCGCTGTGTCTCGATACCCCTTCATCGAGGTCGCGAAAGTCGCCGCATAGATCGCGACGAAAGCCGTATAGGCCGCGAGCATGGACGCGTCGAAGAGATGCGACAGGACGCCAGCGGCCGCGATGATTTCGATCGCCATCGGCAGAAGGCCGGCGACCATGGAGAGCAGATGGCGGCAGGCGTTTACGCCTTCCGAAATGGTGCGGCCGAGCTCGCCGGTCTTACGCGTCAGATGATACGCGTATGGCAGATCGAGCGCATGCGCATAGACTTTGCTCGAGATCGCATGGACGAGTCGCCGCTCGACCGACATTGTAAAGGGCGTCGCGATCGTCGGCGCCAGCCGCGCCGCCCCGAGCAGCCCCACATAGAGGCAGACCGCGAGCGTCGAGCCTGCGGCGTCGGCGTGGCTGAAGAGATCGACCGCGCGGCCGAGCGCCAACGGCGCCACCGCCTGGAACAAGGCGCCGAGCGCCGTGAGCGCCGTTGTCGCGACAGTGAGGCCGAGGAGTCGTGGCCCGATCGCCTCCAGAATGAATTTTGGAATGCTTTTCGACATTTGCGAGCCTTTCGCCGCTTCGGCTCCGCGCAAACGATAAAAGAACCAATCGCTTTCGACCGAATCGAAAGAGGGCGCATCCGTTAATGGAGAAGCCCGAGCCACGCAAGCCCGCGGCGCCGACGACGTTCGATTTCCTCCCCCGCCCCTACGCGCTCATGCGAATTCCACGAGTCTGACGCTTTTCGGGCTAATATGCGGGACCGAATCTCGCTCCACGAATCGCACCCCGAGAGGACGATCGATGATTTTTCTTCGGCGCCAATTCATTGCGGCTCTCGCTCTGCTCACGCTCGCCGCGCCGGCGGCGCTGGCGGAGACGCTGGTCGCGCCCCAGCAGGAGCGCGCCCTGCCGCAGTCGCGCGCCGATGTGATCTTGTCCTTCGCGCCCATCGTGAAACGGGCGACGCCCGCCGTCGTCAATGTCTTCGCGACGCGCATCGAGCAGCGGCCGGCCAATCCCTTCTTCGACGATCCGATCTTCCGCCGCTTCTTCGGCGAGGGCGGCGGCGGGGGCGGCCAGCGCGGGCCGACGGCGCAATCGCTCGGCTCCGGCGTCATCGTCGACGCCTCCGGCCTCGTCGTCACCAATAATCACGTTATCGAGGGCATGACCGACGTGAAGGTCTCGCTCTCCGACAAGCGCGAGATACCCGCGAAAATCCTGCTGCGCGATCCGCGCACCGATCTCGCCGTGCTGAAGCTGACCGAGGCCGCGACCTATCCCACCATGGAGCTCGGCGATTCGGATGCGCTCGAGGTCGGCGATCTGGCGCTCGCCATCGGCAATCCTTTCGGCGTCGGGCAGACGGTGACGCAGGGCATCGTCTCCGCGCTGGCGCGCACGCAGGTCGGCATTTCCGACTATGGCTTCTTCATCCAGACCGACGCCTCCATCAATCCCGGCAATTCCGGCGGCCCGCTCGTCGACATGGCCGGACGCGTCGTCGGCATAAATTCGGCGATCTTCTCCAAATCGGGCGGCTCGGTCGGCATCGGCTTCGCGATTCCCGTCAATATGGTCAAGATCGTCGTGGCGGCGGCCAAGGGCGGCGGCAAGCAGGTCAAGCGCCCCTGGCTCGGCGCCACGCTGCAAAATCTCTCCAAGGAGATTTCCGACAGCCTCGGCCTCGAGCGCCCCGCCGGCGCGCTGGTCGCCGATCTCTACCCCAAAGGCCCGGCGCTCGACGCAGGGCTGAAGCGCGGCGACGTCATCGTCGCCGTGGACGGCCAATCGGCCGACGATCCAGAGGCGCTCGGCTATCGCCTCGCCACCAAGCCGCTGGGCGGACAGGCGACGCTGGGCGTGCTGCGCGGAGGCAAGACCATCGCCGTGCCTCTGAAGCTCTCCGCCGCGCCCGAAGTCCCGGCGCGCGATGCGGTGAAGGTGAAAGGCCCCTCGCCCTTCGCGGGCGCGACGGTCGTCAACATCTCCCCCGCCGTGCTGGAGGAATTCTCCGTGCAGGGCGCGATCAACGGCGTCGTCGTCGCGGAGATCGACCCGCAATCGGTCGCCGCGCAGCTCAATCTGCAGAAGGGCGACGTGATCCTCGTCGTCAATGACGAGAAGATCGCCACCACGCGCGACCTCGAGCGGGCGACGATCAACCGCCATTATTATTGGAAGATCACGCTGGCCCGCGAGGGACAGGTGATGACGACGGTGGTGGGCGGGTGAGCGGCGCCGACCGCGTCGAATATCGGCTCGAGCTCTGCGACACATCGGGCGAGCATCGCCCGATCGCGATCTTCCGCGCGGCGAGCCCTTTTCGCCCGTCGCGACGGCGTGATCCTCGCCCGCTATCGCCTCAATCTCACGCCCTTCGACGGCGATCGCTCGCCAGTGTGGGGCGCGAGCGATCCGATATAGCGGGCGTCGAGCGGATGTCGCTCACAAGCAGGGATTCATCACCGGCTCGCGCGGAACCGCGAGCAGCCGGCTCATCGATTCGCGCAACGCCTGCGGCGTGACGCTGCGGAACGGCTCGAGATCGCGATTCTCGCAGAATTTGCGCGCCGAGGCGGCCTCCGATTGCGCGGCGCGGCGCTTGAACGCCTCGAGCGCCGCGCGCGTCGGATGCAGCGAAGAATTGGCGAGAATGAATTCGTCGATCGACTTGATCGCCTCGTCGATGGCGCCGTCCGCCGCGCTCCGAGCCACGCCGCACGCATTCGCATAATGCTGAACGGTCAGATAGATCGACCAGGCGCAGAGCACCGCTCCGGCGCCGCTGCGGTCCGCCTCGAATTGCCGTGGGCCGAGGACCATCGCCTCCTCGCCGGCGGCCGCCGTCGCCGATAGGACGACGCAAATCGCTATGATTTTCGCGTGACGCATCCGGGCGATCCCTTGCTCTCGAAAGCCGAGCGCCTCCCCATGTGCGCCTAAGCACAAACACGCGGGCGCAGCTCTCCTACAACAGCATCGTTCGCCGGAGATAACGCCGACGACGCGCTGGTGGAGAGAATACAATGACTTTCGCCGTTACAGAATTCGCTTCGCGCCCTGTCCGCACCGACGCCGCCATGCGCATGGCTTTCGTGATCCTCGGCGCGACCGTCGCGCTGGCCGGCGCCAAGGCCTTTCTGGCGCAGAGCGTCGCCGCCCCCGTGCCGCCGACCGCGCCGGTCGCCTCCATCGCCGAGCCGGCGAGCTTCGCCGCCGCCGACGCCGCGCAGAGCGTCTGCCGTCCCGTCGTCGTCGAGATCGACGAAGGCTATGGCGTGCGCGGCCAGGTCACGCGCTGGGTCTGCCGCAAGGCCTATTGATCTGTGCCCTCGCGCACAAACGCCGAGGACGCCTCCCGTTACAACTCGCCTCATACGCAGGGCGCGCGTCGCCATGACACGAACCGCCCATGACACGAACCGAGGATGAGACAATGACCTTCGCCGTTTCCGAATTCGCCTCGCGCCCCGTCGAGACCGGCTCCGCGATCAAAATCGCCTTCGTCATTCTGGGCGCGACCGTCGCCCTCGCCGGCGCCAAGGCCTTCCTCTCGCGCAGCGCCGCGCCCGTCGCCGAGCCGGCCATCTTCGTCGTCGCCGAGCATGCGCAGGACCGCTGCCGCTTCGTTCCGGTCGAGTCCGAGACCGGCCTCGCCAAAGGCCAGGCGATCCGCATCGTCTGCCGCAAGGCGCGCTGAAACGATCAGAGCTTCACGAAACGATAGCCGACCCCCGGCTCCGTCAGAAGGATCGCCGGCGCGGCGGCGTCATCCTCGATCTTGGCGCGCAGCTGGCCGATGAAGACGCGCAAATATTGCGTGTCCTCGCCATGCGCCGGACCCCATACGGCCGTCAGAATCTGGCGATGCGTCAGCAGCCGGTCCGCGTGACGCGCGAGCGTCGCCAATAGCTCATATTCCTTGGGCGTCAGCTTCACGGCGACGCCATTCTTCGTCACCCGCCGCCGCGCGAGATCGATGCGTAGCCCGCCGCTCTCTATCTCGGCGGCCTCGGCCACGGTCTTCGCGCCATGGCGGAGCGCCGCGCGCAGCCGCGCCAGCAATTCGCCGATCGAGAAGGGCTTTTCCACATAATCGTCGGCGCCGGCGTCGAGCGCGGCGATCTTCTCCGCCTCGCGGTCGCGCGCCGAGAGAATGAGGATCGGCACTTGCGAGAAGGCGCGCGCCTGCCGCAGCGCCTCCTTGCCGTCCATATCCGGCAGGCCGAGATCGAGCAGCACCGCGTCCGGCGCGCTGGCGGCGATCGCCTTCAGCGCCTCGCGGCCGGTTGCGGCCTCCAGCGTCTCATAGCCGCTCGCCGCGAGCGCCGGCCGCAGCACGCGCAGCATTTGCGGCTCATCGTCGACGATCAATATGCGCGGGCCGCTCATGCCGTCTCGTCGCTCATGCGTTTCGCCGTTCATGCGATTCTTGCGCCCCAGTCGCATAATCCGCTTCGCGGCGCCATACAACGGCGCCGATTCGCGCCGATTTGAGTCGGCCGCCGCCCGGCTCTAGAGTGTTTTCGTGCGAAGCAGGGAACCGGTTCGCGTGAAGACAGCACGACCGAACGACGAGAAGCGATGCCGCAAGATCAGTCCGAAGATTTCGCCCGCCTCTATCTGGCGACGCCCCGCCTCGCCGAGATCGAGCCCTTTCTGCCGCGCCTTTCCGCCGCGCTGGCGGCCGCCGAGGTCGCGAGCCTGCTGCTGCGCCTCGAGACCATGCCCCCTGCGGCGGCCGAGCGCGCGATAAGCGCTGTCGCGGCCATAGCGCAGCCGGTGGGCGTCGCGCTCCTCATCGAGGGCGAGCCGGAGCTGGTCTCGCGCTACGGCGCCGACGGGCTGCATCTTCCCTATGACGAAAAGCGCCTCGCCGCGGCGATAAAGCGCCTCTCGCCCGATTTCATCGTCGGCGTCGGCGCTCTCGCCTCGCGCGACGAGGCCATGCGCGCCGGCGAGGCGGGCGCGGATTATCTCCTCTTCGGCGATATAGGGGAGGACGGCGCGCCGCCTTCTCTCCAATGGACCGCCGAGCGCGTCGCCTGGTGGGCGGAGATATTCAACACGCCTTGCGTGGCGCTGGCGCATAGCCTCGCCGAGGTCGGCCCGCTCTCCGCCGCCGGCGCGGAATTCGTGAGCCTGGACGCGGCAGTGTGGGACGATCCGCGCGGCCCGGCGGAGGCCATGCGCGAGGCGGCGCGGCTCGTCCGAGAGGCGGCGAAATGAGCAAGCGCCTCGCTTTCGCCCTGCTCCTGCTCGCCGCCCCGGCCCTCGCGGCCGAGCCTGCGCCGCCGGCCGCCGATCTCGCCTTCGGCGCCTATCAGCGCGGGGACTATGTCGCCGCCATGGGCGAAGCGCAAAAGCGCCTCGCCGCAAATCCCAGGGACGCCGCCGCCCTCACGCTGATCGGCCGGCTCTATCTCGACGGGCAAGGCGTCGCGCGCGACCGCGCCCAGGCGATGCAATGGTTCCGCCGCGCCGCCGACGCCGGCGGCAAGGACGCCGCCTATTTCTTCGGCGCGGCCTCGCTCACCGGCCGCGACACCGCCAAGGACCGCGCGCTCGCGAAAACCTATCTCGAGAAGGCCGAAGGCCATGCGGCGGCGCTGCAGCTATTGGGCGAGCTGTGGCTCGAAAATGACGGCAAGGAGCCGGATTTCGCCAAGGCGCAGGCCTATTTCCGCCGCGCCGCCGAGCTGGACAATTCCGACGCCGCCTATGCGCTGGCGCTGCTCTACAAGAACGGCCGCGGCGCGCCGGCCGATCCGGCCGAGGCCGCCAATTGGCTGCGCAAGGCCTCCGAGGCCGGCCATACAGCCGCCATGGTGGAATTCGCGATCATGGAGTTCAACGGCGCCGGCGTCGCGCGCGACCGCGCCCATGCGGTGAAGCTGCTGCGGCAGGCCGCCGCCGCCGGCAATGTGGTGGCGCAGAATCGCCTCGCGCGGCTGCTGGCCGAAGGGCTCGGCGTCGAGAAGAACCATTCCGAGGCCATGCTGTGGAACAGCCGCGCCAAGGCCGCCGGCCTCGTGGACGAAAAGCTCGACGCGTTGCTGGAGACGACCATTCCTCCGGCCGAAAAGCCCGCCGCCCCGCCGCCGGCGCCGGCCGCGAAATAGCCCGGCATGGCGAGCCTTTCGGCGCATCTTTCGCGCGCCTTTCTGCGCCGCTTCCTGCGCCCGCGCATCTGCGGCGAGGGCGGAGCGGACGCCGCGGCTCAGGCGCTGAATCTGCGCTTTCCCTGGCCGCCCTCCGGCGGCGCCGAAGCCGAACCGGACATCCCCGGCGAATGGATCAGAGCGCGCGCGCCAAAGGCGACGCTGCTCTATCTGCATGGCGGCGCCTATATGGCCGGCGCGCCGCGCCTCTATCGCTCCACCGCGCGCTTTTTCGCGAAGGCCGGATTCAATGTCTTCACCCCCGCCTATCGGCTGGCCCCCGAGCATCGCTTCCCCGCCGCGCTCGACGATGTGAGCAGCGTCTATGAGCGCCTCGCCGCGCGCGGACCTTTGGCGCTCGCCGGCGATTCGGCCGGCGGCGGATTGGCGCTCGCCTTGATGCTGCGGCTGCGCGCGCGCGGCCTGCCGCTCCCCAGCGCGGCGGCGCTGTTCTCGCCCTGGACCGATCTTTCGACGAGCGGCGCCTCGACGCGCGACAATGAGGGGAAGGACCCGATCTTCACGCGGCGCGCGCTGCGGCTCGCCGCGCGGCAATATCTCGGCGAAGCGAGCGCGAAGGACCCGGAGGCGTCGCCGCTACTCGGCGATCTCTCCGGCCTGCCGCCGCTTTTGCTGCATGTGGGCGAGGACGAGCTGCTGCTCGACGATTCGCGCCGCCTCGCCGAGCGCGCCGCAGCGGCGGGAACCTCAGTGGAGCTGACAGCTTTCCCGCTGGTTCCGCATGGCTGGCAATTGGGCGCCGCCTTCATGCCGGAAGCGCGCGCGTCGCTGCGCGAGGCGGCTGCGTTTCTGGCGCGGCGCGCGTAGACCTTCCTTAGCCAAGGCAAACGGACGCGCTCACCCTCCCCTTTAGGGGGCAGGGCTATCGCATATAAGCAAAGAGTTCGAAGAAGAACTCTTTGCTCCAAAGCGCGAGGTTCATTTTCCGCGACA